>JBBAFK010000015.1:0-61101 GCA_041655455.1 Leucobacter sp. | reverse complement strand
AGAGGCGGCGCGATTGACGATCGTCTCGGCGAGGGCGTCCTTCGGCGCGACCCCATCCTGCAGAGCCTCGGCGAGGTAGAAGGCTTCGCGTAGCGTCGGCGCGATCTCGATCTCGGCGGCTTTCGCTTTCTGGCGGCACAGCGCGATGAATTCGACCGCCAGCTTCGCGACCGGCTTCGAGACCCCGGAGCGCAGCATCACGATCTGCACTTCCTCGGACCGGGTCGGGTACCCGAACTCGATGAAGCGCCCGAAGCGCGAGCAGAAGGCGACGTTGATCTCGCGCACGCCGACGTAGGCGCCGCTGTAGTCGCCGCGGCCGTTGCTGTTGTCCGCCGCGCAGAAGTAGACGCCCGGGGCCTTGACGACCTTCTCGCCGGTCTCGGCGATCGTTACCGACCCGGAGGGCTCCAGCACGGCGTGCAGGGAGGAGGTGTACTCGGAGCGCGCGAAGCCGACCTCGTCGAGCAGCACGATCGCGCCGGGGCGCCGCATCGCCTGTAGCACGATGCCGTCTTGCCAGACCGTGGAGCCGCCGCGCACGCGCTCGCCACCGATCACGTGGTAGGCCTCAATCCCCGCGTCGAACTGCACGCGGATGAAGGCGCGACCGAGGCGGGCGGCGACGTTCTTGACGAACTCGGTCTTCCCGGTCCCGGCCGGGCCGTAGCACCACGCCGGGCGATCGCGGTTCAGGGCCGTGAGGAAGGACCGCAGCTGCCCGGGATTGAGCCGGTAGGACTCGTCGACCTCCGGGGCCGTCTCGTCGTCCCAGACGTCGACCTCGATCCCCTGCAGGGCCTTGCCGCGGATCCCGAAGACTTCGGACGCTGGCTTGCGGGCGACGATCTTCGCCGGCCTCGCCACGGCGACCGGCGACAGCAGCTGTGGCGCCACAGCAGGCACAGCTGGCGCCGTCGCCACCGGAGCGGCGGACATCGCCTGCTCGACCGCGGCCGGGTCTTTCGAGAGGATCAGGCCGATGAAGGCCGCCTTCGGCGTGCGGGCGTAATCCCCGGCCGACATGCCCAGCGCGCGGACGATGTCGACGAGGCGCGATTTCGGTAGGGCGTCGAGCTGTTCGAACGAGACCATTCTCACCCCCTCAGGAGGACGATTGCGGAAAAGAATCCCGTTGCGTAGGCAACGAGGACGAGAGTCAACGTTTCGGGCATTGGAAGTGTCCAGAAGTGAACCGAAAGGTATTGATCGAGGACGTGGCTCCTCATGCCCATCCTCCGAGGACCGCGGCGAAGGCGGCTGCCATGCCCCAGACGACCGCCATCAGAAAGATCAGCTCGGGGGGAAAGGATTTGGCCTTGCTCATTGCACTTTCCGGTGGGTTGCTGTCGGGGCGGTCCGCGCTGCAGACCGCTTCGAAAGCCGTCTCGTGAGAGACGACCGGGGCGGGACTCTCTCTCCCGCCGCTCTAGCCCGGGCGCCACCCCAGACCACCCCATTGATCCCGTCCTCGCCGGGCTTCTCCGGAGGCCGGCACTGTCGGGGCCGTTGCCGTCTGGCCGAAGCCAGAGCCTCCACTGTGATACCTGAAGGTATGCTTGTCAAGCCATTCGTGTAGCTTTTCGCACAGCTGTGGGGTGTCACAGCAACGTCTTTGCTGGGGAAAACGTAGCCTTTCGGTAAAATAACAACAGTTGTTGGGACGATCTTGACAACCCCGGAGGGGCGCCCGAGTGCTGGAAGGTATCGACGATGAGGAGGTCTCCGAGGAGATGCAGGCCGCGCTGCAGCTGGTGACGCCGACCCCGGGGAGCGCCTTCCTCGCCGTTGCCGAGGACGGCTCCCTTCTGCTGATCATGGGCGGCCTCACCGAGGAGGAGGCCTTCGCCGCCGTCGAGGCCGCGGAGGCCGTCTCTCGCACCGGGGCGCCGCTGCAGTGACGACCCACGAGGCCCTGCTCAGCGCCGCCGCGGCCCTCCCGACCGAGGAGGCCCGGCAGGCCGCAAGGGACTGGATCGCGGAATGGGCGTACCAGCTGGGCAGCCTCAGCTGTCCGAATCCAGTCACAGCTGTGACAGCCAAGGGAGCCGAGGATGACGAGGGAGCCGGAGGAGGCCGTCGAGCGCCTGTTGGCGCGGATCGAGCAGCTGGAGCGGACAGTCGCGGTCCTGACTCGCAGGGCCGAGGATCTGGAGCGACGCCTCAGCAGCCCGCCGCCGCAGCCGCAGTGGGTCCGTTGGCAGTGGGTCCGCTGACAGCCGCCGATCGCCACCGGGCCGCTGTCCTGTCACAGCTGGCACAGCCGGTCACGCAGGCCGAGATCTGCAGCGCCACCGGGCTCGACCGCGCCGCCGTCAGCCGCGCCCTGAGCGCCCTGAGCGAGGAGGGCCTAGCCCGCCCAGTCGGCCGCAGAGCCACGCCGGGCCGCAGGGGAACGATCCCGGCCCTGTGGGGGCGGTGGTGATGGGCGAAGAGGCGCCGCTGTTCATGCTGGGGACCGCATACGCCATCAGCGCCGATGCGCCCGAAGAGGCCCCCGAGGAGCAGGTCCGCAAGGTCGCCGAGGAGGTGACAGGCAAGAGCCTGCAGCCCCCGAAGCGGACGATCGGGTTCCTGTGGGGGGAACAGCCGTGACAGCCGCACAGAAGCCACCGAAGCCCCAGAAGCCCACCAAGGCCGCACAGAGCCCGGCCAAGGCCCGCAGCGCCCCCAAGGCGGCCGCAAAGCCCGCAAGGGAGGACAAGGCGGCGAAGAGGGCGAAGTACCGGGCAGCACAGGCAGAGATCACGAAGGAGATCGAGGAGAGCAACCGGGAGTGGCTGGAGCGGACGAAGAGGCGCCCGGGCCGTCCGAGCATCTACACGCCGGAGCTGTGGAAGGAGTTCCTGCGGCGGATCTCGGGAGGGCGATCGATGCGCAAGGTCTGCAGTGACCCGGACATGCCGGGCACGGATGCGATCTGGGAGTGGATCACGACAGGCCCCCGGGACAATGGGGAGGTGGTGGTGGAGGGGGCGGTGTTGGCCGCCCAGTACGCGCAGGCGCGGCAGGAGCGCGCCGACGCCCTCGTCGAGGAGATCCTTGACATCGCCGACGATCAGCCCACCCCGGACAACTGGGGAAACATCGACAAGGCCCATGTCGAGTGGCAGAAGCTGCGGATCGAGACCCGGAAATGGGTCGCAGCCCGCATGCGGCCTACGTTGTACGGGGATCGGATCGAGGTCAAACAGACCGGGCAGGTCACCTTCCAGCTGGGTATCCAACGACAGCCGCAGTCACAGCTGTCCGCGGAAGTAGTCGACGTCGACGCTAAGCCCTTGACTGGAAAGGGACAAGCGCCGGATCAGGTATCCGGTCTTCCTGTCCCGGAGGCCGACGCGGCGCCCCGCGAGGGCGACCAGTGACCCCGCGCCGAGTCACCCCCTATGCGGACCACGGCCCCTCGACCCCCGGGGGGTTGGGTCCCATACACACCCCTACGCACTCTCGGTCGACAGGGCCCCGCACGGGAGCCACCGCACCCTCTCTCCCCGGCCCTCCGCCCGGGAGCCCACCCCGGACTGTCAGCTTTCCCCGGGGTTTCCTGACAGTGGAGCCCCGATGCGCGCCCTGAGCTACCTCGTCTACATCCTCGCCTACGAGACCCTCGTCCTCGGGGGCACGGGCTACGCCGTGTTCGTGCTGGGGGCGAGCGGCTGGTGGTTCCTGCTGGCGCTGCTCGCCTCGTCGGCCGCCTACAGCCCGAAGCGCTGGGCCGAGCTGTACCCCCACGTGGACCACGGCCCTGCAACCCCGGGGCATGCCTTCTCCCCCCGAAAAAATAACGAGCCCCGCCAAGGAAGGCTCGACTGCATGGACGACGTCCACCGTTGAGCATCGTCCAGTACCTCCCGCCCGGCCCGGTCGCCGCGGCCTTCCACGCGGACCACAGTCGCATCCGCGGCCTTCTGGGCCCGGTTGGCTCCGGTAAGTCCTCGGCGTGCTGTCTGGAGATCCTCAGCCGCGCGCTGGAGCAGGAGCCCTACAACGGGGTCCGCAGCACGCGCTGGGCGGTCCTGCGCAACACCTTCCCGGAGCTGAAGAGCACGACGATCAAGACGTGGGTCGACTGGTTTGGGCCGATCTGCACGATGAAGTGGGACAGCCCGATCACCTCGACGATCAAGATCGACGACATCGGCGACGGGACGAAGCTGGAGATCGAGGTCCTTTTCATGGCGATGGATCGCCCGGAAGACGTCGGCAAGCTCAAGTCGTTGGAGCTGACTGGGGCGTGGATGAACGAGGCGGGCGAGATGGAGTGGGCCGTCCTCGACACGCTGAACGAGCGCATCGGGCGCTTCCCGGCGAAGAAGAGGGGCGGCCCGACGTGGACGGGGATCATCCTCGACACGAACCCGCCGGACGACGACAGCTGGTGGTACACGAAGTTCGAGATCGAGCGCCCGAGGGGGTTCAAGATCTTCCGCCAGCCCGGCGGCCTCATGGAGGACAAGGACGAGGAGAGCCCGAAGTACGGGCAGTTCCTGCCGAACCCGAAGGCGGAGAACGTCTCGAACCTCCCCGGGGGCTACGACTACTACCTGAATCAGGTGCCGGGCAAGGAGCTGTCCCGCATCCGCGTGATGCTGTGCGGGGAGTACGGGACCACGATGGACGGCAAGCCCGTCTATCCGGAGTGGAGGGACCAGTTCCACGTCGCCCGGGAGATCTTGCACCCGCTCCCGGGGCTGCCGGTTGTCCTGTCGTTCGACTTCGGCCTCACCCCGGCCGCGACCTTCCTGCAGATGAGCCCGAAGGGGCAGGTCCTCGTGCTCGATGAGCTGTCCTCGGACGGGATGGGGATCCGGCAGTTCTACCTGCAGGCTGTGCGCCCGCTCATGCTGGAGCGCTACAGCCTCAATCGGATCGAGGCGGTGGGCGACCCGGCCGGGGTGCAGAGGGCGCAGACCGACGAGAAGACCTGCTACGAGGAGCTGCTCGGGCTCGGCCTGACCTGCGAGCCGGCCTACACGAACGAGTTCGTCGCGAGGCGCGAGGCGGTCGCCTTCTTCCTGCAGAGGGCTGCCGGTGGTGAGCCGGGGTTTCTCCTCTCTCCGCATTGCAACACCCTGCGGAAAGGGTTCAACGGGGGCTACCGCTACGAGCGCCTCAAGGTCTCGGGGCAGGCCCGCTACAAGGATCGGCCATTGAAGGACAAGCACTCGCACCCGCACGATGCGCTGCAGTACGGCTGCATGCGTCTGCGCGGTGACACCAGCTCCGTCCGTGCGAGGCCCGTGAAGAAAAGGTCCGCAGGAGGCTGGACATGAGCCAGACCGAACTTCCGGTCGAGATTACCCTTCGGCTCAGCGGCTACATCAGCGCCTGCTTCCACGAGGCGCAGACGCACCGGGACTCCTCGGGGGTCACCGAACGACTTCTGCAGTGCGCCCGCCAGCGTGCCGGCATCTACGACCCGAAGAAGGCCGCCGAGATCCGCGAGCAGGGCGGCTCCGACATCTACATGCTCCTGACCGACACGAAGTGCCGTGCGGCCGAGAGCTGGATCCGCGACGTGCTGCTGTCCGCGATGGACAGGACCTACGCCGTCGCGCCCTCGCCGATCGCTGACCTGCCCCCGGAAGTCTCCGAGGGGATCATGAATACGGTGATAGTCGAGGCCCTGCAGCTCGCCGACGCCGGCATGGCGCCGGACGAGGCGGTGATCGAGCTGCGGATGGAGGAGGTCTTCCACGAGGTCGTTGAGCGCATGAGGGAGGCCGCAAGCGAAGCTGCCGATCGCATGCAGGACAAGATCGACGATATCCTCGCCGAGTGCGGCTGGGAGGACACATACTCCGAGATCATCACGGACTTCTGCACGTACCCCTTCGCGATCTGGGAAGGCCCGATCCTGCGGCGCAAGCCGGTCCTGAAGTGGGGCCGCAACTTCAAGCCGCTGGTCGAGGAGAAGATCGTCGAGACCGCGGAGCGCTTCAGTCCCTTCGACGCCTTCTGGTCGCCGAATGCGACGTCGCCGCAGGACGGCTACTTCATCCGCCGCATGCGGATGAATCGCGCGCTGCTGTCGGCGTGCATGGGGGCGAAGGGCTACAACGACTCCGAGCTGGAGAAGGCGCTCGACAACTACGGGCAGTCGGGGTTCCGCTTCCACGTCAACGGCGACACCGAGCGCGCCGAGCTGGAGGGGAAGTCCTCGCACTCTGTCTGGGCGTCGGACTCGATCGAGGTCCTGAGCTTCTGGGGCTCGGTCTCGGGCGAGATGCTCCGCGAGTGGGGCATGGCCGACGTTGAGCTGTATCGCGAGTACGAGGTCAACGCGTGGCTGGTGGGGAACTACACCGTGCGCTGCGTACTGAACCCGCACCCGCTGAAGAAGCGCCCCTTCAGCAAGCGCAGCTTCAGCAGCGTCCCGGGGGCGTTCTGCGGCAAGGCGCTGCCCGAGCTGATGCGCGACGTCCAGACGATGTGCAATGCCGCTGCGCGGGCCCTGCAGAACAACATGGGCATCGCTAGCGGCCCGCAGGTCGAGGTCTACACCGACCGCATCCCGCCCGGCTCGGACATCACCGAGCAGTACCCGTGGAAGATCTGGCAGTTCACCTCGGACCGCACCGGGGGCGGGCAGCGCGCCATCAACTGGCATCAGCCCGACATGAAGGCGGCCGAGCTGATGAGCGTCTTCCAGTTCTTCCTGAAGCTCGCCGACGAAGTCACTGGGATTCCGAACTACATCTACGGCTCCTCGCAGGTCTCGGGCGCGGGGCGCACGTCATCGGGCCTCGCGATGCTGATGGAGAACGCGGCGAAGGGCATCAAGCAGGCGATCCTCTCGCTCGACCGCGGCGTCTCCGAGATGATCGTCCGCATTCAGGAGCACCTCCTCTACACGTCGTCCGACAACTCGATCAAGGGCGACGCGCGCATCGTGCCGACCGGTGTTGTCGCGACTCTGATGAAGGATCAGGTCCGGATGCGCCGTCAGGAGTTCCTGAACTCCACGGCAAACCCGATCGACGCGCAGATCATCGACCTGCCGCATCGCACCGCGGTGCTGCGCGAGCAGGCCAAGGATCTGAACATGAACGTCGACGACGCGGTCCCGACGGTCGACGAGGTCGAGGCGAAGATGGAGCAGGCCGCGCTGCTCGCGCAACAGCAGCAGCTGTTGATGGCACAGCAAGGGGGGTTGCCGCAGTGATCGTGAAGCAGGCCCGTCACGTCGTCGCCTTTGCCCTTCGCCGCACCGGCTTCGGTGGCGTCATCCTGCCGTGGGGGATCTACATCCTCCGCGAGCGCATGAACGACCACGCCCTCATCGCGCACGAGCGCATCCACGCCGACCAGATGGCGCGGATGGGAGTCGCGCGGTTCTACCTCACCTACCTCTGGCAGTGGCTGCGCTACGGCTACGAGGACATGCCTCTCGAACGCGAGGCGCGCGGAGAAACGACATGAGCAAACTGCTCGGAGCACTCGCTGCCGGCGCAGCCGGCTACCTGCAGGGCAAGCAGATGCAGGAAGACCGAAAGGAGATGCGCGAGTACCGCAAGAAGCGCGGCGAGCTGATGGACGCCCAGAAGGGCTTCTACGACCGCTCGACGATGCAGGAGACCGGCATCGATCCGGAGACCGGGCTCACGCCGGCCGTCCCGTACAGGGGCCCGGATCCCGACCCGCGCGCGATCGTCGGCGAGCCGCAGCCGCCGCTCACCGTGAGCACCGATTTTCGCTATGCCGACGGCGGGATGATTGGCGACTGCCGCGCAGGCACGCCGCCGGATCCACGCTGCAACTGGAATCGGGGCAGCTTCAAGAAGGCGCGTGGGTGACGCACTACGAACAATTGGTCAGGGCAGTGAAGCGCCTGTCCACCGATGAAGACTTCCAAGTCGTCGCCGAATACCTGCGAAGTAGGCTCGCCGAGCGAAAGGACGATTTGGTAATGACGAATGACGACGACAATCTGCTGCGGGTACAAGGCGCAGCGAGGGAACTCGTCGACATCGTCAACACCTTGGCCCCCGGGCAGTAGCCCGGATCCGCAGAACACGAGGGCGCTCGCTCTGCGGACAACCTACGCACAGTGTGAATACCCGATGGTATCGAACGACATCTGCAGGTCGTTCTGATTGCGCTGAGGACTCACGGAGAAATCGATGCTGCCGAATGCAGTGAAGAAGCAACTTCAGGTTGCGGAAGACAGGTACAAGCAGGTCTACGGGAACACCGAGAACACCGACGAGACCCCGAACGAGGCGGTCGGCGTGGTGGACGAGGCTCCCGGCAAAGAAGAGCAGGAACAGCAGGCACAGCCGACCAAGAACTGGGAGGCGGCCTACAAGGTCCTGCAGGGCAAGTTCAACGCCGAGGTCCCTCGACTCCACGAGCAGATTCGCACGCTGGAGGCGGAGATCAAGGAGTTGAAGACGCGGCCCGCCGCTCCGCCCCCGAGTCCGATCAAGGATGAGGAGGTGCAGGAATACGGCGAGAACTTCGTCGACTTCGTCAAGCGCGCCGCATCGACGGTTGTGCCGGAGGGAGTGTCGAAGGTCCCCGAGATCGAGAAGTCGATCGAGGAGATCCGCGCAGAAACGCTTCGTCAGTCGAAGCGCGCCTTCCTCTCAGACCTCACGCGCCTTGCTCCGAACTGGGAGTCGTTGAACGAGGACCCGGACTTCATCGCATGGCTGGATGAGTCGGACCAGTTCAGCGGTCGCAAGCGCCAACAGCTGTTGGATGACGCCTGTTCGTCGTTCGACGCCGAGCGCGCGGCCCGGTTCTTCACGACGTACGGCAGAGGCAAGGAGCCTGAGCAGCCGAAGGACCTTACCGAGCACGTGGTCCCGCCGACCAGCAAGGTCGACGTCCCCGTGCAAGGGAAGCGCATCTGGACGCCGGGCGAGATCAAGTCGTTCTTCGACACTGTCTCGCGAGGCGGTTACCGGGGGCGCGAGGCCGAAGCCGCTCAGATCGAACGTGACATCTACGCCGCACAGCGTGAAGGACGGATCAGACGTCCCCGCATGTAAGGCGTGCAATCGGAGATCTGAGAAATGTCTCTGCCTGTCTCGGGGGTAGCCCCGTACGCAACCGACGTCCACGCGGGCGTCTTCATCCCGGAGATTTGGTCCGGGAAACTTCAGGCCAAGTTCTACGAGGCCTCGGTCGTCCCGGCCATCGCCAACACCGATTGGGAAGGCGAGATCCGCGATCAGGGCGACAAGGTCATCATCCGCACGGTGCCGACCATCAACGTGTCCCAGTACAAGAAGGGACTCACGCTGGCGAAGCAGGTGCCGCAGGGTGGCAAGGTCGAACTCCTGATCGATCGCGGCTGGTACTTCAACGTCATCGCGGACGACGTCGACCAGATCCAGTCCGACATCGCGCAGATGGAGGTCTTCTCCAACGACGCGTCGGAGCAGATGAAGATCAAGGTCGACACGAACGTGCTGGCCTCGATGGCTTCGTGGGCCCCGGCGGCGGACGCGGACGATGGCGCGCAGCTCTTCTCGATCGGCAAGGCAGCCGACACGAACCGCGGCCTCACGGCCGGCGCGAAGTCGGGCGACATCAGCCTCGGCGACGGCTCGGCGGCGGTGGCCGGCGATGCGGTCGCGCGCAAGCTCGACAAGACCAACGTGCTCGACTTCATCGTCGACATGGGCCTCGTCATGGATGAAGCCAACCTCCCGGAGAACGGACGCAAGCTCGTGATCCCGGCGTGGATGGGCGCCATGATCAAGAAGTCCGACCTGAAGGACGCCTCGCTCGCTGGAGACGGGACCTCGATCCTGCGCAACGGCCGCCTCGGCATGATCGACCGCTTCGAGCTGTTCGTGTCGAACCTCCTGCCCAGCCGTACCGGTGTGAAGGACGACGGCAGCGGCACGGACAAGCGCGGCCACGCGGTCTTCGCGCTGACCCGCGACGCGCTGACCTTCGCCTCGCAGGTCACCAAGGTCGAGACGCTCCGCTCGGAGTCGACCTTCGGCGACATCATGCGCGGCCTGAACGTCTACGGTGCTCGCGTTGTGACGCCGCAGGCTCTGGTCGAAGGCTTCGTCACGAAGTGAGGCAATACCTCCCGGTCGCCGTAGATACGCGGCGATCGGGAGTTTTGTATTGACGGGGGACCGATGGCACTCACCGCGAAGTCAGTGATCGAGCGTGCGGCGACGATCATTCAGGACCAGACGAACGTCCGCTGGCCGCAAGCGGAGCTGCTGAACTACTACAACGACGCCCGCCGCGAGGTGGCGATCGTTCGCCCGGACCTCTACGCCACGACGCAGGTGATGCCGCTCGTGGCCGGCACCAAGCAGTCGCTGCCCGACGGCACGGTGCCCGCGGGCCTGCCCGCTGGCTCGCGCTTCCTCGACGCGATCCGCAACGTCACCTCGGCCGGCGCGATCGGCAAGGCCGTGCGCGTGGTCGAGCGCGAGGTGCTCGATGCGCAGAAGCCGGACTGGCACACCGAGGAAGAGTCGACCGACCTCAAGCACTTCATGTTCGACGAGCGCACGCCGCGCGTCTTCTACGTGTATCCGCCGGCCGTCGCCGGGCACAAGCTCGAAATCGCCTACGCGCAGACGCCGACCGACACGACGCTGGCGAACATCGCGAGCGACACGCTGGAGCACGAGGACCTCTACGCAGGGGCGATCGTCGACTACATCTGCTACCGCGCCTTCTCGAAGGACGCCGAGTACGCCGGCAACGCGCAGCGCGCCGCCAGCCACTACCAGCAGTTCATGAACTCGCTGGGGATCGGCGGCAAGACGAGCATGGTCGTGAGCCCGAACACGGCGAACGTCGGCGGGATGCCGCCGCGCACCGCCGTTGCAGCCGGGGGCTGATAGGTGGACTTCGCCGACCTCGCCCCTTCGGTGGCGGTCGACGTCACCGGCTGCCCGACGTTCACGATCGAGGAGGCGCTGCGCGAAGCGGCGATCGACTTCTGCGAGCGCGGGCACGCCTACGTCCACGAGATGGACGAGGTGCCGGCCGAGGAGGAGCTGCTGCTTGAGCTGCCCTCGCGCACGCGGCTGGTCGACGTCCTGTACGTGACGTCGGACCGGGAGCCGCTGGACCCGATCCACCGCAGCGACCTTCGTGGCTTCGCGCGCGGCTACACGCGGATCTCGGACAGGGCGCTGCGCCTGCACGGCGTCTCGGGCTCGACGATCTCGGTGCGGCTCGCCGTCGCGCCGCTGCCGACCGCGACCAGCATCCCGGACGAGATCGGCTACCGCTGGCACCGCGCGTTCGTTGCGGGCGCAAAGCACCGGTTGATGATCAAGCCCGGCTTGCCGTGGAGCAACCCGGCTCTGGCCGAGTTCTACCGCAACGAGTTCGAGGTGGAGCTGAACCGCGCGATGCTGCGCGCCTCGCAGGATGGCGTGCTCGCGAAGCGCCGTGTCCGCATGCGGAGCCCGTGATGGCGATCGTGCGCGACGGGGTGATCCACCACGACAGGGAGTGCTGCCCGAGCTGCGGCAGCTTGCTCGTCGAGGCCTACATCATCCTGCGCGTACGCAACCACCGGGTGCCGGTGGCTGTGCCCGACATCACAGCTGTGGTCACCGATGGCCGGCTGCTGAAGATCGTCACCGAGCGCGGCCCCGTCGGCTACCTGACTCGCTCGACGCTCAGGGAGCTGCAGCGTCGCTTCCCGCGCCAGTGGCTTCGCGTCCACCGCGGCGCGCTCGTCAACCCGCGCCACGTCCAGTCCATCTCGCTGCGCCGCCAGACGCGCTTCGGCGGTTGGTACGAGCTGGAGGTGCGTGGCTGCGAAACCCCAGTCCCCGTGTCGCGTCGCCATGCGAGCGCGATGTGGGCGCATTTCAACGGCCCCGCGGTGGGGCAGACCTGAAGAGGAGCTTCTCATGGCTGTGACTTGGAGCGTCGGCCTGCGCAACGCGGTGCTGAATGCGATCGAAACGGAGATCGGCGAGGAGCCGAGGGTCCGCATCTACGACGGCTCGCCGCCCGCGAACGTCGGCGCCGCACTGTCGGGCAACAACGTGCTCGTCGAGTTCCCCCTCGTGGCGAACTGGATGGACGACGCCTCGGGCGGCAGCAAGACCTTCACGGGACTCCCGCTGCAGCAGGGCGCTACCCGCACCGGCATCGCGACCTTCTACCGCATCTACAAGGCGGACGGCGTAACTGCGAGCGAGCAGGGCACGGTGGGAGTCACGTCCGCGCATGACATGCAGATCGACAACACCAACATCGCCGAGGGTCAGCAGGTCCGGATCACGGGCTGGACGAAGAACGCCCCCCACGCCTGATCCCGATGAACGTCGGGACCCTCGCCGAGCTGCTGGAGCAGTTCGATCCGCGCCTGCCGGTGGTGGTGATGCTTCCCGACTACGGGAAGGCCATCCCCGTCGAAGTCGTTCAGGTGCAGGGGGCCCGCTATCTCGACGAGGAGTTCATGTCGGTGTCCGACGTCGTGCTGCTGCGCGCCGTCGGCACGGTGAAAGACGAATCGGACGATGCTTGATCCGACCACAGCCCTTGCCTACCACGCGGCCGGCACGCCCGTGCAGAAGGCGCAAGCCGTGCGGGACGCGCTCGGCTCGGGCACGCTCACGGTCGAGATCTTCGACGGCGCGACGCTGAAGTTCACCGGGACCTTCGCGGGTCCGATGGATGTCGGCCCGGACGGGTCGCTCTCGAAGGACGTGCTACTCGACGGCGCGGTCGCCTCGGGCGGCAATCCGAACGCCGCCACGTGGACCTGTCGCATCACCAACGGCTCGCGCTACATCGTCGGCTCCTTCGGCCCGGGAGGGCGCTTCACGTCCGTCTACGGCACGCTCATCGCCGGCCAGCGGATGCGCCTGAACGTGAGCATCGCGCCAGAGCCGGAGCCGCAGGAGCCGCCCTCGGGCGATGATGCGTTGTCGCTCGTGCTCGCCGATCTGCCGGTTGGGCAGTGGTCGCAGAACATCGCAGGCAACACCTACTTCTCGATCGTCGAGCGCACGAAGAGCGATCCGGACTTCGAGACTTATTACGCCGCACCCGGGCAGTCCTCGGTCACTGTTACTAGTCAAAGGCCTTGGTCTTATTCGAGCGGCGTTTATGCACACGGGCGCCGCGAATACTGGTTCACGGGCGGCGGCCACGACGACTGGCTCGGCTCGGAGGTCGGCCGTTTCGATTGCCGAACGCTGCTGTGGGAGCGCACCGACGAGAGCGCGAAGTTGCACTTCAGCGAGCAGGACCCGACGGTCCCTTTCCAGTCGACCAGCAACTTCTTTGCGTGGCGCAACCCCTCGGGCCGCTTCGCGCCGATCGCGTCTCACATGTACGGCGGAATGACGTACCTGCCGTCGATCAAGAAACTCTTCGTCGCGGGCGCCGCGCCCTATCGCGGCGGCACCGGCTCGGTCGGAGGCGGGACCTTCATCGATGCCGAGACCGGCCACTGGGACGAGAGCGGCGCCGTCGTAGGGTCGATGCTGAGCACGGATGTGGACAGCGTCCGCGTGCCGCTCGTCCACGTCGTCGACTCGTCGCTGAACCCGACCGGGGAAGTGCTCACCGATTGCGTGTTCCGTCGCACTTCGCAGGCGACGCTGCTCGTCGACCCGGTGAACAAGACGCGGCAGCAGACGGTGCGCTATTGGGGTGCTGCGTTCTCGCGCAAGAGCTACGGCACCGTGGTCCCCGATCCCGTCTATCCGGGTCGGCTGGCCTACGTCAACGATCGCACCGCGACCACGTTCGCCTGCGCGCACCGCATCGACATCAAGCGCAACGACGGCAGCCACCACAACGACATCGAGGCGATCGCATACGGCAATACGAAGCCAGCAGGGGTCCCTTCGGACGGGTCCGGCACGCGCTGGATCTACATGGGCGACTTCATTCCGGGTTGCACGCAGATTGCCGTCTTCGTGGAGGGGGTGGGCCTCTTCTCGCTCGACACGAATGGTTGGATCTGGAGCGGCCCGCATGCAGGCCCCCCGTCCGGTTCGCACGTCCACGACGCCGGAATCATGAAGCGGATCGAGTTCTTCAGTGACTACGACTGCTTCGGCGCGTTCGACATCAACGGGGCTGCGCTCTACGTCCTGAAGCGCCCCTCGATCTTCTCGGCAGCGTGACATGGCATACACCCTTCGTTCTTCCCCGTTGACCGCCAAACTCGTCAGCTGTTTGGTTGTCGACGAGGACGGGAATAGCGTCATCGATCTGTGCGGCAACACGATCGCCGTCCACGCCAACGTCACCTTCGATTCGTCGACGTGGAAGGGGGTTTCTCGCCGGTACTTCCAGACGACGGGTAGCGGCAGCTACGTCGCGCAGGGCGTGACGTGGCCCTCCCCGCGCCCCGTACTTCCGAACAAATCCATCGGCGCGGTGTTCGTCGCGATGGCCGGACTTGGGCCGGGTTCGAGCTACCGTCGGCTCGTTTCAATCTCGTCCCCGTCGAATGGAATCTCCTATAACTCGACAACGGACCTTCTATGGTTTGGCGCGAACATCAGCGGCGGCTACGCGCCCCCCTACAACACCACGCCCACCCCCGATGACTGGTCGGTGAAGTTCTCGTTCGCTGGGAACTACCACGAGCTGAACAAGCACCAGCTCTTCTACGGACTCGAAAGCGACGCGAACATCGCACTCGAAGCCGATTCCGACACGACGCACAATTACGCCTTTGGCTCGACGCCGTCGCTGTACTCGGTGGGCGGGTACGACGGGCAGGGCTGGCAGTCGGGGAGGTTCCACTGCGTCTGCATCTTCGGTCAGCTGATCACGCAGGCCGAAGCGCAGGCGCTGCACGAGGATTGGTTCAACACGCTGATCGACACGGGGGCCGACCCAGACCCGGATCCCGCCTCGATCATCATCACCCCGAGCCCGATCATCGTCGTTGCGGGCGCCGCCGAGCTGGCGACGATCACGCGCGACCAGCCGGCACCGGCTGGGGGCGTCACCTACAACCTCCTGAGCGACAACCCGAACGTCGCGACGGTGCCTGCCTCGGTTTTCATGGACGAGGCGGAGACGACGGCCGAGTTCAGCGTCACGGGCGTCACCGAGGGGGCGACCACGATCGACGTCGAGAACGCGGACGATCCGGACGAGGCGGGTGAGGTCGGCGTCACCGTCAACGCGCCGCCGCTCGGCGTCATCAAGGGCTTCCGCGTACAGCTCGGCGACGGGACCACGGCAGCGGCGAACCTCACCAACGTCGCGCTCTATTGGTGGGACGCGACCAAGCCGGCCGGGGCGCCGGTCTTCGAGACCCATACGGCCGCGACCGACGCGAACGGGTGGATCGAGGCCAACGTCAACGACTCGACCTCGCTGAACGTCGGTGACTACGGCTACGCGATCGCCGTCAAGCTGGGCGCCAATCCGGAGGACGACTTCATCGCTGGTGGTCGCGTTGCGATCGAGGACCTCGCGGGATGATGCTCCGCTGGCGCCCCTCCCTCTCGAACGGACAGCTGCTGTGGCTGCCGTCGTACGCCGATGAGGAGCTGCCGGACGGCGAGATCGGCGGCGGTGGGCAGTTCATCGTCGACCTCACGGCGCAGGCGACGCACAACATCGGCGCCTTCTCGCAGGAGCTGGAGGCCTCCGCCCCCGCGGGCCTGAGCGCGACGCAGGACGTCGGCGACTTCGGGCAGACGGTCAACGTCAACGCCGTCCAGCCGGCGATCGTCGTCGAGCAGGATGTCGGCGACTTCACCGGTACCGCGACAGCTGTTGCCGACATCACAGCTGTGGGGCCGGCGCCGGTCGGCGACTTCGGATCGCAGGCGAGCGCTGAGGTCGACGCCGAGGCATCGGTGCAGCAGAGCGTCGGCGCCTTCACGCAGGTCGTCATCGTCGTCCTGACCGACTCGCGCCACGTCACCGTCAATCAGGAGATCGAGCCCTTCGGCAGCGCGGCCGCGGGGGGTGTGTCCGCCAGCGCGCACGCCACGCAGCCCGTAGCGCCCTTCACGCAGTCGGCGAGCGCGACGGTCACGAACGTGAGGCTCGTTCTCGCCTCTCAGGCGGTGGGGACCTTCTCGCAGGAGGCCGAGACCGACAGCCTCGTTTCGCTCAATGCGTCGCAGGGCATCGGCGATTTCGGGCAGGACGCCGCGGCGGTCGCGCTTCAGGAGGAGTACCTCGCCGAGGCGGACCAGATGGTGGGCGCCTTCGGTAGCGAAGCGACGGGGCTCGTGCTCGTCACGCTGCAGAAGACGCAACGCATCGGCGACTTCACGCAGACCGTCCGTGTGCAGGCCCGGGACTGGATCCCAGCCGGGGAGACGATCGAGCTGGTTGTGCCCGCTGAAGAGATCGAGCTGTCCGTTCCGGTGGAGGACCTCGAACTCCACTTCTCCGCCTGACGAGGAATCAGATGTTCATCGGCACCGTAATCAAGCAGCCCGGCGAGAGGAAGGATCGAGACGTCACGCTCAGGGACTTCTTCTCGAACCGGCCCGGGGATTCGATCAGGGAGGTGTGGTTCACGGTCGACGACGACGCCCTCGTCGTTACCGCCGATGCGCCCGCCGAGTCGAGGGTGAAGGTGTGGTTCGAGCAGGGCGTCGATGGTGGCAACTACAAGGTCACCGTCTTCATTGAGACCGAGATGGGGCGCCGCGTCGAAGCAGAGATTCGAGTACGAGTGAGGGAAGTGTGATGGATCGGGCAGACGTCACGGAGCAGGCAATCAAAGGGGTGCCGCCCGTTGCAGTTGTGACGGCGGACGCCGTCTTTGGGTGGACGCTCAATCAGATGGTGATGGCTGCAACTCTCATCTACGTGCTTCTGCAGATCGGCTTCCTCCTGTGGAAGTGGAGGCGTATAGCGAAGCAGGACAAGGTGAAGATCAGTGACTAGCCGGCAGATCGCAGCCCGAGGGCTGCTCGCCTGCCTTGCGCTGGTCGCCTCGTTCGAGGGCTTGCGCACGGTGGCCTATCTCGACCCGGTCGGCATCCCGACGATTTGCTTCGGCGAGACGAAGGGCGTGCAGCTCGGCGATCGTGTGTCGCGCCAGCAGTGCGAGGACATGCTCGCCGGGCGCCTCATCGAGTTCGACACAGCTGTGATCCGCTGCCTCGGCTACGCACCGGCCCCGGGCCCGCGCACGGCCTTCGTCTCGTTCGCCTACAACGTCGGCACCGAAGCCTTCTGCACGTCGACGCTCGCCCGTCTCGCGAGGGAGGGCGACATCGAGGGCGCCTGCGCGCAGCTGAGTCGCTGGGTCTATGCCAAGGGCATTAAGTGGCCGGGCCTCGTTCGCCGCCGCGCTGAGGAGCGAAGGGTATGCGAATCCTGATTCGCTTTGGTTTGCGCCGGTTCCTGCTATCCCTTCCGGAGAAGGCGCGGTGAAGGCGCTGACGGTCGCTCTCGTGGCCGCCGTTGCCTCTGCAATCGCAGCCGGCTTCATCGGTTACGAGCTGTCCGAGGCGCACTGGCGCGAGCGCGAAGCGAAGTGGGTCAGGGTCGCAAACGACGAACGGATCCGACAGGAGAAGGCGCTCGGCAAGGTGCAGGCCGAGGTCGAGCGGTTGAAGGCGCGCCCAGAGCGAGTCAGGACCGTCACGCAGGAGGTCGTGAAGTATGTCCAAGCGGATGCTCAGTGTGAGTCTCTTCCTCCTTCTTGGCGGGTGCTTTGGAACATTGAGCCCGACGGTGGTTCGTCCGCCGGCACCGCCCGAGTGGGTGATGAAGCCCTGCGAGCAGTGGCCGCAGATCCCCGGTGAGGGTCGTGTGCCGCCAGAGGTCGCAGCCGAAGCCGTCGCCAAGGCCAAGCACGTGCTCTCCATGTGCGCAGCCCGGCATGACGGCGCGCGTCACTACATCGAGCACGTCGTAAATCCGGAGGGTCTGTGAGCGTCCTCACCTTCGCCGGTTTCGGAGGGATCGCGCCGAGGCTCGACCCCACGCTGCTGCCGCCGAACGGGGCGCAGATCGCGCTGAACTGCCGCCTTCAGTCCGGTGGCGCCGTCGAGCCCTACAACGAGCCGGTGGAGGTCTACGGCCCAGTCTCCGGAACGAAGGCGATCTACCGCTTCAAGCGTGCGACCCCCTCCGATACCCAATGGTGGTTCACGTCACCAAACGATGTTGATTTCCAGCTCGGCCACGTCGCTGGGGACGAGAAGGAGCGGACCTTCTACACCTCGGACGCGCACGAGCCTCGCTATACCTACAGCGGCCGGGCGGAGACCGGCGGCGGCCCGTACCCGTCGCAGTGGTTCCGGCTCGGCGTGCCGAAGCCGACAGGGATCCCGTTCGCCACGAAGAGCGGCACGCCGGAGGAGGGGACCGATCCCGAGCTGCGCTACTACGTCATCACCTTCGTGACGAGCGACGGGCAGGAGAGCGCTCCGAGCCCGGTCTCGAACGGCGTCAATTGGCATCTGGGCGAGACCGTCACGCTCACCTACACGGGAGGCTTCCCGGCGGGAAACTACGACTTCCTCACTGGCAAGGTCCGCATCTACCGCACGCAGAGCGGGTCGAACGGCGGCTCGTTCTTCTTCGCCGCGGAGGTGGGGATCGCGCAGCTGAACTCGGGCTGGGCTGACAACGTCGAGACGCTCGGCGAGGAGATCCCGACCGATGGGTGGGATCCGCCCGATGCGCAGCTGCGCGGGCTCACCTCGATGCCGAACGGATTCTTCGCCGCCTTCAAGGGGCAGGACGTCTGGTTCTCGGCGCCCTTCGCCCCCTATGCGTGGCCTGCAGGGTATCGGCTGACGGTCGATCTTCCGATCGTCGGCATGGCCGCGTTCGGGCATTCGCTGGCAGTGCTCACGATAGGTGAGCCGCACGTGTTCTCCGGTGCGGACCCGGGGCTGATGAGCGGCCAGAAGCTCGCGCTCAAGCAGGCGTGCGTTTCGAAGCGCGGCATCCAGACGGTGGGCAATGCCGTGTTCTATCCGTCCCCGGACGGGCTCGTGTCGATTTCCGATGCCGGCATCTCGATCGTCACCGAGAACCACTTCACGAAGCGCGAATGGCAGGAACTGAAGCCCGAGTCGATGGTGGGCGCCTCGCACGACGGACTCTACATCGCCTTCTACGACACAGGATCCACCAAGGGTGGACTGGTCCTCGATCCCCGCAACGGCGCGATCACGACGACCGACATCTACGCCACCGCCGCGTTCAGCGACACGGTGACCGATGAGCTGTACCTGTGCATCAACAGCCGCATCCAGAAGTGGGACGCGGGGGTGCCGCTCACGATGGTGTGGAAGAGCAAGAAGCATCCGATCACGAAGCCGTCCTCGTTCGCGTGGGGGCAGGTCATCGCCACGAGCTATCCGGTGACGCTCGACCTGTGGGCCGATGGGGTCCCGGTGGTTGTGAGCAAGCCCGTGACGAGCGACGCGCCCTTCCGGCTGCCGAGCGGGTTCGGTCGCTTCTGGGAGGTGCAGGTTCAGGGCGCGCAGCGCGTGCTTGCCGTCCACCTCGCCAACGAGGCGCGGGAGCTGGCGAGTGTCTGATCGCCCGAAGCTGCCTTCGGTCCCGGCGGTCCCTCCGGATCTGCCGGCGAATCAGCGCGGGTTCCTGAGCGCGATCAAGGGCGCTCTCGACGTCCTCGTTGGGCAGCGAGGCGATCTCGATCGCGCCGTCACCTTCCGTGATCTTCAGATCGGCGGCCTTGCCGAACGCCGCGGATCGGGTTCGTACGTCGTCACCCCGCCGACGATGGATGGGCCGAGGGTGCCGGGCGAAGTGATCATCTTCCCCGAACCGGGTCCGGACGATCCGCCGCCCGCCGTGACCGGCTTCAAGGCGAGCGCGGCCTACGCATCGATCGTGCTGACGTGGGACGACCCGAACTGGCCGGTCGGTGCGAGCACGTTCAACATCGACCAGTTCGAGATCTTCCGTGCGGACGAGGAGTTCCCGGATCCGCCGGTCGACAGCTCCCCGATGACCTACTTCTGGGGGCAGACGCGAGCCCTTGTCATCGCCGACCTCGTTGGGCACGGGAAGACCTTCTACTACTGGATCCGGATCAAGGGGAAGAACGGACAGGTCGGCCCTCTGGCGGGCCCCGTGAGCGACACCACAGCGCCAGATGTTGAACAGCTGTTGGAGGTGCTGGAGAACTCGCTCACGCAGGACCAGCTTCATCAGACGCTGCGCACGCGCATCGATCAGATCGAAGTCCTGCAGAGCCAGATCAACGACCTCTCGGGCACGCCGGAATACGACCCGGGCGAGACCTACGAAGAAGACGACATCGTCAAGTACAGCGGGGCGCTGTGGCGCGCCCTGCAGACGACCACCGGGAACACTCCGGTCGAGGGCCCGTACTGGGAGAAGATCGGTGACTACGCCTCGATCGGCGAGGCTGTAGCGGCGCACGCGGCGGCGATCGAGGACGTCGAGACCCGCGTCACCGTCACCGAGCAGGGTCTCGTCGCCGAAGCGCAGACGCGCTCGGATCTCGCCGTGCAGCTGCGCGGGCACTACACCGGCGAGGACATCAATGCGGTCGGCTCCGGTTTGCTGCACGCCGAACGCACTGCGCGTGTCAACGAGGACAGCGTCCTGTCTCAGGCGATCGAGGATGTCGCTGCTCGCCTTGAGATCGGCGGCGACATCTACGAGTCGATCGTTCAGACGAAGACGGTCGCCGAGGCGAAGAACGCCACCTACATGCAGTCGTCTACGCCTTCGAACCCGGAGACGGGCGATCTGTGGATCGACACGACCGGTGGACAGAACCTCCTGAAGCGCTGGGACGGCGACTCGTGGGAGCCGGCGGGGGACGCCCGCGTGGGGGCCTTCTCGTCGCAGATCACCACGCTGCAGAGTCAGGTGAGGGCCGACACCGGAATCGAGGACCGGCTCTTTTGGGGCTTCGACGAGTCGCTCGACGGTTGGGATGGGGTCGCGTCCTCGAATACGTCCGTGGCCGGCGCGCTGCGCCATGCGCCTTCGGCGTCGAACCCGTACTTCAGCGTCACCTTCCCGGTCCAGTCACGCTTCACCGGCTCGGCAGCTCCGGTCGTGCGCGCCCGTGTGCGGCGCGTCTCCGGCACGGGGACGTGGGAGGGGAAGCTCTACTACGCGACCTCGGGCCACGGTCGCAACGAGGCCTATTTCAAGACGATTGCGGCCCCTGCTGACCCATCGAAGTGGAACGTCCTCGAATGGGACATGTCCTCGCTCTCGGACTGGAACGCGAACGAAATCCGGGGGCTCTACATCGACCTCGTGACGAGCAACAGCCCGGCGAGCGTCTGGGATGTCGACTGGGTTTCGGTGGGGTCGGGGTCGATCACCCCGCTGTCGGCCGCGCTGCAGGAGGCCAGCTCGACAGTGGCGATGCTCGATGGGCTCGTGCGTGCGGAGCGCACGATCCGGGCCGACATCAACGGGCGCGTCACGGGGTACGGCTTCTTCGCAGACCCGAATGAGTCCGCCTTCGCCATCGTCGCGGATCGCTTCACCATCGCGCCGCCTACCGGGTCGGGCACTGGCACTGCGCCCTTTATCCACCTCGCGACGCCGCAGGTGGTCGACGGCGTTCTGATGCCTGCAGGCACCTACCTGCGGACTGCGTACATCGCCGACGCTTCGATCACGAACGCGAAGATCGGGAACCTCTCGGCCGACAAGATCACGACCGGCTCGATGAGTGCGGCCCGGATTACCACCGGCACGATGCACGCCGATCGCATTCAGGCGAACACGATCGAGACGAGGCACATCAAGGCGGGTGGGATCAATGCCGACCGGATCTCCGCGAACCGTCTCTCGGCGATCACCTCGTACATGGGGACGGTGCAGAGCTTCAACTATTCACCGGGCTCTGCCGGATTCAAGCTCTTCGAGGATGGGTCTGCGGAGTTCCGAGCTGGTGTTATCGGTGGCATCAACATCGGACCGACGTACCTGCGCAGTAGCAATTTCTCTTCAGGCTCCTCCGGGTTTCAGTTGTTGAGCAATGGCAATGCGGAGTTCAACAACGTCGTCGTTCGCGGTGACGCTTCGGTTGTTGCGATCACCGAGAGTTCCGGTGCGGGCCAAATCAACTTCCCGTCCGGCATTCGCAACACGCGCATAATCCCTCCCGGCACTACATACATTTCGCGTGGAGGAAAACCGATCATCACGGTGAACGGCTATCTCTTCATATATGCGCCGGGAACTAATTGGGGGCACTGCAATCCAGTGCTGTTGCTGAGTCCCTATACGTGGAATCTTGGCTCCCATCAGTATGCGACCTACGCAGGAGGGCATGTCCGTTTCAACTTCACGGCGTGCGTGATGAGCACGATCTCGTTGAACACTTCGCACACCGTCAGAATCAACATGAGCGGTATTGAATTCGACACTCCGACGGTTGCAACTGGGTACTACATCTTCCAGTACGAGATCCGCATTTCGGAGCTGAAGGTATGAGGGTCCCGCTCACCAACTACGTCATTCATGATCCGGATGGCAGCATCGTGCGTGCGGGGATGTGCGAGCCCGAGCAGGTAGCCACGCAGCCGCTTGTTGACGGCGAACAAATCCTCATAGGGGAAGGCCGCCCCGGCACGCATTACGTGAAGGATGGCGAGATCCTCGCCTACACACCCGAGCAGCGCGAAGCCCGCAGCACGTTCCCTCCATACCTCGCCCGCTGGGACAACACGCTGATGAGGTGGGTGGACCTCCGCGACTTGGAAACCATTCGTATAGCCGCTTGGGAAGCTATCAAGCGTCGCCGCGAGCAAGCCTTCGCCGCGCGCGCTGTATCGAGCGCAGGCATCGCCTACGCAATCACGAAGGACAAGGGCAACCTCGCCGATCGTCGCGCGTCGCTGGAGGACTCCATCATCGTCGGTGCTGCGACCGAGGCGACGAAGATCGAGTGGCGCGACTTCGACGATGAGTCGCATCTCCTGAACCTGTTCGAGCTGCGCCTGCTCGCCGCTGAGATGGGGGCGCGAGGGCAGGCGATCTTCGTCCGCTCATGGGTTCTGGACAGCGCGGTGAGAGCCGCGAATAGCAACGGCGAGGTCGAGGCGATCCTGATGAATCAGCTGGAAGTGGGGTGGCCGGCATGAACCCGGCCTTGTTGTTCGACGTCGCCTTCACTGGCCTGCGGTGGCTGGGCTTCTCGATCTTCGGAGCGGTACTGCTCTGGCTGCACTACCTCGCCGTGATGAATCTCAAGGGCGCACGCGATCGCGGACAGCTCACGGGCGTCGCGAAGATGGTCGGCATCCCATTGCTCGCCAGCGGCTACGTCCTCGATTTCCTCGTGAACCTCGGGCCGATGTCGGTGCTGCTCTTCGAGCCGCCGAGAGAGATGACGGTCACTGCGCGCCTGAAGCGCCACAAGTACCGCGAGGGCTGGCGAGGACGCGTTTCTCGCTGGTTCGCCGAGCACCTCCTCGATCCCTTCGACCCTTCTGGGCGTCACATATAACAGCTGTGACACGACAGATCATCCACGACCACCCAGCGATCTCGCAGTACGTCGCCGCCAAGGTCGGGTTGCCGGTCGAGCAGTTCGGTCTGCACACGTGCCTCGGGCTCGTGGACGACGATCGCATCCTTGCGGGCGCGGTCTATTGCGACTACTCGGGGACGAACGTTTTCGTTCATCTTGCTGGCGAGGGGCGTCGCTGGCTGAATCGCGAGTTCCTCTACGTCGGCTTTCAGTACCCGTTCGAGCAGATGAGGGTACGGAGACTGACCGGTTGGGTGGAAGAATCGAACCTAGATGCACGTCGCTTCGACGAGCACATCGGGTTTCGAGAGGAGGCCCGCTTGAAGGGGGCCGCACGCGACGGCGGGGACGTGATCCTCTACGTCATGTGGAAAGAAGACTGTCGCTGGTTGCGACGAGGCAGAACGAATGGAACTGAGCAGAAGGCAGCTTGAGGCTCTCGGAGAGCCGCTGGGCGACCTGACGCAGCGCAAGGAGCGCGGCTATGTCTGCCGCGGCGGCGGCAAGGGCAGCAAGCCACCGAACTACGAGCCGATCGCGCAGGCCTATCGCGAGATGGCGAGCGTCTACCAGAACATCGCCAATACGCAGTTCGCGATGTCAGAGCGCCGCTATCAGGAGTCGAAGCCGACCGCCGACCGCATCGCCGCGCTGCAGATCGAAGGTCAGGAGCTGGCGAACCGGCAGGCGCAGGACTACTACGACTACAGTCTGCGGACCTTCCGGCCTGCAGAGGAAGAGTTCGCGCGCCGGGCGATGGAGTTCAACACCGAGGAGAACCGGCGTCAGCTCGCCGCGCGCGCCAGTACCGACGTCGAGCAGCAGATGGCGCTACAGCGGGGCTCGGCGATGCGGGCGCTCTCGCGCATGGGCGTGAACCCGAACAGCGGACGGATGATGGAGCTGCTCGGCGAGACCGGCCTACGTGCAGCTGCGATGCGCGCGAACGCCGCGAATCAGGCAACGCTGCAGAGCAAGGCGATGGGCATGAACATGCTCGCCGGGGTCTCGCAGCTAGGCCGCAACATGCCGGCGACGTCGCTGCAGGCGATCGGCACCGGTGTGGGCGCAGGCACCGCGGCCGGTGGCGCGATGGGGATCGCGGACCGCATCGGACAGAGCTACTCGTCGCTGGGCATGAACGCGCTTGGCGGCCAGATGGGTGCGATCGGCGGTCAGATGAACGCCATGAACACGCAGTATCAGAATCAGCTCGCCTACGACCAACAGCAGGGCTCCTCGATGGCCGGCATCGGGCAGCTTATCGGAATGGGCGCCTCGATGATCCCGTTCTCGTCCGAGAAGGTGAAGGACGGGAAGAAGCCGATCAAGGAAGGCAAGGCCCTGCGCGCGCTGGAGAACATGCCGGTCGAGGAGTGGGAGTACAAGCCGGGCGTCGAGGATGGTGGCAGCGGACGTCGCCACGTCAGCCCCTACGCGGAGGACTTCCAGCGCGAGACGGGTCTTGGTGACGGTGTCCGCATCGACGTTCGTGACCAGCTCGGCGTGACGATGCGCGCCGTGCAGGATCTGGCCGAAGAGGTTCGGGCGCTGAAGGGCAGGGGCAAGCCGAAGAAGATGGCGAACGGCGGCTACGTGCGCGGCCCGGGCACCGGGACCTCGGACTCCGTGAAGGCGGTCAATGTCGACACCGGGGATCAAATCCTGCTGTCGAACGGCGAGTATGTGCTCAGCGCGGACGTCGTCCGCAAGATCGGAAAGAGCAAGCTCGACGCGCTACAGAAGGCGCTGCACAAACCGGTGAGGGGCTGAAGAATGGCGACTGGACTGTGGGGTGGGATCGCGCAGGGGCTGCAACAGGGCCGACGCGCCGCGATCGAGCGAGAGGAACTGGCGATGCGGCGCGACGACGCTCTGCACCGCGCCTCGATGGACGCCGAGCGGCTGCGCATGGATCGCGAGAGCCACGAACAGCAGTCGCGTGTTCGCGCCCTGCAGGTCCAGAAGGCTGAGGAGGACGCGAAGCGCGACGCCGAGTGGCGACAGCGGCGCACAGCTGTGTTTCAGGAACTTGCACAGCCCGAACAGGTCGATGACGTCGACCCGACGACCGGCCAGCCGATCAAGCGCCTCGTGCCACGAGACCTGAACGACTCCTCGCTCAAGGGCCAGATGATGGCGCGCATCGCGCAGCTCGACTGGGAGTACGGCAAGGCCTCCGCGCAGGACGTGCTGAACGCGCAGAAGCTGATGGAGGAGATCGAGAACCGCAAGATCGGCGGCGCCGTGCTGCGCTTCATGGGCGGCGACAAGTCGCAGCTGCCGGTGATCGCGAAGGCCTTCAACATCCAGAACGCCGACGTCCTGACGAAGACCAACGAGCAGGGCATCCGCGAAAACTTCATCGTCGGCACCGACGAGACCGGCAACCCGGTCGAGCTGGGGATCGACTACATCGACTACATCCTGAACCTCGGCCAGCAGGCGGTGAAGGCGGGGGTGGGCGCGCAGGCGCGTGCGCTGGAGATGCAGAAGATCGGCGCCGAGACCGCGAAGAACCGTGCCGCGGCCGGTGCGTACGGCGCCTCTGCGCGCGCAGAGGACGCCAAGGCGAGGGCGATCGACGAGAACCGGTGGAGCAGCAGCGGCTCGCCCGCCCGCCAGAACAAGGTCGACATCGAGAATCAGGTCCGCAACACGGAGTGGATGATCCCCGGGGTCTCCGACGTCACCGGCAAGCGGACGCAGGACCCGGAGGCCAAGACGCTGCTGCGCCAGTTCTCGCGCGAGTTCATGGAGGCCGAAGGACTCGATGGCATCGACGCCTTCGCGCGCGCTGAGAGCTTCCTGCGCCGACTGGACGACGCCGCGGTTGCCAAGCTGAGGAACGCAGGTAAGGTCGACAAGCGGGGCAACCCGCGCTGGACCGCCGAGGAGTTCAACGCCGCGAGGAGGGAGGTGTTGGCGGAGGTGCGAGAGAAGGCCGCAGCACGGAAGAAGGCCCAGAAGCCCGAGGGCAAGTAATGTCGATCCTCGATCTCGAACGGATCCTGATGGGGGATGAGCCGGAGACGTCGGCCGCCCCCGAGGCACCCGCCGCACCCGCTCGCCGCAAGGCCGTCTCGATCCTCGATCTGGAGTCCTCGCTCGACGAGCTGCCCGCGGCGCCCGCGCAGGCGATCCCGATCGCGGCCGAAGACGATCGGCCCGGACCGCAGCGCGCACTCGACCTCGACCGCGGAGTCACCTCCAGCCTGATCCGCGCGATGGGAGACTCGGTCCGCACCCTCGCGCAGGGCGCCAGCTCGCTCAACGACGCCGCCATTCAGGGCACCGGAGTGCTTCCGGGTGAGGAACGGCTCCTCGAACCGCTGCGCCGCCGTCGTGAAGAGCGCATCCGTCAGCACGAGGTCACTGGGCGCGTGCTCGACGCCGAGGGCAAGGACCCTTCGGGCCTCCCGCCGCCGGAGGATCCGGTCGCCCGCGATCGCCGCGAACGCATCGAGCGCTCCACCCGACAGGGGAGGGCGATCCGAGAGGCCGTCGAACCGGTTGCGGAGTTCTTCGACGAAGGCGCGAAGATCTACAGCGACTCGATGACGGAGGAGGGCAAGCAGCTCGGCGAGACCGATCAGTTCGAGGGCAACGTCATCGAGGTCCTGAAGGGCGACGCGCCGATCAGCTCCCTCGGGCTGACGGACGAGGCCTCCGCTGCAGGCGTGATGCAGCACGTCGCCAACAGCCTCGGCACCACGGTCTGGGCGCTTGCCGTCGGGAGGGTCACGGGCAGCCACGCCGCGGCAGGCGCTGCTGGTGGCCTCGCAGCCGGTGCTGAGGGCGCTGAGGTGGCGCGCGACCGCATCGGCCAGCTGAGCGACGAACAGCTGTCACAGGACAGCCCGCTGTTCGCATCGCTGGTTGCGGACGGCGTCGACCCGGCCACCGCTCGCGAGCACGTGACGCAACGCGCGGAGGAGGCGGCCGCGGTCCTGCAGGCACTCGTCGCCGGGGCCGGGGACACCTTCACCTCGCGCCTCATCGGCGGGGCCTTCAGGCCCTTCGAGAAGCTGGGCGGCGCCGCCACCCGCGTCGGGGCGAAGACCCTCGCCGGGATGGGGGAGGAGAGCGCGCAGGAGTTCACCGAAGGTCTCGCCGCCGAGCGCGGGATCAACACGGTGGTCGACACCCCGTACGGCGAGGACTCCTTCTCGAACCTCGCCCTCGGCGCGCTCGCCGGGGGCACGATTACCGGCACCGCCTCGACCGGCAGGGAGCTGCTGCGCCCGCGGGAGCAGGCCAGCCCGGATCCTGAGCAGGAGAGCGTCGACCCCAGCCAGAGCGTCGACGTCATCGCTTCGTACATCTCCCGGCGCCCGGCCGGAGAGGCCGCGGCCTACGTTGACCATCTGCGACAGCAGGATGAACAGCTGGCAACAGCTGTGGAGGCAATTCTCGGCTCGCCCGAAGCGCTAGCAACAGCTGATCAGGCCTTCACAGCCGCGGCTACCCCGGACGTCCTCTCCGGGCTGGACAGCTTCTTCGCCCCGGTCACCACAACGACGGAGGGGTTGGCCGATGCCGAAACCGGCACTTCTTCGTCCGCGCCCGATACCGGAACGGATGGAACGATCCCTTCTGGTCCATTTTCGGACACCGGGGGTATTGCCGATGATGGGCTACTGCCTGCGGGGGCGAGCGAGCAGCTCGTGCCGGATGTCGTTGAAGGCGAACAGCTGTTACAGCCGGCTGTACCCGCGGCGGAGACCTCTGGCGAGACCACGCCTACCGTCGACCCCGTCACCCCGCCGCCCGTTAAGACTGACGCCGAGGTACGAGCGGAGATTGTCGATGCCCTGAAGCGGATGCTGCAGGAGACCGGGGTGATCGAGGAGGGCGAGACGGTCGTCCTTCCGCCCCCGGCGACGGTCACGCCCGAGATGGAGGCGCTCAAGGGCGTCGCCGACAAACTCGGCGTGCAGATCGTCTTCGCCGACGTCGGCGGGCAGCTCTCGACCGACACCGGTCGGGCGCTGGACACCGGGGGCTTCAACGGCGCCTTCGTGCGGCCCGGACTCGTCGTGCTCGACTCCAAGGCCGACGGCGCCGCGCTGTGGAAGGCGGCGACCCACGAGTGGACCCACGACCTCGAACGCCGCGCGCCGGACCTGTACGCCACGCTGCGCGACGTCGCCAAGCGCAACTCGACCACGCGCAGCCAACAGCTGTGGGCCTCGAATCTCGCCAAGCACGGTGAGTCGCGTGTCGATTCCGAGATCGTCGCCGAGGCGATCTCCGAGCAGGGCAGCCCCGAGTTCTGGCAGCAGGTCTTCGAAGAGGCGGGCGACCGCACGACGGCGCAGCGCATTTACGACAGCCTGCAACAGCTGTGGGACAAGCTGCTCGCCGCGTTCGACCAGCGCTTCTTCGTCACCGACCGCAAGGCGATCGAGACGACGCGCGCCGCAGCGCAGAAGGCCTACGTCGAATTCGTCCGCCGCGTGGAGGCGGGGCGCGCACAGCCCGCAGGAGCGCCTGCAGCTGCGCAGACGGCTCAGTCTACCCCTGCGTCTGTTGCGGAGGCTCCTGCGCCCGCTCCTGCGCCCGCAGCCGCATCCACGCAGGTCGGCCTCCCGGTCCCGACGGGCCGCGGCGCCCCGAAGCGCATGCTTTTCCCGGACCGTGCTGCCGCCAACCTCTACGAGGCCGGCGCGAAGCAGAAGTCCGGACCGGCGAGGGACTACCGCAACCGGGTGATCGCAGCAGCGAAAGCGCTGCCGCCGAAGCAGATGACGGGTGAGGCCCCGGCGCCAGAGAGCACCCGCGCCCCGAGGGCTGAGCGCGACTATCAGCCGCTCTACGAGGATCCGTCCTACGACGAGGACGTCACGCCGCAGGACCTGCAGCAGGAGCTGGCGGACGAGACGCGCCCGGTCACGGCCGAGGAGGTGCCGGCGCTCAGTCGCGCGCACAACGCACTCACGCAGCGGATCGCCGACGGCAAGCCGGTTTCGCGCGGCGAGCTGGTCGCGCAGCCCGAGGTTCGCCGGGTCTACGACGAGCTGACCGAGGCGCGAAAGCGCGCGGCCAAGATCAAGGTCGAGTTCGACAAGGAGGTTCAGGCAATCGCCGAGGCGATTGGCGCGAAGGCGCTACTGGCCGACGTGAAATCTCAGCATCGCGCGTTCGCGAAGATCTGGACCGACTACGAAGGAGACGTTTCGAAGATCAAGGACCTCGTACGGGCGACGATCGAGGTCGACTTCATCGAGGATGTTCAGGGCGCGATCAACGCCGTGATGGCGCACTTCCCGCCCGGGTCGGTCACGCTCAAGCGCAATGGATACGCGGACGATGCAATCGTTGCGTCAAACCAATATCGGGACGTCTTCTTCAACGTCCGCTATCGGGGCATGACGGTCGAGCTGCAGGTGAACATTCCCGAGATGCTCGAAGCAAAGAGCCGAATGCACCGGGAGTACGAGATCGAGCAGAAAGGGTGGCGTGCGGTCAAGAGCGGCACGCTCACCGAGGAGATCGAACGGCAGATGGTGGCGGCGATCGCCGCTCAAGCTCCGAAGTATTCCGCCGCCCATTCGGCCAACGGGCTGCGCCGGCGCGGGACCGGGCGCGGCATCGACCGGAACGTCGCCTCGTCGATGGGCGACCCGTCGGAGTCGATCGTCGAGGGCGTGAAGAACCGAGGGCCGTCTGACCACCACGCCACCGGGAGCAGTTCAGATCGTGGTTTGCCGGCGATCCCGCCCTTGGGAAGCGGCGGGCGAGAAACTGGTACGTCGTTGCAGTCCCAGAAGGTGGTGCCTTCGGGGAATGAATCCGGCAGCTTGGTGGGTTCGGACACTACTGGCACCTCCGATGTCGATACCGAGATTGTAACGGGCGAGAGTGGCACCGAATACCCGGCGCGGAAGGGTGGCGAGAGCAACGCCGACTATCTGCATCGGGTCGTCGACAAGATGCCGATGCCGCCGTCCCTGCCGGAGGACTACGAGCGCTACTTCGAGATCGGGCCGGACGATCGCATCGTGCCGATCGAGCAGCTCGTGCCCTCGAAGGACCTGAAGACTCGCGCCGACACGAACTCGCCGAAGCGGATGATCGCGGCCTACGACGGGCAGGTCGACAAGCGCGCCCCGATCTCGGTGCGCGAGAACGCGGACGGCACCTTCCAGATCGTCGACGGGCACGGCACCTTCATCGGCGCGCAGCGCTACGGCTGGAAGGCGTTGCCGGTGCGGGTGAAGGGGGAGCAGGCCAAACAGCAGACCGAACAGTCACAGCTGTCGCGCGACATCACCCAGACCCCGGAGTTCAAGCGATGGTTCGGCGACTCGAAGGTCGTCGACGAGAACGGCGCGCCGCTGCGCATGTACCGCGGCATGCGTGCCGCAGGTGAAGTCGAAGCGTTCCGCCCGGCGAGCTACTTCACCGAAGACCCGAGCGAAGCCAGCGACTACGCGGCGGGTGATGAGGGCGCGGTTCACCCGGTCTACGTTTCGATCCGAAACCCGTACGAAGCGAGCGACGAGATCGACGACGAGAATCGGTCGGAGCTTACCCAGATCGACGAGGCATACGCGGAGGAGCTGGCCGCGCAGGGCTACGACGGGGTCGTCGCATACCGCAACGGGCAGACGCTCTGGGCGATACCTTTCCGCCCCGAGCAGGTCAAGTCCGTCTTCAACGCCGGCACCTTCGACCCGGGCAGTCCCAACATCTTGCTGTCGCGCAACGTGCAGCGCTTCGCTGAGAGCGCGATCGCAGGTCGCCAGTCGGTGGACAGCGTCCCGCTCGTGCCGATGCAGCCGCAGGTAGAGATGGCCGCAGCGCTCTTCAAGCTCGACGGCTACGGCCGCAATCGCCCTGTCGTGCTGAGCGGCGGCGACGTTCGCCACATCACGCGTCGCCACCCCGACATCAGCCCGGAGATGCTCGCCGAGCTGCCGGGGCTGCTGCAGCGCCCGCGGGCGGTGTGGTACAGCCCAAAGCCGAACGACTCGGTGAACATGCTGCTCGCGCGCCGAGACGACGATGGCAACCCGCTGCTCGCCGTGCTCAAGCCGCGCATCGGCAAGGCCGGCCAGAAGGAGCTGCGGGTGGTGGACGTCCGTACCGTGTACGGGCTGATGGAGTCGGCTCGCACAGTGGTCGAGGCGCTCGCGAGCGGCCGGATGGCGTGGATGCCGAAGGTGGAGGTCGATCGCGTCAAGGGCTTATTGGCTGTGCCGGCGGGCAGCCCTCCGCAGAGTGGCGCCGCTGCTTTTCGTGGACCAAGGTCCTCGCCACGCCCTGAACCTGACTCTCTCAGGAATCCCGGCCTGCCGAGGCTACCGGGTCTTCGCGATCGAGTTGCCAGTGTAGCAAGCGACGAGGCCCTCGCCAACTACCGTGACGGAAACCCCACGTGGGTCCACGATCTGGAGACGATCGCGATCCCGCAGGATTGGAGGGGTCGCGTGGCTGGCGTGCAGTTCTCGCGCAACACAACTGTGAGTCCGCTGCAGGAGTACGTGAGCGAAGAGGAGGCGCAGGGTCGCGTCCGCCGCAGGGAGAAGAGGGAGCCCGGCACCGGAGCCCCGGTCAACGAGCGCAAGGTCTTCGAGAAGAACGGGATCCCCTTCGCCGTCGGTCGCATCACGCATCAGGACTGGATCGATCGTGTCAATGCCCTGAACAGCCCGGAGGAGCTTCGCGAGGCCCGCAACTGGTACGCACAGCTGCACGCCACGCTGGAGCCGATCTTCGGCGAGCAGTCGAGCCGCTACGCACTGGCGTGGCTGCTGTCGCAGAAGCGCGCCTCGCCCTCGAAGGGCATGCTCAATGTGCTGCGAGCCTCCGATATGGTCGCCGGTCGCCCGGGTCCGGTGGGCGCAGGATTGAACGAGAGGGCGCTCAGGGCCGTGCTCGGCGGTGAGATGCCGGAGTCCGCAATCGGGTTGAAGTTGCTCGACTTCGTCGATAGCGAGCTGGGGCTCGACACCCGCACAGCTGTGAGAGGCGACCCACGTGGCCGGCAGCCGGCGGCGATCGACGTCTGGGCGCAGCGCGACATCGGATTCGTCGACGACACGGTCCACGAGTACGTGAGGAAGACCTACGGCCCTCAGGCCGCGGCTTCGCTTACTGTCGACCGCACGTTGAACAAGGAGCCGCAGTACGAATACGGGGTCGACTTTTACAACGATCTCGCCGAGCACTTGAACGCGACCGGCTTCGACGGTGGCGGATGGACCGCGCGAGAAGTGCAGGCCGTGGGCTGGACGACGATGCAGAAGGCGATGGGCATCAAGGCCGAGTTCGTCTCCGACATCATCGGCGTGAACACGCGGCGGATCTCGATCGGTCTCGCCCCGGGCGCCGGATCCCCGCTGGAGAAGCAGCTCGCCGGGCGCGAGATCCCGTTGCCGATCGCGCGCAGGGAGATCAACCGGCTGGCGAAGATGGCCGGCGTGAACGTCCTGCAGAATGTTTCTGGCGTGGGCGCCTACATGGCCTACGTCGAAGGCTCGATCCAGATCGATGCGTTCGCCTCGCCAGAGTCGGTCGCGAACTTCATGGACATGGTCGGCTACGTCTTCCAGCAGACGGAGGTGATCTACACGCGTCCGATGAAGTCGGGCAATCGGATGGGGATCGACATCCTCGGGCCGGCTCTGAAGGACCCGAAGGTCGCCGCCGAGTTCTTCGGCAAGATGCTGGAGGCGATGCCGACGAAGGGCGGGCAGCCGATCGCTCCGGGCTTCCAGCAGGTCACGGTGAATGGAGTCCCGGGCATCCGGCTGCTGAACTTCGTCGGCAACTGGAACGAGGTCCAGCAGCTGCAGATCATGGACGCCGCGAACGTAGCGGCCGAAGCGGTTGACATCGATCTCGTCGACGCCCACAGTTATCCGACCGAGATCGGGAGCACGAAACATGACTGGACCGCAGACCCGACGGGGTCGTCTTACCTCGATTCGCTCGCTCAGCGAGGAAGAGATCGAGAAGCTAGGGAACTACAGCGTCGGTACGTTCCATCGCGCTTCGACCTCACCGAGCGACCCCTCCTCTCCCGAAGCACCGAGCGAGGAGGATCAGGAGCTGTTCCGCAAGAACGAGGCGTGGCTGCAGGGCTACCTCGGTACGGACAGCCCCGAGAGCACGCCATCTCCGTCCTCGGAGTCCACTACTCCCGACAGCCCCGAGACACCCTCTCCGGGTACTACTACGGACAGGGGCTGAAGGGCGCCGAGGCGCGCCGGCTCGTCGGAGCCGACCCGCGCCTGCAGAGTCGCATCCACTTCTACGTCGACGAGGGCGCCGGCATCCAGCCTGAGGCCGGCGTGGGCACGCAGGCCCACCTCCTACACCTCGACAACCTGTACGACGTCATCCCGGACCCGCTCGGGCTGCGCGCGCAGTACCGCGGCGACCCGAACGGCTGGGAGCTGGCGATCGTTGAGGCCGGCTTCGATGGCTACTACGCGAAGGGGATGGGCGTCGCCGTCCTGCTGGGCAACCACACGGTGCGTCCGCAGCAGGCTGGGGAAGGCTACCGGGGTGAGGTTCAGCTCTCGCGCGCTGGTGTCGAGAAGGTGCTGCGAGGTGAGAGCGAGGTCGCGCAGATCATCAGCGACACGAGCCCGCAGGCGCTGATGGCGGCCGGCGTCGAGAAGCGACTGCGCATCACCATCAGCCCCCGCGTGATTCGCAAGCTCGCCACGGGTAAGGACGGGGAACGCGCGGTGCTCTCCCCGGCGCAGATCGCTGCTTTGCCGGCCCTACTGCAGTCGCCGGCTGCCGTCTTCCAGTCCGCCACGGACCCGCAGAGTGCGGTCGCAGTGCTGGGCGTGCGACTGGAGGGCGCCCCGATTGTGGTGTCGATCGTGCGCGGCGCCGATCGTCGAGCCGAGCTGACCTACGAGGATGGCACCAGCCTGAAATCGGACGGCGCCTCGAATGACATCAGCAGCGCATACCCCAAGACCGGAGAGCGCTGGCTCAGTGAATGGCTGGATCGTGCGCTGCTGCGCTACTGGGACGAAAAGAAAACCGCCTCGGTACTCCCGGGTCGTCAGGTCCAATTCCTGACGGGGGTGAGTAACACGAAGCGGTCAGGGAAGACTGTATACACCCCGGAGACCGTCGTCAACCTTCGGCGCCCGCAGCTCTCGCGCAACGTCCCGATCCCGGGCAGCCGATTCACCCTGCCTGCGCGCAGCCGCAGGGAGCAGATCTCGAACGCGATCGCCAACCGATACTCGCGCGTGCAGGCGGTGCAGGAGGAGGTCGTCCGGCAGGGCGGGGTCCTGACCGACCAGAGCCGCGTGAACACGGCCGGCACCCGCATGTATCGCCGGGCGGCGCAGCGGCTGGAGTGGTTCCGCAAGGAGGTCGTGGAGAAGACGGTCCGGAAGGCGGCTGCGAAGAACATCTCGCTCGACGACGTCGCGCTGTACCTCTACGCCGCGCACGCCGAGGAGCGCAACAAGCAGATCGCGCGGATCAACGCCCGCTTCCCGGACGGCGGCTCGGGAATGAAGACCGCGGACGCACGACAGCTGTTGGGACAGTTGCGCAGCCGCGCCGACTTCAAGGACCTGAAGGCGATCGCCGACGAGATCCAGCAGATCACGAAGCGCACGCAGAACGTGCTGGTGGGCTCCGGACTGGTCGACGCCGCGCAGGTCGCTGCGTGGAACAAGACCTACGGCTACTACGTCCCGCTGAAGGGCTTCGAGAACATCGACGAGCTGGGGCAGCGGGTCGCGGGTGGGTTCGATCTTCGGCAGGACTTCGCGCGTCGCGCCAAGGGCCGCGCCTCGCGCGCCGGACAGGTGATCGAGAACATCCTTGCCGACTACGAACGCGCCGTCCTCCTTGCCGAGCAGAACGAGGTCCGCAAGACCTTCCTGCGCTTCGTGAAGGACAACCCGGACGACGAGCTGTGGGAGGTCGACCGGGTTGTGCTCGTGCCGCAGTACCGCAAGTCCGGGATCGCCGGCATGCTGGGCGAGGTCCAGTATCAGGCGAAGAAGGACGACGGGCGCAGCACGCTGCCGGTGCGCGTGGCCGGCAAGACGGTGAACATCTACATCAAGGACCCCGCGCTCCTCGACGATCTGGAGATGCGCGGCTTCCTCGATGGGAAGTCCGAGGTGATGCGCAAGGTGCTCTCCTCGTTCATGTTGGTCAACCGCACGCTCGCGAAGTTCTGGACCGCGCTGTCGCCGACCTTCGTGCTGACCAACGCGGCACGCGACCTGCAGACCGCGCTGCTGAACACCGGCATCGAGCAGGGCGGCAAGTCCGCGCTGCGCATGGCGAGGGACATCGTGCCGGCCGTGATGGGGATCGCGCGAGCCGAGTTCACCGGGAACTGGACCGGAGGCGCCGCGCAGTACGAGCGCTGGTACAACGAGTTCCGCGCCGAGGGCGGCAAGATGGGCCACCTCGGCATCGAGACGATCGAGGATCGCCAGAAGAAGGTGCTCGACACCTTCCGCGACGCGCAGGCCACGTGGCAGAACCCGCAGGGGTGGTTCCGCAAGGCAAGGAAGGGCGTACGCGCGGCCGAGGACTTCGTGATGGCTCTGAACACCTCGATCGAGAACGCCGCGCGCGTGGCCGCCTACGCCGAGGCGCGCCGCTCCGGGAAGAGCAAGGAAGAGGCGGTGGCGATTGCTGGCGACATCACGGTCGACTTCGCTCGCCGCGGCAAGCTCACGCCGCTGTTCGGCGCGCTGTACCTGTTCTGGAACCCGGCGGTGCAGGGCGGGATTCGCACGATGAAGGCGGTGAACACGCCGAAGGGGCGCATGGTCGCTGCCGGCCTCGTCGGGCTCGGCTACCTGCTGGCGCTCATGGGCTCGATGGTGCTCGGGGAGGACGACGAGCCGATCTGGGACAAGCCGCACCTCGACTCCGCGAAGCAGAGGAGCTTGCTGTTCGTACGCCCGGACGGGACCACGGTCGCAGTCCCTCTGCCCTACGGCTGGGGCTTCTTCGTCACGCTGGGCTACACGCTGCGCGACCTGCAGGACAGTCGCAAGTCGATGGGCCGCATCGCGCTCGACGTGATGGACTCGCTCGTGCAGCACTTCAGCCCGATGGGCTCGATGGACTCGTCGCCGACCTTCTTCGCCCCCACGGTGATCGACCCGGTGATGGTGATCTCCACCGAGCGCCGCGAGTCCGGGCTGCCGCTAATGCCCGAGCAGCCCTCGTGGGGCGCACCGCTGCCAGACTCCGAGCGCTACTTCACAGCCACGCATGGCACAGCTGTGCAGCGCTTCACGGAGTGGCTCAACCGTGCGACCGGCGGATCGGCCTCACGTCCCGGGATGATCGACATCTCGCCGGAGACGATCCGGTACCTGACCACCTTCGCCACGGGCGGCGCCGGCAACTTCGTCACCGACACGGCGACGATGCTCGGGCTCCTCTCTGAGGGCATCAACCCGCTGGAGAAGAACAAAGTCCCGATCGCCAGCAGCTTCTATCGCAGACCGACGATTCGTGGCGATCAGGCCGCGTACTACGAGAACGCGAGGGAGGCGAAGATCGCGCTGGCCGAGTGGAAGGAGTTCTACGCCACCGGCAACGAAGCCATCGCCGATCGGGTGCGCGAGAACGAGGGCATCGCCCGCCTCGGTCACGCGCTGCAGACCTATCAGAAGGCGCTCTCGGAGCTGCGCAAGGCGGAGGTCGCGGTGATCGAGGACGAGGGGCTGAGCGTCAAGGAGAAGGACGAGCGCCGCAAGGAGATCGACGAGCTGAAGCAGCGGCTGTACGTCGACTTCAACCGCGCCTTCTACGCGGAGCTGGACTACCGGGACGGCAAGCGATAGGGCCTTGTGAGATCCGGGGCTCGGGGTAGCCTCTTCATTGCATCGCGCATGTCTCCTCCCCTGCCGTGGCGCGGGCTTCGGCCCCCACGGCTTCAGGCCCGGATGGCTTCACAGCTGTCCGGGCTCTTTTTTCTCCCGGTACGGGGCGCTGAACTGGCGGTGGTAGCCCTTCCTCAGCCCGCGCCATTCGTCTCTCGGGTGCGGCGTGTAGCCCTGCCAGCCGCGGAAGACGACGTAGCGGCGGACGTTGGTCTCCAACCCCGGGCCGCGCACCTCGTACAGACCAGAGCGCACGGGCGCGATGGCGACCGGGAACCAGCCCGTGCGGCCGCGGCGGTCCCAGTCCCAGCCCAACGCGATCGGTGAGGCCCATCGGTGCTGGTAGCGTTTCCCGGTTCCGGGCAGTTGCGGCGAGATCATTTCGGGATTGAAATCGGGCAAGCGAAAGTCGGCTCGGTCCATCAGAGCGTGCGTCCAGAAGGGGATGTAGGGCAGATGATCGCCCAATCCTCGGGAGTAGGTCGAGGCTACCTGCGCGTGCTAGACTTCGCGACCCGACAGGTGTGCCCGGACTGTGACAGATTTAGCTGTGGGTCCGGACAGTAGTTTCAGGCTCCTGTCGGGCAGGCCATTCCCGATGGTGGGCGTAGCTCAGGGGTAGAGTCCCGGATTGTGATTCCGGTTTCGCGCTCCAGACGTAGGCCCGGAGCCACTTCCCGCCCCGTCCTTCCGGCTCAGCCCGGCACAAACCGACACACCTCCTCCGTCTCGTCCGGGAACATCTCCTGTTGGTTGCGGGCTCCTTGCAGGTATTGCTCGCACTCCTTCCGCTTGCCGCCGAAGGCCACCCTCCGGGCGACGACATCGAGCACCGCCCAGCGGCCCTTGACGCCCGGGACCTTGACGAGGCGATAGCGCTGGGGGTCAGGCATCACCGCGCCTCCGCGTCCTCTCCGCGCGCACGATCGGCGAGCATCGTCCACAGATTGACGGTTCCCGGTGGTGACGCTTCGAGCACGGCGGCAGCACTCAGGAGCCAGCGCCCAAACTCGGGCGTGATCTTGCCGACGCGACGGAAGCCGTTCGCGCGAATCTGCGTGCCGTTGCCGTCTTTGACGTAGTGGCGACCGCGCTCGTCGCACCGGTCGTAGAAACCGACGCCCCAGTGGTCGCCGGGGTCGCCGTCGCTCCACTTCGTAGCCAGCACGTAGTCGCCTTTCTGAATGCACATCACCGCGCCTCCGCGTCCTTCGCCTGCGCCATCGCGGCGTCAACCGCGTCTCGCAATGCAGCTACATAGTCGTCTCGGTTCGGTTCCTCGCGCCCGAATGCTGACGCATAGATACTCGCTTGATCGTACAGGTCGACCCCCGCGTATTCGTCGCAAAACGGCGGGAATGCGAATGACGCGAACCGCTCCGCATCGGCCCGCAGCGCATCGCGCTCTGCCCGTGCCTCGTCGCGCTCGCGGGCGAGGCGGTCGATTTCGTTCGCTGCGTCCAGCAACAGACAGGCGTTGTAACCGGGCGGCAGCTTCATGCCGCGCAACTTCTTGCTGATCGTCATGTCGGCTGCTCCTGCGTCATCAGATTGCGGATGGTCTTGGCTTTCCTCCGACGCAGACTCAGCACGGCGCGCTCGATGATCGCCGCCACCTGAAGCGCATACCGCTCCCAATTGCCGCCGTGGGCGCCAACATTGATGGAACCCACGAAGATCGTGCGGACTTCGGCTTCGGTTAGGAGCATAGGTTTCGCGGGAACGTCCATCAGCCTCGCGCCTCCCACTTCCAGCCGAACAAGCACCTCATCATCCACAGATGGATCCGGGCGGGCTTGCGGTAAATCGAGATCACTAATCCGTCTGCAATCCGCAGGTAGCCAGCAGGCTCCCGAGGGGTAGCAAGGTATTTGCTCATCAGCCGCGCGCCTCCGCGTCCTTCGCCGCAGCGAGCGCGGCGTCGATGGCGGCACCCATCCGCGCTTTCAAAAGTCGAAAGCACTCCGCGTCCTTCCGAAGCGCGTCCTCATCTTTGATTGAGCGGTTGATGACTTCGGCCAGCGAGCTTTCACCGACCAGCTTGCTCTTTGAGTGGCCCCAGAAGCCGCCAACAGCGATGACGAACTCCGCCAGTTGATCGCGCTCGGCCCGCAGCGCCTCGACTTCCGCCCGCAGCGCCGCCTCGCGCTCGCTCGCCCTTCCGATGCCCATGTCGTCATCCCCTCGCGTCGTAGCAGCCCGGGTGCGTGCATTTCCCCTGCTCACACTCGCAATAGGGGCTGCGGCACGGGCGCAGTCCCTCCAGTGCGGCGCGGGCGGCAATCAGGTCGCGCCCGTTGACCGCCACCGTGTGCATCCCCGTCGCGGCGTATTCTGAGTCCGCGTGGACGAATGGCTTGAGCGCCGCCCGCAGCGCCTCGACTTCTGCTCGCAGCGCGTCGTTCTCCTTCTCAGCTTTGGCAAGATGCACTTTGCCGGCCCACTCCATATCCTCGCGGGTCGGCGGTGAAGGCTGCGTGTCGATTGCAGCTTTCAGGCGTTCGACTTCTGCCCGCAGCGCCGCCTCGCGCTCGGCATGGTCGGCGAGCAGGGCGGTGAGATCGTCCGTGTCCACCTTGAAACACTCGTCCCTCGGCTCTATCGACGCCACAGATAGCGCCTCGCGTATCCGCTTTTCGGCTTCGCTCATTTCGACTGCTCCTGCATCAGCGCGCGGATGGCTTCGGCGCACGTGCTGATACCCGCGTTGAACAGCCGCACGTCCGACAGGTGTCGCAGGCGTGCAAGCTCTTCATTTTCATCGCCACCTCTCGCCGCATCAGCACGTTGAAGTGCTCGGGCTTCTTCCTCGTGCTCCGCGCTGGCCTCACAGGCCTTGATCGCCGCCGCGTATGCCGCTTGCTCGACGGCGCGGGCGTAGTGCCCTACCAGAGCACCGAACGTCGATTCATTGGGCGCGCTCATCCACAGGTCGATCAGTTCCTCATCGGTCAACATCGTTGTTCTCCTCGTTCGTTGCGCCGCCTCGGTTCCACAGCATCATCGCGAAGTTGCCCACGTCGAGCGGGTCGCCCTTCTCGACGTGCTCACGGAGCAACCTAGCGAGGAACCCTGTCGAGCATTGCGCCGGGTCGTCCCATCCGCCCCGGCCCTCGGCTCGCTTCTCGGCGAGCTTCGCCTTCATCGCGGCGGCGAAACGGTCGACCGCTGCGTCGTCGGGGTGCTGCTCGATCTGCGCTTCGGTCGGCTCGCGTCCCTGCATAGCAATCTCCTGCGCTCGGTGAAGGGCATCGATCACGTCGGAGCGGAAGGCGTCTCTTGTGTCTCGATAAAAAGCTACGGCGTTAGCAACGATGGAGTTCACCAGATCATCGAAGCCGCACTTCGACCAGTGCGGATGCGAGTACGTCCACCCGCCCTGCTGCGCCTCGGCGTCCGGGTAGCGATCCTCTGCGGCGATCATGTGCGGGTCGATCGGCTCGGGCTGCGGTTCTCGCTCTGTCAACCCTTCCGACTCCCTCCATCGCTGGATTTTTTCGATGGATGGCTCGGCTTCGCACTCCCTGCATTCGTGCGGAAAGCGGACGCCGTGCTTGCAGCGGTCGGTCGGCTCGCTCGCCGACTGGCGCTCGGGCTGCGGAGCCTGCCCCGGTGCGTTGCTGTCCGTGCAGGCGTTGCGATGATCGTCGGCCTTCGGGCACCGTTTGTTGCCGCACTTCGGACAGACGACGAACGTGCTCAGCAACTCGGCCGGCGTGAGGCATGAGCGGCAGCCGCATTTCGGCAGCTGCGCGGGCTGCGGTTGCGGCGCGGGGTGCAGGTAAAGCGGCACTTCAATGCCATTCGTTATGATCCAACCGACCAGCTCCTGCTTCGCCATCCCGCGCACCATCGCCTCAAACGTCCGCAGGTCATCCGCCCATACCCGCTGTTCGTCGCTGTGCGCTGCCAGTGAGTCATGCAGGGCTGCGTGCTCTTTGAGCCGCTCGGCGAGGGCTGCGTAGTCGATGGCGGTCATGCTGGTGGTGCTGGTCATGGCGCTCACCGTGCCGCCTCCTGCGCCTGCTCCACGACCGACCACGCGCCTTTCGCGTACACGATGCGGCCCGCCTTCCGCATGGCCTGCAAACGGCGGTCGACGATGCGCCAGCCGGCCGCACCCGTGAGTTCACCGAGCTGGTCGGATTCCGCCTTTACTGCGCGGTCGTGCTCGATGACGAAGAACGTCGTCTTGCCGCGCCGAATCGCCTTGATGATCGCGGCGTCGAGATTGTCGTATTGGCTCATTCCCGTCCCCTGTAGTGCAGCTGATCGCCCACCCGCGACGGCAGCGTCCGGTGAACCTCGGTCCCCTTCAATCCTTCCCTCCTGTCGTGACCATCTTGTCTGAGAACTTGCGCAGCCCCTTCACGTTGAGGGCCGCATAGCGCGCGGCCATCTCCGGGTTCTTCCACGCCCCAAGCTGCTGAAGGACGTGGGTCGGGGTCCCGTTCATCGAGTGGTAGGCACCGAAGGTGTGGCGGCCGTCGTGCCAGCGGAAGTCCCTGATGCCAGCCCGCTTCAGCGCCTTCTTCCACGCCGTGTTGTTCGGGTCCTTCACCGGGCGCGGCGGGAACTTCCCGCTGTGGTGTGTGAACGTGAACACATAGGTCTGGTGCTTGCCCTTCTGGGCTTCGATGATCTCCAGAGCCCTCGGCGGCAAGGGGATCACAGCAAGGCTCTGTCCCTTCATCGTGGACGCCTCCAGCACGACAACGTCGTCAACGACCTGATCCCACCTCAACCCGCAGACGTTCGACTTACGAAGCCCGGTGAGCACCGAGAACTCGAACATCGCCCTGAGGTGCTCAGGCAGCTCCTGCAACAGCCGTGACAGCTGTTCCCGCTCAAGGAAGCGTAGCCGCTTCTCGTTCGGGTTGTCGTAGGGCTGGATCGACATGTCCTGCACTTCCCACCCCATCGCGCGCGCCATGTTCCACAGCGAGCAGATCCACGCCCGGTACTTGTTGGCGTTACCGGGCGAGGTCTCGTCCCGCTTTCGGGCGAGGGCGTCGAGCACTTCTTCTTTCGTGATGGAGGCGATGTCCCGCCCCGAGAAGAAGGTGGTGAAGTAGGCTTCGAAGTCGCGATCGCGGTTGATCGACTTCTTGCCCGCCTTGTCCGTGAACCACCGCCGCGTAAGCCGCTCCCACGTGATCTCTGGAGCCTTCGTCGCGTAGATCTGCACTCGACGGTTGGCCTCGATCGCGGCCTCCACCGGGTCGCTCGTGTTCAGGGACTCGCGATAGCGCTGCCCCCGGATGGTGACGTTCATCCAGAGGACGCCCCCCCGAAGGAAGAGGGTGGGCTTCGGCAAACTTGGAGTCTTCATCGCCTAGCTCCTGATTGTTCTCAGGAGGGATCGTACCTTCTGGAAATACGTTCGTCTACCTTTAGGTATCGCTTTTTCGCATCAGTGCATCGTGCTTCTGGAGGATCTCGTTGATCCTTGCGCTGACCTCGCTCTGCTCGGTCTCCTCGCCGATCTTCCCCCTAGAGACGACTTCGATCATCAGCGAGATGATCTCGTCGATCGGCACGCGGACCGAGGTTGCCAGCGCGATCACCATGACGATGATCTCGGCGGCGCTCGCGGAGACCTGCCCGTGATTCTCACCATCGACCGCGGCAAGGAGGTTGCGCATCGCTACCGCGATTGGGAGCTGCAGAAACCCCGCCGTGGCCCAGCCGCCACCCCTGTCCTCGCACAGCCGCAAGTCGGCGATGACGTTGCACAGGTCCGTCGCCAGATGCGCCGGGCGCTCGGCCATCGCGCGCTCGATGACTGCCTTCACCTTGTCGTTCATGCTCTCTCCCCCCTGAGTAGATTTGCGCGACTGAGGTCGAGGTACGCGTTCTCGCGCACGATCGATCCTCCGTTGCAGGTCTGCTGTGTCCGGCTGCGCCGACGCTCGATGTCGATCACAGCTGTGCCGTCCGGGTTGCACACCCGCTGAACTAGAAGCCAGTCCTCGGCTGCCGAGTAGAACCAGAAGACGAAGGGCACCCGCCACTCCCTCGCCGCTCTCATCCCGGCATCGAGCTTCGAGGCGGTGAGGATCGCCCGCCACCCGTAGCCCCTGAAGGTGTCGAGCAACAGCTCTCGGCACTTGGTCTCCACGAGGGCGACGATGATGCCGCTGCGCACGATCACGCCGTCGAGGATGGCCGGCTGGTCCTTCGGGGTCCGCGCAAACGTGAACCCGGGATAGCGGCGCTCGAAGAGGGCAATCGCGCGCTCCTCCTGCTCCCGCGTGAGCTGCCCCCTCGGGCTGAGGACGTCGAGGCTCAGAAGGGCACCTCGCCCATCCAGATCGGGCACTGGTCCGCGACGTCGCAGTAGGCCTCGCAGCGCGCGTAGGTCCCGGGGCGATGCTCGACGCTGTGGCCCTTGCCCAGCTCCTCCGCGTGCGCCTGAGCGGCCTCCTCGGTGTCGTGCAGCTTCACCGCGCGCTTCAGGCCCTTCTTCATCACGGCGTAGGTCGCAGGGCGCAGCCAGCGCTCCTTGTCGGTGCAGGGCGGCGGGTTCGGGTCCTGATGCGCCTTCACCCGTTCGCACATGAAGGCCTCGGCCTGCTCAATCGGCCAGACGTCGATCGGGATCTGCGCGACCTGCGCCTTCGGGTAGTCGTGGGACTTCGCGCGGGACTTCTGCCAGTCGCGGAAGATCGCAATGATCGCGAGCTTGTCCACGCGGTAGCGCTCGTCGCCGGTCTCCCGTGCCTTGTGGTGGGCGAGGACGCGCAGCAGATTCAGCTGCTCGGTCCATTCGTCCTTTCCGCCGGCCGACCACACCGTGGTGAACTTGAAGTCATAGAGGCAGCCATCCTCGATGAGATCGAACTGCCCTGAGACCGTCCACCCCTCGCAGGGCATGAAGAGGCGCTCCTCGGCGATCCCGGTCCCGTCGTGCGCCCGCTCGACAATGGCGTGCCCGACCTGCCCCACAAGCGACCAGATCGCATCCGAGGCGTCGACTCGGATCTCGGGCACCGTCTCGATCAGCCGGCGCTGGTAGGCCGGCGTGATGAGTTGGGTGACCGAGATGTCCGAGTCGCCCCGGGTATAGGGGTCGTTGCGGATCGCCGTGACGATCGAGCTGGGCAGCCCCAGCCGGTTCGTCAATACGCGTTCGCCCACTTCGCTACCCCTTGGGATTGTCGGCGAGCGAAGGAATCTCCTGCAGGGCGATGCGGCGCATGTCCTGAAGGTGGGCCTGCACGGCCGCCAGAGCCCCGGCGGACCCATTGCCCTCGGTCGGGCGCAGGCCAGCTGTCCACAGCTCGTCCATCAACAGCTGTGCCTCCTCCCGGGTGAGGGCGACCGCTGGCTTGTCGGCGATCGTCCCGGGCGAGATCGACCGGAACACGAGCGGCTCGGCGATCGCCATGTAGGCGTCCCGCTCTCGAAAGCCGAAGTGAATCGCGATCTCGCGCTCGCCCCAGATCTGGCGCTGGACGCGGACGATCATGCGGTCACCGTCCATCGGCGCCCTCCTGATGCTTGGCAGCGAGCCGGGCGTAGCGCGCCGCGCGCTGCGATGCGCGTCGTGCGAGATCGTGCCAATGCTCGGCGCCGGAGGAGACGTAGTTCGTCGACACCTCAAGATACCGCTTCGCCGCGTCCGTCCAGATCACGGCGAGTCGGCTGTAGAACTCCTCCAGCATCACAGCGCGTCCTTCAGCTCGACGAGCTTCGCGGCGAGCTTGTCGCGCGCCTCGAAGGCCTCGCGCACGCGAGCGGCGAGGTCCTCGTAGCGGCTGCGCTCCTCGTCCAGCTCACGCGCGGTCGCTTCCACCTGTCCCTGCAGCTGGTCGCGCTCCTCGATCGCCTTCGCGGCGGCTGCCGCGGCGACCGACAGCTGTCCCTGCAGCGCCTCGATCTCGGCGAGAAGCGCCTCGCGTTCGGGGTCCGCGGGCTCCTCCGGGTCTTCGGGATCCTCGGGCTCAGGGTCTTCCGGCTCCTCGGGCTCCTTGGGGTCCTCGGCCGGCGGCTGCTCCGCTGCCGGCACGTAGCCGAGATGGCGCAGGTAGTAGTCGAGGTCCTCGTTCTCGCCGAAGGGCGGCTCGTAGCCGAAGATGCTCGCAGAGTCCGCGAACAGCAGATCGAGGTCCCGCGCGAAGAACTGTGTACGACCGCGTGCGATCTTGTTGGCGTCGATGCGCTCGTCGCCCGGCAGTGCCTTGGTGACCATCACGATGCCGTCGTGGCTGCCGCCGCAAAAGAGCCGACCGCCCGCATCGCCGTTCGCGGCACGACCCACGCCCACGGCGCAGCCGTAGCCCATCGTCTCGGTGACGTTCGGGAAGCCCTGAATGGCGCGCCCGAAGCTGTGGATCTTCCACTCCCCACCGCCCGGCAGGAAGGCCTGCGGGAACCCGTGCCGCGCGATCGTCCAGCTCGTGACGAAGCACGTGCCGGCCGGGCCGAAACTACCGTCGGATACCGCGATCTTGTAGAAGTGCGACTGCCCGCTCGTGTAGATCGGATAGGCGACGTGCTGGATCTCGCCCGTATTCAGATTGACCCGGCGCACCTCGCGCATCGCAACGGAGCCGTAGTACAGCCACTCCTCGGCTTCGTGTTCGAGCAGATCGATGCCCTCGGGCAATACGACGTCTTCGCGACGGATGATGTCGGTGCCAACGAGCTGCTGCACGAAGCGCGACGGCAGCACAACGCGTGCCTTACCCTCGGCGCCCTGCAGGATGACGCGCACCAGCTCGCCCGTCGTCGCGCTGTACTCGACGATGCGGTTCGACTGTCGCTCGGACACGATGATCGTGTCGGTCGACTTCCGGTAGCGGATGTCCCACGGGTCGTTCAGCCCCGTGATGAACTCGGTGACGACGGGCTCGCGGTGGTCGTCGTGCGGGAACTGGAACTTCAGGACGCGACCGTGGCGCGCGTCGGCGAGGAACCCCTGCGGCCCCGGAGCGTAGTGCGGATGCTCGGGCTCGCGATGGAGATTACGCTCACCGCCGATCTTCTCGGCCGCCTCATTGATCGCCAGCGAAGGCGTGCGCCAGCAGAAGCCCCACGTCTCCCAGAAGCCGAGCGGTCCCTTGACCTGCGACCAGTCGCCGGCCAGCTTCGGCAGCACGGCGTTCTTGCCCTCGGTGTCTCCGTGGTAGATCGGCAGCGGATCGTGGTACCAGCCGACGAGCGTCTTCACGGTGCCGTCCGGACTGATGCGCGCAAGGCGCCACGGGTTCACAACGTGGCAGCCGCCGTTACGCGAGGGCTCGATGTGGGTCGGCAGGTTGATCGCGCCCACCCCACGAGGCCCGTCGAGCTGGTGCTGCTTCGGATACTGCTCGATCAGGTCCGACCAAAAATAGTTCTGCTTGTTCCACGTCGTCACCGTGCCATCGCGGGTGACGTTGAAGCGATGATTGTCCTCGCCGACCGGCACGACGATGTTCGTGCGATGCAGCTGGCGATAGTCCGGCGTGTCGGAGAAGGGCTCCGCGGGGCGCGGCACGAGAGGGCAGGGCTTCGCCTTGCCGATGCGCTCCTTCGGGATCCACGCCCAACGGTAGCGCCCCTTCGCCGGCCCGGATGCGAGCGCATGCGAGGTGCCCACGACAGGGATCACAGCTGGCTGTTCCGTCACAGGCGTGTCGTCGAGGTTGACGAACATGGGCCAGACGATCGAGGCCAGCCCGTTTGATGCGACCACCTTGATCTCGACCCACTGCTTGTCGCTCCCCCTCAGCAGATTGGCGTCGATCGGGATGTCGAGGCGGTTGCTGGTGCCCATGCCGTCGATCGCCTGCTCGCCGATCTTCTGTCCGTCCGCGAAGACCGTGTAGGTCCCGGCCGGCAGGGCGGGCTTGCCGCCACCGGTCGCCATGTCCGACCAGATCGCGGTGATCGAGGTCGTCGCGCCGGTGATGCGAGCGAGGTTCTGTCCGCGGTAGTACCTCCCGCTCGCATAGAAGCCCGGGATCGTGAGGAAGCGAGAGAGGTCGAGTGGCAGCCGGTGGATCGTGGGGAGCGTCATCAATGGTCCTTCGTTGCAGCAGTCACAGTTGTGGATGTCAGGTCGAGGAGGGCCCTCAGTCGTCGAACCTCCAGTGCTTCACGTAGCACGCGCCGCTCGTCGTGCCATCGGAGTTGCACGTGAAGGCGCCGAGCTTGAGCACGCGGCTCGTCGCATAACCGTGCCACCCATAGGCGGAGCGGCGAACGAGGCGCTGCTCAGTGGTGCCATCGAAGTACAGGATCCAGACCACGGCCCAGCCGGGCATCAGCTTCGCGATCAGTCGCCGCAACATCACGGCCTCTCCGCGAGGCCGCGCCACTCGAAGCCCGGCTCACCAACGCACAAGGGCGCGGCCCCCCAACCGGTCTTCTTCGTGTACGTCTCCGTGTGCGGGGCGCACTTCCAAGTGCGGCACAGGGACGACCTCACCTCGTACTCCCCGTCGCGGACCGGGGTGATGTAGCCCGGGAACCAAGGCGATCGCTTCTTCATCACCTCTCCCTGTTGCACAGTTGCGGCGCCCGACACGTGTCGTTGCAGAGGTAGGGGTAGGCGCACGGCCCCTTGACCTCCTCCTGCTTCTCCAGACCGCTGCGGCAGCGCTCGGCGTCCTCCCAGCGCTCGAACGTCCAGCCCGAGCCGAGACGCGGGCCGATGACGCGGAAGCGGTCGCCTTCCTTGATGACGCTGAAGGTGCCGACCAGCGGCGCGAGGCGGCGCAGCTCGTTCGCTGCTCGCTGGCACAGCCGCGATGGCTGTCCGCACAGCTCCAGATCGTCGGCAAGCTGCAGTGCCTCTGCGCTCACCGCACCGTCCCGTTTAGGCGATCAGCGACCAGCTGCGCGTAGCCCGCGATGTCGATCCAGCTGTCGGCGTAGGTCGGATCGCCGTTGACGATGCGCCCGATCTTGTGCGCGATCATCTCCAGCGCCTCACGCATGTCGGGGTCGAGCCTCCTCCCCTCGCGTGCGGCGTGCTCGAAGATCGCGGTTTTCAACTGCTGGGTAATCGAGGCGTGTCCGATGAAGGCGCCGTAGCGATTGCCGCGCGCCTTGAGGACATCAGTGACTCCCGCGGGCTGCTCATCCCACGCATCGATCTTCGGCCACGGGGCCAGCTTGGCTTCCATCTGTTCGCTCCCTACCAGTCAATCAGTCCGGCTCGTCGCCAGTTCTTCAGTGCGGAACTCACGGCGGATCCGGTAATCCCATAGACCTCGCCGATTTCTTTCTGCGTCTTGCCGGCCGCGACCATCTCCGCGACACGGTCCCTCTCGGTGATGGGCATCTTCGCGAGCCGCGAGTGCGAGATCACGCCGATGCGTGAACGCGGAGTCCCCTTCGGGAAGCGGCCGAGCCGTTTCGTGTTGCGTACGACGTCACGCTGCTTGCCCGCCTTCACGTGCTCCGGCGACATGCAGCTCGGGTTGCCGCAGGTCGCGTAGGTCTTTGCGCCCTCTGGCAGCTCCTGCCCGAGCAGTTGCAGCAACAGGCGCCGCGCGGGGTACGTGACGCGATTCCACATGACGCGCGGGGTGCCACCGCGGTTGAAGGGTCCGGCCCAGATCCGACAATCGCCTTCGACGTACACGTGCTCCTGCAGGTAAAGGAGCATCTCGGCCTCAGTCCGAACTCCCGCCACGAAGCACTCCCGACAGCAGGAATCCAATGGCGACCCCCACCGAGATCAAGGCCCACTGCTTCGCATACCCCATCCAGAAGATCGCGCCGAGGCAGGCGAGGACAGCCGTGGCTGCCACAGCCGATGCAACAGTCACGCGTCGCACTGAGATGCCAATGGTGTGTTCGAGGCGCTTGGTCACCATCTCCCCTTCTTCCCCTTGCTCACGGTGTAGCCCACGATCTGGCGAGCGAAGACCGGAGAGACGTTGACCGTCTCGTACTCGGTCGGCTTGACGAACCACGGAGCGCCCCTCCAGACGTCGGTGAACGCAGTGATTTCCGTGCGGTTGCGGAACGTGCGGATGTTCAAGGGGGGCGCCTCGGTGTAAGGGGCCCCCTCCGCGCGCCCGTCCGGGGTGTTGACCACCCAGAACTTCTGCCCTTCGGCGGTGATCTGTGAGTCCCCCACGAACACCGCCCGGGACACTGCGACGAGCGCGAGCATCAGTCGTTGAAGCTCTGCTGTACTTCGGGCATCTCGGCCTCGGCACCCAGCACGATCGTCTTCACGCCGCTGCGGCCCAGCTCGAAAGCGCGCTGCGGCTTCAGGGCCGAGACGGCGAACTTGTCACGCGCCACGGCGCGCAGGGCCTCGGCCTGCGTGGTGGCGTTCAGGACGACGACCGACTTGCCGGTCTCGTTGTCGAGGACTTCGTAAGAACGTGCGGCGGATGCCATCTGGATCTCCGTAGTGGGTGAGGTGAAGTGGTCAGACGACGAACGCGCGAGCCCGCTTGTAGGGGTTCTCGAACGGGATGTCGTCGTCGTCGTCATAGCCGCCGTTGGCGACCGGCGCACGCGAGCCGCGCGCTTCCTTGTATTCGGGGGAGGCCGAGATCACTTCCTTTTGCCAGTCGGGCAGGGCTTCGAAGAGATCGGCGTCGAAGCCTTCTTCCATCGAGAAGAAGATCAGTTCGTTCTCGGCTTCCGCGCAGGTCACGCCCGGTGGCATGGCGAGGATGGCCTTGACCTGTGCGCGCGTCTTGCCGTCGTTTGTCTTGTGGGTGACGGAGAGCATGCAGGGCTTGCCGAGGATGTTGCGCATCTCGAAGCCGGCCAGCTCCGCGTCGCTGAAGGCGCGGCCGCGCCACGCTTCAAGGTCGGCGCGCAGGGTCGCCTTCTCGCCGAGCGACGCCGTGTAGCGCTTCGAGATCGTCATCGGACGATCGTCCTCGGTGCGCTGGGACGGGATCTCCCAGCTCAGGACGATCTTGCGGAGGGTCTTCCGCTTGCCCTGCCACTCGTCGACCTGCGTGCCGAGATCGACGAAGCGGATGCAGCGACCGACGTGGGTCCCTTCGGGGACCGGAGTGAAGTCGCCACCGCCGCTGCCTGCTGAAACCTTAAAGCCCATCTGCGCTCCCTCTGGGTTGGTATCAATACCGCAGAGTATCGCAAACAGGGATACGAAGCAACCCCTTTGTTGTCGTCGGGGCGTCGTTTTGCTACAACGGGGTAACGGTCAATACGTGGGGTTTACCCGTAGACCAGCTCGCCGAAGAGACCGGCCTGCACGATGCAGTCGGCCAGATCGGCGTCCACCATCCCGGCGTCGTCCCGGGCGACAGCCTCGATCAGCATGCCGGCGAGATGCGGCGCGATCTTCAGGCGGTCGTTGACGATCCGCTCGACCCCCTCCCGCATCAGGTCCTCGGTCAGGTCGCGCGTCACCAGCCCGTCGCCGTCCTCGTTCTCGAAACGGATGGCCGCCTCGGGGAAGGGCAGATCCCGCCAGCGGTAACGAACGACGTCACGCACCCAGTAGTTGATGCCGCCCTCGACCGCGGTCGTGACGCAGCTGGCGAGGAACTCCTGTGTTGCGGGCTCGTTCACAGCTGTTCTCCTCACAGGCGTACGAAGTGGATGGCGCCCACGACGCGGCCGACCACGTGGACCTTCATCGCCGGGGCGATGGGGCTGGACTCCTCATCGGAATCGATCGACAGGCGCGGCTCGCCCAGCACGCCGCGCTTGACACGGCGCACGAGGTTCGCCGTGCCCTTCAGGCGGATGACGTAGATGCCGTCCGCGCTCAGATCGGTGACCCCGAGATCGACGAGGATCGCGTCTCCCGGGTTCAACGTGGGCTCCATCTCCGGCGTGTCGATGTAAGTCATGCGCAACTTACTGGTCGCCGTCGACGGCGTCATTCGGTAGCGCAGGGTCTCCGCCCGGAAGGTGGCACGCTCCAGCGTCGAGCCCGGCTCCTCCTCCAGCCCCTGCATCGGCAGGACCGGGATCGTCACCGCCTCATTGCCCGTGGTCGGCTCTGCCTGTTGCAGGTCGAGCCAACCGGTGGGCAGCTGCATCCGCTCCTCGATGTCACGCGCGAGTCGCTCGCCGATCTTGCGGCGCAGCTCTTCGTTCGTCGTCAGGACGAGGTTGATCAGGTTGGCGTGCTTGCCCGTGGCGCGAGCGAAAGCGGCCCGGTTCCCGCCGTACTTCCGGTTGATCAGCTCCAGCAAATTACGCCGTCTCGTTGCGTAAATGTCCATCATCAAGGTGTCGTTGACCTCCGCGCGATTGGCGGGAGGCGGGGTTGGAGAAGCCCTTCTGCCATTCGGAACCAGCGCTCCTGTATCAGCGTGCATACCTTTTTGCTTGTTAATCGCCCAATGGGTGCGACCATGCTACATGAAGGTATGGAAATCAACCGTCTCCCCATTGCGACATTCCCTTAATGTGGCATCTTGCACACCAAGAGGGCTCAGTCCCGCACAAATGAGACAGTCGTGTCGAGTCTTATGGACGCAATCGAGTACATGAAAACGCTTCGCCGCAGCGAGCGGGCGAAGATCGCTGAGGCCGCGGGCTACAAGCCGGCCTACGTCAACAAGCTGATCTCCATCGGGAACCGACCGGCGCCGATCGGGCTTGCCCTGCAGTGCGTCAAGCACTCGTTCGGCAAAGTCGACTTCTGGCAGTCAATCGACCCGAGCCTGCGCGACGGGATCGACTGGGACCTGCTGGGCGAGGTGATCCAGAGCCAGACCCGGCACTGATGGGCCCCTCCTAGCACCTGTTAGGTTACATCTTGCTCTTGAATCAGGCCCCTACCCGCTTGTTGGTCTGAATACTCGCTGGTATCGTTGCTCCTGCCCGGCAGGCCGCAACGAGATCAAGCGCCATGAGCCCTGACTCATGCGTTCCCACCCCTCTGAGGGCTCGTTGTGCGCCTGCCGGCCACCGGGAACGCAGCAGTCAGGGCTTATTCGTTTCCGGGGCCCCTTGGGAGTGGCGGGGGCACCAGCCAAGCACGGTCCTGCATGGGGCCACATCCCGCAAACACCGGCCCGGGTACACCCCCCGGCGCGCCGACCCGGACTTGTCGCAGGTACCGGGGGAAGGCTAGGGCCCCGAGTGGTGAACGGGCCCTAGTCCGCAGCGAATGCGAACGCCATGCGGGCGCTGGGCGATTCGATCCTCTTCTCTTCTGGGTCGCCGGGCGGGGCTGAAGGGCCGAGGAGGCCGTTTCACCCTTGCGAAGCCTATGCCCGCGCAAAACGAACGGGGGTAGGGAATGAGGGTGGCAGCGCAGAGAGCCGTCGGGGGCATGGTCAAGGAGCACCAGCCCATCGGCCGTCGTATCCAGATCGCGACCGACGGCTCGTGCCTGATGAACCCGCACGGCCCCGGTGGCTGGGCCGTCGTCCTCGTCTGGGGCGATCGCACCATCGAGCGCGTCGGCGGCAACAGCTGCACGACGAACAATCGGATGGAGATGCAGGCGGTGATCGCCGCCTACCACCTAGTCTCGCAGGAGGGGCTGCTCGCCGATGAGTTCGAGGTCCTCTCCGACAGCCAGCTCACCGTGTTGTGCGGCGTCGGTCGCTGGCGTCGCCGAGCGAACCGCGACCTGTGGGCGCAGCTCGATGAGGTCGCGCCACCCGAGCTGCTGCGCCAGACGCTGCGCTGGGTCAAGGGCCACGCCGGCCACCCGCTGAACGAGCGCGCTGACGCGCTTGCCCGAGCCGCGGCCGAGCAGTCAAGATCCGCCCGTCAGACACCCGAACAGTTGTGACGTACCGCACCAACACCGAGGAGAAACCCGGTTGCGCACGTCAGGTTCGTAGTGCAAGAATCCTTCCGTGTATCGCTGTACGGATACACAGAGGCTACGACGACAAAGAGGGATAGCGGAATGGGGTCATTGCAGCACAAGCAGTTCAGCGGTCGATTCGAGAATGGCGTGTTCGAGATTGACGTACCCATCGACAACGACGGCGGCATCGTCACGATCGAGCTGAGCGCCGATCAGGCTGAGCAGATCGCGAGATGGATGCTCGATCAGCTGAAGCCGAAGAAGGTGGTCGACGCTAGCGTGATCGAGATCAACAACGAAACCTTCGGCCGCTTCTGGGCCGCGTACCCGAAGAAGGTCGGGAAGGTCGATGCCCGTGCGGCATGGGCAAACACGAAGGCGGCGCATCACCTCGACGCCATCCTCGCCGACATCGACCGCCGCAAGGACGGCGACCAGTGGAAGCAGGGCTACATCCTCGACCCAGTCCGCTACATCCGCAGCCGCCGCTGGGAGGACAGCGCCGAGGATAGCGGTCCTTCGCTCCCCCAGCTGGAGGGGGTCCTCTGACGTGCTGCCAGAGGGGGCACAGCGGATCGTGAAGGCCCGGCTGGCTGGCAACAAGCCGGCCGGTCCCGTGTTCCTGAACCTCACCGGGGAACCGGTGGGGATCTGGGGCGCCGCGGCAGACCCGGGCCGTCATCCGGGCCGCTACGACCTGCGCTGGGTGCGCGGGCTCTGGGTGGTCCTCGTCGCCTACTACGCCGACGTCCTCACGTGGGTGAACGCCCTACTCGAACATGATCCGGACTGGCTGGAGGTCTTCGTCTCCGACCGCGGGTTCGGGTACGACGTTGACGCGTCGATCAAGTACGGAGAGCACGCCTTCACGTGGGACGAGGGGCACGAGTCCTTCATCGTCGAGCAGATGTGCAGGGAGGCTGAGGCGTGCATGTAATTCCCGATGACTTCGACTTCGAGCAATACCTCTCAGTATCGAAGCCAACGGAAAAGGTGATCCCCGCGTCGGGCTTCACGTCCAACGTGATGGAGATGCTGTTCAACCCGGGCGGTCGCCCGAGGAAGCTGTTGCCGTGGGAGAAGCTGCACGGCAAGTTCGACCTCCGCCCGGGAGAGGTGACGATCTGGGGCGGCAGCAATGGCGGGGGGAAGTCGCTCATCACGACGCAGATCGCAGGCGACCTGATGCTGCAGGGCGCGAAGGTCGGCATCGCCTCGATGGAGATGCTGCCGGCGTCGACCGCGATGCGGATGCTGGTCGGGATGGCCGGCACTCGATCGCCGACGCGCGAGTACGCGGAGTTCTTCATGCGCGAGTGGACACAGGATCGACTGTGGCTGCTCGACGTTCAGCACTCGGTGCGTGGCAGCCGCATCGTCGACGCGATCCGCTACTGCTGGGAGAAGCACGGGGTCTCGCACTTCTTCGTCGACAGCCTGATGAAGTGCGTCAAGAACGAAGACGACTACAACGGCCAGAAGGACTTCGTCGAACAGCTGTGCCGCACAGCGATGGATCTGAAGCAGGTCCACATCCACCTCGTCGCGCACACGAAGAAGACCGACTCCGACTACGACGTCCCGGACAAGGGCGACATCCGCGGGGCGACTGTGATTGCAGATCAGGTCGACAACATCGTCCTCGTCTGGCGCAACCGCCGGAAGGAGGATGCGCTCGCCGACCCGAAGCTCGACGCGAAGAAGAGGGCCGAGCTGATCGAGATGCCGGACACGGTGCTGCTCATCAAGAAGCAGCGCCATCACGACTGGGAGGGCAAGGCCGGGCTGTTCCTGCATCGGGAGTCGCTCTCGTTCGTCAACAGCTACAGCTCCCGCCACCCGATGCCGGACATCGGCTTCAAGGCGCCGCAGCGAGAGCCCGAGGAGGTGCCCTTCTGATGCACCCCGACGACTACGTCTGGCTCGTGAGCGAGAAGGATGATGGCGAGAGGGTGGTTCGTGTGTTCGAGGTGCGACTGCGTTCGAAGTACGGGACGGACACGCCGTACCGCATGCACGTGACCGCGAACAAGCGCACGCCCGTCTGGAAGCTGGCCGAGCGCGTCGAAGACGAGGTGCGCAACCTCTGCAAGCTGCACGGGTGGGAGATGCGCCCGGTGATCGAGAGGCTCAAGCGATGAGCTTTCGCGACGTCTGCGCGCAGCGCGCCCCCGAGATGCTCGATTGGCTGCAGGACATGCGCGAAGAGTTCGGCGAGGTCCGCCTCCTTCACGCCCGCATCGGTGATCGCGAGTGGGGAAGGCCGCTGCCGCCCGCGGTCGAGGTGATCCCGACGCGTGAGCTGTACGGTCGTGACGAACAGCCGACAGCTGTGAAGAAGACAGCGAAGCGGAGGAAGCGATGAATGAAAACGAGGCGATGAAGATCGGCGTCGTGGACCGGTTCTCCTTCTACGAGTCCCCGGCGCCGCAGGTCGACGTTCTGCATCGGCGCACCGACGTCGAGTGGATGCGGATGGTCCGCGAGATCGCAGCCGCCAGCCGGATCAGGCAGGGCGGCGTGGAAGGACTGCGACAGCTGTTCCCAACGCTGGGGACAGGCACAGCGAAGACGAAGCGCCGCAAGCGCGGCGGCAAAGGGAGGCGGTGATGGATGAGATCAAGCCAGCGTTTCAGGGCGAGGTGATGCTCGCCGGTTGGTCCGAGACCCACAACGGCGGCGCGAAGGTCACCTTCTGGCTGCAGGATCCGAGCGATCTCGAAGCGTTTCGCTCGATGACAGTCGCCAAGGGCAAGCAGGCCGGCCAGCGCCTCGCCTGCGTGCTCGTGGAGATCGGCGAGGACGAGCGCCCGGTGCAGGACCCGAAGCTGTCGCAGCAGGCCGCACAGCTGTGCTACAGCGGCATGTTCCGCACGTGGCTGGCGACGCAGGTCTTCGACGACTGCACGACCGAGGCCGCGGCGACGACTGCGCTGAAGCGCCACCTTGCGATCGAGTCTCGACGCGAGCTGGACCAGAGAGGGGACGCGGCCGCTGCCTTCCTCTCGATGGTTCGGGAGTTTCGTCGCTGGGAAGAGACGAAGCTGTTCAAGCGATGAGCGTCTACCGCAACAGCGACCTCGTCACAGCCTGCCGGATGCTGCCCTGCCAGCACTGCGGCGCCGACGACGGAACCGTCGTCGGGGCGCACAGCAATCAGCTGAGGGACGGGAAGGGGAGAGGGATCAAGGCGCATGACTGTCGGGTCGCCGCGCTGTGCGCTAGCTGTCACAGCGAGATCGATCAGGGCAGCCGGCTCACCCGTTACGAGCGCATCGAGATGTTCGAGGAGGCGTGGCGGGCCACGATGATCGAGTTCTTCACGAGGGGCTGGCTTGCCTACACCGGACCGAAGTGGTCGCAGGGGTGAGGGCATGAAAGTCCTCGAAGCCGTTGTCATCGACCACTCCCCGGAGCACGTGCATCGCAGCCTCACGCTGTTGGGCACAGCTGTGATCGTGCGCGCGGTCGCAGATGCCGGGAAGCCGATCACGGAGAAGGAGCGAGAGCAACGCCGCAACCTCTGCCCGGACGCGGCGAGCGCGATCGACTTTCTGTTCGACGACCGCGCGACCGACGTCTGGTTCGGGCTCGCCGGGCTGGACAGGAGTGCGTTGCAGTACCGGTTGCTCACCGGGGACTACGGGCACCTGAGAAACGGACGAAGGGCGGGCGCTGAGATCTCGGAGGCCGAGATCCTGACGCTGCGCGTGCGGCATCAATTCTGGATGGAGAGGCGGCCGTGAGGCATGGGTTCGGCAGGACGAAGTCGGCAGCTCTGGGCCGGATGAAGGCCGGCAAGATGAACAAGACCGAGGCGGCCTATGCGGCGCATCTTGAAGGGCTAAAGGCAGCCGGCGAGATCCAGTGGTACCGGTTCGAGGGCATCAAGCTGCGGCTGTCCGACAACTGTTTCCTCACAGTCGACTTCGCTGTGATGACGGCCGACGGTTGGCTGGAGATGCGCGAGGTGAAGGGCTTCTACACCGACGATGCGAAGGTGAAGATGAAGGTGGCATCCGAGATGTACCCCTTCATCTTCATCCTCGTCCGCCCCCGCGCGAAGAAGCACGGCGGGGGCTGGGAGGAAGAGTACGTGTGACTGCTCAGCCGAAGATGGCGCGAGCGGTGACGTAGAACGCGTGCAGAGTGCCGACGACGGTGGCCCCGACGAAGAAGAGAAGGAAGAACAGCTCGATCCATTCGTCGACAACCCTCTTGATCCTCTTCTCTTCCATCGTCGTCTCCTCAGTCGAGATTCGCGAATTATCGCGGCCTCAGCGCGCGGGTCAACCTATCCCTTCAGGGCGCCGGGCGGATCCAGCTTCGCGACACGTACAGGGGAGAGTGCCCCCGTCGGCGGATCATCGTGGTGGTGCTGGTCATGATTACCTCTCGTCTTTGACGAGCCATTGACGTCCGGTGTTATCTCGGGGCATATAACACCGCTCTGTGTAGTCCTGAGGATTCCAGCGGGATCTGCGGCCTCGTCGCCAGATAGGCAGACAGACAGCATGAACCGTGCATCCGGCTATCTCAGCGACAGCTTCGTAGTCGTTGTATGCCTCTACATGCGTCGCGCGCTGCTCACCGACCATAGTGATGTACAGATCCCTCATAGCTGTTCCTCCAACTGTTGCCGTTCCTCGCGCTCGACGCGCGCCATCTGCGCACGCGTGTTCGCCTCCCATCGTCGGTCGCCCGGCGTGCCCCCGATGTAGACCTTGCGGCCTCCGGGCGAGAGCAGCACGACGTGGTTCTTCCGCGTCGCCCGGGACGTCCACCCCTTCGGTAGCTGGCGGATGAAGTCGCGCACGTCCTTATTCACCGCTGCCGTCCCAGAAGAGGGCCGTCAGCACCACGGCGCCGAGCAGCGAGAGCCCGATGAGGGACCACAGCGCGCGTGCGTTGGCGATCCTCCAGAGCCCCGTGTCGATGAAGAGGATCAGCGCGATCGCTCCGATGATCCCGAGGAAGTTGAGGAAGACGCTGAGCGTGAATAGCAAGGTCTTCATTTCTTGGCTGCCCTCTCGTCGATGTAGGACACGACGTTGAGCCAGAACTCGACGCGCACTTCGACACCCACCTTCTCGTTCATTCGCACGTACTCCATCGCGCGCTCGCGCCCCGTGGTGTAGCCGTACTCGTCGATGAGGTACTCCCCGGCAGAGAAGATGTCCGCCGAGCTGTAGGACTCCTTGATCATTGCCATCGTTCACTCCTGCTGTTGCACAGCTGTCGCTGTGGCTTCCCAGAACGACGAAGGGCCCCGCAGGGCCCTCCTCGTTTTCGGCCGGTGCCACCCGGCGCTCATCAGTGGGGTCAGGCGGGGATAAGGTCGTTCACGTAGATGTAGGCGAGCCGAGCTTGTCGCACGATGCGCGCCGGGTCGATCGACTCGTCCTGCAGCGCCACCCACCGGGCGATGTCGCCGCAGCAGGCGTCGCGCACGACGTTGGGCCGGAGCACCATCCGGTAGCAGGCATGGGTTGCATCGATCGCGCCACGCAGGGACGCGTTCAGCTCGACGAGGACTTCCTCGGTCGTCATAGAGATCTCCTGTGGATGTTGGACAGCTGCGGGCACGCCTCCCGGCGTTCCCGTGCGGACTCAGGCGACGTCGCCAGCCGGCATCTCGCGCTTCAGCTCCCGGATCAGGGCCGACATCGCAGCCGAGGCCATGTCGCTGATGTCGTTGATGCGGATCCAGCGCTTGTAGGTACTCGCCATCATCTCGGGAATGGTCTGGATCCCCAGCCCGATGACGACGACGCCGTGCTCTTCGGCCTCATGGCAGGAGGCGAGCATCTCGCCCTGATAGCCGATGCCGTCGGTCAGGACGAAGACGATCTTCCGCTGCTCGGGCGCCGGGATCATGTCCTTCACGACGGTGGCGACCGCCGGCCAATCCGGGGTCCCGCCTCCGCAGCGCTCGGGGGCCTTCAGGATCGACTCGACCCTGTCCCGGGTCTTCTGCTCGAACTTCTTGAAGGGGTACAGGAAGCAGCTGACGTAGGCGCCGACGCCGTAGCGGTACTTGCCGCTCATGTCGTGCCCGTACGCCTTGTCGACTCGCCTCGCCGCGCTGTCGTTGTCGACGAAACCCAGTACTTCGACCTTCGCCCCGGCGCGTTCGCACGCCTCCGAGAGGTTCAGTGCGGTCTCAGCCGCCATCGCGATTGACGGGCCGAGCATCGAGGAGGACATGTCGATGACGATCGAGACGCGCGAATTGATCGCGTCCCGCTCCCAGCGCTTCTGGAAGACCGACTCGGACCCAGCCGCCATCCGTGCAGCGCGCCTCGGATCGAAGCGGCCGAAGGAGGCACCGCGCTTCCAGCCGACGCGATCCACCGAGTGCAGCAGGCGGACGATCTGGGCCTTCAGACCCGAGGACAGCGGGCGTTGCTGAGCCGGGTAGTACGCCGCATACCGGCGAGTGCTTTTATCGGTGTTGGTTACCGCCGCGCGCTTCGCCACCGGGGCCTGCCACAGCGCGCTGTTGCTGTTGCGACTGCGGTCCCGCTTGTTGGCCGAGCTGACGATGTCCGAGAGATCGGGCTCCGGCGATTTGGGCTTCGCGTTGACGTCGTCGCCTTCGTCTTCGTACTGCCCGTCGCTCGCGCCGCTACCCGGCCCGTCTTTGGCGGCGCCCTCGTCGGGCTCGCCGTCGTACCCCTCCTCGTCGTCCGGGCCGTAGTCGTCGCCCTCGTCGCCGAAGTCGTCGCTGTCGCCGTAGCCTTCGAGGTCACCCTCGTCAGCCTCGCTGCCGGGCTCGCCACCCTTGTCGTCCCAGCCGCCAGCCTCCTCAGCGTCGTCGTTCCCTTCGGCGTCGTCGTCCGATCCCTCGTCGGCCTCGCCGTCGCCTTGTTCTTCGTCGGCTTCGTCGCCCTCGATTGCAGGGGCCGGCGATGCGTCAGGGCTCGCCTGCGCCTCGGGCTGGAAGATCTCGTCCGGGTCGTCGAATTCGTCGTCCGACTCGTCCTCCTCGCCCTCGTCCCAGATCGAGGCGTCTTCGCTGGGCTGCGGCTGCGGCATGTCGGGCACCGGGACCTTGGTCACCTTGGTCTGATCGAGCGCCAGCCATTCGGTGATGAAGGCGTCGACGATCGGGAAGACGTCGGAGGTGCCGTCGTAACCGAGCCGGGCCTCGCGCAGCGCCCGCAGGGCCTTGAGGTAGACGCCGCGCTTCGGCTCCGGGATCCGCTTCAGCAGGCGGGCCGTGAATTCGTTGCCGTAGCCGAAAGCCTGCCGGCCGAGGACCGCGAGGGTCACCGGCACGTTCTGGGTCAGGCACGGGTTCCAGTCGCCGTTCAGCTTACTGGTCAGGCGGGCGAGCAACAGCCGAAACAGCTGTGACGCATTCGCGGCCGGCGACAGTCGAATCACCGACGCCTCCATCCGCGGGTCTTCAAGCCCGTTCCAGACGGCCTGCCACAGCCCGGGGTTCTGCTTCCCGACCGCGCTGTGGCCTCTGGCGATCTGGGCGAAGTCCATGTCCGTGAAGAGCACGTGCCCGGTCTCGTGCAGCGTGATCGCGGTCACGATGTTCGCTTCCGCCCGGGTCAGCAGGGCGCCGTCGCTCATCATCGGGTAGTTGATGTTGAAGGCGACGGATCGCTTGTTGCGGTTACAGACGACGAAGGCCGTCTCGCCCTGCCACGTCACCGAGGCGTTTGAGACCGCGAGCCCCGAGGCGGCGACCTGCTTCACAGCGGCTGTCTGCACAGCTGCCTTCACAGCTGCGCCAGTCACTAGGTTCATTCGAACCCTCCTGTTGGTTTCCCAGACGCCCCCTCCCGAGGGCGTTTCGGCCGGTACCACCCGGCGCTCATCAGTGGGTCACTCGACGGCGAGCGTGTCGTACTGCTCCTCCGGGGGGAGGTTCCCGATCGAGACCTCGACGCCCTGCACAGCGCGCTCGACCATCTCGTCGGACACGTTCGCCTGCCACAGCTGTCGCAGCACCTCCTGCGAGTCAGAGGCGGCGCGATTGACGATCGTCTCGGCGAGGGCGTCCTTCGGCGCGACCCCATCCTGCAGAGCCTCGGCGAGGTAGAAGGCTTCGCGTAGCGTCGGCGCGATCTCGATCTCGGCGGCTTTCGCCTTCTGGCGGCACAGCGCGATGA
>JBBAFK010000014.1:0-63488 GCA_041655455.1 Leucobacter sp. | reverse complement strand
TGCAACGATCTGCCAATCCCGCGGCGTCGCATGCGAGAGCACCAGGGGCGCCACCAGGGTCGGCCCCGAAAGCGTTCCGAGTGCCGCGCCGATGAGCAGCGCAACCACCACCTGCCCGGCCCGGGAGAGCCGAGAGCGCGGCCGCCAGGGGCGTCGGTTGCCCTCGCGATCGCGACGGAACAGTTGGATATGTCGACTACCGATCCCCCAGGCCAGAATGAGTGCGACCTCCACGGCCGCGAGGAGCAGCGCACCGGGCCACCCCTCGGGCCAGTTCCATCGGGCGGCGGGCAGCCACGCCGTCACCTCGGCCGTTGCGGCAACCCACCGCGCCGGTACGCTCGCGAGGAACACGCACGCCTCACCGAGCGTCGGTGCGACCGGGAGCAGCACGAGGGCCAACAAGCCGAGCCCGGTGCCCGCGGGAGCCGCCGGAGCGGCAAGTACGTTCGCCAGAATGCCGGCCGCGGGAATCCCCGGCTGCAAAAGCAGCAGCAGCGGTCCGCAGGCGATCTGCGCGGCAAGAGCCACTGCGACGGGGAGCAGCAACCATCGTGGCGCACGAAGGAGACCGCCCAACCAGCGCTCGATTCCAGGCACCAACAAGAGGATCCCCGCTGTCGCGGCCACGGAGAGCGCGAAGCCCGGATGAAGCGCCTGCCAAGGATCCGCTATGAGCAGCACCACGATGGCACTGCCGAGAGCCGGAAGCGATGCCGCGCGTCGACCCCCAAAGCTCGCCACAAGCATGACTGCTGCCATGACTGCAGCGCGCTGCACGCTCGCATCCGGTCCGACGATGAACACGAAACCGGCGAGTGCCGTCCCTGCAATGATGACGCGCAGGCGGCGCCCCGCGCCGAGCACCCCTGCGATGCTGGAAACGGCTCCGATGAGCAACGCGCAGTTTGCGCCGGAGACCGCTACCAGGTGGGTCAGCGAACTCTCCAGCATGTGCTGTTCCAGCCGTTCCCCGACGAGTCCGGTGTCTCCAACAGCGAACCCTGGAACAAGCTCTGCTCCACGCACATTCTCGGCGGCGACGCGGAGACCCTGCCGAAGCCTGGCGGCGATTGCACCGCTTGCCGATACCTCAGCACCCAGCACCGCTTCGACGCGAACTCCGTACGCCGCGCCTCCACCACGATCCACAGATACGAGGACCCCTTCGAGCATGACCCGAGCTCCGGGGGCCCACGGAGCATCGCCTCGCTCGATCTGGGGTCCGAGCCACAGCACGACCGGTACGTCACCTCGAGCACTCGTGATTGTCGCGGCGACCCACCCGGGCTTGCCGGATCCGGACGCATCGTCCTGGGGGTAGCCGGCCAGCGTGACGTCGAGCTCCGATGATTCCCCCGAGTCCGCAAGCGCCTGCAGGCCCGTATCGGCACGAACCCAGTGCCCTGCCTCAGTGAGTACCCCGATGACGACGACGAGTCCGCACGCGACCAGGCAGAAGCGACCGGTGAGGCGGCGCAGTCGCGGCAACGGGAGAACGAATACTCCACCGCACAGACCCGCGGCCACGGCGGCGATCACGAAGCCCCGGCCCGGGCTTTGAACCGCGATTGCTGCGCAGAGCCATGCAAGGAGCGCCGGCGCGAAAAGACGCCAGGTGCCGGGTGGCGGGCCCCGCAAATCACGGTCACGCCAGGCGGAACCGCTTGAAGCGCTGCCCAGTGCCCGAGTCACACCGTCACCCGTTCGCGCAACCCCTCGAACACCTTTGGCCCGATTCCAGAGACTTCGAGCAACTGCTCCTCTGACGTGAACCCTCCGTTCGTCTCGCGCCAATCGACGATCCGCCCGGCGAGGGCCGGGCCCACGCCCGGCAGCGTTTCAAGGGTCGTCGCGTCGGCGCTGTTCAGATTCACAAGGTGTAGTTCACCCTCTGCACCCCGGTGGCTCTCGGCCACGACGCCCGGTTCGTCGGCATTCGGAATGTATATCTGCTCCCCGTCTGAAACGACTCGGGCGAGATTGACGGCGTCGAGGGCGGCGAGCTGCGTCTCACCACCCGCGGCATCGATGGCTTCTCCCACTCGGGCCCCCACCGGAAGTTCGACGATTCCCGGTTGCTCGACTTCTCCGGCGACGTGAACGACCACCGTACTGTGTGTCGGCTCCGTAGCCGAGGTGTCCGGGGCCCCTTCCATCGACTCACCCGCTGACTCCCTCGCGGACTCCCCCGTCGGAGCTCCGTTTGGCGCTTCGCGCCCGGAAGTGAGCGCGACATCACCGGATTCAGGTGCGAAATCAACCTGCACGCGAAGAGCGACCACTACGATCGTGACGACGACCGCGATGACAAAGAAGGCCACGCCAGCAAGCACCGGGACCGAGAGAGCCCGGGTGACGCGAGCCGCAAGCGTTGGTGTCGGATCGACCTCGAGTGGGATCAGCTGCTCGACGTGCTCACGTCGACGAGTGCGCAGCACCGTTTCCGGGGTCCACCGCTTCGGAGGAGGCACGGGAGACCCCTGAGCGGAGTCTCCCTCCTCGTGATGCAACGTCTCGGGCGTGCGCATGTGGACACGCTAGAGGTCCGCTCGCAGCCGCGCACCCTCGAAGCAGGCGAATCGAATAACTCGCCGAGAGAAGCGGGCTCTCCGAGTTTGGGGAGGAGAACCTAGCGGACTGCGATGCTCACGATCTTCGGGATGCGTACGACGACGTTCACGACCTCGCGATCACCGATGGCGCGCTGCACGGCCTCGGACGCGCGGGCCGCCGTCTCTGCCTCTTCGGGGGTGACACTCGCTGGGAGGGTGAGCCGATCCCTCACCTTCCCTCCGACCTGCACCACCAAGGTGATCTCCTCTTCGACGAGCAGAGCCGGGTCGGGATCGGGCCACTGCACGAGCGCAACTGTCGGCTCGTGCCCGAGCTTTGCCCACATGTCTTCCGCAGCATAGGGAGCGAATAGCGACAGAATCATCGCGACGGCCTCGGCCGACTCGCGGACCGCGGGGTCTGCGACCCCGCACCCGGAATCGATGGCCTTCCGCGTAACATTGACCTGATCCATGAGCCGCGCGACGACGACGTTGAACTTGTACGATTCGATCAGACCGGGCGCATCGGCAAGCAGGTGGTGGGTGTGCTTGCGGAGGCTTGCGTCGCCGCCTGAGGCGTCAGCCCCGACCGGCGCGCCGGCTCGTTCGATGTCGTCGGCGACCCGCCAGGCACGCGCCAGGAACTTCGCCGACCCCTGCACGGAAACGTCGGCCCAGTCGATGTCGTCCTCCGGCGGCCCCGCGAACGCGAGGGTCACCCGCAGCGCATCGGCACCGTGTTCGGCGAGCTCGGCGGCGAACTCGACTAGGTTGCCCTTCGACTTCGACATCTTCGCGCCGTCGAGAAGCACCATGCCCTGATTGAGGAGCGACGAGAACGGCTCGTCGAATTCGAGGTAACCGAGGTCGTGCAGCACCTTTGTGATGAATCTGGAATAGAGCAGGTGCAAAATGGCATGCTCGACGCCGCCCGCATACTGGTCGATAGGACCCCACCCGTTGACGAGCGCGGGATCGAACGCCTGCGTGTCGTCGGTCGCCGAGAGGTAGCGCAGGTAATACCAGGAGCTGTCGACGAACGTGTCCATCGTGTCCGGGTCGCGGGTCCACGTTTCTCCCGTCGCCGGGTCGGTCACGCTGGCCCACTCCGTCGCCGCCCCGAGCGGTGAGGAGCCCTTCGGCTTCAGGTCAAGCCCGTCCGACGCGGGCAGCTCGACTGGCAGCTCATCGAGGGGCACCGGCTTCATCTCGCCCGACGGTCCGTGCAGGACAGGGATCGGCGTGCCCCAGTAGCGCTGGCGAGAGATCAACCAGTCCCGCAAGCGGTAGGTCGTGGTGGCTCGGCCCGTTTCTCGCTCTTCGAGCACCTCGACCGCGCGCTTGATTGCTGCGTCCTTCTCCAGGCCGTTGAGATCACCGGAGTTGATCAGTGTGCCGTCGCCAGTGAGCGCGATGCCGCTGACCGCCGGGTCCGGGAGTGAGACGCCGTCTTCGTCCTGTACATCGAGCACCACACGCACGGGCAGCTCGAACTTCAGCGCGAAGTCGAGGTCTCGCTGATCGTGCGCGGGCACAGCCATGATGGCACCGTGACCGTAATCGGCGAGCACATAGTCCGCGACCCAAACTGGGATGCGCTCGCCGTTCACCGGGTTTATCGCGAAGCGGTCCAGGAAGATCCCCGTTTTCTCTCGGTCCGCATTTTGACGCTCAATCTCACTCTGCTTCTGCGTCTGTTCGAGATAGTCCTGGAACCGCATGCGCACCTCGCTCGAAGATCCGGCGGCGAGTTCGGCCGCAAGGTCTGAGTCTGGCGCCACGACCATGAAGGTCGCACCGTACAGCGTGTCGGGGCGCGTCGTGAACACCGGGACCCGCTCGGCGCGGCCCTCGATCTCGAACTCGACCTCCGCCCCTTCGGAGCGACCGATCCAGTTCCGCTGCATGTTCAGAACTTTCGCGGGCCACTGGCCCTCGAGCTGATCGAGATCGTCGAGGAGCCGGTCCGCATAGTCGGTGATTCGGAAGTACCACTGCGTGAGCTTCTTCTTGACCACCATTGCGCCGGAGCGCTCCGAAGTGCCGTCGGCGAGCACCTGCTCGTTCGCGAGCACCGTCTGGTCGACCGGGTCCCAGTTGACCCAGCTGGCCTTTCGGTATGCAAGACCCTTCTCGTAAAACTTCAAGAACAACCACTGGTTCCAGCGGTAGTACTCGGGGTCGCTCGTGTGCAGCACACGGCTCCAGTCGAAGGATGGCGCGTAGACACGGAAAGAAGCCTTCTGCTGTGCGATGTTCGCGTAGGTCCAATCCTTCGGATCGACACCGCGCTTGATCGCTGCGTTTTCCGCGGGAAGGCCGAAGGAATCCCATCCGATCGGGTGCAGCACCTCATATCCGCGGCCACGCCAGAAGCGAGCAAGCACATCGCCGAAGCAGAACGCTTCGGCGTGCCCCATGTGCAGGTCGCCCGACGGGTAGGGGAACATGTCGAGCACGTACTTGCGGGGCTTTGCCGTGGTCAGATCCGTCTCGAAGGGCTTAATCTCATCCCAGACCGGCAGCCACCGCTCTTGGATGGCGCGGAAATCATACCCCGCGCTCTGCTGCTCGACCTCGCCTGACTCAGCGTTCGCTCGCCGCTCGCTCATACCCACCTCGACACGTCGGAAACGCGCTCGCGGACGCGAACGCACACATCGTTCAAGGATACAGCGCTGCGATGAGCGAATCCGCCTTCAGGTGCTTCTCCGCGACCTCCCGGTCGGGGTCAGAATCCACGGTGATGCCTCCGCCTGCGCCGATGAGCGCATGAGCGTAGTTCGTTCTCCCTTCCCCGCGGAGTTCGATACCACGAATCGTCATCGCGAGTTCGGCGTCGCCCGACGCGTCGATCCAGCCGAAGCACCCCGAGTAGAGCCCCCTGGGCCGTCCCTCCAGCTCGGCGAGAAGCTCGACGGCTCGACGCTTCGGTGCGCCGGTCATCGATCCGCCGGGAAAGCAGGCCTCGAGCACCTGCTCAAGACCTGCCCCCGCGGTCATCCGCCCCGAAACCGAACTCACCAGCTGGTGCACGTGCGGGTGAGTCTCGACCTCGAGGAATCGATCCACCGAGACGGTGCCGGCGACGCAGACTCGGCTGAGGTCGTTCCGCATGAGGTCGACAATCATGAGGTTCTCAGCGCGCTCCTTGGGGTCTGCGGCGAGTTCTACCGCCAGCGCGCGATCGTGGTCTGGGGTCGTGCCGCGCGGCCGAGTGCCCTTGATCGGGTGCGTCGCCACGTGATCTCCGCGAAGGCTCAGGAAACGTTCCGGGCTTCCGCTCACAAGTGCACGCCCGGAGGTGACGATCACACCGCCCCGTGAGGCCCCGCCCGACCGTCGGAGGCGTCGGTAGAGTTCAAACGGTTCGAAGGAGCCGCGCGCCTCCGCGGTATCGGTCAAGCACAGCACATAGGCCTCGCCCTCCCGGATCGCGGCTCGACACGCCTCGACGTCTGCACGGTAACGCTCGTCGCTGCGCCGCCACGCGAGAGCGGGCGCGACCTGAGATCGTGTGGACTCCCGAGACGCTGTGTCCTGGTCCTGTCGTTCCGTCTTCCGGAGGAATTCCTCGTGTGCCTCGAGCCACTCGGTCACGGCGCAAGAATTTCCCTCCAGTGTCGCCTGACCAGTTTCGTGATCGATGGTGAGTACGACGTCGATTCTGAGCGCAAAGCCCCGTGTTTTCTCCTGCGGATCTTCGATCGGTCGAAGACCCATGAGTGCCACCCCGAACTCGTAACCGGCCGCGACCACCCAGCCGACACCGGCCGCGTTATCTCGACCGAGATTCGACAGGTCGCGGAAGAAGTCCCGCTCGCGTCCCGGTGCGATAGTGATCGACTGCGCTCCGACCCCGAGCCGGCTCTGCCGCGGCTCTCCCGACGTCGCCGCTGTCCCGTCAAGCCAGAACCAGTCCCGACCTGATGCGGCGAGCACTGCCGCCGCCTGCTCAGCAACGACAGGGAAGGGCAGGGGTACCCGCACACGCTCGTCAAACAGCCTCACGCTCATAGCGTATCGGCGGTGATACGCTCGCGACATGACCGCGCAGGCGACCGCCCTCCTCGTTGCCGATTCCTTCCGTGTCAGGGTTCGAGGCGGTATTGCCGAGGTCCGTGGCGCGCGGCTGCACCTCGACAGGTTCACGAGGTCGGTGCGCGCGCGCATGCAGCGCAGCAGCGAGCTTTCAAGGTTCCTCGACGAAGCAGTGGAACGAATCACGCAGTTCGGCGACTCGTTTCCGCGCCTCGAACTTCGAGGGCCGCGTGAGGACACCCTTGCCCCGCAACTGGCGCTCTCACTGCGGCCGCTCCCCCCGCTTGGAACGTCGCTCACGATGCGCTCCGCCGGTTGGCTCGACCTCCCCACGCCGCAACAAAAAGGCCCGAATATCGCCCGATTTAGCGACCTCAACCGCGAGATCGGGGCGGAAGCGCTCCTGCAGGATTCGGAGGGCATGGTGCTCGAGGGATCCACCACTGCCATCGTCTGGTGGCGCGATGGCGAGTTGTTTCGTGTCGCGGACTCCGCGCGCGTCCCGTCGGTGACCGAGCACCTGATCGTAGAGGCCGCTCGCACGCTCGGAATCGTCGTGCGTACGGAGCGCGTCTCTCCCGCCGAACTGCTCGACTGCGAGGTGTGGGCGGTCAACGCACTGCACGGTATTCGGCCGGTGAGCACCCTCGACGGGACGGCGATGCCGGTGCCGGATCGTGCACGACTCAGCGACTTCGACAACGCGCTCGACAAAGCCTGGAGCCCGCTCTGATTCCAGCTATTGGAGCGGAGCGTCGCGGCGGCCGTTAGGCCCGGTCAGTGGCAGCCTGGACCGGGATTTCCAAGGACGCCGCCTGCAGGCCTGCCGGGAGACCAGTGTGGGTGATGAGGATCACTGCCCGATCCCCTCGCACGGCGCCGACGAGTTCGAGCAGCAAGCGATCCGCGAGCTCCCGGTCGACACCGGCAGTGGGCTCGTCAAGCACAATCACCGGGAAATCCGCGAGGATTGCGCGAGCGAGCGAGATGCGCTGCGCCTGTCCCCCGGATACGAGAGCGCCGTGTTCGCCGATCGGGGCATCGAGCCCCCCACGTTCACGGGCCCACTCACCGAGCCCCACCCGGTCGAGCACTTCCATGAGTTCTCCGTCGCTTGCCGAGTCGCGAGCGAATTTCAAGTTTTGGCGAAGGTCGGCATCGAACAGGTGCGGATTTTGCTCGCACAGGCCGACGACGGCTCGCACCTCGGTGAGCGGCAGTTCCCGTGCTTCGACACCGCGCAGACGGTACGAGCCGCGGTATTCGAGGAAGCGAACGAGCGCGAGCGCGAGGGTGCTCTTACCGGCCCCACTCTCACCGGTGACCACGAGCGTGTCCCCCGCAGGAAGCACAAAAGACACGCCTCTAATAGCGTCGACTGGAGCACCCGGGTGCCGGACGGCAAGGTCGTGAATCTCGACGAGCGGGGCGGAGGGATCGGCGAGATCCGCGAGCGAGGTACGCCCAGCGACCGCAGTGAGCGGCGGATCCACGGCGACCTCACGCGGGAGTTCGCCTTCGACGAGGTCCGCAACACGACCCGCGCTCGCGGCAACAGCCCGTCGCGCAGCGAGTGCCACCGGAACCTGCGCAAACACTTCGAAGACGGCGGCGGGGACGATCACCACCGCCGCGAACAGGGGTGCGCTCAATCCCACATCCGTCGCTCCGAGAGTTGGAGCGAGCAACAAGAAGGTCAAGATCGAGGCGAGCCCCGCAGCTAGCGAGAGCAGTGCCCCGCTGAGCCCGGCGGACCGGGCGCGTCGCAGCTGCACCTCGGAGAGGCGCTGCTCGGCCTTCGCGAGGCGCTCCCGCTGCACTGACATGGCATCGAAAGCGACAAGCACCGAAGCCGCGGAGAAGCGATCCAACAGCGCATCGACCAGCGCGGCACGAGCCGCACCGAGTTCGCGATCGTAGCGCCCCGCCATCACCCGCGCGAGCACCGCTGCGGTGACGCCCGAGGCGAACAGCAGGACGAGAAGCACCAACGCTGCCGTCAGCGAGATCAAACCGACGGCGGCAACGCTGAGCCCCACGACCACCAGGCTCACGACCAACGGCTGCCGGACCCGCAAGGGACCATCCTGCAACTGGTCCACATCGTCCACGAATGCCGCGAGGACCTCGCCGCGGCGATGGGACTCGATGGCCCCGGGAATGCGCGGAATCAGAGCGTCGAAGGTCTCGGACCGCAGCCGCGCGAGTTGGGCGAACGCGGCATCGTGGCTGAAGAGGCGCTCCGCGTAGCGGAAGGCGGCTCGACCGACGGCGAAGGCTCGCACGCCAACGATCGCGAAGGTCAGGTGGAGGATGGGAGGCTGCTCCCCCGCCCGCACGATCAACCACATGCTGAGACCCAAGAGACCGACAACGCACAGGTCTGCGAGCACCCCGAGCACCACTCCCGGGGCCCGGCGCGGAAGCGACGGCACCGCTCGCGCGGCGACGCGTCGAGCCGCAGCCGTTCGACCCTGTTCCCGACTCATGCGGGGATTCCAGCTTCGATCCGGACGACGCGGTCGGCAGCATCGATGAGCGCCGGGCGGTGACTCACGACGAGCACTGCCCGCCCCGCCGCGGCCTCCGCACGCATCGCGTCGGCGATGCGTGCTTCGTTGCGTGCGTCGAGCGCTGAACTTGGCTCGTCGAGCAGCAGCGCACCGGCGTCACGTGTCCAGGCACGATAGAGTGCGCGGGCGATCGAGAGGCGCTGTGCTTGGCCGCCCGAGACACCCGAGCCGGCAGCGCCGAGGCCCAGATTGATGTCGAGGTCCGCGAGACCGGCCGCGGTCAGTGCGCGCCGAACGAGATGCAGATCGGGGTCGGCATCGCCCAACGAGACGTTTGTCGCGACGGAGGCCTGGAGCAGGCCCGGCCGCTGTCCGGTCCATGAGACGGTGACGGGTCGAGTGATCACGCCACCGTCCGGTTTGATAAACCCGAGGGCCGCGGCAACAAGCGATGATTTTCCTGCCCCCGAGGGGCCAACCACCGCGACGACCTCACCGGGGTCAACACCGAAACTGATCGGCCCGACGATTTCGCGGCCACCGCGCACCAGCCGCACGTCATCGAATCGAAGCGCCGAGACCTCCCCGATACGGAGCTCACCCCGAGTGGTGTCGTCTTCCGACTCGTCCTTCGCCTCGGCTCGCGCAGCCGATTCGATGATGTCGAACACCTCTCCGGAGGCCGTGAGGCCCTCGGTCGAGGCGTGAAAGGCGGCGCCTACCTGCCGAATGGGAATGAACGCCTCCGGCAGCAGCAGCAGAACGAAGAGACCGAGCGCCAGCGGGAAGCCCCCCGCGACGAGCTGCGTACCGATCGTCACCGCGACGAGGGCGATGGAAAAGGTTCCCGCGAGATCGAGCACGAACCCGGAGAGGAATGTGACGCGCAGTACCTTCATCGTGCGAGACCGATACTCCTCCGTCTCGCGCTCGATTCGCCCGGATTGTCGCTGCTCGCGTCGATAGATCTTCAGGGTGGTAAGCCCCGAGACCGCATCCATGAACGAGGTTGAGAGCCGCTGCAGCTGCGACCACTGCCGATCCTGGACGGCCTGAGTGGCGAAGCCGATGAGCGCCATGAAGATCGGAATTACCGGGAACACGATGAGCACGATGATCCCGCTCGTCGGATCAGCAATGAGCACGGCGAGCACGAGAGGCGGGGTCGCCACCGCCGTCAGGATGAGTTGCGGGAGGTATGAGGAGAAGTAGCCGTCCAGGGCGTCAAGTCCCCGGCCCAGCACTGTCGTGAGCTCGGCATCAGATCGCACCCCATCCGCGAGGGGGGATCTCTGTTCGAGCGCATCGAGCGCGGCTTCGCGCAACTGCGCCTTCACCCGAATCGCACCGCGCATCGCGACGATGTCCATCCCCCACGCCGCGGCCGAGCGCACCACGATCGCGATGAGACCGACCAGCACGTAGGCGGGTACCTGCGCGGGATCGGCGGCGCCTTCGGCGACACGGCCGAGTGCCCCGCCCTCGTGCTGCAGGATCGGCAGCACCGCAACCGTGATGGCCTGCGCGATGCACCACGTCCAGGTAAGGACCGCGAGGGTGCGCAGCAGGCCGAGCGCCGCTCCAAGCACGAGCACGCCTCGAGCGGCCCGGGCGTAGCGCAGGAGCCGAGGATCGAGCGGTTTCATCGCACCCATTCTAGAGGCTGTGGGTGGGGACGACATTCCCCGTCGTCCCCACCCACAGGAGTACGTCAGTGCGCGCTTGCGGGGATCATCTCCCGCGTCAGGCGCCTGCGGAATACCCAGTACGTCCAAGCCTGATAGGCGAGCACGAGGGGCAGGGTGAAGATCGCGACCCAGGTCATGAGTTCGAGGGTCTTTTGCGAACTCGCAGCACCGTCGATCGACATGGAGTATGCCGGATCGATGCTGGACGGCATGACATTCGGGAAGAGTGCCATGAAGATCGCGAGCAGCGCGAACGCGATCGCCACGGTGTTGCCCGTAAACGCCCAGCCCTCTCGGCCGCGGAGGTTCGCGACCCACGCCCCGATCAGCCCCACAGCGGCGACTGCCGAGCAGAGCACGATGAGCCAGAGCGTCTCGCTCCCGACGTGCTGCAGAATCGTCCAGAGCAGGAATGCTGCCCCAGCGACGATCGCGGCCACACCGACACGGGTCGCAAGTGCGCGCGCCCGATCCCTCATCTCGCCGACGGTCTTCAGTGAGATGAAGACCAGCCCGTGCACCCACACGATGAGCAGCACTGCGAGGCCACCGAGCAGGCCGTAGGGGTTCAGCAGGGTGAGGAGCGACCCCTCGTAGAGCCAGCCGCCGGTGTCCGCCGGAACGATTGGCAGCCCCTGCGCGAGGTTCGCGAACGCAACGCCCCAGAGGAACGGCGGCAGAACGGACCCCCAGAAGATGAATTGGTCGAACCAGCGCGTCCAGGAGCGGCCCTTGCCTTGGTGCCGATACTCGAACGACACGCCCCGCAGGATGAGGGCGACGAGGATGAGGAGCAGCGCCAAATAAAACCCTGAAAACATGGTCGCGTACCACTCGGGAAACGCAGCAAAGAGCGAGGCGCCAGCCACGATCAGCCAGGTCTCGTTAAGATCCCAGACCGGCCCGATGGTGTTGATGATCACCCGGCGATCGGTGTCGTCGCGACCAAGAAACGGCAGGGAAATCCCGACGCCAAAGTCAAAGCCGTCGAGGATGAAGTAGCCGATGAGCATCACGCCGACGATGAGGAACCAAAGGGTTGTGAGTTCCATTTCCGTGTCCTCCTAGTAGACCGTCGCGAGCTGCTGCGGGTTCGGCTCGCCTGTGCCGTCATCGGTGGCGTCAGAGACCTCGATCTCCGGCGGCCCAGCCTTTGCCGCCTTGACGATGAGCTTGAACTCCACGACGGCGAGAGCGCCGTACAGCACGGTGAACACAATGAGCGAGGTGAGTACCACCCAGCCTGGCACGCCCGGTGAGACGCCGCGTTCCGTGGTCATCACTCCGAAGACGATCCAGGGCTGACGCCCCATCTCGGTGAAGACCCAGCCGACGAGCGAGGCGAGCATGGGCAGCGGCGCAGTCCAGACGGCAACGCGCCACGTCCATGCCGGCAGCTGTTCTTTCTTCCGTGTGAGCCACAGGCCCACTGCCGACACGAGTGCGGCGATCGCGCCGAGCCCGATCATCCAGCGGAATGACCAGTAGGTGATCCAGATGATGGGTGCGAAGCTGCCGTCGCTCGGACACGTCAGCATCGAGTCGGCACCGCAGTACATCGCCTCGTAATCGGCCTGCAGGTTGCGAATGCCCTCGACGGATCCATCGAAGGTGCCGGTCGAGAGGAACGACAGCAGGTACGGGATCCGAATCGAGAAGATTTCGTGCGCACCGTCGGGCGTTCCCCAACTGAAGACCGAAAATGATGCGTCGGCCCCGCTCGCGTTCGTGTACAGGGCTTCAGCTGCCGCCATTTTCATCGGCTGCGTCTCGGTCATCACCATTCCGAGGGAGTGACCGGTCAGGCCGACACCGAGAAACGCGAGAATATTCGTCCAAGCCCCGAATCGGAGCGCGGTGTGCATTTCATCAACGAACTGGTTTCGCTTGAGATGCCAGGCCGCAACGGCAACGATCACGGCACCGGCAAACATCAGCGACGCGAAGATCGTGTGCGGGAACTGGGTGACCGCGACCGGGTTGAGTAGAACGTCGCCAATGCTGGAGAGTTCGGCGCGACCGCGTTCCTCGTTGATGTCAAACCCGACGGGATTTTGCATGAAGGCATTCGCCGCGAGGATGAAGTAGGCGGAGAGCACCGTTCCGATCCAGACGAACCAGATCGTCATCAGGTGGATCTTCTTGGGCAACTTATCCCAACCGAAGATCCACAGCCCGATGAAGGTCGCCTCGAAGAAGAACGCGATTAGACCCTCCATCGCGAGCGGGGCGCCGAAAATGTCGCCGACGAATCGCGAGTAGTCCGACCAGTTCATACCGAACTGGAACTCCTGCACGATGCCGGTGACCACGCCCATCGCGAAGTTGATCAGGAACATCTTGCCAAAGAGTTTCGTGAGGCGCAGGTACTTCGTTTTCCCGGTGCGAACCCAGGCGGTTTGCAAAATCGCGACGAGAAGCGCCATGCCGATCGTCAGCGGGACGAAGATAAAGTGATACAGCGTGGTGAGGCCGAACTGCCACCGCGCGAGAGCGAGTGCGTCGAGTGACGCGGCCGTAAGTTGTTCGTACACGTGATACTCCAGTTACGGAGCACGGACCCATCCGGGTGCCGCACTCCCGTAGTGAGATCCGGTGCGACTGCCGAAGCATCCGCACGAGTGGCCGATCGGCGATCGACTGCTTTCCAGTCTAACGAGTCTGTGAGTTGCCTGCGAGTATCTCTTGATGTCGACATACTTTTGGTTTGACGTCGAGAAATCACTGCGCCCGCACAGCCGGCTGTTTTACACTCGCCACGTGACAGAGCTGCTGCAGACGCTGATCGACGCGATACGTGAACTCGACCCGAGTCTGCGCACCATCATTGCGGGGCTCGCCATGGTGCTCGAAACGTCGATTTTCGTCGGCCTTGTCGTTCCCGGAGACACCATCGCGCTGGTCGCGTCACTCGGTGTCTCGAACATGAGTGAATTCGCCTGGCTCGTCATCGCGCTCGTGACCGGGGCGGTCATCGGCGAGAGTCTGGGGTTCGCCCTCGGCCGTTGGGCGGGCCCTCGGTTGCGCGCGAGCCGTCTCGGGCGGCGACTCGGCGAGCGCAACTGGCGGATCGCCGAGCACTACCTCGGAGAGCGGGGCGGCAGCGCCATCTTCTTTTCTCGTTTCCTGCCGGTTCTGCACTCGCTCATCCCGCTCACTGCGGGGATGGCCGGCATGCGCTACCGGCGGTTCCTTGCGTGGACCTCAGCAGCGAGTCTCCTGTGGGCACTACTGGTCGTCGGCATCGGCTCGACCGCCGCGGTCGGATTCGAGGAGTTGGCGGGCCGCGTGCAAGGGGCCGGGTACATTTTTGTGGCGCTGATCCTGCTCCTCGTATTCGCAGTGTGGTGGGCGAAGCGGCTTTTCCTCAAGCGCGAGCAATCCCACCTCACACCGGAGCAGGAGCGCGTCGAGGTGTGACTCGGATCGGCTCTGGAGGGATGCCGGTCTAGACTGGCGTGGTGAGTTCGCGTGAACAGCCCGACACCCGCTCCCGCTTCGCGGCGAGGATCGAAGACTGGTTCCACGCTCGCTGGGCCAAGCGCGCGATTGCGCGGGGGAAGAAACCGTCAGTGATCCCGTATATCGGCTACGGTTCGACGGAGTGGATTCGAGTGCTCGGTCGCGTGCTGTACTTAAAACCGGAAACCCGGGAACACACTCGCTTCCGTCCCGATGTCGCCGCGGTATCTCGCGTCCGGGGTTGGCGTACCTTCACGAGCGTGGTTGTCCCGTATCAACCGGTCGAGATCTTCGTCGACGGGGAGCGCGTCGGCGAGGTGGTGGCTGATCGCGGCGGTGTGATCGATGCAATGGTCCCCGCTTCCCTCACGCCAGGTTGGCACACGGTTTCGCTTCGCGCTTGGAACAGCGAGACGGCCGAGGCCCCAGTGAACATCGTGGATCCGAAGGCGACGCTCGGGGTGATTTCCGATGTCGACGACACCATTCTCATCACCGCGCTCCCGAAGCCGCTCGTCGCCGCTTGGAACAGCTTCGTCGTTGACGAACACGCGCGCTCGGCGACACCCGGCATGAGCGTGATGCTCGACCACCTCGTTGCCGCGAACCCGGGGGCCCCCGTCGTCTACCTCTCGACCGGGGCCTGGAATGCTGCCCCAGCGCTCAGCCGGTTTCTGGCACGCAACCTCTATCCGATGGGCCCGCTCCTCCTCACAGACTGGGGGCCGACCCACGACCGGTGGTTCCGCAGCGGCAAGGAGCACAAGCGCCGAGAGCTTCGGCGGTTGAGCGACGAGTTCCCGAAGATCCGATGGGTCCTCTTCGGCGACGACGGGCAGCACGACGAGGCCCTGTACCATGAGTTCGCGACGCTCCACCCGGAGCAGGTGGCTGCGGTGGCGATCAGGCAGTTGTCCGTTGGCGAGGCCGTCCTCGCCGGAGGTCGCACCAAGGCACGACTGCACCGCAGCGAGAGCGGAGTGCCCTGGATCTACGGCCCCGACGGCGCCACGCTGCGCGAGGAATTGCGCAAACTGGATCTCCTATGACCGAGCCCGGCCCGGTTCCGACGCGCTGGCGACGTCTCGAACGTCGACTTACCGGCCGGTTCACCGTTCCGCTCAGACCCTCGCTCCTGCAGCTACTCAAAGCCGCGGGCGCGGCTATCGCCACCTGGTTCATCTGCCTCGCCATCTTCCCCACGCAGATGCCCATCTTCGGCGCAATCGCGGCACTCATCGTCATGCAGGACAGCGTTGATGAATCGCTCACGAAAGGGATCGAGCGTGTCGTCGGCGTGCTTCTCGGGGTCTCCGTCGCCCTCGGCGCCGCATTCGTGTTCGGCCCGCAGGGGTGGCTCTTCATCGCCGCGATCATCGTCTCGATGTGCATCGGCTGGGTGTTTCGCATGTCCCCAGCTTCGACGAATCAGGTGGCGATCAGTGCGCTGCTGATGATCGCGCTTGGCGGGCTGCAACTCGATTACGGTTTCGAGCGACTCATCGAGACAGCCATCGGCGCATCGATTGGGTTCGCCGTGAATGCGCTCGTGGTCGCGCCCGTGCGCACCTCGCCGGTGCACTCCGCAATCGAGCGCCTTACGGACCATTCGGCCCAGGTGTTGAATCGTATTGCGGACAGCCTCGCCGAGCCTCGCAATGAGGAATGGCTGACGAAGATGTACCGGGAGGCTCGGGCGCTGCAGCAGGAGCGCACCACGGTGCATCGACTACTGCGGCAGGCCCGCGAGAGTCTGCGTCTGAACCCTCGCAGCCGTCGGTATCGGGAGAGTCTGCAGGAGGATGACGCCCTGTTCCAGCGACTGCAACCGATCGTGACGCAGATCATTGGGATGGCGCGTGCGGTCGACGACCTGTATGAACCGGATCTTGCGTCCGACACTTCTGTCGCTGGGATGGTGGAGGAGATGCGACGAGCCGCACACGATTTGGGGCGGCTCGTTCGGTCGGAGGGAGACGAGGGCGGCGCCAGTGAGCCCCCAGCGCTCACGGCTCCCTACACGATTCCGCGCCCCCATCCGGAGCACTGGGTGCTCATTGGCTCGCTCATGGAGGATCTTCGTCGAGTTCGCGGGCGGATCACCGGCGAACTCGACTGACATCTCGACGCGCTGTGGTGCTGATGCGGCGCACGGGATACGGTGCGGGGCGTCCCTCTGACGGCCCCGCACCGATGATCGCTTAGTCCTACTGCAGGGCGGCCTGCACATCGAGCGTGATGGTCACGTCGGAGCCGAGCAGGAAGCCACCCTTTTCCAGTGGCGCGTTCCAGGTCAGTCCAAAGTCTTCGCGCTTCACAATGGTGGTCGCCGTGAACCCGACCTTCACATTGCCGTAGGCGTCCTCTCCGAAGCCGCCGAGATCGAAATCGAAGGTCACCCGCTTGGTCACGCCGCGCATCGTGAGGTCGCCGTCAACCTTGAAGTCGCCGCCCTCTTCACGAACGGCGGTCGAAACGAATGTGAGCTGCGGGAACTCTTCAGCTGCAAAGAAATCACCCGTCCGCAGGTGTCCGTCGCGATTCTTCTCGTTCGTATTGATGGAGGCAACCTCGGCGCTCGCAGTAACCGACGAGTCCAGCGGGTTCTCCGCCGTGATAAACGTCGCATCGAACTCCTCGAATTTCCCCTTCACTTTGCTGATCGCAAGGTGGCGCACCGAAAAGCCGACTTCGGTGTGCGCGGGGTCGACCTTCCAAGTTCCGACGCGGTACCCGGGGATCTGAGCTGCGGTGATGGTCATGCGATGTTCCTCTCTCGATGGCTTCGACCGCTGCCTTTGCGGCCTCACCGAAGCACAACCGACCACCGCAGGTATATATTCCCACGCATGCAAATCAAATTATCGCGGTCGGCGCTTCGCGCTTTCTCTTGCGCGTAGCACCGTCTGTCCAGTCTCCGCCCGGGGCTCGAAGTGGCCTGTGCGCCGGATGACTGCCTCGCGGATCAGGAAGTCACTGATCGCCGGATTCTTCGGAAGCAGGGAACCGTGGAGATAGCTGCCGATTACGTTTCCGCTCCGCGCTCCCTCGAACCCGTCTTCGGGGTTATTGCCGGCCCCCGTTCGGACTCGGCCGAGCGGTCGCGACCCCTCACCGAGGGTGGTGTGCCCGCTATGGTTCTCGTACCCGATGATCTCGCCGAACTCGTCGGATTCCAGCACAATATTGCCGATCATCCGCTCGGTTCCCCCGAGCGTCTCGACATCGAGGACCCCGATTCCGGAATGCTCCTCACCCGTCTGAGTCACAAACCGGTGGCCGAAGAGCTGATAGAGTCCGCAGATCACGAGCATCGGCACACCGTCATCGGCCAGTGCCCGCAGCGCGTCACCGCGTTCGCGCAGGTCGGCGACAACACGCGCCTGGCCCGAGTCCTGTCCGCCTCCACCGATCACGATGTCGACTCTCTCCGGCAGCGGATCACCGGGGTTCACCTCGATGATGCGCGGCTCGAGCCCGTGGGCCCGGGCACGTCGACTGAGCGCGAGTACGTTTCCGCGGTCCCCGTAGATGTTCATGTCTCTCGGGTACAGCGAGACGATGACAAGGTCTGTCGACTCTCTCGGTTTCGTCGTCGCATCCATGCTCACCAGATGTCCTCCACGTCCGTGATCTCCGCGAGCGCTCGCCGAAGCTCGAGCATCGCGGTGTAGGTGCAGTAGATGCGCCGAGGCCGACCCACCGTACGCTCCCTGAACTCCGCGAGCGCGGACCGCAAGTCTTCAACCACATGCGAGACGGGTACGTCGTCGTGCTCTAAACGCAAGGCCATATCCCAGGCCCTCGTTCCCGCCACAGTTTCCACGCCGCCGCGGGCGAGCGAGCCGAAATCGACGTCCCACAGCCAGGACATATCGCGTCCGTCCGCATACTGATCGTTGATGGCGATCATGATCTCGACACCGTCAGTATCGAACGATGCGAGCCCGAGTCTGAAGCCTGCCGGGTTTTTGACGAGAACGAGCTCGAGAGCTTCGCCGTCGAGTTCGAGTCGTTCGCCGCGACCGAACGCTGGCCGCACTTCGGCGAGCGAGGCGAGCACCGCCTCCGTCGAAGGATCTGCGGGTTTCCGCCCCTCAGTGACGTCGGCTTCGAGGATCAAGCGGACGGTCGCAAGCGCCGCCGCGGCATTGAAGGTGTTGTACAGTCCTTCGAGCTTCAGCGGCGTCCGGTACTCATGGCCTTCAATGAGGAATGTGGCCGAGTGGTCCCCCAACTCGACAAGCGTGACGTCGGCTGGTGACAGTGCGTCTGGGGCGTGCCCCGACGTCTCAGCACCGTGAAAGTCATCATCGCTCGGAAACATGGACCGCAGCTCGGGGGCGAGCCCAAATGCACGAACCGTGGGTACCGCGGTCGAGGTCCGAACGCGCGCGCGCTCACCGATCGCATGTACGAGCACGTCCTCCCGGTTGACGACGAGCCCCTCGATCGTCTCGTCAGCGATCCGTTCGAGCAGGCGTGCCGTGGTATCGATCTCGCCGAATCTGTCGAGCTGATCCCGGAGCACGTTGAGCAGGAGGGTGAATCGCGGTCGCACGCGGGCGATGAAGTACTTCGCGTGCGCCTCATCGAGCTCGAGTACGGCGATGTCCGCGTTGAGCCGACCTCGCACAGAACACTCTTGGATCGCCGCGGCGACCACACCGCGTGAGAAGTTTGAACCCGTCCGATTCGTGAAGACGCGAAGCCCCTGGGCCTCGAGCATCTCGACGATCATTTTTGTGGTTGTCGTCTTCCCGTTGGTCCCGCTCACCACGACAACGCCGTAGGGCAGTCGCGCCAGGGTGCGAGCAAGGAATCCCGGGTCGAGCTTCTCGACGACGAGTCCAGGCAGGGCTGAGCCGCCGCCGCGCAGGAGAGCCACCTGCCGGACCGCCTTGCCGATGAGGGCGGAGAGTGCGTCACGCATGGATCAAGCCTAGCGGTGCGCGTCGGGCTCCTCGGCCGCGTGCCTCCCGCGCGTTTGCGTGGGAAACGCCCGCGCGAGCAGGTCTGGCCGGACCCTCCGTGTGCGTACGATCCGCTGCTCCGCACGCCACGCTTCGACCGCCGCGTGGTTTCCGCTCAGCAATACCGGAGGGACCTGACGGTCTCGCCAAACCGCGGGCTTCGTGTAGCTCGGGTACTCGAGGAGTCCGTCCGACTCGTGGGATTCCTCCACCAGACTCTCAGGATTACCCACGACCCCGGGAAGTAGCCGACCGACAGCCTCGATCATCGCAAGCGTGGCGACTTCCCCTCCATTGAGAATGTAGTCGCCAACGCTCACGAGCCGGACTCGAGCTCTTTCGGAATACTCGTCGAACACCCGCTGGTCAATACCTTCATAGCGCCCGCATCCGAACACGAGGTGACGCTCCTGCGCAAGTTCCCGCGCCGTGCGCTGATCGAATACCTCACCCGCCGGGGAAGGGAAGATGATGAGCGGATCAGTGTCGGCGGAATCGTCCGCAAGAATGTCGTCGAGCGCCGTCCCCCAGGGCTCAGGTTTCATCACCATACCGGCGCCACCGCCTGCCGGCGTGTCGTCTACCGTGCGATGTCGATCGTGCGCGGCATCGCGGAGGTCGTGCACGTGCACATCCATGAGGCCGCGCTGCCGCGCCTTGCCCAGTAGCGACAGTTCCAACACGTCGAAGTAACGCGGGAAGATCGTGACGATATCAATTCTCATGTGGTCTGACCGTCTGCAGGGCCCCCGTCGAACAGACCGTCCGGGGGCGTAACGTGCACTACCCCTGCCTCGAGATCAACGCGCGGAACGATCGCCTCAACGAATGGCACAAGGACGGGACCGTTCTCAGCGGTGACCGTCAACAGATCTTGCGCAGGCAGGTGCTGCACCTCAGCGACCACCCCGAGTGTGACGGGTTCTCCGTCAACATTTACGCCAACGACATCAAGGCCAACAAGCTGATGATCATACCAGGCGTTCTCCTCCGCACCTTCGGCGACGGTGGCCTCGTCGATCCAGAGAATTGCGCGGACGATGCTCTCCGCAGCCGACCGGTCTGGAACTTCGTCGAAGAAACCGACCGGCGAGCCGTTGAACCACCTGAGCTCGCGCATCGTGACCGTACGCCCAAACCACTCGGAGTCGCGGGGCACCTGCAGGTGAAACTCTGCGTCGGGTCTGAAGCGGAGCTCAGGATTGTCGGTGAAGAGTTCGAGCTTGAGTCCGCCCTTGAGTCCGTGCGGTCGTGTGAGACGACCAACGCGCAAACTCCCCGCCCCGCAAGCGGGACGGGGAGCGCGCGTGCGTTCAGCTTCGCCCATCAGGCGACATCTTCCCGTCCGTCACGCTCACGCGCGCCATCCGACGAGGCGACATCTGGGTCGTCGGTGTCGATCACGTCGACACGGATGCGATCGCCGTGCGCAAGTGATGTTACGACGGTTCGCAGCGACTGCGCAGTCCGGCCACCGCGACCGATCACACGCCCGAGGTCCGCGGGGTGCACCCGGACTTCGAGCACGGAACCTCGACCAGTCTCACGCTGATTGACTCGCACCTGCTCGGGGTGATCGACGATCCCCCGCACGAGATGGTCGAGCGCCCGAGCCAGCCCCTGGGTAGCCAAGAGGGTTAGCCCTCGGAGTTTTCGGCCTCAGCGGCCTCTTCAGCGGGCGCGGCCTCAGCACTTTCAGCAGGAGCTTCGGCGGGCTTCTCCGCCTTCGGACGCAGAACGGGCTTCTTCGCTGCGTCGGCCTGGAACTCCGCCTTCGCCTCGGGAGCGAGCACCTTCGAATCGGTGTCACCCTTGCCGGTGAACTTGCCCCAGTCTCCCGTGAGCTTCAGAATTGCAGCGACCTGCTCGGTGGGCTGAGCGCCAACGCTGAGCCAGTACTGAGCACGGTCGCTCTCCACCTCGATGAAGGAGGGGTGCTGCGTGGGATCGTACTTGCCGATCTCCTCAATCACCCGGCCGTCGCGCTTCGTGCGCGAGTCGGCGACGACGATGCGGTAGAACGGGGAGCGAATCTTGCCGAAGCGCTTCAGTCGGATCTTGACAGCCATAGTGGACTCCTCGGAGTTGCAGATGAGTGCCGCACCGAAAGCCGGTGCGGAAGCCTGGGCACGCGTCTCCGCGCGAACTCATCTATTCTGCCACACGAATACGAGGATCGCAATTTATGTTGCGATCAGGCATTTTGATTAGCGAAGCCCTTTTCCGAGCATCTGCTGCAGCTTGGCAAGGTCCTCTTCGCTCGGTTGTGCTGCACCGCCGCCGCCGCCCAGTCCGAACCCCGAACCGCTCGATGCCGCCGCCTCCTTCGCGGCGATCCCCGCCGCCTCCTGCGCCCGCTTAGCCGGGTTGCCCGAACGTTTGGCACCCTTCCCCTTGCCCTTTGCCTGCGACTTCTTGCGCCCGCCGTGACCGCCCATGCCGGGCACCGGACCCATGCCAGGAATCTGCGGAACTCCGCCCTTCGCGACCGTCTTCATCATCTTCGCGGCCTGTTCGAACCGCTGCACGAGCGAATTCACGTCGGTGACCGTCATACCCGACCCACGGGCAATGCGGAGCCGCCGAGAGCCGTTCAGAATCTTCGGGTTTTGCCGCTCATCACGAGTCATCGACTGGATGATCGCCTCAGTCCGGACGATCTCCCGCTCGTCAAAGTTGTCCAGCTGCTCCTTCTTCTTCCCCATCCCGGGGAGCATGCCCATCATCTTCTTGATGGAGCCGGCTTTGCGGAGCTGTTGCATCTGGCCCAGGAAATCGTCGAGCGTGAACGCATCCTTCGCGATCTTCTCGGCAACCTGGCGTGCTTCTTCCTCATCGAACGCCTGTTGCGCCTGCTCGATGAGGGTGAGAATATCGCCGAGATCGAGGATCCGGCTTGCCATTCGGTCGGGATGGAACGGCTCGAAATCGCCGAGCCCCTCACCGGTTGATGCGAACAGAATGGGGCGCCCGGTCACGCTCCGGATCGAGAGAGCGGCACCTCCGCGTGCGTCACCGTCGAGCTTGGTGAGCACGACCCCCGTGAAGTCGACACCTTCTTGGAAGGCCTGCGCGGTCGCGACCGCATCCTGACCGATCATCGCGTCGATGACGAACAGCACCTCGTCCGGATCGGTCGCCTTCCGGATGTTCGAGGCCTGCTGCATCAGTTCCTGGTCAACGCCGAGCCGGCCAGCCGTATCAATGATCACGAAGTCGTAGTGACGAGCTTTCGCCTCGGCCACGCCCTGCTTCGCGACCTTCACCGGGTCGCCGACACCGTTCCCCGGTTCCGGTGCGAAGATCGCAACGCCGGCCTGCTCCGCCACCACCCCGAGCTGGGTAACCGCATTCGGACGCTGCAGGTCGCAGGCCACGAGCAACGGCGTGTGCCCCTGATCCTTCAGCCATTTCGCGAGCTTCCCCGCGAGCGTGGTCTTTCCGGCCCCCTGCAGCCCCGCCAGCATGATCACGGTCGGCGGGTTCTTCGCGAACTGCAGCCGACGCTGCTCGCCACCAAGAATGCCGACGAGCTCCTCGTTGACAATCTGCACGACCTGTTGCGCAGGGTTCAGCGCCTGGTTGACCTCGTCACCCAGCGCCCGCTCTCGAACCCTGCCGGTGAAATCTTTCACGACATCGAGCGCGACGTCAGCCTCCAGCAGAGCACGGCGGATCTCCCGGACCGTGCTGTCAACATCGGAGGCCGACAGCTTGCCCTTCGAACGGAGATTCTTGAAGGTCTCGGTCAGACGTGCGGAGAGATTCCCGAATGTAGCCATAGCAGCCCCATCCTACCCTCAGTACCAGTGTGGGCTGCGCGCCTGCCAGATGGCCCAGGTCGCGCACGGGCTTCCGTAACGGCCGTGAATATAGGCGAGCCCCCAGTCGATCTGTGTCCGGGCGTTGGTACGCCAGTCCGGTCCCGCTGCCGCCATCTTCTCTGCCGGGTAGGCCTGAGGGATCCCGTAGGCGCCGCTCCACGGGTTCCTCGCATCGGCGCGCCACCCGGATTCGCCGTGCCACAGTGACACCAGGCATGGGAACTGCTCATCACCCCAGCCGTAGGCTCCCAGCACCGAGCGGGCGTAGGCCTGTGCGGCGGCCGGGTCGACCACCATGGTCCCACCGCCGGCGCCAGGATCGCTTCCACCACCAGCGCTGCCGCCTCCGCTCCCGGGCTGTGAGCCGCCCGAACCTCCCGGGCTGCCCGCCCCCGAGTCACCACCCGGCTGAGGCGAAGTCGGGGTGGGCGAAGCCGGGGTGGGAACTGCAGGAGTTGGCGATACGGCGCCGCCACCGCCGGTGACAGCCGGCTGCTCGGCAACCTGCCGCACGATCTGCTTCCGGCGTTCATCCTCGACAGAAGTGCCGTGCAGAGATGCGAGTTGGGCGTACACCGTATCGCTCCGCTCCTGCGCGGCGGAAACTGCATCGACCGCGACCTGTTCCGCATCTCGGGCTTCCTCTGCTGCGCGCACAGCCGCATCGGCAAGTCGCTCTCGGTCCGTGCGGGCCGCCTCCGCTTGCCGCTGGAGCGCATCGATCGTGTTGAGTTCGAGCTCCGACCGCTCGGCCAGGGCGTTCCAACTGCTCGACACCTGTGTCGCAGTGCTGAGTTTTGACATGAACTCCTCGGGGTCATCCGAGGTCACGAGCTGGCTCGTACTGGCGACACCCGTGCCGTTGATGTACATCCAGGAGACCATCCGCGCGAGTTCTTCCGAGCTCTCCTCGAGCTGCCCCCGGGAATGTTCGGCTCGAAGGCGCAGAGCGGCCTCTCTGTCAATCGCCCGCTGCAATTCGGTTTCCGCCTGCTCCGCAGCCCGCGCGGCGAGGGCCGCATGAGATGCCGCAGTGTCCGCTTCGGTTTGCGCGACGCTCAGTGCCCGCTGCAGACGACCGGTCAGTGCCTCGCGTTCACCGTCAGAAACGCGTGCCGCTTCCACATCGCTCCAGGTCGGGTAACTCTCTGAGCCCTCCGCCTCCGCAAGCGCGGGTAGACCGCCACCGAGGAACACTCCCGTTGCGAGCAGAAGCACGAGAAGCCTGTGTGCGCGGAAGCGTTGACGCTGTGCCATCGCTACCCCACGAGCTGCTGTGCGAACACGTGCGGAGTGAAGCCGGTGAGGTCGCCGATCCCTTCGCCCTGCCCCACGAGTTTGATGGGCAGACCCGTCTTCTCCTGGACCGACAGGACGAAGCCGCCCTTCGCCGAGCCGTCGAGCTTCGTCAACACAAGCCCGGTAACCCCCGCATGTTCAATAAACGCTTCGGCTTGCGCGAGCCCGTTTTGTCCGGTCGTTGCGTCGAGCACGAGCAGCACTTCCGACACTGGCGCGAGCTTCTCCACGACTCGTCGGATCTTTCCAAGCTCATCCATGAGACCGCCCTTGGTCTGCAGCCGCCCCGCGGTATCGATGATCGCAATATCGTAACCCTCGTTCTGAGCGCGCTCTACCGTCTGAAAAGCAACCGACGCGGGATCCTGTCCCTGCTGCTGAGGCTTCACAACATCCACGCCCGCGCGAGAGGCCCAGGTCGCGAGCTGCTCGACGGCCGCGGCACGGAACGTGTCGGCCGCACCCACGACGATCTTCTTGTCGAAATTCGTCAGGTACCTCGCGAACTTTCCGATTGTCGTCGTCTTACCGACGCCGTTCACACCCACCACGAGCACGACCGCGGGTCGTTCGGAGAGATTGAGCGTCGGGTCGTACGCGGCCAACCGTTCTTCGATCGCGTCGCGAAGCATCCGACGCATTTCCTTCACCTCGGTGACGCGGTGCCGTTCAACGTCAGCGCGGAGCTGATCGAGAATCGAGTCGGTGACCTCCGGTCCGAAGTCGGCGGTGATGAGCGCCGTTTCAAGTTCATCCCAGGTGTCATCGGTGATGAGTTCGGGACCGCTGAACAGGTTGCGGAACGCTTTCGAGAAGGACCAGGATCGCTCAGCCATGCGTCGATCCTATCGAGCCTGGCCCACTCCACCGCGGCTCTCAAGCAGCATTCCAGGAAACCACCAACGTACGCACCGCGAATCGAGGGAATTGGCATCGATGCCACGACGTTCCGGCAGAACCTCGTCCAACGATCCCCCGACTCCGATACGATCTCGGTGTTACAACACCCAGCAGCGTCGGTGGGAACTCGGCGCTCCGCAAAACTTCACGGAGGTACCGTGACCCTATTTCCGACTCGACCCGGGCTCACCCGGCGACGCTTCGGCGCAGTCCTGTTCCTTCTCACCGTGCTGTTTTCGATCGCAGGGCTTCTCGTCCCCTCCCCCGCGAGCGCCGTCGATTGCGCCCCGGCCCCCGACACAGGGTGCCTGCAGGGCATCATCAGGTCGAGCGATGGGGCACCTCTCGAGGGCGTTACCATCGACCTCGCCGGACAGGCTGTCGAAGAGACGACAAGCACGGACGCCAATGGCCGGTGGAGCTTCGCAGTGACCACGGCCGGTTCGTACACCGTCTCGGTCGACGCGGCGAGCCTCCCGGACGGCCAGTTCCCGAAAGGCGTCGCGAGCCGGGAACTCGAGGTTGCGCTCTACGACTCGGCGAGCGCGCTGTTTCCGCTGACGGACGATCCTGCTGAAGCGGCGAGTGATGAACCAGCAGACGAAGCCGGAGGCCAGCAGGAACCGGGGTCGAGCGCAGAATCCAGTCCAGCAACCCCGCCGGCGGCCTCCTCAGATTTCTCCTGGTCGCGATTTTGGCAGCAGTTCGCCTCTGGCATCCGCATGGGACTGCTGCTCTCACTCGCAGCTCTTGGCCTCTCACTCGTTTACGGCACGACCGGTGTCAGCAACTTCGCACAGGGCGAGATGATCTCTATGGGCGGCATGCTTGCCTTCCTTTTCATGTCTCTGACCGGAAATCTGTGGCTTGCTGGGCTCATCACGTTCGCACTGATGGCGGCATTCGGATATGTGCAAGACATGAGCATTTGGAAGCCCATGCGAAGACGACGACTCAGCCTCATGCAGATGATGATCGTCTCGATCGGGTTTTCCATCGCACTGCAGAACGTCTTCCAGTTCTTCTTCGGCGCGAGCATTCTTCGCATCGACACTCGCACCCCCGAGACCGTGACGATTCTCGGCGTTACCCTCACGGTGCAGTCGTACGTCGCCATGGGTATCGCGTTGCTCGCGGTCATCGCGGTCGGGCTCGCACTGAAATATACTCGCTTCGGCCGCGCAACGCGTGCCGTCGCCGACAATCCGGCACTCGCGGAGGCTTCCGGAATCAAGGTTGACCAGGTCATCCGCGTGGTCTGGACGGTCGGGACGGCGCTCGCCGGGCTCGCGGGTGTGCTCCTCGGCCTGGTACTCAACGGCATCGCGTGGAACACCGGCTGGTCGTTCCTCCTCCTCCTATTCGCAGCGGTCGTTCTCGGCGGTATCGGCACGGCGTTTGGTGCGTTCGTCGGCGCGATGATCATTGGACTCGTCGTTGAGATGGCGAATATCTGGCTGCCGGGCGACCTGAAACACGCCGCGGCCCTCTTCATCCTCATCATCGTCCTGCTCGTGAGGCCCCAGGGCATCTTCGGGCGAAAAGAGCGGATCGGCTAAGGGAGCATCATGTTCTGGACACACCTGCTGGAGTCGATTCTCCAGACCGCGCTCTCGCCCGTCACCGCGGCCTTCGTGATCGCCGCGATCGGGCTCAACATCCACTTCGGGTTCACGGGTCTCATGAATATGGGCCAGGCCGGATTCATGCTCGTGGGCGGTTACGGCTTTGTCATCTCGGTGATGAGCGGGCTCGGGGTCTTCCCAGCTCTGCTCATCTCGATTCTCGCTTCGATCCTGTTCGCTCTGCTGCTCGGCATACCCACGCTGAAACTCCGGGGGGATTACCTGGCGATCGTCACGATCGGCGCCGCCGAGATCCTGCGGATGGTCGCGCGGCTTGCGAACCTCACCCCGATCACCGGAGGGCCGAGCGGTATCCAGAGCCCGAGGTTCCGCGAGGAATTCAATGCGCTCTCTTTTCTCCCGGACGGACGCACGACGTTTCTGGGCATGACCCACAACAACGTCGGAGTTGATGACTGGTGGAGCCGCATCGTGGCGTGGGCCCTCGTGATCCTCTTCCTCCTCGTCACGTGGCTGCTCATGCGCAGCCCGTGGGGTCGCGTGCTGAAAGGGATCCGCGAAGACGAGGACGCGATGAAGAGTCTGGGGAAGAACACCTACTCGTACAAGCTCCAGGCACTCATGATCGGCGGCGTCATGGGAGGCTTCGGCGGAATCATCATGGCGCTACCGGCATCGATCAACCCCGACGGAATGGGCCGTGCGACAACGTTCAACCTCTGGATGATCATGCTGCTCGGCGGCGCCGCAACGATCCTCGGCCCGCTGCTCGGCTCCCTCCTGTTCTTTATCGTGAGGCTCTTGATCACGAGCTTTGCATCCGAATTCGTTCCGTCATCGCTGCTGAGCTCCCAGCAGACCGAGATCATCTCATGGATCCTGATCGGGGTGATGCTCATGGTGCTCGTGATCTTCAGACCCCAGGGCATCCTCGGCAACAAGAAGGAGCTGTCGTTCAATGTCTGAGCCAGCCACAGCACTCGCCTATCCGTACGACCGCACCGCACTGCGTGCCACGCTCGCGGGGCTCGAGCAGGTGCCGGGCGTATCCAAACCCGACCCGATTCTCACTGTCGACCACGTCGTACGGCGATTCGGCGGAAACCTCGCCGTGAACGTCGAACACCTGGAGGTGCAGCGGGGCGCGATCACCGCGCTGATCGGGCCCAACGGTGCAGGAAAGACCACCTTTTTCAACCTCATCACCGGCTTCGATACCCCAACGAATGCGCCCGGCCCGTTCACGACCGGACCGCAACGAGCGAGCTGGAACTTTAACGGCCGCGTGCTCACACGCACAAATGCCGCTCGTGTGGCGCGGTCGGGCATGATTCGCACGTTCCAGCTCACAAAGGCCCTGGCGCGGATGACGGTGCTCGAGAACATGCTGGTCGGCGCGAACAATCAGCCGGGCGAGAACCTCTTCGCAGGGCTCATCAAACCGATCTGGGCAGCACGGGAACGCGAAAACATCGAGCGTGCGGAGGAACTCCTGGCACGCTTCGCGCTCGACACAAAACGTGATGACATGGCCGGTGGGCTCTCCGGCGGGCAGAAGAAGCTGCTCGAAATGGCTCGCGCACTCATGTCGGACCCCGCAATGATCATGCTCGACGAACCGATGGCGGGTGTCAATCCCGCACTCACGCAGAGCCTCCTCGACCACATCCAGCAGCTGCGGGACGAGGGCACCACGGTCCTCTTCGTCGAGCACGATATGCACATGGTGCGCCATATCTCCGACTGGGTGATCGTGATGGCGCAGGGAGAGATCATCGCTGAGGGGCTGCCGGAAGAGATCATGACGAGTGAGGCTGTTGTAGACGCCTACCTCGGCGCGCACCACGATCGTGACCTCGGCGACGACGACGTGCTGGATACCGCCATGATCGACAGCATCGCCGCCGAAGTGGAGAACGAGAGCCGGGAGGAAACCCCATGAGCACTGATACCCCCGTGATCTCGGCAGAACACTTGGATGCCGGTTACCTTCCCGGCATCAACATCCTCAACGACTGCTCGCTCGAGGCTCGAAAGGGAGAGCTCGTCGGCATTATTGGCCCGAACGGCGCCGGGAAGTCCACCCTCCTGAAGTCACTCTTCGGGCTCGTCAACATCCGTCGCGGGACGGTGAAGCTCAACGGAGAGGACGTCACACGGGCCCGAACCAGCGACCTCGTGAAGAAGGGCGTCGGATTCGTCCCGCAGACAAATAATGTGTTCCCCTCGCTGAATATTGAAGAAAACCTGCAGATGGGCCTCTTCCTGAAACCGCGGGAGTTCGCCAGCAGACTCGCTGAGATGTGGGAGCTCTTCCCCATGCTCGCGGATCGTCGCAAGCAGCTCGCAGGATCCCTTTCCGGCGGTGAGCGGCAGTCTGTCGCCATGGCGCGCGCGCTCATGATGAACCCTAGCGTTCTCCTGCTCGACGAACCGAGCGCCGGTCTTTCACCAGTGCGTCAAGACGAAACCTTCATCCGCACTCGCCAGATCAATAAGACCGGCGTCACGATCATCATGGTCGAGCAGAATGCGCGTCGCTGTCTGCAAATCTGCGACCGCGCCTACGTACTCGACCAGGGCACCAACGCGTATGAGGGCACCGGCCGAGAGCTCGCGGAAGACCCGCGCGTCATCGAGCTGTATCTCGGTACGCTCGCTGCTGACGTCGAGGCGAAGCGCACCGCAGACTAGCGCTACGTCGAACGGCCGGCCCCGAGTTCGGGAGCCGGCCGTTCGTGTCTCACAGCTGTTTCGGTATCAGCCCTGGATCTCGTCCACCGGAACGGGGTTGTTCTCGCCATCGAACCGGTAGATGCCCACGAGAGCGGTCTCCGGATCGTTTTCGGCGGTCAGCGCTCCGATGCCGGCCTTACCCACGTAGTGGATTTCCTCACCGTCCGCGAGCAGAGCCGCGCAGTCCGCGAAGCTCGTGCACTCTTCGCCACCCTCGGCACCCGACACCGCGTGCAGGTTCGCAAGAATCGTCTCCGAGTCCGCGGCGCCGCCTCGCTCGGCAGCAAGTGCGACGAGCGTCACCGCGTCATAAGTCTCGGGAGCGAAGTTCAGGCTCTTCGACACGTCCGGGTAGACCTCGGCAAGCTGCGCCTCGAACTCCTCGTTCACCGTCCGACCGGGGGTTGTCCCTTGCGCGCCCTCGAGCGTTCCAGCCTCGAGCTCGGGGTAGGGAGTGGTGTTGCCGTCGACGAGGTAAAGCTTCGAGAGGTCGAAGCCCTGCGCCTGCAGCTCGGGGATGATCTGCTGAGCCTCGATATAGCTCAGGATCGCGATCGCCTCGGGCTGCGTACCGAGCACCGCCGACACCTCCGAGGAGAAGGACGTCTGACCCTCGGGGAACTCCTGGCCGGATCCCTCAGTGCCGTAGGTCACCTCGACTCCGGCTTCCTCGAGGGTCGCCTGCACGTTGTCCCGCAGACCGAGACCGTAGTCGTTGCTGAGCGCGAGAATGCCGACGCTCTGCACACCGTCCTTGACGATGAGGTTGCCGAGCGCCTTGCCCTGGATGGTGTCGGAAGCGATCGTGCGGAAGTAGAGCGGGTTCACGCCCGAAAGCGCGATGCCCGTGTTTGACGGCGACCCCATGAGGATGCCTGCCTCAGTGAGCTTCGGCATCGCCGCATTGGTGTTGCTCGTGCCCATCGCTCCGAGCACGAACGCGGGGTTCGCCTTGATAATCTCGTCGACGCTCTTCGAGATGATCGTCGGATCGTTGCTGTCGCCCTCGTTGCCCTCGGCCACAATCGTGACCTCTTGCCCGAGCACACCACCAGCGTCATTGATGTCCTTGATCGCGAGCTGAACGGCACCCTCCGGGCCGTAGATAAGGTGCTCGAGCGCACCGGTCTGCGGCAGCAGCGTCGCAATTTCAAGGGCTTCGGGGTTGCCGGCGACGACCGCAGCGCTCTCCTCCGTCTCACCCGTTTCGGTCGAGCTGCTGGAGCAGCCGCTGAGAACCAGGCCAGCGCTCGCGATCAACGCGATTCCGCCGAGTGCCTTCTGCGAGATTTTTCTCATGAATGACGCCTTTCTGCACATTCCTGATGCCGCTTCCTCACGGCATACACGACGAGCATAATGAACATGTCGTTCAGAAACCGAAGACGACCCTGGGAAGCGTCGAGTTGTTAGCGTCTCGTGACCCAAGCGCCACTCAGGCCACGAATCCCTCCCACAAACGCGGTATTTACGGTCTATTCCGCACCAATTCGCTGCCCGACGACGGCGGAGACACCATCGTGCCGCATCGACACGCCGTATAGCGCATCAGCGATCTCCATCGTGCGTTTTTGATGCGTAATCACGATCAGTTGCGAGTGCGCACGCAGCCCTTCGAACACCTGCAGGAGGCGTCCCAGGTTCGCGTCGTCGAGCGCGGCTTCGACCTCGTCCATGATGTAAAACGGGCTGGGGCGGGCACGAAAGATCGCGATCAGCCAGGCGACAGCGGCGAGGGATCGCTCTCCGCCGGAGAGGAGGGATAACCGTTCCACCTTCTTACCGGCCGGCTTGACGGCCATCTCAATTCCAGTGGCGAGCAGGTCGTCGGGGTCGCTCAAGTAGATCTCACCGGTGCCACCAGGGAAAAGGACGGGAAACACTTCGGCGAACGCAGCCCGCGTGTCCTCGAATGCCTCAGAAAAGATTCCCTGCATCCGCTCATCCAGATCATCAATGATCGCCAGCAGGTCGCTGCGGGTCTTGGTGAGATCCTGAAGCTGTTCGGTGAGGAACGTGTGCCGCTGCTCGAGCGCCGCGAACTCCTCCAGCGCCAACGGATTGATACGCCCGAGACGGCCGAGCTGCTTCTCTGCCCGCGCAAGCCGTTCCTCCTGCTCTTCTCGAACATACGGGCAGGTTGATGCTTCTGCCCCCTCCGCCTCATCAACGACCGCAATCGGCACGTCCGGACCGTATTCGGCGATGAGCACGTCCTCAACCAGACCGAGCTCATCCCCCGACCGTTCGAGCAGCGTCGAGAGCTGCAACTTCCGCTCGTATGCCTTCAGTTCCGCACCGTGCACACGCTCGGTGAGCACCTGAAGTTGTTCCCGCAGTTCCGCTTCCTCAGCTCGCAACAGCGTCAGCTCTTGGCTATGACGGGCCCGCTCCGCCTCTGCCGCGTGCTGAACCGTTCGAGCTTCTGAGAGGGACCGATCGCATGCATCGAGAATCGCGGGAAGAACCTCAGAGACCCGCTCAGCCTGCGTTACCTGACGTGCACGGAGTACCGCGCGTCGTGCCGCTTCATCGGCGGCCCGACGCTCCATCTCGAGCTGCTCGGCGAGAGTCTCGTGGTGGGTGGCCGCAGCCCGGGCTCGTTCGCGAGCCGTCTCCAGCGCGAGCCGGGCCTCCATTTCGGCTGCTCGAGCCGTCTCGAGCTCAGCAAGCAGCGCGTCGCGCTCCCCGACATCGAGAATCGGGCGGGGAGCCGCCTTCGCCTCGTCGAGCGCGTGATCCGCCGCCGCGACGTCCGCGGCCGCAGCCGCAATGGAGGTCGTGGCGGCCTCTGCGGCCTGGCGAGCTCGATCAGCCTCGGCCCGTGCGGCTTCGGCTCGTGCGAGCAGCCTATTGCGCTCCTGTGCAATTTCAGCCAGCTGCGCGTCGGCCGCGCGAAGCGCGGAGAATGCACGCTCCGACGCCTCCCGTGCGCCCGCTGCCTCCTCCACCAGATTCCCGAACTCCACCTCAACGGCCGTGATTTCGGCTGCGACTCGCTCTTGCCGCTGCACCGCCTGCTCGAGTTCGGCCGCGAGTTCGATACGCGACGGCGCGAGCGTCGACCCGCCAGACACCGTATGCTCGCTGAGCACGTCTCCGGAAGCGGTGACCACGGTGATTCCGGTCGTTGAACCAGAACGCCCGAGAGATGCGAACCCGCGTGTCGCAGACTCAAAATCGTTGGCGAGGAAGCATCCCGCAAGCAGGCCTCGAACGCCCTCGGGCGCTTCGATCAACGTGTCGACTGCCGGCGTCAGCCCGGCTACTCCGACGGGCATGCTCGCCCCACCGCCAACGGCGGTTCCAGCCGAGCTGCGGGCCCCCTCGACCACGACGCGAACACGCCCCAGGTCGCGTTCCTGCGCCATCGAGACCGCCTCCGCTGCGGCCGACGCATCGTCTGCGAGTATCGCATCCGCGAAGAGCCCCAGTGCTGCGGCGATCGCCGCCTCGTGCCCCTCGCGCACCCGAACCCGGTCCGACACTCGACCGCTGATACCGGCGGGTTCCGCGGCGAGTACGGCGGCCGAGGCGTCTCGCTGGTCGAGCGCACGCGTGAGCGCGCTCACGCGTGCCGCAAGACCCGCACGCTCCTGCTCCAATCCGTGCAGTCGATCCCTCGCCTCATCGCGACGCCGTTCCGCGTCGGCCAGGTGCTCTTGGGCCTCACGATATGCGGTTTCGCGCTCGGGCGAGGTCGCGTCGGTCGCCGCCGGATGCTCCCGTTCGAAGGACTGCAGCGCCTCGCTTGCCTCCTCGGCGCGCACGTCCGCCTGCGAGCCTGCCTGATCGCGTCGGGCGGCGTCCTGCTCCGCCGCGGCGAGTCGAGCACGAGCCGTTTCCACTCGGCCACTCAACTGCGAAATCTGGAGGTCGTGCCGAGACACCAACTCGCTCTGGGCGGCGATGTGCTCGTCGATCCCATCGAGCGCGAGTTGCGCCGAACGAGTCACGGCCCGCGCCCGCTCCCAAGCCGATTCTGCGGCGGGGATGAGTTCCGTCAGCCGATCGGCTTCTCCCCCGGCATCCTCAACGGCAGCCAGGCCAAGCCTCGGGATGGAATCCTTCGGTTCCGCCTGCGAAGCGAGGAACGCAAGCCGCTGTTCCGCCTGTGCGAATAGGCCCCGAAGCTTCGACTGTGCGGCCTCGAGCGATAGCGTCACGCGTCGTGCCGCGTCGAGGTCGTCGCCCTGCTGCTCCTGCTCGAGGCGGGCGATACGCAATTGCTTCTGCTCGACCTGCTCCTGCAGCACGATACGTTCGGAATGCCGCTCGGAATCCTCTCCGGCGAGCTGATCGAGCTCACGGCGCAAATGGAATACGTCGTCAGCGAGTAAGCGCGCCTTTGCGTCACGCGCCTCAGCGGCAATCGTCTGCGCCTGGCGAGCAACCTCGGCCTGACGCCCCAGCGGTGTGAGCTGTCGCCGCAGCTCCGCCGCGAGGTCGTTCAATCTGGTGAGGTTCGTGTCCATCGCATCAAGCTTGCGGAGCGTACGCTCCTTGCGCCTCCGATGCTTCAGGATCCCTGCCGCTTCTTCGATAAACCCGCGACGGTCCTCCGGCGTCGCACGCAGCACAGCATCGAGCTGGCCCTGCCCGACGATCACGTGCATCTCCCTGCCGAGCCCCGAATCGCTGAGCAGTTCTTGGACGTCAAGCAGTCGACACGGGTCCCCGTTGATCGCGTATTCGCTCGCCCCGTTGCGGAAAAGTGTGCGGCTGATCGTGACTTCCGTGTACTCGATCGGCAAGTCGCCATCGGCGTTGTCGATCGTCAGCCGCACCTCCGCTCGGCCGAGTGGACCACGCGTTGACGTGCCCGCGAAGATGACGTCCTCCATCTTGCCGCCGCGGAGCGTCTTCGCCCCCTGCTCCCCCATCACCCAGGCGAGCGCATCGACGACGTTGGACTTTCCGGACCCGTTCGGGCCGACAATTGCGGTCACTCCGGGCTCGAATTGGAAGGTGGTCGGGCGAGCGAAGGATTTGAAACCCTTGAGCGTGAGGCTCTTTAGATGCACGCCGTCGCCCTCCCGTGTGAATTCGGAACGGCCGAGGCCGCCCGGTGCCGCGATGCAACCACACTACCGGCGCCCGGCCCCGAACGACGGCACCGACACCGGCGAGAAATCGGCTGGGGACCGTTACGAATCAGCTAAATTCCAGTCCGACTGGAATGATCGTGCCGTCGGCATCGCGCAGACCGAAACCGAGCGCGCGATCAAGCGCGATGTGCACGAACCATGCGACGCCGCCGAGTGCGAGTGCCCAGAAGCCTCCTTCGAACCCGCCCGTCACGAACATAATGATGACGCCCAGAACGATCGTGACGATTGGCCACGTGGTGATGTGAAGCGTGTTGTAGAGCTTCACCCGATCGGGCTTCAGCCGGCCACGCTCGGCGAAGCCACCGATCAGCGCGATGTCCGGGAATAACCCGAAGGCGAGCACCACAACGAGCGCCGGCCACCCCCAGAACAGGCACGCCATGACGACGATGACGAGCCACACGATAGCGCTCATGGCCCAGGTCACTCGCATGAAGTTCATACGGTCAACTCTATGCCGCTCTGCGGCGAGGTCGACTCAGCCGACGCGAACACGCACCTCGTTGCCCCAGGGATCCGCCGCACTGAGCGACTCACCGCTCAGTGTGTAGTCGTGACCCGAGCTGTCGAGACGCTCTGCGACCGCGTCAAGGTCCATCGTCGCCGGCACCGTCACCTCGAACGAGCCGAGACCCGTCGGGTTCACCCGCTCCCCCGCGCCCGCACTCTGCCAAATATTGGTCGCGAGATGGTGGTGGTAGCCATCCGCGGCGAAGAACAACGCACCATCAGAGCGTGCAGTGACCGCGAATCCAAGCGCATCTGCGTAGAATTCTTCGGCTTCGGTGAGATCTCCGACTTTCAAGTGGACGTGCCCCATCAGTGCTGTGCCGTCGGAGACCTGGCCAAGATGCTCGTCGATGAATGCGTTCGGGTCGAGGGGCGCGGAACCCATGACGACCTCACCGTTCTCCCACACCCACGTGTCGCTCGGCCGATCGATGTACAGTTCGAGGCCGTTGCCCTCAGGGTCGACGAAATAGAAGGCCTCGCTATGGTGCGTTTGGGCGTGCTGGTGTGTCTGGCCATATGAATGGAGAACCCTGCAGGAGACCCCTGCATTCCTGGGAATACGCCCAACGTGTATGCGCGCGCATGCATTGTTTCCTCGGGGTTCACGTCGAGAGCCTACGGTGATGAGCAATCATGAAGACGACTGAGGACACCGCGTTCCACGCACCCCGTTCCGGTGGATCGTTCGAAGTATTCCTGGTCTTTCTTCGCCTCGGGCTCACCGCGTTCGGTGGACCGGTCGCCCACCTCGGATACTTCCGGGAGGCCTTCGTCACGCGCCGACGCTGGCTGACCGACACCGCATACGCAGATCTCGTGGCGCTCTGCCAGTTTCTTCCCGGGCCGGCATCGAGCCAGGTCGGCATGGCGATTGGGCTGCAGCGCGCCGGGCTCCCGGGGCTCATCGCGGCATGGATTGGGTTCACGCTCCCCTCCGCGGTGCTCCTCATTGCCGTTGCCCTGGGAATCGATGCGCTGGGTGACGTGTCGCAGGCTGGCTGGGTACTCGGACTTAAGGCCGCGGCCGTGGCTGTTGTCGCTCACGCGGTGCTCGGGATGACGACATCGCTCGTCACGGATGCTCGCCGGGCCACACTCACCGCCGCCGCAGCAATCTCGGTGCTCCTCGTCCCGGGAATCTTCACCCAGGTGATCGTCATCGCTGTCGCAGGACTCATCGGTCTTATTTGGCTCGATCGGTCGAACCATCCCTCCGCCTCGGCAGACCGAAGCACCGCAACGCAAGATCCAGCCCGTCCCGAGCGACACCCGGGATCCCTCGCCGTCCGTGTGCCCCGCTGGGTAGCTGTGGCCTCGCTCGCATCGTTCGGAGCACTTCTCGCTGGCCTGCCGCTAGCCGCAGCTTGGTTCGGCAGTGGCACAGTCGGCCTGTTCGACATCTTCTACCGGGCTGGCGCACTCGTCTTCGGCGGAGGTCACGTGGTGTTGCCACTATTAGAGGCGGAAACCGTGCAGACCGGCCTCGTCGATTCCGGCGACTTTCTCGCCGGTTACGGTGTCGCGCAGGCCGTTCCCGGTCCGCTCTTCACGTTCGCCGGATTTCTCGGTGCAGCGTCGAACAGCAGCCCGTCGGGCGTGCTCGGCGGGGTCATCGCGCTCGTCGCGATCTTCCTTCCGGCGGCGCTGCTCGTGGTCGGAGTGCTGCCCTACTGGGAACGGATCCGCGGAATTCCGCGCATTCGGCGGGCGCTCGGGGGCGTGAATGCCGGCGTCGTCGGGATCCTCGGTGCGGCGCTCTACGACCCGGTATTCACCGCTGGCGTGACCGGCCCGGGATCCCTCGCCATCGCCATCGCGGGTTTCACCGCTCTCACGGCCTGGCGGGCGCCGGCCTGGGCGGTCGTCATCGTCGCCGCGGCCCTCGGGTGGGCGCTCCTCTGAGTTTGCCCGTTCGCCAGCGGCCGACTGTCTCAAGCGCCAGCCGCCAAGAACCAGGCCCCAAGCGTCAGGGCAAGCACCCACTAACCGTATGCGATCTGCGGAATATATTGCCAACACCCTGGTCTGGCCGTCATATATTTTGCGGATATCAGATGTTTCGCAGAGGGATCCCGCGGGTTGGGGGCCGGCCCTACCGCCGTCGCTGGCAGCGCGGGCAAAGGTGGGAGGACCGCCCGGCGACGGGGATCCGCTTGATCGAGGTGCCGCAGCGGTGGCAGGGCTCGCCCGTACGCCCGTATGCGTTCAGCGAGTGCGCAAAATAGCCCGCCTGCCCGTTGACATTCACGTACTGCGCGTCGAAGCTCGTTCCGCCCTCCGCGAGCGCGCGCTCGAAGACATCGCGAAGCGCTGCGAGCAGCTCGGCTGCCTTGCGGACGCTCACCCGCGAACCGGGAGTGAGCGGATGCAGTCGCGATCGCCACAGCGCCTCGTCGGCATAGATGTTCCCGACACCACTCACAAGCGTCTGGTCGAGCAGCAGCGCCTTGACCACGGTCGACCGCCGCCGCACCTCGGCGACGAAGGCTCCGTCATCGAAGGCGAGGTCGAGTGGGTCGCGTGCGATGTGAGTTACCTGACTTGGGATGAGCGCCCCGTTCTCCTCGGGGACCAGGCGATCCAGGGCGAGGGATCCGAACAGTCGCTGATCCGCGAAGTCGATGCGCAATTCGCCGTGAGTCGGATGCTCCACCCAGAGCCGAATTCGCACGTGACGATCGTCGGGGGCCTCGTGCGAACGAAGGAGCAGCTGGCCGCTCATGCCGAGGTGCGCGAGCAGGGCTTGGCCGCCATCACCGGGCTCCACACAGGGGATCCACATGAACTTTCCTCGTCGCAGCGGTGCCCCAAGCGCGAGGCCGGTCACGCGCCGCACGAAGTCATCGTCCCGAAGCGCGCCTGCTTCGAGCGTGAGTGTCGTGCCGTGTCCACCTAATCCATCGTCGCCCACAAGCGGGACGTGGCGTTTCAGTGCGCGAGGGTCAAGCACCTCGGCAGCGACCACGCGGGCCCCCGTAACGGCAGGCGCCAGGCCGGCCCGGACGACCTCGACTTCAGGGAGCTCGGGCACGTCAGCGGCGCTTGCGGCGGGAGGCCTCGAGCTGCGCCACCGCGTGCCGCGCTGCGGCGAGTTCAGCAGCCTTCTTGCTTGTTCCTGATCCCGTACCCGTCACCCCATCAACCGTGACACGCGAGGTATAGAGCCGGTCGTGGTCAGGCCCGGTCCCGGTCGTGTCGTACGGCGGGTGCGGAAGGCCGCGTTCGGCGGCAATCTGTTGCAGAGTGGTCTTCGGATCCAGTGAGACCGTGAAACGGTCGGGGTCGTCGAGGAGCGGCGCCACGAGGTCGAGCACGAACCGGTCCGCAGTGCGTGGGTCCGTGGAGAGGAAGACCGCGCCGATCACCGCTTCCACCGTATCCGCAAGGATGGAGTCTTTGTTGCGCCCGCCCGTCTGCTTTTCACCCTTGCCGAGTTTCAGCGCGAGGCCGAGGCCGAGGCCGCGCGCGATTTCGGCGAGTGCCGTCGTCGAAACGAGTGCGGCTCGCCGCTTCGCGAGTTCCCCTTCGTCGAGGTCTGGGAAGTCTTGGAACAACTTGACGGTGACCGCCTGACCAAGAATCGAATCCCCTAGGAACTCGAGACGCTCGTTGTGGGGCGCGCCGCCGTGCTCGTAGGCCCATGAACGGTGCGTGAGCGCGAGTTCGAGCAAGTCGGGGTCGACTTGCACGTCGAAGGGCACCAGAAAGCCGCCGATCTCGTCTCGCGACGATTCCGGCGGCTTCGGTTCAGTCGACGTCAAGGTGCGCGACTGGAGAGCTCAGCGACGCGCTTACGCGTCGGCGACCCGGCGGCCCTTGTATTCGAGGAAGAGCGGGTTGCCCTGCGAATCCTCGACGACACGGGCGCGGTGCGGGAGGCTGTAGACGGTACGTCCGTTCTCCACGGTCTTCACGAGCTTCGGCGCTGCGGCCTTCCACGCCGAACGGCGGTGGCGGGTGTTCGAGCGCGACATCTTCCGCTTGGGAACAGCCATGATGTTCTCTTTCCTACTTGCTTTCGGGCCCGGGAGTCTCACCCGTGCCAGGTTCATCTTCAGCCTCGGCAGCCTTCGTCTGAAATCCTGCCAGTGCTGCCCACCTCGGATCGATGTCCGTCGCGGGCGGCTCATCAGCCCCGGCATCGCGCAACTCACCGGATTCCGGGTCGAGCCCCGGACAATCCGGGCGACACACAGGCTGAAACGGAAGTGCGAGCACCACCGCGTCTCGGAGCGGGGGTTCAAGATCCACGTGATCACCGTGAACCCCGTACTCGTCGGCCTCCGAAGGAGTATACGCGAAAAGTTCCTGGAATTCGATTTGAAACGGCGTGGCGAACGCACGGAGGCAGCGACCGCACTCCGCATGCATCATCGTCTCGATCTCGGCGGTGACGAGAATGCCTTCGTGAACCGACTCGAGGCGGACCTTGAGTTCGAGCTCAGCACCGGCAGGAACCCACGCGAGTGCTTCACCGAGCTGCTCGGGCACGCTGATCGTGCGACGGCGCTCTCGCATCTCTCCGGGCTGCCTCGCGAGGTCTCGAACACTCTCCTCGTACACGCGCGTCCCGCCCATCAGTTTGGCCTGCGCTTCTCGAGGAATCGTGCGACCGCCGCAGGCACGTACGGGCTGACGTCTCCGCCCAGTTCAGACACTTGACGCACGAGGGTGCTTGAGACGTGCGCGTGCGCGGGATCCGGCAGCATGAAAACCGTCTCGACGCCTGCGAGAGAACGGTTCATGATCGCCATGGGGGTTTCGTAGGAGACATCGATCTGCGACCTGATGCCCTTGACGAGCGCGGCCGCTCCGACCTCCGTGCAGTAGTCGACGAGAAGACCAACCGACCAAGAGGCCACCGTGATGTTCTTCGGCGCATTGATCTCGTCGAGCGACTGTTGAATGAGCGAAACACGCTCAGAGATCGGCAACATCGCATTCTTGCCGGGATTGTGCACGACGAGCACGTGTACCTCGTCGAAAATTCCAGCCGAGCGAAGAATGACGTCGATGTGCCCCATTGTGACCGGGTCAAAGGAACCAGGTACCACTGCGATTCTCGTCATGCCATTAGCCTAGTCCGTGCTCCTTGGCGAAGATCACGGCGTGCACACGATCTCTCAGCTGCAGCTTCGCGAGGACGCGGCCCACGTGAGTTTTCACCGTCGACTCCGAGAGGAAGAGCTCGGCACCGATCTCCGAGTTATTGCGGCCCTCCGCGATGAGTCCAAGTACTTCCCGTTCGCGCTCCGTGAGCACCGCAAGCGCGAATTCGGCATCAGACGACGAGTGCTCCGCGTCCACGACACCACCCTGCCGCAGCTGCTCAAGGAGCCGCTTCGTGACACTCGGCGCCATGGCTGCGTCTCCTGCAGCCACGCGACGAATCGCGTCGACGAGCTCTGTCGGTCGGGCATCCTTGAGTAGGAACCCGCTTGCCCCTCCGCGGATGGCGGCGATCGCGTACTCGTCGAGGTCGAACGTTGTCAGCACGAGGACCCGGGTCTCAGGGTAGTCGGCGGTGATCCGCTCGGTGGCTGCAATGCCGTTCATGCCGGGCATTCGGATATCCATCAGCACCACGTCGCACCCGGATCCCTCCTCGGTGAGTCGTCTCAGTTCCCTCAGCGCCGATTCACCGTCGGAAGCCTCACCGACGACGGAAATCTCCGGTTCAGACATGAGAACCAGTCGAAACCCGGTACGAATCAGTTCCTGGTCGTCCACGAGCAGAACTCGAATCGATCCCTCACCCATCATTCCCCCTGTTCCGTGTGAGCCGAAGCGCCCACGGGAAGTTCCGCCCGCAATCGCCACCCGGCAGCCGCACCTCCGTGCGGTCCGGCCTCGAGCGTTCCGCCGAACATGCGGGCCCGCTCACGCAGTCCCGCGATCCCTCGCCCGGAACCGAGGCCGGTGACCGCAGCCGAGACGCCGGCCAGCGACCCGTGGTCAGTGACCGTAACTTCGGTCCGTTCAGGTTTTCGCTGCACCTCAACCTCGACGCGAGCTCCCGACCCCGCGTATCGGAGTGCGTTCGTCAACCCCTCCTGCACCACGCGATACACCGCGAGATCCTGCCCACGGTCGCCAGACGCTTCACCCGCAACCGTGAGCTCGACGAGCATGCCGGCGTCCCTGAAGCTCTGCACGAGCTCGGGGAGGTCGTCGACCCCCGGTTGCGGGACAAGCTCCGGCCGCTGCTCCCCCGAGTCCTGGAGCGCCCCGAGCATCCGCCGCATCTCCGCGAGTGCCGTTCTTCCGGTTTCCGCGCTTCGCGCCATCGCCTCTGCAGCGGCCTCCGGTGCGGCCGCCGCAGCCCGCGCGGCCCCCTCGGAGAGCGCGATCATCACCGACACCGAGTGGGCAACGATGTCGTGCATCTCTCGGGCGATCCGCGAGCGTTCTTCTGCCACCGCAAGTTGTGCGAGCTGGTCTCGCTCGCGCGCGAGCTGGTGCGCTCGCTCGATGATCGCGGCAACGTAGCGGCGCCGATTACCGAGATTGATACCGAGCATCAGCACGGCCAAGTACCAGACGCCAGTCATGACCGCGAGCCCGATGACGTCGACGGCGCCGGGGCGGTCATCGTTGTCCGCGATCAACACTCCTGCGGGCCCGAACGCCGCACCCACCTCAAACAGCATCGAGACGACGGATCCGAAAACCGCGACCGCGTAGCCGATCCAGCCAGCGCTCACGCTGCGGTACACCGGTACCGCATAGATCATGAACAGGAGCGCGACGCCCGTCGCAAGACCCTGAACTCCGTGATCCCCGAGTCCTGCAATTACGACGACGACGAGCCCCTGCAGCGGATAGCGTCGACGCAGCAGGAGAGAGATCGCAATCGCGGCAACACGGAGGATGGCGATCGGCCACCACGGCCAGGCCAAGTACTCGGGCAGGGCGAGTCCGTCCACCGACACGACCCCGGCCGAGGCGGTAATGGCAATGTCGATTACGGTGCCGAGAGCAGCTCCGAAGAGATACCCGGCCATGATGACCGCATCTACCGCGACAGGATGCGCAGCGAGCGCCCGCCGGATTACGCCCGGCGGGCGCGGAAGACTCACCTCGGTTCCAGCGGCCGCTGCACTCATGCCTTCACCCTACTGAGTCGAGCGGAGCTGTCAGCGCGCGTCGCGTCGTGCGAATGCGATACTTGCGGGGATCAGCGCCGCCGCCACCCAAACCAGCATCGCTGCCAGTGCGCCCCAGAAGCTCAGCCCACCAGTCGGCTCGACGATGCCCTGCGCAAGTGTGTTGCCGAGTGCTGCGGGAAGAACATTCGAGACAGTGAGCACCCACTCCCACTCCAACAGGCTCAGCACCTGAAAGACGACGGGAAGCACGAAGGTGACTCCGGCTACCACTGCGATACCGCCTGCCGTCGAGCGGAGCAAGGCTGAAATGCCGAAGGCGAACAGCGCGATACACGCGAGATAGGTGATCGTTCCGAGCGCCCCCGAGATGACGGCGACGCTCCCGAGTTCTGGCGCCGCGAGCGGAAGAAATGCGACACCGATGCCGAGTCCGCCGACGACGAGGATGCCTGCGGTGATCGCGGCGACCACGGCCGTCACGGCAGCCTTCGCGACGAGCACCGGCGTGCGCCGCGGCACGGCGGCGAGTGTGGAGAGGATCATGCCGGTCGAGTACTCGCTCGAGATCGCGAACACCCCGAGCACACCGAACACGAGCGCGAGAAACGGGGCGCTGAACGTTGCCACCATGAGGAGATAGCTTTGATAGCCAAGCGGATCTACAGGGATCACCCCACCGGTGCCAACGTCTGCGCTCCACAGGGCGGCGATCATGATGCTGAGCGCGAGCCCGAGGAACAACGTCGTTGCCAGGGTGATTCGGATGCTGCGCAGTGATGCGAGCTTGATTCGTTCGGATCGGAGCACGCCGGCGAATGAGAGTCGTGGCGCGCGCCCACCGGACCGAGGCGCCGTTCTCGGTGCGTTTGGTAGTGACGTCGGGCGGCTACCGTCGATCATGATGCTGGAGGTCATGGGAGATTCCTTACCGGGTGATGAGTTGTGGGGTGGAGACGGGATCGGCTGCGACGGTTTCGTATTCGAGTTGGTCCCGCGTAGTTTCGAGATAGGCAGCTTCAAGGCTCGATTCCGTGGTGTGCAGCTCATGCAGCACGACGCCGTGACGAGCCGCCAAATCACCAACGTCAGCAGCGGCCAGCCCGTCGATCTCGAAGGATTCGTTGCCGGCGGTTGTGATCACGGCGGTCGGGTGCGCATCGATGAGAACTGCCGCGAGTCTCGCTGCATTGGGGCTCACCACGTTCACTGCGCGACGACCACCCCGCGCCACGAACTCTGCAATTGACGCGTCCGCAATGACGCGTCCGCGCCCGAGAACGATGACATGGTCAGCTGTCTGCGCCATTTCGCTCATGAGGTGGCTTGAGAGCAGGACAGTCCGGCCATCATCCGCGAGCCCTCGGAGAAGGTTGCGAACCCACAGGACGCCATCGGGGTCGAGACCGTTCACCGGCTCGTCGAGGATCAGCACTTCCGGGTCTCCCAGAAGCGCTGCCGCGATGCCGAGCCGCTGCCCCATGCCGAGAGAAAATCCTCCGACTCGTCGGCGCGCGACTGCGGTGAGCCCGGTCTGCTCCAGTACCTCATCGACTCGGGAATCGGGGATGGCGTGCGTCGCCGCGAGTGCACGCAAGTGCGCCCTCGCGCTGCGCCCCGGATGCACACCCTTCGCGTCGAGCAGTACCCCCACCTCCCGAAGAGGCGCGGCGAGGTGCGCGTAACGGCGCCCGCCGACGGTCACCGTTCCCGCTGTCGGCCGGTCGAGCCCAACCATGAGTCGCATACTCGTCGATTTGCCCGCCCCGTTCGGGCCGAGAAACCCGGTAACCCTACCGGGCGTGATGTCAAAACTCACGTCCTCCAACGCGGTCTTCGCCCCGTACCGCTTCGTCAGCCCTCGCGCCTGGATCATTTCGGTTTCCCTCCTCGTCACCGCGGTGTGCGGCGTCAATTCCACGCTAGGGATCCCGTGGCGGCCGCGAATCCGCCCGCGGTACGGGGCGGATGGTACCGAGGTACCGTCTGTCCGGGCAGCCCGTCTGCGCAGTCCGTCTGCGCCGTCAGCCTGCACGGTCAGTCTGCGCCGTCAGCCTGCACGGTCTCGCTCAGGCGGTCTCGCTATGACTTTGCGAGGTTGTCGAGCAGGTCCTCGTCACGTGCGATGAGTGCGGCAAGTGCGGGAACCGAGGCGAGTTCGGGATCACGCTCGAGCAGCTCCGCCGCAACCTCGCGGGCGTGTTGGATGAGTTCGCCGTCTCGCGCAACCCGAAGTAGTCGGAGCGTTGAACGACCGCCGGACTGCGCGGTGCCGAGAATGTCGCCCTCACGGCGGAGCTCGAGGTCAACCTCCGCGAGCGCAAAACCGTCGGTGGTGGCAGCGACGGCCTCGATGCGTTCCCTCGCAAGACTCCCCTGTTCGGCGGTCGTCATGAGGAGGCAGAGGCCGGCGTGGGTGCCACGGCCCACACGGCCGCGGAGTTGATGGAGCTGGGAGATTCCGAAGCGATCCGCGTCTCGGACGATCATGACGCTCGCGTTCGGCACGTTCACCCCGACTTCGATGACCGTGGTTGCAACGAGAAGATCAATCTCGCCGGACGCGAACGCGGTCATTACCCGGTCTTTCTCCGCGGGTGGCATGGCGCCGTGAAGTGCTTCGATCGTGGCGCCCGAAATTTCAGCCCGCCGCCGCAGCTCGTCAACCGTATCGACAACATTGGCGAGGGGTCGCTGCGGATCACCGTCGACCGCTCCGACGGCCCCGGTCGCATCGTTCTCCTGCTCGCCGGGCTCCTGACTCGACGCATCGATGGCGGGGCACACGACGTACACTTGCCGCCCGGCGGCGATCTCTTCGCCTGCGCGCGCCCACACCCGTGCCGCCCATTTGGGCCGCTCAAACTCGGGCACGCAGAACGTTTCGATGCCCTGACGGCCGGGAGGAAGCTCACGGATCGTCGTCACCTCGAGGTCGCCAAAGGCCGTGAGCGCAACCGTGCGCGGAATCGGCGTTGCAGTCATGGCGAGCACGTGCGGTTGGTCACCTTTCCGGCGCAGCGCGTCGCGCTGGTCGACGCCGAATCGGTGCTGCTCGTCGACCACGACAAGCCCGAGGTCAAAAAAGGAGACGTTGTCGCTGAATAGCGCATGCGTGCCCACCGCGATTCTCGCGTTCCCCGATGCGAGCGAGAGCAGGGCCCGTTTGCGCTCGGCTGCCGGCATTTTCCCGGTGAGTAGCACCGGGTTCGCCTGGGCCGTGAGGTCGGGCCCCAGCGCTTCGACGACCGATCGGAAATGCTGCGCCGCGAGCACCTCTGTCGGCGCGAGGAGGGCGCTCTGCCCTCCGGAGTCGGCAACCTGGAGCATGGCTCGTAGGGCGACGAGGGTCTTTCCGGACCCGACCTCGCCCTGCAGCAGTCGGTGCATCGGGTGGGGTTCCGCGAGCTCCTGAGTGATGCGGCTGCCCGCGCGCTCCTGATCTCCGGTCAGCTCGAACGGGAGTGCGGCATCGAACGCGGTGAGCAACGTGCCGCCGGCGGGTCGCGGGGTGCTCTCGGCGAGCCCGGTCCGTCGTCGTCGGTCGAGCAGCGCCACCTGCAGTTCGAACGCTTCTCGGAAGCGGAGACTGTGCTGCGCGGAGAGCCAGTCGGCCTCTCGGCGCGGACGGTGGACCAGTTCGAGGGCGAGCCCGAGCGGCACAATCTTTTCCGCCCGCCGGATCTCCTCGGGGACCGGGTCGTCCACTGGTCCGAGCGCATCAAGCACGAGCTCCACGCTCTTGTGGATCGTCCAACTCGGCAGCTGGGCGGTCGCCGGGTAGATCGGCACTGGGGTCTCTGCCCACGCTTTCGCTGCAGCCTCATCGAGGCGCTCACCGTCGGGGGCTTGTTCACGGTCTTCAAACAGCTCGTATTCGGGATGTTGAAGCTGGAGGTGCCCTCGGTATGCGCTGACCTTCCCCGCAAAAATGCCCCGGCGACCGGGCACGAGTTCGCGGGCGCGCCAGGCTTGGTTGAAGAAGGTGAGCGTCAAAGATCCCTCGCCGTCGGTGATCCGGACCTCGACGATGCTGCCGCGGCGACGCTGCATCTGGCGTTCTCGAACGTCAAGCACCTGTGCCACGACCGTGATCTCTTCTCCCAGGGGAAGGCCGACCAACGGTGTCAGATCGCCTCGACGCGAATACCTGCGCGGCAGGTGCATGAGCAAGTCCCCGACCGTGTGCACGCTGAACGCCTTCGCCAGCGGCTTCGCCGTTCGCGCTCCGACGACGCCGTCGAGACGACTTGCGAGCGTGACGGTGGTCATGTGTTCCAGGGTATCGTTGACCTCCGACCACGCGGCATTTGCGCGCTAGGCTCGTCGGGTGACGAGAATCATCGCCGGCGTAGCGGGCTCACTCCGACTCGAGGTGCCGAAGGCCGGAACACGGCCGACGAGCGACCGGGTACGTGAAGCCATCTTTTCATCGCTCGAATCCTGGGGCGTCGTCTCGGGTGCCCGAGTGCTCGACCTCTACGCGGGCTCGGGAGCCCTCGGCCTCGAAGCCGTGAGCCGAGGTGCGTCGGCGGCAACGCTCGTTGAGCGGCATCCGGGTTCCGCGCGCATCACGGAGCGTAATGCACGCACTGTGCTCGGGGCGTTTTCCAAGATTCGGCACCGCGAAGAGCCGGCACCGCGGGTCGAAGTTGTGCGGCAGGCCGTGCAGACGTTTCTCAACACCGCGCAGGAGAGTGCCGACCACGTGCCACCGCTTTGGGACGTCGTGCTGATCGACCCGCCGTATGATCTTGGTGAGGACGAGCTGACCGCAAACCTCGAAACGCTGGTGCCGCTGCTCGCGCCCGGTGCCGTGGTGCTGGTCGAGCGCAGCACTCGCTCTCCCGCCCCGCGACTTCCCTCGGGCTTGACCCCCATCCGCGACCGCCGATACGGCGAGACGGCGCTGTGGTGGTCTGAGACAGTCGCCGATTAGGTCTTGAAATGACAGAGCGCCGAGCCCGTGAAGGGGCCCGGCGCTCTCAGATTGACGTGATCAGCGAGGGATCAGAGTGTACTTCGTCGACAGGAACTCGTGGATGCCGTCGAAGCCGCCTTCGCGGCCCACGCCGGACTGCTTGACCCCTCCGAACGGCGCAGCAGCGTTGGACACGATCCCGGTGTTCAGACCCATCATCCCCGTCTCGAGTTTCTCGATCATCCGGTGGCCGCGAGCAAGGTTCTCGGTAAACACATAGCTCACGAGGCCGTACTCGGTGCTGTTGGCGATCTCGACCGCCTCATCCTCCGAGGAGAAGCGGATGATTCCGAGCACGGGACCGAAGATTTCCTCGCGCATGATCGCTGCCTGCGGGCTCAGCCGGTCGATGACGGTCGGCTGGAAGAAGTTGCCCGGCCCGTCGATGGCCTCGCCACCGGTGATCACGGTGCCGCCGGTCTCGACAGCGTCGGCGACGAGACGGGCCGTGTTGTGCACGGCCTTTTCTTCGACGAGCGCGCCGATGTCGTTCCCCTCGTCGGCACCGCGACCGACGGTCATCGCGGACACCCGCTCGCCCACACGGCGGGCGAACTCGTCGGCGACCGAATCGTGCACGATGATGCGGTTCGCGGCGGTGCAGGCCTGCCCGATGTTGCGGAACTTAGCGAGCAACACGCCCTCCACCGCCTTGTCGAGATCGGCGTCTTCGAAGACGATGAACGGCGCGTTTCCGCCAAGTTCCATTGAGGTGCGCAGTACGTTCTGTGCCGCCGCTTCCATGAGCTTGACGCCGACCGGGGTCGAGCCGGTGAATGACAGCTTACGCAGGCGCGGGTCTGACAGAAGTGCGCTCGACTGCGCGCTGGACTTCGAAGTCGGCACCACGTTCACGACGCCTGCGGGCAGTCCGGCCTCTTCGAGAAGCTGCACGAAGTAGATCGTCGTGAGCGGGGTGAGGCCGGCCGGCTTGATAACCGAGGTGCAGCCCGCAGCGAGCGCCGGAGCGATCTTTCGCGTGGCCATTGCGAGCGGAAAGTTCCACGGGGTCACGAAGTAGCACGGCCCCACGGGCAGGTGCGAAACCACCATGTTGCCGGTCCCTTCAGGGTTCTGGCGGTAGTCACCCTGGACCCGTACGGCTTCCTCGGAGAACCAGCGGAGGAACTCGCCGCCGTAGACGACCTCGCCCCTCGCCTCGGCGATGGGCTTACCCATCTCCATCGCCATGAGCAGCGCGAACTCTTCCTTGCGCTCCATCAGGAGATCGAAGGCGCGCCGCAGAATGTTGGAGCGCACGCGAGACGGGGTGCTGCCCCATTCCTCCTGTGCCTCTACAGCAGCGTCGAGCGCGCGTACCGCATCTTCGACGGTCGCGTCGGCGATCGTCTTGATGACTTCACCCGTCGCGGGGTCTGTGACGTCGAACGTCGCACCCGAGGTCGACGCCTCCCAGGCGCCGCCGATGCCGAGCCCGGACTGGACGCGCCCGAGCAGTTCCTGTTCGTTGGGCTTCAGAGCCATGATCTTCTCCTCGTGCTTTCTTCGTTCAGTTGGCGGTAATCGCGTCGACGACGACCTGGAGCCCCTCGCGGAGCAGTTCTTCCGAGATCGTGAGCGCTGGAAGGAACCGGATCACATTGCCGTAGGTGCCGCAGGTCAGCACGACAACGCCCTGCTCTCCCGCTGCTTTTGCGACCGCTGCGGTCAGTGCCGCGTTCGGTGCGGTCGAACCGGATTCGACGAACTCGACCGCCATCATGGCGCCCCGGCCGCGAATATCGCCGATGCGATCGTCTCGTCCCTGCAGTTCGGAGAAGACCTCCTCGATGACCGCTTGGATGCGCTTTGCGCGATCGAGCAGGTTGTCAGCCTGGTAGGTCTCGATGGTGGCGAGCGCCGCTGCGCAAGCGATCGGGTTACCGGTGTAGGTGCCGCCGAGGCCTCCCGCGTGTGCGGAGTCCATGATTTCGGCACGGCCGGTGACCCCGGAGAGCGGAAGGCCTCCGGCGATCCCCTTGGCGGTCGTGACGAGATCGGGCACGACGCCCTCATGGTTCGCGGCGAACATTTCACCGGTGCGCGCGAAACCGGTCTGCACCTCATCGAGGATGAAGATGACCTCGTTCTGCGTGGCCCACCGCTGCAGCGCAGGCAGGAAGCCCTCGGCCGGAGCGATGAACCCGCCTTCACCCTGGATGGGCTCGATCACAATCGCCGCGAGGTTTGCTGCGCCGATCTGCTTCTCGATCTGCGTGAGCGCGATCTCCGCCGCCTCGGCGCCGCTGAGGCCGTCGCGGTAGGGGTAAGAGGTCGGCACCCGGTAGACCTCGGGTGCGAACGGACCGAAGCCATCCTTGTAGGGGATGTTCTTCGCGGTCATCCCCATCGTGAGGTTCGTACGGCCATGGTAGGCGTGGTCAAAAACGACGACACCGTTCTTCTTCGTGTAGTGGCGAGCGATCTTGATCGCGTTTTCCACGGCTTCGGCTCCCGAGTTGAAAAGCGCCGAGCGCTTCTCGTGGTCACCGGGAGTGAGTGCGTTGAGCTGCTCGGCGACGGCAATGTAGCTCTCGTACGGGGTGACGGTGAAGCAGGTGTGCGTGAACTGCGCGACCTGTTCCTGCACGGCCTGCACGACGCGAGGCGAGGAGTTTCCCACACCGGTCACGGCAATGCCGGACCCGAGGTCGATGAGCGAGTTGCCGTCGACGTCGACGAGGACGCCGTCGCCACCCGCGACGATCGAGACGTTCAGCGCTGAGCTCACGCCAGAGGCCACAGCAGCGGTCTTCCGGGCCAGCATCTCCTGAGACTTCGGGCCGGGAATGCTGGTGACGAGCCTTCGCTCCTGTGGCAGCGCCGCACCGCCGATGATGTCCGCCATGTGTACTTCTCCTTGCTGATTCACGAGGGATCCGCGGCCGCGGCCCGAGTCTGTGTTGCTTCGGGTTCAGCCTAAGCTCCACCCCAGAATCTTGTTTGTGCCATCCTGTCGTAAACTAGGCAGAACTTTCATCATGTTGGCAGAGTGAATGGGTGGCGGAGCATGGCACACAATCAGGCCACATTCGAGGCTCTTCCGATCCGCGGAATCGAGCTTGGCGATCTGCTCCGACAGTACGCACTCGGGCTCGTACTCATCGCCGGAAGTGACGATGACACCCCCGCTCGCCATGTCCAGTGGGTGCATGTCAGCGAGCTCGAAGACCCCGCGCCATTTCTGACCCCGCACACCGTCCTCCTCACCACGGGCGCACGCTTCCGGGCGCTCCGGGGACAGAGCGGGGCCGACGCGTATGTCCAACGCCTGATCGACGCCGGTGTCACCGCTTTGGGCGTCGCCGTCGGCCTGCACTGGGACCGAATCCCGATCCGCCTTGTCTCCGCGAGTGACCGACTCGGCCTGCCGTTGTTTCGTGTGCCGTACGATACGCCGTTCATCGCGATCGTACAGACCGCGGCGCGCCTCCTCGAAGCGGGTACCCGCGAGCGCGACCTGTGGGCGCTCGATTCGCAGCGCGCCGTCACCAACGCCGCCCTGCACCGCGACGGCTTGGGGGCCGCGATCCGCGAGACAGCTCACCGTCTGCGGCGCTGGGTATGCGTCACCGACCGTTCCGGACGGATCATCGAGTTCGCCCCCGACGAACTTCGCACCGAGTTGGCGTCCGAGTCGATCCGCCGAGAGATCCGTCGTCTCGTGGAGCGGGGTGTGAGCGCTGGGCGGATCGGCGGCGGCTCTGATGGTATCCAGATGCAAACTCTCGGTCGCCGCGGGCAGGTGCTCGGCGTGCTCGTTGCGCAGGACGACGGCGCGCCCGATACGGCCGAGCGCACCCTTCTCGGGCTCGTCGCAGCACTCGCGACCAGCCAACTCGAGTACCGTGCCGGTCTCGACAGCGCTCAGCTCACGCTGCGAGAAGCGATCGTCGAGCTGCTCTTCGCCGGCGAGGTCGCACTCGCGAAACGCCTTGGTGCGGGATCCCTCGACCGCTTCCCGACGGGCCCGATCGTTGTCGCGAGGTTCCACTCGAACGAAGAACTCTCACCGGAGCTCGTCGACGACCTCCGCTCGCTCGATGCGAGCACACCCGGGCTCTTCGTCGCGACCCACGCGGGTGCATCCATCGTGATCGCTGAGTCGAGGCACGCGCATGCGCTTCGCCGGCAATTCCACAATCACCGTACAGCTGCGGGCATTTCCCAGCGCGGCGAGCTCGACGCTCTGCCGAGTCTGCTCGCGCAGGCGGACCGCGCCCACGACCACGCCGTCACGATCGCAGCCGAATCTCCGATCGACTACCTTCCCTCGCTGCACGAGGGAATTCTCCATTTACTCGACCAGCACCCCGACGCAAGTCAGCAGGCTGAGAGTCTCCTCGCGCCAATCCGCGCACACGATCGGAAGCACGCAGACACGGTCGAGCGAAGCTTGCTGGTCTGGCTCAGTCACCACGGCCGCACGAGTTCCGCGGCCGAAGAGCTCGGCGTACACCGTCACACGCTCACAGCTCGCATCCGCACCGCAGCCGAACTCCTGCAGCTTGATCTGGACGCACCCGACTCGCGGGCGGAGATCTGGACGGCGATGCGGTTGGCTCCTCAGGAGCCAGGCGGCAGCACGGTATAGGGATCCCAGCCGCGCGGTTCGAACACGGCCCCGTCGAGTCGAACTCCGGGAGCGGAGCGGTCGTCGCTCGCAATCACGGCGCCAATCTTTCGGAAACTCGCTGGGAGCGGGGTGTCTCGCGGAAAGGTGGCGAGGAGCCCGTGGTCCTCTCCGCCCGTCAGCATCGCCTCGAGAGGCACCGCAACCTCGTGCTGCACGCCGAACGCGGCTTCGAGCAGCCCGCCGTCGAACTCCACTGCGACGCTGCTCGCGCGAGCAAGGCGATCGGCATCGATGGAGAGCGAATCGGAGACGTCGAGCATTGCCGTGGCTCCCGCTCTCGCTGCGGCAACGCCAAGCGGGATCGGTGGAGTGGGCGCGAGCTGCGCGGCGAGTGCGGCCGAATGACGCGACCAGAGCTGAGGGATGGCCTCGGCTCGCTCGGTCCCGTCGGGGTCGGCTGCTTCGGCAAACAATAGAGAAAGCCCCAAACCGGCGAGCCCGAGTTCACCTGCGTAGGCGACGACGTCACCAACTGTTGCCCCCGTCCGCAGCACCGGTGCGGCGCCGTCCAAATCACCGAGCGCCGTGATGGCCGCGGTCAAGACCGGCGCGCGGCTCAAGTCGCCGCCGACGACTCCGCAGCCGGGTGCGAGAGACTGGCAGGCCGCATCGATCCCTTCCGATATTTGCTCGAGCAAGACAACGGGTGTGCTGATGGGCACTGCAAGTGAAACGGTCAGCGCGATCGGCCGTGCTCCCATCGCCGCCACATCCGAGAGGTTGGTCGCGGCGAGCTTCCAACCCAGTTCGAAGCCGCTCTGCCAGGCGAGTCGAAAGTCCGGCCCTTCGATCATGGTGTCGCTCGTCACGACGAGTCCGCCACCCATATCCAAGACCGCGCAGTCATCCCCTGGGCCCACCGATGCCGCGGCCACCGGGGTGAACCGTCCGAGTACGCGTTCGAGCACGCCGCGCTCGCCCGTCTCCCCCACCGTTGGTTCCCCGTTGTGTGTCACGATCTCACGCTAGCAGCGCGACGGGGCGGCACGCAGCTTCGGTCGACTCAGCGGCGATAGGCTGGACGGGTGATGTCTCGCCGGATTCGCACCCTCGCCTCCCTGACCGCGCTCGTCGGCGCGGCGACCGTGCTCACTGGATGTGCCGGTGAAGTTCCCATGGATGCTGCGGTAAACGCGAACGATCCGGCCTGCGCAGATGTGATCGTGCGTCTCCCGAAGGTCGTGGCGGATCTTGAGAGGCGCGCAACCAATGCGCAGTCGACCGGGGCGTGGGGTGACCCCGCCGGCGTTCTCCTCTACTGCGGGATCGAGCCGATGGGCCCGACCACGCAGAGCTGCGTGAATGTGAACGGAGTGGACTGGATCGTCGATGATGAGCGCGCCCCGCTTTACCGGTTCGAGGCGTACGGCCGTTCCCCTGGGCTGCAGGTCGTGGTCGATTCGGAGAAGGCGAGCGGCACGGCGGCCGTGCTCGACCTCAGCGCGGTCGTGAAGGAACTCCCCCAGACCCGTCAGTGCACGAGCATCGACGACACCTTCGAGCTCGGCCCGACCGGGGGCGAGCCTGAAGTCTGAGCCGTGTGACACCCCACCGGTCGCGGGTTAGCAACTGTTCAGCGCTTCGCGAGCGCGAGTTCGATGAGTTCCGTGATGAGTTCCGTGTAGCCGAGCCCCGAGGCTTCCCAGAGGCGCGGGTACATTGAAATCGGCGTGAACCCCGGCATGGTGTTGATCTCGTTGAGCACGGGGCCGCGTTCTGTGAGGAAGAAATCGATGCGGGCGAGGCCAGCGCACTGTGTCACCTCGAAGGCACGCACCGCCGCGTCTTGTATCGCACGAAGCTCTTCGTCCGTGACGCGCGCCGGCAGTTCGAGATCTACTCCTGCGGCGCCGAGATACTTCGCCTCGAAATCGTAGAACGTCCTGCCGGTGAAGACGATCTCACCAACACAGCTGCTCGCGCGCGGCGGGGCCCCTGCCCGCCCCTCAAGCACAGCAATCTCGATCTCCCGACCGACAACGCCCGACTCGATGAGCACTGTTCGGTCTTCAGCGAAGGCAACCTCGACGGCCGCGGGGAGCTCCCCGGATTCCGTGACCCGGCTCACCCCGACGCTCGATCCGGCGCGTGCCGGTTTGACGAAGAGTGGATAGTCGAGCTCGATGTCGGCCAGCAGCGAGGGGTCACGCTCGAGCGCCTCGCGGGTCACGACTCGCCACGGCGCCACCGAGATACCCGCGGTGGCGAGCACGGTCTTCGCCGCATGCTTATCCATGCACAGCGCCGACCCGAGTACCCCGCTTCCGATGTACGGCAGATCGACGAGATCGAAGAGCCCCTGGATCGTTCCATCTTCGCCGTAGGGACCGTGCAGCATCGGAAGCACCACGTCGACGCTGCCGAGGGATCGGATCGAGCCATCTTGGTGAATGACGGTGAGCGCGCGAGTCTCTGTGGAAGCCGGCCACAACACTCGGGTTCCGTTGTCGAGCACTTCCGGCAGGGCGGGAGCGTCGAGTCGGTAGCCGTCGAGTTCATCCTCCTGCAGGAGAACGGTGGCACCGGACTTCGTGATGCCGATCGTGAGCACGTCGAATCGGGATCGGTCGATCGCACGCAGCACTCCCGCGGCGGTGACGCAGCTGATCCCGTGCTCGCTCGATCGGCCGCCGAACAGGAGCACGACGGTGCGTTTCGGGGTTGCGCGGGGCTGCTCCGTCATGAGGCACGTCCTCTCACTCGCTCGAGCATGCGTCGCCAGGCGCCGGGCCGGGTCCTGCCGAGCATCAGTTCGCGCTGGGGTATATCGTTCTCGGTTGCGAGATGCGGCCCAAGATCTTGGGGCGCCATTCGCCGGTCGAGCACCATCTGCACCTGTTCGACGATCGGCATGACGATGCCGTTCTCGCGTGCGATTTCGAGGATCGGTGCTACGGAGGTGATGCCCTCGGCAACCTGCTGCATCTGTTCGCGGGTCTCTTCTTGCGTGTAGCCCTGGCCGATGAGCCGTCCAGCCGTGTTGTTACGTGAGAGCGGCGACTGACAGGTGGTGATCAGGTCGCCGAGGCCCGCGAGCCCCGAGAGGGTCGTCGCTTCAGCACCCTGCGCTACGGCGAACTGGGTCATCTCAGCGAGCCCTCGAGTGATAATCGCGGCCTTCGTGTTCTCTCCGTAGCCAACGCCGTCGACGATACCGATCGCCAGCGCGATAAGGTTCTTGAGCACACCGCCGAGCTCGGTTCCGATCACGTCTGTGTTCACATAGGTACGGAAATACGGTGCTGACGCGGCCGTCGCGATTTCTTGAGCGACCTCGAGCGATGAGCAGGACGCGACCGCTCCAGTGGGCTGCTCCTTCGCGATCTCGAGCGCAATATTGGGGCCGGAGACCACGGCGATCTGCGCGGGGTCGCGGTCGAGCGTGTCCGCGATCACCTCGGACATGCGCATCGTGGTCGATTTCTCGACGCCTTTGACCAGGCTGACGAGCACACTGCGCGGGTCGAGGTAAGGCTCGCAGTCGAGAAGATTCTGTCGGAGGGTCTGGCTGGGGACCGCGAGAAAAACGAGGCTGGCCTCGCGCAGTGCCTCTGCGAGATCATCGGTCGCCCGCAGCCGCTTCGGTAGGTTGATGCCGGGCAGGTACTGACTGTTGCGTTTGGCAACCTGGATTTCCTGGGCGAGCTCGGGCCGACGAGCCCAGATCGTCGTGTCGCAGCCAGCGTCGCACAGGATCTTCGCGAAGGTTGTGCCCCAGCTTCCGGAGCCGATGACGGCGACTTTGCGACCGCGGTTGCGTCTCGCCCCCGTGATCGGCGACTGCGCCGCGTTCAAAATCTCCCCGTCTCATTCTGGCTGTGCTTGCTCGGGTCCCAGCGCTCCTTCGGCGGGGTTTGACCGCGCAGCTCGGCGAGCAGCTCGGTGATGGCGTCCATGAGCACGGTCGTGGCCGCGGAAACCGTCTGCTGGTCCAGGTCGCGACCACTGAATCGGCTCAGATCGATCGGCTCACCCACGGCGACCTCGATGGTCTTCCGCGGGAACGGGTGAATCCGCTTCCCGTAGCGAGGCATGAGGCGCTGTGTACCCCAGTGGGCAACGGGGATGAGCGGGATGCCCGATTCGAGCGCAAGGCGGACGGCGCCGCTTTTGCCGCGCATCGGCCACAGGTCGGGATCGCGGGTGAGGGATCCCTCCGGGTACACGATCACGCCGGAGTCCTGCTCCATCAGCTGACCCGCTGCACCCATGGGGCTCGCACCGCCGCGAACGTTGCCCGTCCGCTCGACAGGGATCTGACCCGAAGCGCGCAAGACCCAGCCGAGCACTGGCACCCGGAAGAGACTTGCCTTGGCCATGAAGCGCGGGAGTCGGCCAAGGTGCCAGACGGCCCCGCCCATGGCGATCGGATCGATTTCGCTGTAGTGGTTTGGGGCGAGAATGAACGGACCAGAATGGGGCAGTTTCGACTCGGGAGTGAAACGGTAACGCACCATCAGTGACCATAGTGGCAGGATGGCGGCCGCGAGAAACCAGAATACCGAGGGCCGACGCTTTTCCGCCGACGGCCGGCTCCGCAGCTTCACCGTTTGAGTCATACCCACAATTATCCCGGAGCCGCGCCCTCCCGACTGCATATCCGCCGGGAGGGTGCGGAATCACTGAGTGTTCCGTGAAGGATCTCTCGCGTGTCAGCTTTCAAAAATGAAGTCTGCGCCGAGCAGACGCAACTTCTCGATGAAGTTTTCGTACCCGCGGGAGATGATTCCCAGATTCGTGACTTTCGTCTGCCCCTCGGCAGTGAGGCCCGCGATGAGGTAGCTGAAGCCTCCGCGGAGGTCGGGAACTTCGATCTCCGCACCGACCAGTGGCTTCGGTCCGGTGATCACCGCGGCCTGCTCGAATTCGCGCCGGTTCACGCGGCGTCGTTCGTCGTGCAGGCCGTCTTTGAAGACCTCGATCTTTGCACCCATCTTGTTGAGCGCATCGGTGAAACCGAATCGGTTCTCGTACACCGTTTCGTGGATCGTGGACACTCCATCCGCCTGGGTGAGTGCGACCACGAGCGGCTGCTGCCAGTCGGTCATGAACCCGGGATGCACGTCCGTCTCGATTGTCACGGGCTTCAGAGGCCCGCCGGGGTGCCAGAACCTGATGCCGTCGTCGTGGACATCGAAGTCCCCGCCGACCTTCCGGAAGACGTTCAGGAAGGTCATCATCTCTTCCTGCTTCGCGCCGCCGACGAACACGTCGCCTCCGGTCGCGAGTGCCGCAGAAGCCCAGCTCGCCGCCTCGTTGCGGTCGAAGAGCGCACGGTGGTCGTATCCGCGCAGCTCCTCGACCCCTTCGATGAAGATCACCCGGTTCGGTTCGACCGTAATGATGGCACCCATCTTCTGCAGGATGCAGATGAGGTCGATGATTTCGGGCTCGATCGCAGCGTTGCGCAGCTCAGTCTGGCCCTTCGCGAGCACGCTGGTGAGCAGAACTTGCTCGGTCGCACCCACGGAGGGGTACGGCAGTTCGATGCTCGCGCCGTGCAGGCCGTCTGGCGCCGACAGGCTGATGCCACTCGGGAGCTTTTCCACGACGGCCCCGAACTTTCGGAGCGCGTCGAGGTGGAAGTCGATGGGTCGGTCACCAATGCGGCACCCGCCGAGGTCGGGGATGAACGCTTCCCCGAGGCGATGCAGCAGTGGGCCGCAGAAGAGGATCGGAATCCGCGACGAGCCCGCGTGGGCATCGATGTCGGCGTGGTGTGCCTGTTCCACGTTCGAGGGGTCGAGCCGCCACTCGCCGTGGTCCTCACCGCGAGTGATGAGTACGCCGTGCAGCGCAAGCAGCCCCGCGACGACCCGGATGTCGGAGACGTTCGGAACGTTTCGGAGAATGCTCGGCGAGTTTCCGAGCAGCGCCGCAACCATGGCCTTCGGGGCGAGGTTCTTCGCACCGCGCACTTCGATTCGCCCGCGCAGCGGCCTGCCTCCGTTGATGATGATCTCGTCGGAGGTCAGACCGACACGGGCCCCCGCCTTCTGCGCGTCTTTTCTTAGACCCGCGTCGGCGGTCTCGGTGGTCACGGTTTGCTCGCTCACTCGGCTCCTATAGGAAGGGTGGTCGGCATCCACGCAGGACGCCGCTCCTCAAACTCCGCGATCGCCCGCTCACTCCGAAGCGTCAACGAAATATCGTCAAGCCCCTCAAGCAACCGCCACCGCGTGTAATCATCAATCTGGAACGGCACCACAATATTCCCCGCAGACACCGTACGATCCTCAAGACTCACCGTAAACTCAACCCCCGGCTCCGCCTCGATCACCGCCCACAACCGCTCCACATCAGCCTCATCAACCTGCGCAGCCAGCAACCCCTGCTTCCCCGAATTCCCCCGGAAAATATCCGCGAACCGCGGCGAGATCACCACCTTAAACCCATAATCACGCAGCGCCCACACCGCATGCTCACGCGACGAACCCGTCCCAAAATCAGGCCCAGCGACCAGAACCTCCGCACCAGCGAACACGGGCTGATTCAACACAAAATCCGGGTCCTGCCGCCAATGATGAAACAGCGCATCATCAAACCCGGTCTTCGTCACCCGCTTCAAAAACACCGCCGGAATGATCTGATCCGTATCCACATTCGAACGCTTCAACGGAACCGCCTTCGCGGTCAGCGTCGTGAACTTCTCCATGATTACGCCGCCTCCACATTTCCGGCTCCCGCCACACCATCCGCGTCATGCGTGATCCCACGCGCCGCGTCCTCCTGCAAATCCCAAGGACTCGACAACGTCCCCCGAATCGCGGTCGCAGCAGCCACCAACGGCGACACCAAATGCGTGCGTCCACCCTTGCCCTGCCGACCCTCGAAGTTCCGGTTCGACGTCGACGCACACCGCTCACCCGGCGCCAACTGGTCAGGGTTCATCCCCAAACACATCGAACAGCCCGCGAACCGCCACTCGCCACCAAACTCCTCGACGATCTTGTCGATCCCCTCAGCCTCAGCCTCAAGCCGCACCCGCGCAGAACCCGGCACCACCATCAGCCGCACACCGTCAGCCTTCTTCTTCCCCTGAATGATGCTCGCGAAACTGCGCAGATCATCCAGACGACTATTCGTGCACGACCCCATGAACACCGCATCCACCGCGATCTCTTTCATCGGCGTCCCCGCCTCAAGATCCATGTACTCCAGCGCACGCTCCGCCGCAGCCCGCTGGTTCGGCTCCGCAATCTCCGCGGGATTTGGCACCCGATCACTCAGCAGCACACCCTGACCCGGGTTCGTACCCCACGTCACAAAAGGCTCCAGCTCGCTCGCGTCGATGAACACCTCCGCATCGAACACAGCACCCTCATCAGTGGGCAACGTCTTCCAATACTCGACCGCGGCATCCCAGTCCGCGCCCTGCGGAGCATGCTCACGACCCCGCACATACTCAAACGTCTTCTCGTCCGGCGCGACCATCCCAGCCCGCGCCCCAGCCTCGATCGACATGTTACAAATCGTCATCCGGCCATCCATCGACAAATCACGAATCGCGGAACCCCGATACTCCAGCACATACCCCTGACCGCCGCCAGTGCCGATCTTCGCGATCACCGCGAGAATAATGTCCTTCGCCGTCACCCCAGGCCGCAGCTCGCCCTCCACGTTGATCGCCATCGTCTTGAACGGCTTCAACGGCAGCGTCTGCGTCGCCATCACATGCTCAACCTCGCTCGTACCGATCCCGAACGCCAACGCACCAAACGCGCCATGAGTCGACGTGTGACTATCACCACACACCACCGTGATCCCCGGCATCGTCAACCCCAGCTGCGGCCCCACCACGTGAACGATGCCCTGCTCCTTATCGCCCAACGGATGCGCACGCACCCCAAACTCGGCGACATTCTTCCGCAACGTCTCGATCTGGATCCGACTCGTTGGCTCCTCGATCTCCTTCGTGATGTTGATCGTCGGCGTATTGTGATCCTCCGTCGCGATCATCAAATCCACCCGCCGCAACGGCCGATCCGCCATCCGCAAACCATCAAACGCCTGCGGACTGGTCACCTCATGAATCAAATGCAAATCAATATAAATCAGGTCAGGGCTATCACCCTCACCCTTCACCACCGTATGCGCATCCCACAACTTCTCCGCCAACGTCCGCGGACCCCGCTCAACGCCAACCAACGATGCCTGCTGATCACTCATGTGTGCTTCTCTATCTTCCCGAATTTCTGCGCTGCACGATACGGATGTCGCTTCCCAGCGCGGTGGATCGGCCATGCGAAGACTCCGCGACGGGAAGGCCGTGGGCTAGACCCCGTCGCGGCGGTGAAGAAGCTGCTGCCGCTGACTCATGCGGAAGAGTCTATCACCGGGCAGCAGGGGAATCGTGGGTTAGGCCTCGTCGTCCGTTGCGATCTCGGCTGCGCCAAGGTGCAGCCGCTCCCCCTTCACCTTCGCCTCGCGACTCATCCGCCAGACGCTCGCGATGGTTGCGACGCCCATTGCCGCGATGATGAAACCGAGCGACAACCAAATACTGATCTCGGGCACCCAGGTCACCGGCTCACCCCCGTTGACGAACGGGAGCTCGTTCTCATGCAGTGCGTGGAAGACCAGCTTCACGCCGATGAACGCAAGGATCGCTGCGATCCCATACTTGAGATACACGAGCCGATCGAGAAGTCCGCCAAGCAAGAAATAGAGCTGACGCAGGCCCATAAGCGCGAACACGTTCGCGGTGAAGACGATGAAGGCACTCTGTGTGATTCCGAAGATGGCAGGAATGGAATCGAGTGCGAAGAGCAGGTCCGTCGTCCCGAGCGAGATGAGCACGAGCAGGAACGGCGTCCACATGCGTTTGCCGTTCACCGTGGTGCGCAGCTTGCCCCCGTCGTACTCGTCGGAGATCGGCAGGACCTTCTTCAGCTGCCGAACAAACCAGCTGTCGCCGCCGTGATCTTCCGAGCCTGGGCGTACCTGCTGCCACGCAGTCCACAGCAGCCATGCACCGAAGATGAAGAAGATCCACACGAACCGCTCGATGAGCGCGGCACCCGCGAGAATGAAGATGCCACGGAAGATGAGGGCGAGCACGATGCCGATCATGAGCGCCCGCTGTTGGTAGGCGTGCGGAACCTTGAAGCTCGAGAGTATGAGTACGAAGACGAAGAGATTGTCGATGGACAGGCTGTACTCCGTGAGCCAGCCGGCGAGAAATTCGGTTCCGTGCTGCACGTCACCCAGCAGGAAAATGCTCCCCGCAAAGAGCAGTGCGAGGAGCACGTAGAATCCGACCCACAGGCTCGCCTCACGCATCGAGGGAACGTGCGGGCGCTTGATGATGAGTAGCAGGTCGATAAGCAGGATGATGACCAGAACGATCATCGATCCGATCTCGAACCAGAGCGGGAGTACAGGGGTCACGTTGCAACTTTCGTCCTGGCACTTGGGTGCGCGGATTCGTCGAAAGTCTCTTCCCGGCAGCCGATGCACCGCGCCCGCACCGGCCCGGCTACGGAGCCCGGCGTACTGACGATGCGGGCGAAGCGGAATACTCCCCTTCGCTCAAATCAGTGTAACGGGGCATCGAGGGCAGCGCACGGTCCGTGCCCCCGTTTCACAGGAGCATCCGCTGAAATGCCCGTTACGATCGTTCCAAACGAAGAGAAAGGACGCCCGTGGCCAATCCCCGGCTCCCACTGATCGAGCACAGCACCCGGAGGGGCCCGAGCGCGGCCTCTCGCACACTCGCGGGTTTCATTTTTGCGAGTCGCTGGTTGCAGGCGCCGCTGTATCTGGGGTTGATCATTGCGCAGGGCGTCTACGTGGTGCTCTTCTGCGTCGAGCTCTGGCACCTCGTTCACGAGGCGATCATTCTTGGGCAAATCAGCGAGACCGAGGTGATGCTCAGCGTACTCGCGCTCATCGACATCGTGATGATCGCGAATCTGCTCATTATGGTGATCATCGGCGGGTACGAGACGTTCGTCTCGAAGATCCGCGTCGAGGGGCACCACGACGAGCCCGAGTGGCTGTCACACGTGAACACGAACCTGCTCAAGGTGAAGCTCGCGGTGTCGATCATCTCGATTTCCTCGATCCACCTCCTGAAGACCTTTATCGAGGTGGGCCGCATGGACCACGGAACGGTGCGCGGCGCCGAGGGTGAGGTTATCTATTCGTCGACGGGTGTGATGTGGGAGGTTCTCATCCACCTCGCCTTCATCGTCTCCGCGCTGGCGCTCGCGTGGATCGATCGCATGAGCAAGCATGATCCCTCGTCACGGCACGATCAAATCACCGCGGGAACGGTGGAGGCGGAGCTCATGGGCAAGGACACGGACCCCTACGAGAGCACCGAGTACGTGACCGTCCGGCTCCCTGCGGGTACGCAACTGCCCGACGGCGCACAGGTCGTCGACGGGTCCCGGTAGCCTCCGGGCACAGCGAGAGTCACGCATGGCCATCCTGATCGACCCACCCATGTGGCCCGCCCACGGGACGCTCTGGAGCCACCTCATCTCTGATCGCTCCTACGCAGAACTCCACGACTTCGCGAGGCTCCTTTCACTCCCCCGGCGAGGATTCGATCTCGACCACTACGACGTCCCGGCGTCCCTGCACACCCGCGCAATCGAGCTTGGTGCGACTCCGGTCGACTCTCGTGAGGTCGTCCGTAGGCTGCGAACCGCAGGGTTGCGAGTCAAGGCGGCCACACGCGCGGCCGTCCGCCCGGCACGCCGCGCGGAATACCTGCGTGGTGAGTGGGTGCGCCTGGCCTCGCTTCCCGGTCTTGAAGTCGCCGCGCAGAATCAGGATGAGTGGCTTGAGCTCGGAGCCTCCCTCCTGGCGCGCTGGAATGAGCCGCATCGCCGCTACCACGATGAGCTCCACCTCGAGGACGTGCTGCTCGCACTCGACCACCTCACCGTTCGGGGCGAGGATGTTGGTGCGGCGTCGCTGCTTGCCGCTTGGTTTCACGACGCGATCTACGCTGGCGTTGCCGGCAGTGACGAGGCTGACTCCGCGGCGCTCGCGACAACGTCCCTCGCACGGATCGGGGCTGCCCCGGAGATCACGCGAGACGTCGCCGAGATCGTGATCGCCACTACGCCGGAGTTCGCGACCCGAGAGGCCACGGCTGGTGCTGCGCACCTGCTCGACGCGGACCTCTCCATATTGGGCGCCGGAACGTCGAGGTACCTGCAATACACGCAGGCCGTCCGCCACGAGTACACGCACATCCCCGAGCCAGACTTCCGCCGGGGGCGCGCGACGATTCTCAACCGCTACCTGGCGCTCGCATCGATATATCGCACCCACACCGGCCGTACACTCTGGGAGGAGCGCGCACGAGCAAACCTTGCCGCAGAGATCTCGCGCCTCGAGCTCGACGCCTGAGCTGTCAGCACGGCGGCGTGGCGCATGGCAGCGTTCGCGCCCCTGGCGCGCTAGTCTTTACGGGTGCGCTCAGGCGCACGAGCGCGAGTGGCGGAATTGGCAGACGCGCTGGATTTAGGTTCCAGTGTCTTCGGACGTGGGGGTTCAAGTCCCCCCTCGCGCACCACGATGCTCTTACTTAAACCAACGGTAGA
>JBBAFK010000013.1:0-66079 GCA_041655455.1 Leucobacter sp. | reverse complement strand
CTGCGCGTTGCTGAAGACCTCTTCCGTCACCCCGTGCTCGACCTGGTGGCCGCGCTGCAGCACCGACACGGTGTCGGAGATCTGCCGCACCACGGCGAGATCGTGCGAAATAAACACGTAGGTCAGCCCGAGGTCTTGCTGCAGCTGCGCGAGGAGCCGCAGGATCTGCGCCTGCACCGTCACGTCGAGTGCCGAGACCGCTTCGTCGAGCACGACAAGCTCGGGTTCGACGATGAGCGCCCGCGCGATCGCGACGCGCTGCCGCTGCCCGCCCGAGAGTTCCCGCGGTCGGCGGTGCACGAACTCGGCCGGCAGCGCCACGAGTTCGAGCGCCTGAGCGACACGCTCGGCCCGATCGGCGCGGGTGCCGATGCGGAAGTTCGCGAGCGGCTCGGCGAGCGTCTGCCCGATCGAGCGGCGCGGGTCGAGCGACCCGCACGGGTTCTGGTACACCATCTGCGTCGTCTGCCGGTAGTCGCGCAGCGTCCGCCCGCGAAGGCTGGTGACTTCGATCCCTGAGGGATCCGCGACACTCCTGCGTGCGACACCACCAGGCCCGACACCACCAGGCCCGACACCCTCGAGCCCGTCGCCCCCAGGACTGCCCGCAGCCCCGCGAACCAGAACGCTTCCCGCGGTCGGTCGCGAGAACCCGGCAATCGCGCGTCCGGTCGTCGTCTTCCCCGATCCCGACTCCCCCACGAGTGCGTGGGTGGTGCCGCGCGCGACGGTGAACGAGAGGTCGTCGACGGCGACGAAGGCGTCGGCCCCGCGGCCGAACACCTGCCGCAGGCCGTGGACCTCGAGGAGAGGCTGAGGTATCCCTCGCGCCTCACCAACCTGCTCGTTCACGGAAGCTTGCCCGTTCACATCAGCCTGCGCGTTCACGCCAGCCTGCGCGTTCACACCAGCCTGCTCCTTCACGCGAGCCGTACCGTTCACCCGAATCGTCTCGCGCTCCACGAGCCGCCCGAACGACGGCGCGTCGGCCATGAGCTGCCGCGTGTACTCCGCTTCGGGCCGCGCGAGCACCTGGGCGCTCGGCCCCTGCTCCTGCACTTCGCCGCCGCGCATGACGACGACGTGATCGGCGCGGTCCGCCGCGACGGCGAGGTCGTGGGTGATGAAGAGCACGCCGGTGCCGGTCTCCTCGCGCAGCCGGTCGAGCAGGTCGAGCACGGTGCGCTGCACGGTCACGTCGAGGGCACTCGTCGGCTCGTCGGCGATGATCAGTTCGGGGTCGTTCGCGATCGCCGCGGCGATCAATACGCGCTGCCGCATGCCGCCGGAGAATTCGTGCGGGTACTGCTGTGCGCGGCGGATGGGGTGGTCGATGCCGACCTGTTCGAGGAGGGCGTGCACGCGATCCCTCACCTCGTCACGGCTCGCGTGCCCGTGGATGCGCAGCGATTCGCTGATGCTCTTGCCGATCTTCTGCACCGGGTTGAGTGAGTTGCCGGGGTCTTGCGGGATGAGCCCGATGCAGCGGCCGCGAAGGTCCTGCCAGCGGCGCTCTTTGAGGCCGACGAGTTCGGTGGGGCCGAGTTTCCGCTCGTGGAGCACGATGCTGCCGCGGGTGATGCGGCCGTTCGCGGCGAGCAGCCCGATAGCGGACTGCGCGACGGTGCTCTTGCCGGACCCGGATTCGCCGACGACCGCGGTGACCTGGCCGGGGGCGACGTCGAAACTCACGCCGCGCACGGCCTCGACGGGCCCGTGCGAGGTGCGGTACTGCACGGCGAGGTCGCGGATGCTGAGGAGCGGAGTGGTCATCGGTTTCCTCCGGCGCTGATGGCCTGGCTCAGTCGGTTGGTCGCGATCACGACGACCACGACGACGAGGCCGGGGAGCGCGGTGAGCCACCAGGCGGTGGCTACATAATTTCGGCCCTCGGCGATGAGGAGTCCCCACTCGGGCGTGGGCGGCGGCGCGCCGTAGCCGAGGAAGCCGAGGGTGGAAATCTGCAGGATCGCGGAGCCGAGTTGCAGGGCGGCGAGCGCGACGACGGCCGTGAGCGAGTTCGGCAGCACGTGCCGCCAGAGCACGCTGAAGAACCCGCCGCCCGATCCGTATGCGGCCTCGACGTATTCGCTCGAGCGCACGCCGAGCACCTCCGCGCGGGAGAGTCGAGCGAACACGGCAACGGAGGTGATTCCGACGGCGATCGCGGCGTTGACGGTACCGAATCCGAGCAGGATCACGATGCTGAGCGAGAGCAGCAGCGTCGGGATCGCGAGCAGCACGTCGACCACACGCATGAGTGCTTCGTCAAAGAGCCCGCCGGTCGCGCCCGCGGCGATACCGATGAGGGATCCGACGACGAGCCCCGTCGCCACGGCGATGAGTGCCGCGGCCAACGATTCCGAGGCCCCGTAGATGACGCGGGAGAAGACGTCGCGGCCGGTGGCGTCGGTGCCGAACCAGTGCTGCCCGCTCGGTGCCTGGAGCGCGAGCCCGACCGTCTCGGTGGGGCTCGCGGGCGCGAAGAGGCCGGGTGCGACGGCCCAGGCGGCGGCGATGAGGAGCACGAGCACCGGGAGGAGCACCCCAGGCCGCAGCAGCGAGGTCACGACGGTTCGCGCACGCGACACGGGCGGGGCGAACACTTCGGCCGTTGAAGTCGAGGTCATCGGGCACCTCCCGGGTGCGTGGGCGCTTCAGCGGCGCGGATCTCGGTAGTGAGGGCCTCGGCTGAGGGATCGCCGGTCGACCCGACTCCTCCAGCGCCGGACGCAGCACCGCCCGCAGCGCCGCCAGCACCGGCACGACCCCGTGAACGGCCCGCCCGATCCCTCAACCGCGCGTCGAGCAGCGGATACAGGAGGTCGACGATGAGGTTGATGGTGACGAACACGAGCGTCGCGATCACCACGACGGCGAGGAGCACGGGTGTGTCGCGGTTCGCGACGGCCTGCGCGGTGAGGTTGCCGATGCCGTTGCGACCGAACACCGCTTCGGTGACGATCGCGCCGCCGACGAGCTCGCCGAACAAGAGCCCCGCCATGGTGAGCACGGGCAGCAGCGCGTTCGGGGCGACGTTGCGCCACAGCAGCCACGAGGTGCGGGCACCGCGGGCGCGGGCGACCGCGACGAAGGGTTGCTCGCGCACCTCGTCAATGCTGCGGAGGAAGACCTGCGCGAGGGGCGCCGCAATCGGCACCATGAGGGTGATGGCGGGCAGGATGAGCGACTGCGCGTCGGTCGCGCCGATCACCGGTACGAGGCCGAGCTGGAAGGAGAAGATCTGGATGAGCACGATGCCGACCCAGAACACTGGAAGTGACACGAACAGTGGCGGCAGGTTCCGGAAGATGGTCCGCAGCCACGATCCCTTGCCGTAGCTCGCGGTGAACGCGATCACGACGGCGAGGAACACCCCGCCGATGAGCGCGGCGGCGGCGAGCGCGAGGGTGGAGGGCAGCGCCTCGGCGAGGAGCTGCGAGACTTCGGCACCGCTCTGCGCCGAGTATCCGAGGTCGCCACGCAGGAACGCGCCGATGGAGTCGAAGTAGCGCTCGAGCGGGGGTCGATCCGCGCCGTAGGAGGCGCGGATCTCGTCGAGCTGGGCGTCGGTCAGCCCCAGCTCGGGGCTGCCGTAGCGCGCCAATACGGCGTCGCCCGGCAGCGCCGAGAGGAGGATGTAGGCGCCCGTGTACGCGAGGACGAGCACGAGCAGTGCCTGGCCGACGCGTCGGAGCAGAGCAAGGGGTGACATTAGTTGAGCGTGACTCCGTAGAAGGAGGGTCGGCCGATGGATTCGGTCGTGAACCCGTGGACGGTGTCGCGCAGCCCGAACACCTGCGATTCCTCGAAGAGGGGCAGGATGTAGGCGTTGTCGGCGAGGTGCAGCTGCGCTGCTTCGGACGCGGCCTGGCGCTCTTCGATGGTCGGCACGGAGGCGATGCGGTCGAGCAACACATCGAGCTCGGGATCGGTGATCTCGCCGGTCTTCGAGTTGAGGTTCTGCAGCGCGTTGCGGTTCTCGGTGTGGAACTGCGACTTGATGACGTCGAAGTCGGCGCGGCCGACCATGGAGTGGTAGACCTGGATCCGATCGATGTCGCGGGTTGCCTCCTCCTGCGCGACCTGGTCGCCGCTGAGCTGTTCGACGCCGATACCGATGGTTGCGAGCTGCTCCTGGATGAGCGTGACGACATCCTTGGAGCGCGGCTGCGGCAGCGCCTCGTTGAAGTTGAGGATGAGCTGCTGGCCGTCCTTCTCGCGGATGCCGTCGGCGCCCGGGGCCCAGCCCGCCTCGTCGAGCAGCGTCGCCGCGCGATCGGGGTCGTACTCGTACGCGCTCGAGGTGTCAGTGTAGCCGAGCGCGGTCTTCGCGAGCGCACCGGTGGCGAGCGGGTAGCTGTCGGTGAAGAGGGTCTCGACGATCGCTTCGCGGTCGATCCCCGCGATCACGGCTTGCCGCACGCGCAGGTCTTCGAGGAGTGAGTGACCGAAACGGAGGTTCAGCCCGTTATTCACGCCGTTGGTGCTCGCGGCGACGAGCGTGAGCCCGGGCGCTTCGAACTGGGGCTCGTCGGGTGCAGGGATCTGCCGGGCGATGTCGGCTTGACCTGCGACGACCGTGCCGACGCGGACGCTCGCCTCACTCGCGACGATGATGTCGATGCCGTCGATCTGGGCGGCACCCTGGTGGTCGCGCGATGGCGGCGCCCAGTCGTAGTCCTCGCGCGTTTCGAGGGCGAGCTCGGTGCCGATCGTCTCGTCGGTGACGACGAAGGGGCCGCTGCCGATGATCTCGGTGGCGCTGCCGGGGCCGAACTCGTCACTCGTGCGGTCGAGCGTCGCGTTCGAGACGAGGCCCGAGTTGATGGTCGACACGGCCTGCGCGAAGCCCGGTGCCGGGGCGCTGAAGACGAACTTCACGGTGCGCTCGTCGATGGCCTCGCCGTGATCGTAGTTGTTGATGGCCTCGGAGACCGGCAGCCCACGGTCGGGGTCACCCGCGCCGTAGAGGTCGAAGTTCTTGACGACGTTCTCGGCGTCGAGCGGGGTGCCGTCCGAGTAGGTCACACCCTCGCGGAGCGTGAAGGTGTACTCGGTGGCGTCCGCGTTGACCTCGGGCAGCGCCTCGGCGATCCAGGGCTCGAGCTCGAGCGTTTCGGGGTTCTGGTAGAGGAGGCGGTCGGTGATCTGGTTCACGACGCCGCCGTTGGGGTAGAACCCTGCGGACGGCGGGTAGAGCGTCAGCCAGGTCTGCGGTTCGAGGTAGGTGAGCGTGCCACTGCCCTCGGCGCTTTCGCCCCCGCCACCGCTCGAGGAGCAGCCCGTCATCGCGATGGCTGCGACGGCGATGGCTCCGATCCAGGCGAGACGGCGCTTCTTCATGGTGAGGACTCCTCGGGGTGGGGCGCGAGCGTCGCGCCGGGGTGTGCGGCGCGGGGTTCCGCGCCGGGGCGATTACGGGTTTCAGCCGCAACGAAGCTATTCTTATACGAGCCATAACGAAACACAAACCCCGAGGTGTCACACAACGTCATGCAGGCTCCGGAAGCGCCGTCGCGTCATACTCGGTCATCTCGTTCGGACCAGGCACCAAAAACGGTCTATAACGGTTCCATGCGAACTCCAGACCGACCGACGATCGCGCTGATCGGCGCGGGCCCCCGGGGCGCCTCGCTCATTGAGCGGATCGGTGCGCAGCTGAGGGATCCCTCGACCACTGCGGCGGACCCAGTTGCGCTCGACCTGCACGTCATCGACGACGCCGAGTCGGGGGCGGGCCGAATCTGGCGCACCGACCAGACCCGTGAGCTGTGCATGAACACGCTCGCCGACGCGGTCACGATGTTCACCGAGCCCGGGTCGACGGTGCGCGGGCCGATCATCCAGGGCCCGACCCTCTACGAGTGGTGCCTCCTCGCACTGCACGAAGCATCCAATGCTTTCGCGGATCCCGAACCGGGCCTCGCCGCACGCGTTGACGAGATCCCTCACGACCGCCGCATCGCGTTCGAAGATCTCCCGGTACGCGCGGGCTTCGCCGCTGACTACCGCGACGAACTCGAGGCCCTCCGCCCGGAATCCCACCCGAGCCGCGCGCTTTACGGCGAATACCTCGCGTGGTGCTTCGATCGGGCCTGCGCACAGTTGCCGGCCGGCGTCCGGCTGATCCGGCACCGCGCCCGCGCCGTGTCGATCCGGCGCGAGGGATCCCTCGAGCGCATCACGCTCTCGGACGGCGGCACTGCGTCAGCACACACCGGCGCTTCAACAAACACCGAGCTGCTCGTGGGCGCCGTCATCGCGGCGCCCGGCTGGCTTTCGCGCCTCCCGCCACCCGCGGAGCAGCGCCTCATCGATGCAATCACCGAGAGACCGACGGATCTCCCCCGCCTCACCTGGGTGCGCCCCGACAGCCCGGTCGACCAGGACCTCAGCGGCGTACCGGCGGGCGCCGACGTCATCGTGCGCGGGCTCGGCATGGGGTTCTTCGACACGATGGCGCTTCTCACGATCGGACGCCGCGGCCGGTTCGTCGCCGATGCGTCGCGACCGTACGGGCTGCGCTACGAGGCATCGGGGCACGAGCCGATCCTCCACGCCACCTCCAGACGCGGGGTGCCGTTCCGAGCGAAGTCTCTGTACCGGTCCCTCCCCCCGCGCCCCGAGCAGCGTCACCTGCGCGGCGTGGATTGGAGCGCGATGCCCCGCCCGATCGACTTCGATCACGCGCTCTGGCCACGCATCATTGCGGACGCCCTGGTCGACCACGCGACGACGCTGCACCGGCTCTCACCCAGCGCCTTCGCCGCGCCTCTCGCGACCGTGCTTGCCGCGATCGACGACGCCCTCGTCGCGCTCCTCGACCCCGCGACCCGCCTCGAAATCGAGCGGCAGGCCGACGCGGGTGACGAACAGTTCTCGGACCGCGCCGGGTCCGCAGCCTGGCTTGCCGCCGTGCCGCGCCGCATCGACGAGGCGATCGCCCCGCACATCCCCGACCCCGCGGACCGCCTCGATCTCGTCGGAGAACTCGACCCGGCCGGTCACAACTTCACGGGCCCCACCGCATACGGCGAGTGGCTGCGCGACCGCGTCGCACGCGACCTCGCCGAGGCCGAACTCGGTCGCGACAGCGCCCTCAAGGCGGGGCTCTGGTCGCTGAGCGCGGCGCGCGGGTTCGCGAGCCGCCTCGGCACCCTCGGCGGGTTCGACGCCGAATCCCGCGCCGCCGGCTTCGCGACCCTGTTCGCAGTGGGCGGCCTCGCGGGCTCCGGCCCGCCAGCGTTCCGCAACCGTCAACTCCTCGCGCTCATCGATGCCGGGCTCGTGCGCTTCATCGGCCCAGAGGCGCTGCTCGACGTGCGCCCGGAGGGATTCGTCGCTCGTTCTCCCCGCGTACCGGGGTCGGATGTCACCTCGACCGTGCTCGTCGACGCCTGGATGCACTCGCACGACGCGGCGCACACCGCGGACCCGCTCGTCTCCTCGCTCATCGCGGCGGGCCGTGCACGCCCGTTCGCGGTCGCGTCGCGCACCGGCGGATCCGTCGCGACCCGCGCGCTCGATGTCGACGGCGAAACCGGCCGCCTCATCGGCGCTGACGGGCGACTCGACCCCGCGGTGCACTTCGCCGGGATCCCTGTCGACGAGGCCATTCACGACACGATCATCAGCCCGATGCCCGGCACCGACCCGACCATGCTGCGCGAGACCGACCGTGTTGCGCTGAGCGCCCTCGAGATCGCCCGCGCAGCGCAGAACACCGCCACTTCCGAACCAGCAAGGAGCACCACATGACCGCCGAACGCCCCACCGCGATCGTCACCGGAGCGACCGGAGGCATGGGCCGGGAGGTCGTCCGCGACCTCTCCCGCACTCACCGCGTCATCGCCATCGGCCGCAACGGCGAACGCCTCGACGCGATCGCCGCCGAGACCGGCGCGGAACGCTGGCAGCTCGACCTCACCGACGAGGCGGGTCTCGAGCGAGGGATCGCGGGCCTCACTCGTCTCGACGTGATCGTGCACGCGGCCGCCGTCTCAGGCGGGCCCGCTCTCGACGCCGCGGAAAGCGCCGACTGGGCCCACCACTTCGCCGTCAACGTCACCGCCCCGGCCGTGCTCACGCGGCACGCGCTGCCGCTCCTGCGCGAGTCGGCGGGCACCGTAATCTTCATCGGGTCCGGCGCGAGCACCCGGCCGGTGCCAGGAAACCCGATCTACACCGCCACGAAGCACGCGCTGCGCGCGGTCGCCGACGTGCTGCGGATCGACGAGGAGCCGCACCGCGTGCGGGTCGCGACCGTCGCCCCCGGGCAGACCGACACCGAGATGCTGCGCCGGCTGATCCCTGACGCGAACTACACACCCGAGCGGTATATTCGGCCCGAGTCCGTCGCCTCGACGGTGCGGTTTATCGTCGACGCCCCAGCCGACGTGCAGCTCACCGACATCGCCGTGCGCCCGCGGCAGGAGATCGCCCGCATCTGAGCTTGTGCGGCGGTTACACCGTGAAGTCGGTCGCGACGCGGCCCACCGCGTGGCGCTTCACCACTGCGCCCGCAGCGACGTGGTCGGGGTGCGACGCGTAGGCCGCGAGCCCGTCGGCGTCGTCGAAGTCGGCGATCAGGGTGACGTCGTAGTTGTCGCCGTCGAACAGCTCGTTGCGGTGCACGTCGATCGCGCGCAGAGTCGGCACGGTGTCGATGAGTGGGAGTAGCGCGTCGGCGATCTCCCGGGCCTGGGCGTCTCGCTCTTCACGGCTGCCACCGCCGAGCTTCCAACTCACGATATGGCGCAGGGTCATGTGTGTCTCCTTGCAGTCAGGGGGTCGTGGGTGCGGCCCGGAACAGCCGCCGCTTCTTCGCTGCGCGCTCGATCGCGGACTCGAGCTTGCCGGGGTCGACCCGCCAGATCGAGTGCCTCTTGCCTTCCACGAGCACGACTGGAATGTCTTCGGAGTGGAGTCGTGCCAGGCGCTCATCCTCGAGAATGTCGAGCTCGGCAAGCTGCGTGGCGATCCCTCGCTGAGCAAGCGCCTCGCGCACCCGAGCGATCTCGCCCCGCGCGTCATCGCATAGGTGGCAGCCGGGCTTGCCGATGAGGGTGATCTGCACGGTCTTCACGAGCACCCAGTCTACGGTGACGGGCACGAAAAAGGCGCCGAGCCACTGGCCCGACGCCCCATCACTCACGCCTCGCGGCGCGGCGACTACTTCTTATTGCGACGCTGGTGACGCGTCTTCCGCAGCAGTTTGCGGTGCTTCTTCTTGGACATGCGCTTGCGGCGCTTCTTGATGACTGAACCCACGGTTACCTCACAACGTCTCTCGGGCCGACCGGGTGCATGGCCCACAAGACGCCAATATTACTCCTCCGACGGCCTGAGCGCGAACTCGCAGTCGATCAGGCGCGCAGCTTGAAACGCGCCACGAGCTCCTTCACCCGGTTCTCGGCGCGCGCCGCAGCCCGACCGAACCGCTCCGCCGCGGCCGCTGCCTCCTCGGAAAGCACCTCGGCATCCACGAAGTCGTCGTCACTGTCGGGCGCGGGCAACCGCTCCCCATCCTCGGACAGGTACTCGACGGTCACCTCCGTGTCGAACCCCACGGAGAGGAAAGGGATCACGAAGTCCTCGACCATCTCGAGCGGCTCGGGGTCGAGGGAGTAGTAGCGATGCTGCCCCTCCTCACGAACGGTGACGAGCTCCGCCTCGCGAAGCACCTTCAGGTGCTTCGACACGGTCGGTTGGCTGATCTCCAGCTGGCTCACGATCTCCGACACGCTGATCTCACCCTCGTGCTGGTGCTTTTCGAGCAGCACCTGCAGGATGTCGCGCCGCGTCGCGTCCGCGATGACTCCGAAGATATCTGGCATGCCCACCAGGGTACCGGAGCTACGCGGAACGCGGGCAGGTGTGTAGCATGACATCCATGGTGTCGCGGACGACGAGCCCGTCGAGCCCCGAGCCCGCCCGCATCGCGCCCCGCCATTGGATCGCCGGGAAGAAGGAGCCGTGACCACACGCGCACCGCGCCGCAGGAAGTTCGCGCCCGCATCGCCGAGATCCTGGCTCCACGCGTTCGTGAACTCTTCGCCGCCGCGCTTCGCGATCACCGTGTTCACGGCGCTCATCCTGTTCTGGACCCTGCTGCTCTCGCTACCGTTCGCGACGCGCGACGGCAGCGTCACCCCGCTCCCCGACGCGCTCTTCACCGCGGTGTCGGCGATCTGCGTGACCGGGCTCGCCACCGTCGACATGAGCAGCCACTGGTCGATCTTCGGTGAGATCGTGATCCTCGCTGGCCTGCAGATCGGAGGGATCGGGGTGCTCACCCTCGCGAGCATCCTCGGCCTCACCGTGACCCGCCGGCTGGGGCTCAGACAGCGCCTCCTCGCGGCGGGCGACACGAACCCGATGCGTATGACGAAGGGCGCCTCCGAGAGCCAGGCCGTCGGTCTCGGCGACATCGGCAACCTGCTCGCCTCGGTCGCGGTGAGCGTGCTCGTCATCGAGCTCGCCCTCACTCTGCTCATCACGCCGCGCCTCATGCTCGCGGGCCTCGACTTCTGGCGATCCCTGTGGGATGGCTTCTATCTCGCCGCCTCCGCGTTCACCAATACGGGGTTCGTCACGCTGCACGGCGGGCTCGATCCCTTCGCCACCGACGCCTACCTGCTCTCGGTGCTCGCAATCGGCGTGTTCCTCGGCAGCATCGGCTTCCCCGTCATCTTCGCGCTCTACCGGTACCTGCGCGGCGGCGGCCGGCGCACCCACCAGCACCTCGGGCTCCACACCAAGCTCACCCTCGTCACCACGCTCGCGTTCGTCGTGCTCGGCTGGCTGCTGATCGCCGCCCTCGAGTTCGGGAATCCCGCGACGTTCGGCACGCAGAACCTCGGCCAGACGCTCTTCAGCAGCGGCTACACCTCGGTGATGACCCGATCGGGCGGACTCGGCGTCGTCGACCCGGTCGACATGCACGGCTCGACGATGCTCGTCATGGACGTGCTCATGTTCGTCGGCGGCGGGTCGGCGTCGACCGCGGGCGGCATCAAGGTGACGACCATCGCGGTCCTCTTCCTCGCCGCTTACGCCGAGGCCCGCGGCTACCGCGACATGCAGGCGTTCGGCCGCTCCATCCCCACCGAGGTGCTCCGCGTCGCGGTGTCCGTGCTGATCTGGGGTGCGACCATCGTGCTCGTCGCGACGACCGCGATCATGCACATCACGCGGGTGCCGCTCGACGTCGCGCTCTTCGAGGTGATCTCGGCATTCGGCACGTGCGGGCTCACGACGGGCCTCTCCGCTGAGCTTCCCGACAGCGGCAAGATCATCATCCTCGCCACCATGTGGCTTGGGCGGGTCGGAACCGTGACGATGGCCGCCGCCATCGCCGCAACGAGCCGCTCCCGCCTGTACCGCCTCCCTGAAGAAAGGCCGATCGTTGGTTGATATTCGCAGTGATGCCCCCGTGCTCGTGATCGGACTCGGCCGCTTCGGCGCCGCCACCGCGGGCCAGCTCGACCGTCAGAACCGCGAGGTGCTCGTGGTCGACACCGACCAGCAGCTTGTGCAGAAGTGGGCCGACCGCGTCACGCACGCGGTGCAGGCCGACGCCCGATCGATCGAGGCGCTGCAGCAGATCGGCGCCGACGAGTTCCACATCGCCGTCGTCGCGACGGGCGCCTCCATCGAGGCGAGCGTGCTCATCGCCGCGAACCTCGTCGACCTCGGCGTTCCGCAGATCTGGGCGAAGGCCATCTCGACGTCTCACGGGAAGATTCTCGAACGCATCGGCGTGAACCACGTCATCTATCCCGAGCGGGAGGCCGGCGAACGGGTCGCGCATCTGTTGAGCGGCAGCATGCTCGACTTCATCCAGTTCGATAACAACTACGTCATCGCGAAGATGTATCCACCGCGGTCGATCCGCGGGATGAGTCTCACCGACAGCGGGGTGCGCACGCGATACCGCGTCACAGTCGTCGGTGTGAAGACCCCCGGTGAACCCTTCACCCACGCGACGCAGGACACGGTGGTCTCCCCGTACGACCTCATCATCGTGAGCGGCTCCGCGGCCGATGTGGAGCGGTTCGCGGCGATCGGGTAACCGGGGCGCCCCTACTCGCCAGCCGCGAGTTCCCGTGATCGGCGCACGTTCGACTCGAGCGCCCGGTCGAACAGGTCGCCCCAATCAGCGGACAGCAGCACACCGATCGCCTGCTCCGTGGTGCCGCCGGGGCTCGTCACGTTCCGCCGCAGCTGGGCCGGGTCCTCACCGCTGCGTGCGAGCAGTTCCGCGGCCCCGGCGATCGTCCCCTCGACGAGCGTGCGCGCCTGGTCGGGCGTGAAGCCCCGCCGCTCGGCCGCGGCCATCATCGCCTCCGCATACAGGAAGAGGTAGGCGGGACCAGATCCCGACACCGCCGTGACGTCGTCAATCTGCGCTTCGTCCACGACGAGCACGGCGCCGACCGTCTCGAACAGTCGCCGCACCGTCTCGACCGCTTCCGCAGAGGCGGTCGCTCCCCCAGCAACGCCGCTCACACCCCGACCGATGTGCGCCGGCGTGTTCGGCATCACCCGCACCACCTGGATGCCGACCGGAACGAGTGCCTCGATCGACGCGCATGTCACGCCGGCCGCAACACTCACCACGATCGCACCGGGCTCAAGATCGCCCGCGATCTCGCGCACCGTGTCGTGCAGCATCGCCGGCTTCACCGCGAGGATCACTACGGCCGCGCCCCGCACAGCCACGCGATTCGCGTCCGGATCGATCTCCGTCGCGTGAGCGATCACGTCGCTCGCCCCCGCAAACGCACCGGCGCTCGCCCCCGACCGGGTGGTCACGGTGAGCGGCCGCTCGATGCGCACCGAGGGATCCCTCAACCCCGCAAGGATCGCCCCGCCCATCGAGCCGACCCCGATCATCGCGGTCCGCGGGAGGGCAAGCTCGTCGTGCACGGCAGTCTCGTCGGTCTCGTCGGCCTCTGCAGCCCCGTCAGTCTCTGCAGCCTCGTTAGTCTCTGCGGTCTCGTCCATTCGCTCATTCTAAGGTTTGAGCGGCCCGCGCCGGCCTCCCGGCTCCTGCATACCTCGGAGCGTAGAATGGCCGTCATGGCGGGCCACGGGCGCTCGCCCCGCATTCTGGAGGCAAGACACCAATGAGCGCGACGGGCGGCAAAAAGGCGATCATCGCAGCGTTCCTCGCCAATTTCGGGATCGCGATCACGAAGTTCATCGCCTGGGCGTTCTCCGGTTCCTCCTCGATGCTCGCCGAGGGCGTGCACTCACTCGCGGATTCAGGCAACCAGCTCCTCCTGCTGATCGGCGGTCGCCGCGCGAAGCAGCGCCCCAACAAGCAGCACCCGTTCGGCCACGGCCGAGTGCGCTTCGTCTACGCGTTCATCGTCGCGGTCGTGCTGTTCACGGTCGGCGGCGTGTTCTCCGTCTACGAGGGCATTCGCAAGCTGCAGGATCCGCACCCGCTCGAGGTGTGGTGGCTGCCGATCCTCGTGCTCGTGATCGCCATCGTGCTCGAGAGCTTCTCGCTGCGCACCGCGATCCGCGAGTCCCGCCCCCTCAAGGGCGACGCCACCTGGTCGCAGTTCATCCGCCGCTCCAAGGCTCCCGAGCTGCCGGTTGTGCTGCTCGAGGATATCGCGGCGCTCACCGGCCTCGTCTTCGCCCTCATCGGCGTCGGCCTCACCGTGATCACCGGCAACGGCATCTTCGACGGCATCGCAACGATCGCGATCGGCGTGCTCCTCGTCGCGGTCGCCATCGTCGTCGGCTTCGAAGTGAAGAGCCTGCTCGTCGGCGAAGGGGCGAACGACGAAGACCTCGCGAAGATCGAGGCCGCGATCCTGCACTCGAAAGACATCGGCCGCATCATCCACATGAAGACGCTCTACCTCGGGCCAGACGAATTCATGGTCGGCGCGAAGATCGACGTCGCACCCGACGCGACCATGCACGAGGTGTCGGCGATCGTGAACCTCGCCGAGCGCCGCATCCGCGAGGCCGTACCGGCCGCAAAGGTCATCTACATCGAGCCCGACATCTACATCGACCCGAACGCGGAGACCCCGTCGACGAGCTCGATCGTGATGCTCTCGAGCGACTAGCGGCGCGCGGGGCGTAGCTAGCGGAGCGCGGCTAGCGGCGCGGTTTCAGCGACGCGCTGCGAAGAACTCCGCGAGCACCGCGGCGCACTCCTCGGCGCGCACGCCCGAGATGACCTCTGGAACGGGGTGCGGCAGTCGACCGTCACGCAGCAGGTCGTACACGCTGCCCGCGGCACCCGCCTTCTCATCCCAAGCCCCGAACACGACCCGCGGCACGCGCGCCGCAAGAATCGTTCCCGCGCACATCACGCAGGGTTCGAGTGTGACGACGAGCGTGCAGCCGTCAAGCACGCGGTCACCGAGCGCGGCCGCAGCCTCGCGGATGGCGAGCACCTCGGCGTGAGCTGTCGGATCCCTGTCCGTCTCTCGCGCATTGCGCCCGACACCGATCACCTCCCCGGCACCGTCGAGCACGACCGCTCCGACAGGGATCTCGCCGGACGCGGCAGCGGCCCGCGCCTGACCGAGCGCCAGATCCATGGCGTGCAGGTGCTCGGGGGAGGCCGGGATGGTCGTCACGACAATAGGATAGATCCATGCGAGTCTTCGTTGCGGATCACCCCCTGATCACCCACAAGCTGACGGTGCTGCGCGACAAGAACACGCCGCAGCCGACATTCCGCATGCTCATCGAGGAGCTCATGACGCTGCTCGCCTACGAAGCGACCCGCGAGGTGCGTGTCGAACCGCGCGCGATCGAGACCCCCGTTGCGCCGACCACCGGTGTGCACCTCAGCACACCGCTGCCGCTCATCGTGCCGATCCTGCGCGCCGGGCTCGGCATGCTCGACGGGATGGTCAGGGTGCTGCCGACCGCGGAGGTCGGGTTTCTAGGCATGGTGCGCGACGAGGAGACCCTCGAGCCCGTGACCTACGCCGAACGGCTGCCCGACTCGCTCGCGGGCCGACAGTGCTTCGTGCTCGACCCGATGCTCGCGACAGGTGGATCCCTCGCCGCAGCCATCAAGTTCCTCTTCGACCGCGGCGCCGACGACGTCACCGCGATCTGCGTGCTCGGCACGCCCGAGGGCATCGAGGCGATTCGTGCGGCGGCCAGGGATCGCCGGGTCACCCTCGTGCTCGGCGCACTCGATGAGGGGCTCAACGAGCAGGCCTACATCGTGCCCGGGCTCGGCGACGCCGGAGATCGGCTCTACGGCACCGTCGGCCACTAGCGCTGCCGGGCATGAGCACTGCCGGGCATGAGCGCTGCCGGGCATTGATCCGAGTTGGCCACCGGCACTTGACAATTCGGTGCCTGGACTGATTGACTGTTGCGCATGTCTGACGATATTCGCACCCAGTCCGCCCTCGAGGTGAGCTTTGGGATGACCGGCATGATGATGGCCGGTCGCGACGTCATGTGCTGTCGAATGCTCATGCGCAACGCGCACTGAATCGCAGAGACCTCCTTCCTGCGCGCGTTGCGTCGAGCCTCCGGTTCGACCTGAGCCACGCGCCCGTTTCGGGCATTCCCCGCGAGTCACCACGCCGAATTCTCGGCCTCTCGCACCACGCAACACACGCCTTCCGCATCGCGGAGCGACAGCCCCAGAAAGACCACATCATCATGAACGCCACCATCCAGACCGCACGCCCCGACCTCACCGCTGACCTCCCGCAGAGCGCCGCACCCGTACGCCACGTTCCCGAGGGCACCGAGGTGCGAGGTTTCGCGCTCTACGTCGGACTCTCCGAAGATAAGATCGCCGGCGGCGACCCACGACTCGGCGAGATCGTCGGCAAGATCAAGCAGCTCGTCGCGGAGCTCGCCCCCACCGCAGACACCTACGCGGCCGTCGCCCTCGCACCCGAGGGTACGGGCGGGCGCGACGTTGACGTCGTCCGCCTTGCACTCGGCGACCCCGCGGCGCAGGCCCGGCAGAAGCAAAACGACGTCGACGCCGCGGATCGTGCGGCGAGCGGAGTCACCCTCGACCTCTCCCGGAAGCGCGTGCTGCTCGACAATGTTCCCGCGGCGCTCACCTTCCGCGAATTCGAGCTGCTGCAGTACCTCGTGCTGCGCGAGGGGCGCACCATCAGCCGTGAAGAACTCATCACCGGGCTCTGGTCGGGCGCCGAGACCGAGGAGATTCCGAATGAACGGACCATCGACGTGCACGTGCGTCGACTGCGGGTGAAGCTCGCGCACTACCAGGACATCGTGCGCACCGTACGCGGCACCGGATACCGCTTCGACCGTCACGCCGACGTCTCCATTCTTCACTCTTCAGGCCCGAGCCCCGACGTCTTTTGACGCGCCGCGCGGATGCCGGTGCTTTCGGGACTCCGCGTACTGCGGTAGCCTCAGAAGCACATCTCGACCCTCATTGAGGAGGAAACTCATGACGAATCTGCCCCCAGAGGATCAGAGCGGGTCCGCGCAGGGCCCTGAACAGACGCCACCGATCGGCGAACCTCAGCAGCCCACGCAGCCCCAGCAGCCGGGTCACGGTGCGCCGCAGCAGCCGGGACAGTACCAGGCCCCTCAGCAGCCACCCGCTCAGCAGCCCGGGCAGTACCAGGCACCCCAGCAGCCTCAGCAGCCCGGACAGTATCAGGCACCGCCGCAGCAGGGGTACCAACAGCCCCAGCAGCCCGGTTACCAGCAGCAGGGCTACCAGCAGCAGCCGGCAACCGATCCGGTAAGCACGATCACCCTGAACTACTGGCTCTCGGTGTTCTTCGTGTGGATCCCCGCCTTGATCTTCTTCATCATCGAGAAGGACAAGACGAATCCGCTCGCGCGCGCCTACCACCGCGACAACCTGAACTTCTCGCTCGTGCGCACAATCGTCTGGGCTGCGATGTTCGTGCTCAGCTGGATCCCTTACCTGGGTTGGATCCTGGTGCTCCTCCTCTGGCTCGCACAGATCGTCCTGTTCGTCTTCCACATCATGGCCGCGGCCAAGGCGCCAGAGGCCTACCGTCGTGGCGAGCAGCCGAGCTTCGTGTTCAACTTCCCGATGGTGAAGTAGTCAATGAAGTCGTAGGTCACGTCGCCACACCTAAGATCCCTCCGCGCTCTGCAGTGCGGGGGGATTTTTGTGTGTGCTCACCCACGCATCCCTTCTTCCCACCGCTCACACCCCCACTCCGCGCCCCGCATCCCGCGCCCCGCATCCCGCGCCCTGCACCCCGCGCCCTGCGCAGTTCTCTGCACCCCGCGCCCCGCGCAGTTCTCCGTACCCCGCGATCTACGCTCTGCGGGGGATCTCCCGTCTGCGCACCGCGAACCCAGGATTACGGTACGCAGGGCGGAGATCCCCCGCAGACGGGAGAAGTTCTGCCGGGTTTGGGCGCAACTTAGGCCGGCGGTGCAGGGCAGGGCAGCATTTGGGGCGGGGCAGTGCGGGGCGGGGCAAACAGTGCAGGGCAGAGCAGAAACAGAGGGATCGCGGCTCAGACCGAGATCCCGCCGAACGTCAGCCGCGCGGCGATGAGCAGCATGATCCCTGCCACGATCCAGTCGAGCACCTGCCAGGCGCGTGCCGTTGCGAAGAAGCGGGTGAGCGCGCGGGCTCCGTATCCGAGCAGGAAGAACCATCCGATGCTCCCAATCGCACCGCCGAGCGCGAACCACCACCGTGCGGGGTCGCCCTGGGCGTTCCCGATCGACCCCATGAGCACCATCGTGTCGAGGTACACGTGCGGGTTGAGGTAGGTGATCGCGAGGCAGGCGAGCACGGTCTTCTTGAGGGATCCCGCGGACCCCTCCCCCGCTACGAGCACCTCGGGTTTCATCGCCCGGCGCGCGGCGGTCCACGCGTACCAGAGCAGAAAGGCAACGCCGCCCCACCGCACCACTTCAAGGAGTATGGGTGCGCGCTGTACGACAAAGCCGATTCCCGCGACGCCGAGGAATTCGAGCAGCGCGTCGGTGAGCCCGCAGATGAGCACGACGGGCAGCACGTGCTCGCGGCGGATCCCTTGCCGCAGTACGAACGCGTTCTGCGCGCCGATCGCGACGATGAGCGAGAGGCCACTGCCGAGGCCGACGAGGAGGGGAAGGATCACGGAGTCGACACTACGGCCAGCTGTGCCGGAACTACTACTTCAGATTGATTCATTATTCTGATGGATCTTCAGTATTACTTCAGAAAGGGATCCCGTGGAACTTCCCGTCAAACACCTGCCGACCTTCATGGCGATCGTGGAGGAGGGAAGTTTCGAGGGCGCAGCCAAGCGCCTGCACGTGACGCCGTCGGCGATCAGTCAGCGTGTGCGCGCGCTCGAGCAGCGGGTCGGCTCGGTGCTCCTCCGTCGGACGAGGCCGGTCTCGACGACCGAGGCGGGCGCGGTGCTGCTCCGTGCGGCGCGGCAGATCTCGCGGGTCGCCGCTGACCTCGCGGAGGAGCTGGGGGCGGGGCCGGCTGAGGGATCCCTCATCCCGCTCGTCGTGAACGCCGACTCGCTCGCCACCTGGTTCGTGCCCGTGCTCGCCCGCGCCGCCAGGGAGACAGGTGCGCGCTTCGAAGTGATCCGCGCAGACGAGACGGTCTCGGTCGAGCGTCTGCGCAGCGGCGAGACGATGGCCGCCGTCACGGCGACGGCCGAGGCCGTTCCAGGCTGCACCTCGACGCTGCTCGGGTTGCACCGTTACCTCGCCGTCGCCTCGCCAGAGTTCAAGACCGAGCACTTCGCAGACGGCGTGACCGCGGCCGCGCTCGCGACCGCCCCCGTGCTGGAGTTCGACCGGCACGACGCGTTCCAGCGGCGGTTCATCCGGCGGACAACGCGTACGCGGCTCGATCCGCCCCGCCACATGATCCCCTCGTCGGCCGAGTTCGCCGCCGCAATCGAGCACGGGATGGGCTGGGGCATGCTCCCCGAGCAGCAGGTCGCGCCGGCCCTCGCCGCGGGTCGACTCGTCGAACTCGCGCCGGGCGCACCGATCGATCTGCCGCTCTACTGGCAGCGGTGGAACCTGCGCTCACCGTCGCTCGACGCGCTCACGGCCATCGTGACCGAGGAGGCCGCGTCGGCTCTCAGCGCTCCGACGACCCGGAGCCGGGCGGATTCGCGTCTGCATCATCGTCCCGGCCCGCGACATGATCCACGCCATGATCCGGCACGCTCTGATCCAGCACGCTCTGATCCAGCACCGCGTACCGCGACACCGGCTTCGGGGCGAGCTGCGGTTCCCGACGAAACTGCCCCGTGAGCGCGAGCACCGCGACAACCACAGCGAGCACGATCCAGCCGGCGACACCGAGCGGACTGACGAGCGCCATGTCGAGGGGTGAGTCCATGGCGTGGAGCAGGAGCATGAGACCTGCGGACGCGTTGAGGGATCCGTGCGCGACCACCGCGGGCCACACCGAGGCGGTGCGCAGCCTGGTCCACCCGAGCAGCACACCCCAGAACACGCACCCGACCGTCATCAGTGCGACGCCGGTCCAGTCGGTGCGGTTGAAGTTGTAGCCGAGCAGGATGAGCGGAGCGTGCCACAGCCCCCACAGCGCTCCCGAGAGGACGAGCGCAGGCCACACCCCGAGTGGCCGCAGGGCCGGGAGGAGCCAGCCGCGCCAGCCCACCTCTTCGCCGAACGCGGGGAGCGAGTTGGCGAGCGCGGCCACTGGAACCGTCGCGATCTGGATCGCGACGAGCAGGCCGAGGGGCGGCATCGTCTGCGCCGCGAGCTCGGCCGTGGCCGGGTCGAGCGTCGCAAGCTGCGCGTCGAGCACCGCACGGAAGCCCGAGAACTCGGTGAGGTCCAGCTGCACCCAGCCGAGTAGTGCCGCAACGGCGAGCGACGCGAGCACGAGGACGAGGGGCGCGAGGATCGCGGCGACGATGAACCAGATGACGCGCTTCGCGGGACGCAACGGCCAGATGCCGAGGAACCGAAGGCGTTCGCGGCGCGGCGCGCGCACGATAAAGATGGCGGCGAGTGTCGCGATCGCCGGCGTAAACATCATCGCTGTCGCGAGGAGCGTGAAGTGCGTCCCCGCGGCAGGGTCGTTGGTGTCTGCAGGGCCGGCGAGCCAGAGTGGCAACGCGACGAGCCACGCGAGCCCGAAGGCGACGAACACGAAGAGTGTCACCGCGCCCCACGGGACCGGCGCGAACTGGTCAGGGCGGGATCCCTCGACCGCGTGTTCTGCGGTCGCATCGTGCCCGGTCGCATCGTGCCCGGTCGCGTCATGCCCGGTCGCATCGTGCCCGGTCGCGTCATGCCCACCCGGGCGATTTTGCGCCAAGTGGTCTCTGGCTTCGCGCACTCTGGCTTCGATCTCCCCTGCTGCGGGCTCTCCGGCATCGCTGTGCGCCACGTTCGGCCTCCTGTCGGTCTCGACCACCCTAACGGGAGGCGAACGTAGCCCGCAGCCCCGCTCCCATTCCCCCACTCCCCTCCCGCTCCGCTCCCCTCCCCTCCCACTACCCACACTCCCCGACGGGTACCCCTGCTCAACGACAAACAGCAGGGGTTCCCGTCGCGGAGCATAGGTACCCGGCGGCAACAACTGCGCGGGACGCAGCGGAACAGTGTGGACCCGGGCGGAGCTCGCCGGAACTGACCGGAACCGAGCGGAACTGACCGAAACCCGGCGGAACTAGACGGCTCTGAGCGGAACCGCGGTGGGCGATGACCGGGGAGCGCCGTCAGAGGAGGCCGAGCTCCATCGCCCGCGTCACGGCGCGGGTGCGGTCCGAGACCTCGAGCTTCTCGAATATGTGCAGCAGGTGCGTCTTCACGGTCGACTCGCCGATGTGCAGTCGGGAGGCGATGAGCCGGTTGCTGAGGCCCGCGGCCACGAGGTGCAGGATCTCGGTCTCCCGCGGGGTGAGCAGCGGGGACGCCGCCGGCACTGGGTCGGCGATCTGCCGTTTGAGCGCCCGGGCGAGACGAGTTGCGGTCGCGGGAGCGAGCACGGTCTCCCCCGCGACGACCGCGCGCACGCCCGCCGCGAGTTCCTCGGCGGGTGCCGCTTTGAGCAGGTAGCCGTCGGCACCTGCCTCGACCGCTGCGAGGATCTCGTCGTCGTCTTCGTAGGTCGTGAAGACGAGCACGCGGGGCGGGGCGAGGGGTCCCTCAGCTCCCGCAGGGCCCACCCTGCCCGCACCCGCATGCCCTTCGACGATGCGCCGGGTCGCCTCGACTCCGCCCATGCCGGGCATGCGGAGGTCCATGAGTACGACGTCGGGGCGCAGCTTTGCGACGAGCGCGAGCGCTTCCTCGCCCGAGGAGGCCTCGCCGACCACCTCGAAGTCGGGCTCCGTCTCGAGCAGCCCGGTCACCCCGCCCCGCACGATGGGATGGTCGTCGACGACGAACACGCGGATCATGAGGCAGCCCCCGAAGTGCGGCGTGCGGGAGCCCCGCTCGCTGAGTCCGCATCAGCATCAGCATCAACATCCGCCGAAGTCTCCGCCGGAGACTCCTCTCGCACATCCGGCAGCGCAGGAGCGGGTGACTCACCGGACGCGGAGCTGGACGCGACACTGGACACCGCACTGGACCCGGCACCGGACGCCGCGATGAGCGGGATCTCGACTTCCAGCAGGGCCCCGCGCCGTGCGCCGCCGGGCGCCCGCCCCGGCCCGAAGCGCACGACCCCGTCGACGGCCCGCACGCGGTCGGAAAGCCCACTCAAGCCGAACCCACCACTGGCCCCGGGCTCGGTATCGGGGCCGACCCCGTCGTCCGCGACGGTGAGCAGCGCCGCACCGTCCGCGGCCCTGAGCGCGACCTCCACCCGTGATGCCCGCGAGTGCTTCCGCGCGTTCGCGAGCCCCTCCTGCGCCGCGCGCAGCGCGACGACCTGCCGTTCCCGGTCGAGCGGCACCGGCTCGAGCGCGCAGACCACGTCGAGCCCGGTGTCGGCGCGCAGACGCGCCGCGACCCGCTCGATCGCGGCTTCGAGCCCGCCGTCGCCGAGCGGCTGGGTCGTCGCGACGAGGGCTCGCGCCTCGACGACCGCCTCGCGGGCGGCCGAGGAGACCCGGTCGAGACGATCCCTCGCCCGTTCGTGCTCACCAGCGTCGAGGGCACGCTCGGCCTGCTCGCTCAGCATCACGAGCCCGGCGAGGGTCTGCGTGAGCGTGTCGTGCAGCTCGCGGGAGAGCCGCTCGCGCTCGGCCGCGGCCCCGCTCGCCTCCGACAGGGCGGCCACCTCCGCCTGCGAGTCGCGCAGCTGCTCCGCGAGCGAACGGTACTCCTCGCCGCGGGCGAAGATCCGCGAGATCCACGTGCCCATCGCCACGGCGAAGATGAAGGAGAACACGGCGGTCACGCCGGCCGAGAGGAAGGCCGCCGAGGGGCTCCGCCCGGCGATGTTTGCGAACATCGCCGTGCCGACAGTGAGCGCGATGCCCGCACTCCAGGCGACGGCCTCGCCGTAGCGTCGGGGGATGGACCAGGCGATCGGGTAAGCGACGACCTGCAGGAATGCGTACATCGGTTCGGTGACGACGCCCCACGCGGTGACGAGGAGGAGGATCGCGAGGTAGGTTCGGCCGGGGCGGCCCGGTGGCGCGTCGACGAGGGTGGCCCGGAGCACGCGCCGCCCGAGTGCGAGGTAGACGATCGCGAAGCCGGCGAGCGGCGCGAGGAGGGCTGCGAAGCGGAGGTCGGGCGACGAGACGGTGCTGAGCCAGGGTGCGGGGTCGTCGTGGCTTTGCACGATTCCGAGCGGGACCATGACTGCGGTGACGAGACCGACCGCGAGATCCCACCACAGGAGTGGGAAGCGAGCATTCCGCTCGCGATCCCTCGCCTCCGTGATGACCGCCGTGCTCATGCTCTCAGCCTCTCACGAGCGCCGCACCCACCGGAACGTGAGGAGACTGATCACGAGCCCGACGACAAGCCAGCCGGCGAGGACGAGAGCGACGAGCCCGAGATCCCAGGAGCCGGACTGCTCGGCCGCGGCGAACGATTCGGGCAGAAACACGGAGCGCATGCCCTGCGCGAGCCACTTCAGCGGGAAGATCGAGGCGACGTTCTGCAGCCACTCGGGGAGCATCGAGAACTGCAGGTAAACGCCCGAGATGAACTGCAAGAGCAGCACGATCGGGAGCACGACGGCAGTCGCGCTGCGCGCGGATCGCGGCACGGCCGACAGCGCGATGCCGAGCAGCGTCATGGTGGCGATGCCGAGGAGGAACAACCATGCGAATCGCAGCCACAGGTCGGGTTCGGTCGGTAGTTCAACGCCGAGCCCGAACCTCGCGAACGCGAAGAGAAGGGCGATCTGTGCGATTGAGGTGATGAGGATCATCCCGGCCTTGCCGATGAAGTACGACATCGGCGAGATCGGGGTGCCGCCGAGCCTGCGCAGCCAGCCCTCGCCCTTCTCGCGGGCGATGTCGACGGCGAGGTTCTGCACGCCGGTCAAGAGTATCGCCGCGGCGACCATGCCGGGCAGGTAGTAAGCGGCCATGGTGATGCCGTCCTCGCCGTCAGGTCCCCCGCCGATCTCGCCCACGGATTCGAAGGCGACGCCGAAGATGCCAAGCATGAGCACCGGGAAGAGGAACGTGAAGAACACCGTGTCGGGCATGCGGAAGTAGGCCTTGATTTCCATGCCGATCGAGGCGATACCCGCGCTGAAGATGCCGGGGCGCGCGTCTGCTGCTCGGGTGTTGCGGGGCGCGTAGCCCGCGGGCCGAGGGTTGCCGGTGCGGTGCGTCGCGAGGGATCCCTCGCCGTCGTCCGAGACCGCGAGAATCGGGGTCGTGTTCATCGTTTCGCCTCCGCTTCGATGAGTTCCAGATAGATTTCTTCGAGGCTCGGTCGGCTCACCTCGAGGTCGCGGGGTTCGCCCACGGTGCCAGATGCGTCGCGGGGCTCGCCCGCGCCGTGAGACACGGAGCGGGACAGTTCCGCGACGAACGCCGCGGGGGTTGCGGTGCGCTCCTCGCGCCGCAGGCCGTCGGCGTCGGTCCAGCGCACGACGGGCACGCGCGCCGCCGCACCGCCGAGGTCGGCGGGCGGGGCTTCGGCGACGATCTGGCCGCCGGAGAGCACGCCGACGCGGTCTGCGAGGTGCGCGGCTTCATCAAGGTAGTGCGTGGTGAGCAGGATCGCCGTGCCCTCACCGGTGAGCCCGTCGAGCATGTCCCAGAACTGGCGTCTCGCCTCGGGGTCGAAGCCGGTGGTGGGCTCATCGAGGAAGAGGAGTTCGGGCCGGCCGACGATGCCGAGCGCGACGTCGAGCCGCCGCTGCTGCCCGCCCGAGAGTTTCGTCGCCCGCTTTCCGGCGTGCTCGGTGAGGCCGACGAGCGACAGCACCTCGTCCACGCTGCGGGGCTCCGGGTAGAGCTTGCCGAAGTGGGTGATGAGTTCGCGCGGGGTGTACGGCCCGAGATCCCCCGTCGACTGCGCGACAATGCCGACCCGTGACCTCCAGTCGCGGCCCGCAGAGAGCGGGGCTTCGCCGAGCACGCTCACCTCGCCGGCGTCGGGCCTGCGGATCCCTTCCAGAATCTCGATCGTCGTGCTCTTCCCGGCGCCGTTCGGCCCGAGAAGCGCGTAGGTCTCGCCGGCCTCGATGTCGAGGTCCATCCCGTCGAGGATCACCCGCTCGCCCCGCGAACCGGTGCTCGGATAGCGCTTCTCGAGCCCGCGTACGCGCACGACTTCGGATCTCTTGGTGTGTTGCATGCTTCTATCGTGCCCCGTCTGCGGGCCGTGCGGCAGCGGCCGGTCGGCTGACTTTGCGGGGCGCATTCCTCCACCGATCGGTGGATGCCGCGTAGGCTGAACGGGTGGGTCAGGAACAGACAGCGCGCGCGAAGATCCGTTACGTGGCGATCGGCGACAGCTTCACCGAGGGTGTGGGCGACGAACTCGCCGACGGTTCGGTGCGCGGCTGGGCCGACCTCGCGGCGCAGGGCCTCGCCGACGCGACCGGTGAACCCGTCGCCTACGCGAACCTCGCGATCCGCGGTCGGCTCCTCGCCCCGATCATCGCGGAGCAGCTCGCGCCGGCGCTCGAACTCGGCCCGACGCTCGTGAGCTTCAACGGCGGCGGCAACGACATGCTGCGCCCCGGCACCGACCTCGCATGGATCAGCGCCGAGAGCGAGCAGGCGCTGCGGCGAGTGCAGGAGGCGGGCGCCGAGCCGCTGCTACTCGCCGGCGCGAACCCGACCGGCGGACTCCCCGGCGGCGAGCGCGTGAAGCGCAAGGGCGACGAACTCGTGCTCGAGGCGCGAGGGATCGCCGACCGGCTCTCGATCCGCTTCACCGACAACTGGAGCGACGCAGAGCTTGCGGGGCTCCAGTACTGGTCGCACGACCGGCTGCACCTCGCCGCGGTCGGGCACCATCGGGTCGCCGCGAACGTGCTGCGCACGCTCGGACACGAGCCACCGGCGGACTGGGTGATCGACGCTGCGCCGATCCCTCGCCCCGGCCGCATGGATCAGCTGCGGTACACGAGGGATCACGTGCTGCCGTGGGTGAAGCGGCGCCTCACGGGCCGTTCAAGCGGTGACGGGCGGACCGCGAAGCAGCCGGGGTGGCAGCTCGTGCTGCCGCGCGGCTGAGGGCCCGCTCAGTGCCCGCTCATCCCGCCCCGCGCGGGACCGCCCCGCGCCGGCCGGCCCGCCCTACCGGCACCGCGTTTTTGATCCGGCAGTTGTGCAGGCTATTTCTCACCTGAATCCTGCACAACTGCCCGATTGTTCGGAGTTGGTGAGGGATCGACGCCCGCAGCGGAGCGTTCACGTGGCAGCGCGGCAGTTCCCGCAGAGACCGAAGAGGTCGACGACGTGCTCGATCTCGCTGAATCCGTGCTCGGCGCCGACCCGCTGCGTCCACTCCTCCACGCCGGTGGCCGAGAGCTCGACGGTGTGCCCGCAGTTGCGGCAGATTAGGTGGTGGTGGTGCCCCGTCATCGAGCAGGAGCGGAACAGGTTCTCGCCCTCGGGTGACTGCAGGGAGTCGGCCTCGCCGGTCTCGGTGAGGCCGGCGAGCGCGCGGTACACGGTCGCGAGGCCGATCGTCGAGCCGCTGTCGCGCAGCGCCTGGTGGAGTTGTTGGGCGCTCACGAAGCCGCGCGCCTCGGCGAGTGCCGCGCGCACGGCCTCACGCTGCCACGTGTTTCGCTTCGGCTGCATTTCAGACCTCCCGCACCGCTCGACTGCCCTCCACCGTAGCGAAGTTCCGGGGGTGTGGCCCGCGCCCTGTCCTGCGCCGCCCAAGGTGCCAGGCGCGTCGCAGCGCGCGCACGAGCAGCGCCGCGCCGAACAGCGCAGTGAGCACAAGACCGACGGACCCGCCCGCGGCGATGCCGAGTTCGCGTGACAGCCACAGCCCGCCGAGGCCGCCGAGCACTCCGATCGCTGCGGAGAGCGCGGGGATCCACCCGAGCCGGTCGGACAGCGCACGCGCGGCGGCAGCGGGCGCGATGAGCACGGCGACGCCGAGGATCGCGCCCACGGCCGGCATCGACACGACGACGGCGGTGGCAATCACGCCGGTGACGGCGAGCTCGACGGGCCAGCTGCGGAAGCCGGCCGAGGCGAACCCCACCGGGTCGAAGGTGTGGAAGAGGATCCGCCTGCCGAAGGCGAGGATGACGAGGAGCGACGCGACGAGCACGATTGCCGTGGCCCCGACGTCTTGCTCGGTGACGCTGAGCGGGGAGCCGACGAGCAGCGCTTCGACCGGCACGCCGAGCCCGGGGTTGAGGCCGGCGAGGAGGGTGCCGAGCGCGAACCCGAAGGCGAGCACGACGCCGCTCGTCACCTGTCTCCCCTGCCCAGGAATGCGGGCGAGGAGGGTCATGAGCAGCACGAGGAGGAGCGCGAAGAGCGCCTGGCCGAGCAGCAGGTTCCAGCCGAGCACCGCGAAAACGACGCCGCCGGGGAAGGTGGCGTGGCTGAGCGCGACGGCGAAGAACGACCGCTGGCGGAGCACGATGAGGGTGCCGGCAACTCCGGAGAGCAGCCCGAGCAGCGTGAGCTCGAGGGCGGCGAGGGCGAAGTAGCTCATCGGCGCACCGCCCAACGGGCACCGCGGACGACGGCGGCCACGGCGTAGGCGGCGACGAGCAGCAGCACGACGATGGCGCCTGGTGGCGCCTGGGCGCCCGCACCGACGGACCACTCGAAGGAGAGCCACAGCCCGCCCGCACCGGCGAGGAGGGGCACGAGGATCGCGATCGGGATGAGGAGCGCGAATTTACGGGTGAGCAGGCGCGATACGGCCAAGGGGATGGTGAGCAGGGCGATAACCATGAGCACGCCGAGCGCTTGGACGCCCGCGACCACGAGGAGCGCGACCGCGACGCCGAGCAGGAGGTCCGCGGCGAGCGGCCGGAACCCCGCTGCCTCCGCGCCGTCGCGGTCGAAGGCGCGGAAGAGTTGCGCCCGCCAGGTGACGAGCACGACGGCGACGGCGACCACGGCGACGGCGAGCACCTGTGCGAGCTTGGTGTCGGTGACGGTGAGGAGGCTCCCGAAGAGCAGCTCCTGCAGCTGCGAGACGTACCCTTCCTGCCGCGACACGAGCACGATGCCGAGGCTGAACAGGCCCGTCAGCACGACGGCGATGCTCGCGTCGGCGCTGACCCCGCCGCGTCGTTCGAGCACGGTGAACAGCACCGCGGCGAGCACCGCGGCCACCACCGCGCCGGGTAGGAGCGCCGCCGTGCCGCCGACGGCCGCACCCACGACGAGGCCGGGAAAGACGGCGTGCACGAGGCCGTCGCTCACGAACTCGAGTTCTCGGAAGCTGATGAAGAGGCCGACGATCCCCGCGGCAATGGCGAGGATCACGACGGTGACGAGGGCGCGCCACATGAAGGGCAGCGCGAAGATCTCGAACGGGTCAAAGACCGCGAGCGAGGGGCCACCGAGGGCGAGGGATCCGAACACCGCCTGCACTACTCGGTCTCCCGGGTCGTGGTGACGGTGTGCTGGTCGAGCTCGACGGTCGTGTCGTGGAAGGCGTGCTGCACGGCTTCCAGGGTGAGCGCCTCCTCGAGGGTGCCGAACGCTGCCGGGTGACCGGGTTCGCCGGGAACGTGCCCGCTCGACAGGAGCAGCACGTGCGTGCAGGACTGCTGCGCGATTTCGAGATCGTGAGTCGACACGAGAATCGTGCGTCCCTCTTCCCGGAGCGCGCGGACGAGCCGCAGCAGCGTCTCGCGGTTTTCGCGGTCGAGCCCGTTGAACGGTTCGTCGAGGAGGAGAAGTTCGGGGTCGGAGACGAGGGCCCGCGCCAGGATCCCTCGCTGCTGTTGACCACCCGACAGCTCCCCGAATCGCCGCCCGGCGAAGGGAGTCAGCCCGACCCGTTCGAGCGCGTCGGCGACCGCGGCCCGGCCCGCCCGGCCGATGGGCCGCAGCGGCCCGCGCGAACGGTAGAGGCCCATAGTGACGACCTGCCGGAGCGACACGGGGAGGGAGATGTCGCGGGTATCAGCCTGGGGCAGTGTGCCGACGCGCCTGCGGGCCCGTTCGGGGGTCTCGCCGAGCACGCGAAGGGATCCGGCAGTGAGGTCCGCGAGACCGAGCACACCGCGCAGCAGCGTCGACTTGCCCGAGCCGTTCGGCCCGATGAGCGCGACGGCGGCGCCCGCGGGCACCTCGAGCGTGAGGTCTTCGACCCTCGTCACACCCGCATAGCCGAACGCAGCCCCCTCGAGTGAGAGCGCTGCGTTACGGGCTGTGGGTGGTGCGTTCATTCCAGCAGCGTACCGGGCAGGGGGTCTGGGGTCGCACCCCAGGCCTCGAGAATCACGCGGGTGTTGTGGGCGGTCGCGCCGATGTAGGTGTCGGCTCCCGACCCTTCGACACCGAGGGAGTCGGCGTAGAGTGCGTCGGCGTCGATGACCTCGATTCCGGCCTCCTTCGCGATGGTCTCGGCAAGCTTCGGACTCATGGATGACTCGACGAACACGGCCTTCACGCCGTGCTCACGGATGGCGTCGACGAGTTCGTCGATGTCTGCGGCGCTCGGCTCCGCGTTGTCTTCGAAGCTCGGCAGGATCGACCCGGCGAACGTGATGCCGTAGTCGTGCAGGTAGTAGCGGAGCGAGTCGTGTCCGCTCACGAGCACCCGTTCCTCGGCCGGTACGCGTTCGAACTGCGCCGCGATCCAGGTGTCGAGCTCGCCGAGCTGCTGGAAGTAGGCTTCGGCCCGCTGCGCGTAGTCATCTGCGTGCTCGGGATCCACTTCGCCGAGACCCACTGCGATCTCCTCCACCATGCCCGACGCGTTACGCGGGCTGGTCCAGATGTGGGGGTTCACGGGGCCGTGGTCGTGGTCGTGCGCATCGTCATCGTGGGCGTGATCATCGTGCGCATGTTCCTCATCAGCGTCGCCGTGATCGTGATCCGCGTGGTCATGATCCTCGTGATCGTGCGCCTCGGCGCCTTCCGCCTCCGCCGTGATCACTTCCGCCTCTGCGAGGTCGATGCCGTCGGCCGCGGTGATGATCTCGCCGTCGAACCCGGAGGCCTCGATCGCGCCATCGATGAACGTCTCGAGTTCGACGCCGTTGACGATGAGCACGTCGGCCTGCCCGAGCGCGAGGAGGTCGGCCGGCGTCGGGTCGAAGTGGTGCGCTGACCCGCCTGCTGGCAGTAGGCCCGTGAGTTCGATGTCGTCACCGCCGACGATGGCGGCGAAGTCGGCGAGCTGGGTGGTGGTCGCGACGACGGCGAGGGATCCCTCGCCCCCCGAACCCTCCGCCCCGCCCGAGGGACTGGATGCGCACGATGCGAGGGTGAGCGCGGCCGCGATCGCGAGCCCGCCCGCTCCGAGGAGCCGGCGCCCGGCGGTGCTGCGGTGGGGTGTCGTCATGGTGACCTTTCTTGTTGAGAACGAGTCTCAGCATATCGCTAACGAGAATCGTTTGCAAGAAGCGTCGCTGGAGTCCCTAGGCTGGACGCATGAGCACCCTCCCCGACACCGCGGTCGCGCTGCGCGACGCCCTGCGCTCCGGCGCGATCACCGCGACCGAGGCCGTCGAGCACGCCCTCGACCGCATCGCCGAGCACGAGAGCCTCGGTGCCTTCATCGCCGTCACCGCCGACCGCGCACTCGACGAGGCTCGCGCGACGGACGCGGCTTTCGCCCGCACCCCGGCTGACGAGCGCGACACGCTCCCACCGCTCCACGGCTTTCCCCTCGCGTACAAGGACCTGCTCGACGTGACCGGTGCACCCACCACCTTCGGCACCGCAGCGATCCCACCGGCGCGCGCGACCGAAGATTCCCCCGGTGTCGCCGTACTGCGAGCAGCGGGCGCCATCTCGCTCGGCAAAACGCAGGTGCCCGAGTTCGGGCTCAACTGCTACTCGGAGAACGACATCGCGCCGCCCGCGCGCAACCCGCTCGACCCCACCCGCACGCCCGGCGGCTCCTCGGGCGGCAGCGCGGCGGCAGTCGCTGCCGCCATCCTCACCGCGGCGCCAGGGAACGACGGCGGCGGATCGATCCGCATCCCCGCGCTCGCCTGCGGCCTCGTCGGGTTGAAGCCCGGCCTCGGCGCGATCCCGACCGACCTCGTCGACGGACCCGTCAACGAGTTCGGCGCGCCCCGCTTCGTCACCTCCGGGCCGATCGCCCGCACGGCGGAGGATGCGGCCCTGCTCTTCGATGCGATGCGCGGGAACAGCGCACGCGGAGAAATCACTGACAGCGGCGAGGGATCGGCACTGAGCGCGGTCCGCCGCGCCGACGATCTCACGGGGCTCCGCGTCGGCCTCAGCGCCGCTTCACCGTTCGAGGCGGCACACCCGACCCCGATCTCCCCCGAGGCGCTCGCTGCCTGGCAGGCCGCCGCAACCCGGCTTACCGCCCGCGGCCACCGGGTCGAGGAAACGGCGTTCCGCTACGACGAGCGCTACCCGGAGTCCTTCGGCACGAGCTGGATGGCGGTGCTTTCGACCATCGACCTGCCCGCGGGCGGCGAGGAGCGGTTGACGGCGTTCACGCGCGCGTTCCGTGAGCGGGCGCTCGCCCGCAGCCGCGAGGAGCACGTCGCTGCCGCACGCGATCTCACGGAGATCGCCGCGGATTTCCGTGCGCAGTGGGGCGCCTACGACGTCGTGCTCACCCCCGGGCTCGCGACCATTCCGCCCGAGATCGGCGCCTTCACTCGCCTCGACCCCGACGCGGACTACCGCGCCCAGTGCGAGTGGACCCCCTTCACCTCGATGGTGAACGTGTCAGGCCTCCCCGCGGTCGGGGTCCCCGTCCTCACCCTGCCGGGCGGACTCTCGATGGGCGTCCAGCTCATCGGCCGCGAGGGATCCGAGGCACAGCTGCTGCAGCTCGCCGCACAGCTCATGCAGGGCTGACTCGCCCGTCAGCGCGCGGGACGAAGGCTCTGCGTCCGCATGATCTCGCGCAGCATCGGGAACTCCGCTCCCGCGACCGCGGCGAAGTAGTGCGGGTGCGCGAAATCTCCCGCGGGCGGCTGCGCCTCGCCGTCGCGATAGGCCACGTATGTGCCGCCCGCGCGGCGCACGATGAACGCGGCCGCCGCGACGTCCCACGAGCTCGTCTCGAACGACACGGTCGCGTCGAGCCAGCCCGCCGCGATCCAGCACAGCGCGATGCAGGTGCTGCCGAGCGAGCGCACCTGCCCGAACGCGCGAGTCACCTCGGCGAACTGTTCGAGCGCGAGCTCGGGGAAGTGCACGAGATCCCTCGCGAGCGGAAAGTTCATGGCAACCATCGCCCGCGCGGGGTCGGCGGACCCCCGGCTGCGGATCGGCGTATCGCCGAGAAACGCGCCGCGATCGTCCGCCCAGAACAGGTCGCCCGCGACCGGGTCGTAGACCACGCCCGACACGACCTCGCCGTCGACCACCGCGGCGATCGACACGGCCCACATCGCGACGCCGCGCGCGAAGTTCGAGGTGCCATCGATCGGGTCGACGTGCCACTCGATGGCGCCTGCCCCGCCTGCCTCACGGTCCGTGCCGTCCGTCTCGCCGCCCTCCTCACCGATGATCCGGGAGCCGGGGAATTCTGCGGCGAGGATCTCGCGGATTCGCGCCTCGCATTCGCCGTCGTAGCGGGTGACGAGATCGTACATGTCCGCCTTCGTCTCGACCGCGAGGTCCGGGCTGCGGAACCCGTCGAGCGCGATCGCGCCCGCTGCGCGCGCCGCACGGACCGCGCAAGCGGTCAACTCGCGAACCGGAATCGCTGTCGCATCCACCGGAACCTCCTGTCGTCGCCCACTACTCGCCAACACCACTGCCCGCCGCCACCGAGCATAGGGGGCTCCAGTCGTCGACGCTGCTCGAGTCTCGTTCTCGGGGCACGGGAGTAGGATGGATCGCTGGCGCGGACAGCGTCAGGACTGGTAGACCACTGAGGAGGCTGCGGTGTCGGTAAAGGTTGCCCTCGCGGGGATCGGGAATTGCGTGAGTTCGCTCGTGCAGGGAGTCGAATACTATCGCGGCGCGGCCGACGACGAGCAGGTTCCGGGGCTCATGCACGTGCGTCTCGGCGGCTACCACGTCTCCGATCTTGAGTTCGTCGCCGCCTTCGAGGTCGACGCCGAAAAGGTCGGCAAGGATCTTGGTGAGGCCATCTGGGCCGGCCACAACAACACCATCAAGTTCTCCGACGTGCCCGAGCTCGGCGTCACCGTGCAGCGCGGCCCCACGCTCGACGGCCTCGGCGAGTACTACCGCGACGCGGTCGTCGAGTCCGAGGCAGAGCCCATCGATGTCGCACAGGCGCTCCGCGACTCGGGCGCCGAGGTGCTCGCCTGCTACCTGCCCGTCGGCAGCGACGACGCGGTGAAGTTCTATGCGCAGGCGGCGCTCGACGCGGGGGTCGCCTTCGTCAACGCCGTGCCCGTGTTCGTGGCGAGTGACCCGGCGTGGGCCGCAAAGTTCGTCGAGGCGGGCCTGCCCATCGTCGGCGACGACATCAAGAGCCAGGTCGGCGCGACGATCACCCACCGCGTGCTCGCGCGCCTCATGGAGAGCCGCGGCGTCGCCCTCGACCACACGTACCAGCTCAACGTCGGCGGCAACATGGACTTCAAGAACATGCTCGAGCGTAGCCGGCTCACCTCGAAGAAGATCTCGAAGACCCAGTCCGTCACCTCGAACATCGACGTCGACCTCGACGCGGACGACGTGCACATCGGCCCGAGCGACCACGTGCCGTGGCTCGAGGACCGCAAGTTCGCGTTCGTGCGTCTCGAGGGCCGCGGCTTCGGCGACGTGCCGATGAGTCTCGAGTACAAGCTCGAGGTGTGGGATTCTCCGAACTCGGCGGGCACCATGATCGACGCGATCCGCAGCGCGAAGGTCGCGCTCGACCGGGGCGTCGGCGGGCCGATCGAATCGGCCTCCGCATACTTCATGAAATCGCCGCCCGTGCAGAAGCCCGACCACGCGGCACGCGCCGAGCTCGAGGAGTTTCTCGCCCGATAGGCGGGTCTCCCCCGCGACGGCACCGTGATCCCTGATCTCGCCCCCTCCGCGTGGGCGCTCCTCGCCCTCGCCGCGACGCTCGTCGGGGTGTCGAAGACCGCGATCCCGGGCATCAACACCGTTTCGATCGCGATCTTCGCGGCGGTCCTGCCCGCCCGCGCATCGACGGGCGCGCTCCTGCTCCTGCTCATCGTGGGCGACGTGTTCGCGCTCGTCACCTACCGGCGGCACGCTGACTGGCGCACCCTGGTGCGCCTCATCCCCGCGGTCGCGGTGGGGCTCGTCGCGGGCGCGCTCTTCCTCGCGGTCGCCGACGATTCCTGGGTGCGCCGCGTCATCGGGGTGATCCTGCTCCTCGTCATCGCGTTTACCCTGTGGCGGCGGTGGCGCGGCAACCGCAATGACAGCGGTAACGGCGAGGGATCGGGGCCAGCCCGCGCACCACGTCTCGCTCGCGCCGGCTACGGATCCCTCGGCGGGTTCACGACCATGGTCGCGAACGCCGGCGGCCCCGTCATGTCAATGTACTTCCTCGCGTCGCGTTTCTCGGTCCTCTCGTTCCTCGGCACGGCGGCGTGGTTCTTCGCGATCATCAACCTCGTGAAAGTGCCGATCTCCGCGGGGCTCGGCATCATCACCGTCGAGACGCTCGTGCTCGATCTGCTGCTCGTGCCGGGCGTCGTACTCGGCGCACTGGCCGGCATCTGGACGGCGAAGCGGATTCCCCAGCGCACCTTCGAGTGGGCCGTCATCGTCTGCACGATCGCGGGTTCTCTGTACCTGCTGTTCTGACCGCCGCCGACGCCGTAGGCACCGGCGGCGTCACAGCCTGCACGGTCGCATCGATTCAATATGAGACTTTCCGGGCGGCACCCGGAATGCCCGCCTACCATGAGGAATCACGGCACAGCTGACCCCACCCCGACCTGAGGAGACATCGTGTATCGAGTATCGGTAGACACCGGCGGTACGTTCACCGACCTGGTCGTCCGAGACGACCACAACAACATTTACATGTCGAAGGCGCTCACCACGCTCGATCGTGCGTATCTTGCGATCGAGCAGGGCCTTGAGGACATCGCGAAGACGATCGGCATCACCGTTGATGAGCTCGTGAAGAAGGCGAGCCAGATCAACTACGGTACGACGCGTTCGACGAACCTCGTCGTGACCGAGCAGACGGCGAAGACGGCGCTGCTGACGACCGATGGTTTCCCCGACGTGCTGCTGCTGCGCGAGGGCGGCAAGGCTGACCCGTTCCGTCGCCTGCACTACCGCGGTCCGTACATTCCCCGCTACCTCACGTTCGAGATCGGCGAGCGTATCGCGAGCGACGGTTCTGTGTACACGCCGCTCGACGAAGCGACGGTCGTCGAGGCTCTGCGCCGCTGCAAGGACGCCGAGGTCGAGGCGATCGCTGTGAGCCTGCTGTGGTCAATCAGCAACCCCGCACACGAGCTGCGCGTGGCCGAACTCATCGAGGAGCACCTCCCCGGCGTGCCCTACACGCTGTCGCACCAGGTCAACCCGAGCATCCGCGAGTACCGTCGCGCCTCGGCGACCGCGATCGACGCGTCCCTGAAGCCCGCGATGCAGAAGTTCTTCGGCGATCTCGAGGAGGATCTCGAGAAGGCCGGCTTCACCGGCACGCTCCTCATCTCGACCTCATACGGTGGCGGCTGGCACGCGGACCGTATCGCCGAGCAGCCCGTCTACTCGATCGGCTCGGGCCCGTCGATGGCGCCGCTGGCCGCGATCGAGGTCGCGAACCACAACCTCCCCGGCGGCGCGGTGGAGAACACCCTGCTGGTCACCGACATGGGCGGCACCACGTTCGACCTGTCGGTCGTGGTCCGCGGCGAAGCGGCTCGTACGAGCGACACGTGGCTCGGCGGCAAGTGGGTGGGTGACATTACCGGTACCCGCTCGGTCGACATCGAGAGCATCGGCGCCGGCGGCGGGTCGATCGTGTGGGTGGATGGCGGCGGTCTCATGCGCGTCGGCCCGCAGAGTGCGGGGTCGGAGCCCGGGCCCGTCTGCTACGGGCGCGGCGGCACCGAGCCGACGATCACCGATGCCGCGCTCGTGCTCGGCTACCTCGACTCGTCGAACTTCCTCGGCGGTCGCCTCGGTCTCGACGTCGAAGGTGCACGCGCCGCGATCGGTCGCGTCGCCGAGCGTCTCAACATGACGATCGAGGAGGCCGCGAACGCCGCCCTCCACATCTCGGTCGACAACATCGTGACGGCGATCCGCGAGAAGACCGTCGCGAAGGGCATCGACGCGCGTGAGATCGCGGTCGTCGCCGGCGGCGGCGCTTCTGGCCTCACGATCGGGCTGATCGCCCGTGAGCTCGGTGCGGGGTCGGTGATCCTGCCGAAGGCGGCGGGTGCCATGAGCGCGTACGGTGCGCTGTACTCCGAGATCGTGAGCGAGTTCGACGCGGTCACCTTCATGACGACCGACAGCGACGGCTTCACCGTCGACAACGAAGGCGTGCAGCGGGTCGCCGCCTCGGCCGACGAGTTCTTCACGACGCTCGAGTCGGGCACCGTCGCGACGACCGCGACCGACTTCTACATGCAGGCCCGCTACCCGATGCAGGCGTGGGAGCTCACGATCCCGCTCGGCGATCGCGAGACGCTCAATGGCATGAGCGCCACCGACGTCGAGGAGTGCTTCCACCTCGAGCACGAGCGCGTCTTCGGCGTGCGGGAGGTCGGCAAGCACATCGAGATCGTCTCGTGGGGCGCCCGCGCCCGCGCGCAGCTTGTCGCGAGCGAGGAGCTGGGCAGCTTCGTCTCGTCGAGCTCCGCGGCCGACAACGACTCCCGCCCCGGCTACTTCAGTGAGGGCGAGTGGCAGGACACCCCCGTGCTCGACGGCCACGAGGTCGTCCGCCGCGGCACCGTCACCGGGCCGGCCATTATTCGCGAAGACATCACCACCATCGTTATCCACCCCGGGCAGTTGCTCGAGGTGCTTCCTTCCGGCGACTACCGCCTGAGCAACCAGGCCGTCTGAATCGGATCAGGAGAGGGAGAGAATCATGAGCACCACCTACTCGACCAGCATCATCGACATGTCGGTGATCGCCAACCGTCTCGACGGCATCGTTCGTGAGATGGAGAACACGCTGCTGCGTGCGGGCCGTTCCGCCGTGCTGAATATGGCGCGCGACTTCTCGTGCAGCATCATCACGGGCGACAACCGCCTGCTCGCGACCGCTGAGGGCCTCCCGGTCCACGTGATCGGCAGTGAGCGCCTCGGCAAGGCGATGACCTCGATCCACCCGGATCTGCGCGAGGGCGACGCGTTCCTGCACAACGACCCGTACGCAGGCAACACGCACGCCGCGGACCTGACGCTGATGGTTCCCGTCTTCGTCGACGGCGTCCACATGTTCACGACGCTCGCGAAGGCCCACCAGGCCGACATCGGCAACTCGGTGCCCAGCACCTACATGCCGTTCGCACGCGACGTGTACGAGGAGGGCGCGCTGATCTTCCGTGCGACCCAGGTGCAGCGCGACTACACGGATCTGCCCGACATCATCAACATGTGCCGCAGCCGCATCCGCGTACCCGAGCAGTGGTACGGCGACTACCTCGCGATGGTCGGCGCAGGCCGCATCGGTGAGCGTGGCCTGAAGGAGCTCACCGACAAGTACGGCATCGAGCAGGTGAAGGCGTTCATCGACGACTGGTTCAACTACTCCGAGCGGATGATGCGCGACACGATCGCGAAGATGCCCGCGGGCATCGCCGAGGGCACCGGCACACACGACCCGGTCGGCGACCTCGTTCCCGACGGTGTTCCCGTGAACGTCAAGGTCGAGATCATGCCGGACGAAGGCCGCGTGGTCATCGACCTGCGCGACAACATGGACTGCGTCGACGGCGGCATCAACGAGTCGGAGACCTGCTCGGTCAACAACTCGATGACGGGCGTGCTGAACTGCCTCGACCCGAACGTGCCCCGCAACGAGGGCAGCTTCCGCTGCATCGAGGTGCTGCTGCGCGACAACTGCATCGTGGGCCGGCCGAAGTTCCCGCACTCGACGTCCGTGGCGACCACGAACGTGGGTGAGCGTCTCGTGATGACGACGCAGCGAATCATCGCGGAGCGGTGGCCCGGTGAAGGGCAGGCTGAGGGATCCAGCGGACTCGGCGCGGGCTTCGCGGTCGTGTCGGGCAACGACTACCGCGGCAACGAGCCCCAGGCGTACATCAACCAGCTCTTCCTGGGCAGCCAGGGCGGACCGGCAAGCCCCGGCTATGACGGCTGGATCACCTACGGCAACTCGGTGACGAACGGTCTGATGCTGCGCGACAGCGTCGAGGTCGACGAGCAGAAGTACCCGCTGCACGTGCGCCAGATGCGCGTGCGGCCAGACTCGGGCGGTGCGGGCGAGTGGCGTGGCGCGCCGGGCACGATCGTCGAGTACGGTCCGTCGCACGCGACGATGACCGCCTACTACGTGACCGACGGCAACGTGAACCCGCCGCGCGGCGCGGTGGGTGGCGGATCCGCGGCCCCCTCGGAGCCCTACGTGCTCACCCCTGAGGGCGAGGAGACGACCGCGCCGCTCATCGGCAGTCTGGGCCTTGAGCCTGGCGAGTTCCTCGGCCACCGCCTCAGCGGCGGCGGCGGGTACGGCAGCCCGCACGCGCGCCCCGCGGAGAAGGTCCGTGAGGACGTGCTCGCAGGCTTCGTGTCGTTCGAGGCCGCACGTCGTGACTACGGTGTCGCGTTCGTCGAAGACACGCTCTCCGAAGCGCTGACCGTCGACGAGGCGACCACCGCCGAGCTGCGGAAGTAACGTTCGGCGCTGTGGGCGGGCGTGTTTGACCCGCCCACAGCGAACCCCCATCGGGGAGCAAGAGGGCCCGTCGGCGCAGATGCGCGGACGGGCCCTCTTGCGATTCTCGGAGGCGTACGGGTGAGTTGGATTACGCGATCGCCGCGAGGCCGTCGCGGAGCGCCTCCACGACGTCTGATCCCTCACCCGACGCGTAGCGCTTCGTGTACTCGAGCACGGCGAGCTTACTCGCGAGCGAGATGTGATGCTCCGAGTTCAGCCGGGCCGTCTTGGGGTCGCGGTCGCGCGCCGCAGCGTCGGCGATCGCGATGATCTCCGGGTATGAGATGCGCACCCGTTCGGGGTCGACGAAGGAGTAGTAGCGGAAGATTCCGATGCGCGCGTGGATACCCTCGAGCATCGCGGTGAGCACCGGATTTCCCGAGCCCTCGAGCAGAATCCGATAAAACTCAGACTTCGCGAGACTGCGGCTCTCGAAGTCGCCGTTGAGGTAGGTCTGTTTCATGCCCGCGACGAGCTCGAGCATCTCCTTGGCGAGCGCGTCGCTCGCCCGCTGCGCGAAGAGTTCCGCAGCAAGGCCCTCGAGCTCCTGCCGCACCTCGTACAGCGATTCGATGTCCGCTGGAGTGAGCACGGTCACCATCGGGCCGTGCCCCGGCCGCACCGTGACGAGGCTCTCCGACTCGAGCTGGCGGAGCACCTCGCGGATCACCGTGCGCGACACGTCGTATCGCTCGCAGAGCGTCTTCTCGTAGAGTCGCTCCCCCGGGGGGAGTGCGCCGTCGACGATTTCGGCCCGCATCGCGGCCACCACCTGCTCGCGAAGCGGAGCAGCCTGCCGGCTCACGGCTGTAGACACGTCTCCTCGTTTCTCGCGGAAGGTCCGCGTTGCCTTGATCATAAAGACTTCAGCGGCGGAACGCGAAAGCGCCCGCCGCTGAAGTGTTGACTACCGGGAAGGATCAGCGCGCTGTGTAGCCGCCGTCGATCGGCAGGTTCACACCGGTGATCCAGGTCGACTCGTCGGAGGCGAGGAACAGCACCGCGTAGGCGACGTCCATCGGCTTGCCGAGTCGGCGGATCGACTGGTTCGAGGTCATGTGCTGCTCGTAGGCCGAGAGGCCCCCCTCGAACTCGCTCGCGACGCCCTCCACCAGCGGGGTGAGCACCGTGCTGGGGTGCACGGAGTTCACGCGAATGTTGTGCTGACCGTAGCTCGCCGCGTCCTGCTTCGTGAGCATCGTGACCGCGCCCTTCGCGACGTGGTACGGGGAGAACTCGTCGTTGCCGATGAGCCCGTAGATCGACGAGAAGTTGATGATACTGCCGCTCTTCTGGGCGATCATGTGCGGAACGGCGTGCTTCGTCGCGAAGAACACACCCTTCACGTCGACCGCGAACAGCGCGTCCCACTCCTCCTCGGTGACCTCGTGCGTCTGCTTGTCAGGGCCGATGATGCCGGCGCAGTTGACGAGCACATCGACGGTGCCCCAGCGCTCGACAACCTGGGCGACGACGTCCGCGACCTGCTGTTCGTCGGCGACGTTGAGCGGGTAGAAGACGGCGTCACCGCCCTTCGCGACGATGGCGTCGACCGTCTTCCGGCCAGCCTCCTCGTTGAAATCGGTGACCGCCACGCGGGCGCCCTCCGCCGCGAAGAGCTCCGCCGTCGCCTGGCCCATTCCCATCGCCGCACCGGTGATCAGTGCGACCTTGTCCTGCAGCCTTGCCATATCGTTCTGCTTCCTGAACCGCCGGCGCCCTTAGGCGCTGGCCTTCTCGGCCTGCTCGGCGCCGTGCTGGAACGACGGGTAGCCCGCGTCGGCCTCTGCCTTGCAGAAGTCCTGGTACACGCCGTGGCCACCCATGTAGACGTTGATCTCTTCGCGCTTGCCGGGGATGTTGTCGCCGATGAACCAGGCGTTCGCCTTCTTGCCCTCTTCGTACATGACGGTGGCCTTCGCGGCGCGGGTGGTCTCCTCGGTCCAGCGATCCTCGGACTCTGGCGTCGACTCGAAACGGTCGACTCCGTTGTCACGCATCCACACGACGGCATCGCGCACCCACTGGGCACCCATCTGGATCGGAACGACGAGGTTCGCGTACGGGGTCTGCGGCCCGAGCGAGAGGAAGAGGTTCGGGTAGCCGTGCATCCCGATGCCGAGGTTCGTCTTGAGACCCTCGTCGGCCCACTTCTCCTTCAGCGAGCGCCCGTCACGGCCGACGATGTCGATCGCGGTGAGCGTTCCGGTCATCGCGTCGAAGCCGGTCGCGAAGATGAGCATGTCGAGCTCGTACTCGGTGTCGCCGACGACGACGCCGTTCTCGGTGATCCGTGTGATCGGAGTCGTCAGCGTGTCGACGAGGTGCACCGAGTCGCGGTTGAAGGTCGAGTAGTAGTTGTGCCCCGTCGGCACGCGCTTGCCGTTGAAGGTGTAGCCGCGCGGCGAAAGCAGCTCGGCCGTCGCAGGATCCTTGACCGTCTCACGAATCTTGCTGCGGATGAACTCGGCCGCGAGATCGCTCGCCTCGGGGTTCGTGGCGAGGTCGTTGAAGGCCTCGTTGGCGAAGTGGAAGCCGCCCTCGTTCCACTTGCTGTTGAAGATCCGCTCCCGCTCCTCGGGAGAAACCTCGAGCGCGCTGTGCTCGGCCGGCTCCATGGCGACCGCGAAGGGGTGACGTGCGGCCTTCTCGAAGATGGCGTCGTAGTTCTCGCGCAGATACTGCATGTCAGCATCGGTCACCGGATCATTGGTGGTCTCAACGATGTAGTTCGGGGTGCGCTGGAAGACGAAGAATTCCTTCGCGAGCTCACCGACGACCGGCACGATCTGGATGCCCGAGGCACCCAGGCCGATGATGCCAACGCGCTTGCCCTCGTACGAGACTTCTTCGGAAGGCCAGCGAGCCGCGTGGTACTTCTCGCCCTTGAAGTCCTCGATGCCGGGGATCGCGGGGAAGACGGGCTGGGAGAGCACGCCCATGCCGCTGATGAGGAAGCGGGTGGTGACGGTGCGGCCGTCGGAGTAGGTGACCTCCCAGAGGTTCTCCGCCTCCTTGTAGACCGCGCGCTCAACGAAGACGTTGAGCTCGATGTCCTTGCGCAGGTCGAGGCGGTCGGCGACGAAGTTCAGGTAGTCGAGCACCTCGGGGCCGGAGGGGTAGCGCTCCTTCCACACCCACTCTTCGCGCACCTCCTTGGAGAAGGAGAACGAGTAGTAGCTGTACTCGCTATCGGTGCGCACGCCCGGGTAGCGGTTGATCCACCAGGTGCCGCCGATGCCGTCGGCACCGTCGACGACGTGGGTGTTGAAGCCCGCCTCGCGCAGGTGGTGGAGGATCGCCAGGCCGGAGAAGCCGGCGCCGATCACCAGCGCGTCATAGTCGGTCTTGGTCGTGGTCTGAGTCATGATGTGTGCGTCTCTTTCTGAATTGCGGGGGAAGAAGTTCGTGATCAGCGGCCTGCGCGGTACCACTCGGCCATGCGACGGATCTCCTCGTCGGCGCGCTCGTGGCGCCCGGCGAGGAACGGGAACACGTGCTGCATGCCCTCGCCGATCGAGAAGGTGACGTCCACGCCGGCGGCCTTCGCGCGCTCGTTGAGCTGCACGCTGTCGTCGAACAGGGATTCGGTGTCGGCCGCCGTGATGTACAGGCGGGGGAAGCCGGTGAGGTCCGCGTAGAGCGGGTTCGCGAGCGGATCGGTCGGCGAGGCCACGCCGTCGATGTACCGGTCGATGTTCGCCTGGAGGCCCTCGCGGGCGATGAGGAAGTCGGTGGCGTCGTTCGTCTCGATCGTCGAGCCGGTGTTCTCCATGTTCAGCCACGGCGACATGGTGAGCACCTGCGCCGGCAGCGGCTCGCCGAGGTCGCGCAGCTTCAGAACGGTGGCGATCGCGAGGTTTCCACCGGCGCTATCGCCCACGAGGTTCACGTCTTCGACACGGTGCCCGGCCTCGCGGAGTGCGCGAATCACTGCGACGCCGTCTTCGATGGCCGCGGGGAACTTGTGCTCCGGTGCGAGCCGGAAGTCGGCGACGAACGCCGTCACACCAGCGGCCTTCGCGAGGTGGCCCGCGAGCTTGCGGTGGCTGCGCGAGGAGCCCAGCGCGAAACCGCCGCCGTGCAGGAGCACGAGCACCTGCTGCGGGTCGGCGTCGAGCGGCGTCACGAGAATGCCGGGCACTCCGCCGATCTCCGTGTCCTTGTAGGTGACGCCCTCGGGCTCACCGGTGACGCGCTGCCAGTCATCAAAGATGATGCGGAGCAACTCGGTCGACATATCCGGGTAGCGACCCATTTCAACAGCCCACTCGGCGTAAACCTCTCCGAGGCGATCGGTGGGGCGGGGTGCAGTCATGCTGATGCTCTCCTTCGAACACGGGGGTGCGGGTGATAATTGATGAGTGAGCCCGGCATCGATCACGGTGCGCGATCCCTCACTCCGAGGGATCCCTCGCCGCCATTGATACGGACCCGTCGCGACTAGCTTCGCCCCCGTGAGCTGCAGAAACCTGCCAAGAGTCTCATTTTGAGACTCAGGTGTCTCACGATGATTCACTCTGAGACACCGCCCGATGCGCGCGCATAGTCTGATCCTCGAATAGCCTCCGCAGCACACGACTTCTGCGAACTCGAAGAAGAGAGCGGGAGGGGATTCAACACCACTAGCTGCGCACCGCGGGCACGCTCATCGGAGAACGGCCCCAGTAGCGGACGTGCGGCCGACATGACCAAGAAGGGTGAATACAGGACATGATTCGGAGAAAGGTTTACCAGGGTGCGGCAATCGTCGCAGTCGCTGGCCTCGCACTCACGGGTTGCGCCTCAGGCGATTCCGGCAACGGTGGCGGAGACGCGGGCGGCAGCTCGGTCGTTCCGGAGGGCCAGGAGCTCGGCGTCATGGGTGTCCAGGGTGACATCTCGCCGATCACCGAGTTCTGCGGCGACGAACCGGTCAAGGTTGCGCTCGCCGACGGCTTCGGCGGCAACTCATGGCGCAAGGTCACGCGCGCAATGTTCGAGGACTGGGCATCGGGCTGCGACAACATCACCGAGGTGCTCTACACCGACGCACAGGGTGACACGCAGAAGGCGATCTCGGACATCAACTCGCTCGTCGCGCAGGATGTCGACGTGATTATCAGCTTCGTCGATGGTGGCGAGGCACTGCTTCCCACGATCCGCCAGGCCACGCAGCAGGGCGTGAGCTTCGTACCGTTCGTCGGTTCGCCCGGCGGCGAGCCCGGCGTCGACTACGTCGACTTCGTGTCTGAGGACATCGAGACCTACGGTGAGGGTCTCGCGCGCTGGACGATGGAGCAGATGGGTGGCGAGGGCAACCTCGTCATGCTCGGCGGCATCGCGGGCAACTCGTACTCGCAGGGCGTCTACGACGGTGTCGTGCGCGCGCTTGAGGACTACCCGAACATCACGCTCCTCAACGAGGACGGCCCGGTCTCGACCGACTGGGAGCCGGGCAAGACCCAGCAGGTGGTCGCCGGTCTCATCACCTCGTACGGTGACATCGACGGCATCGTCTCCGACTACGGTGGCGGTTCGGTCGGCGGCATCCGCGCCTTCCAGGCTGCGGGCCAGGAGATCCCGGTGTGGTCGGCGAACGACTCGAACGACTTCGCTTGCCTGTGGTACGAGCACGGTTCCGAGGATTCGAAGTACCAGATCGCGACGATGTCTTCGCGTAACTTCGTTTCCCAGGCTGCGCTGAACAAGGCGCTCGCGGCGCACAACGGCATCGTCAACAACGATCCGTCGATCTTCGCGCTCGAGATCATCGAGGATTCAACGAACCCCGACATGATGCCGGTCTGCGAGCCGAGCCTGCCGGCTGACGCGATCAACTCGTCGGGTCTCTCCGTCGAGCAGCTGCAGGAACTCTTCAGCTAACCCACCCACCGGGTTCGCCCGGTACCCGAGTTCTCCGGAGTGACGTTCACCGTCACTCCGGAGAACTCCTCGTCTTACCACAACGACGTGTGCAATCAGGAGACTCACATCATGAAGCGACTTGACGGCAAGATCGCCATTGTCACCGGCGCGGGCCAGGGCATCGGCCGCGCCACCGCAGAACTCTTCGCGCGCGAGGGCGCCACGGTGTACGCGACGGCTCGTTCAGCGAACCACGAGTACGAAGCCGACACCATCACCTACCGTTCGCACGATGCTGCGGATGAAGCAGGTTGGAAGGATCTCGTCGCGGAGATCCTCGAGAAGCACGGGCGCATCGACGTGCTCATGAACAACGCCGGCATCATCGAGTACGACCCGATCGACTCCCTCACGCTCGAGGCGTGGAACCGAGTCGTCGCCGTCAACCAGACCGGCGTCTTCCTCGGCATGCGAGAGGTGATCCCTCACATGCTCAAGCAGGAGATCGGCTCGATCATCAACGTGTCCTCGATCTGGGGCAACGCCGCAGTCGGTGGCGCGCACGCCTACCACGCGACAAAGGGCGCCGTGCGCAACATGTCGAAGAACGCCGCCATCACCTACGCGACCACCGGCGTGCGCATCAATTCGCTGCACCCCGGTTTCGTCTGGACCCCGCTCACCGAGCACCAGGCACCCGAAGTAAACGAGTACGTCGTCGGGCAGACCCCGATGGGGCGTGCAGGACAGCCGGAGGAGATCGCCAACGGTGCACTCTTCCTCGCGAGTGACGAGTCCAGCTTCATGACCGGCGCCGAGCTCGTCATCGACGGCGGATACCTCGCTCAGTAGAAGGCCTGGGGGTGCCCCCGCATCCCCTCCGGACCCAGGAGAACAATCATGACCGAATCCCCCAGCGTGCAGCTTGCCACCGGGGCCGAGGGTGTAGCGGCTGAGGAGGGCGAGCTGATGCTCGACCTCCGCGGAATCGAACGTCGATTCCCGGGCGTTCACGCACTCAAGAACGTGAACCTCAAGGTACGCGCCGGCGAGGTCCACGCTCTCGTGGGCGAGAACGGTGCGGGCAAGTCGACGCTCATGGCCGTGGCCTCGGGCGCACTCGAGCCGAACGAGGGCACTATCCACATCGGCGGGGTGCAGCTCGAAAGCGCTTCACCCGACGAAGCCCGAAACCTCGGTCTCGGCATCGTCCGCCAGCACCCCGCTCTTCTCCCCGACCTCACGGTCGCCGAGAACATGGCGATCGGTGTCGGCTACGACCGAGTCGGCGGAATCGGCCGCGCTCCGGCGTGGTCGCGCGAGCAGCTCGACTCGTGGGGAATGGACATCGACCCGACCGCCCGAGTCTCCGATATCCCGGTCGAGCAGCGCTTCATCGTCGAGATCGCGAAGGCCCTCGCGCTGCAGCCGAAGGTACTCATCCTCGATGAGCCGACGGAGCACCTGAGCGCTGCCCTTGTCGAGCGCCTGTTCAGCCGCGTGCGAGAGGTCGTCGCCGCCGGCACCGCGGTCGTGTACATTTCGCACCGCATCCCCGAGGTCAAGCGCATCTCCGACCGCCTCACCGTCCTGCGTGACGGCGCCGTTCGCGGCACCTTCCAGGCGGATGACGTGAGCGAGGATCAGATCGTCGAACTCGTCATCGGTCGCGCGCTCGACGCGGTGTTCCCCGAGAAGGGCAGTGTCGCCGGAACGGTTGGCACGAAGGATCAGCTCAAGGTCACGAACCTCGGTTCGGCGGGCTTCTACAACGTCTCGCTCAACGTAAAGGCCGGCGAAATCGTCGGTATCGCGGGCGTGCAGGGCAACGGCCAGAGCGAGCTCATGCGTGCCCTCGCGGGGCTATCCGGTTCCACGGGCGAGGTGCAGGTCGACGGCAAGACCGTGCGTCGCGGCAGCAACGTCGCGGCTGACAAATCCGGAATGGTGTTCATCCCTGCGGACCGTCACGGTGAGGGCGTCTACATGCCGCTGTCGGTCGGTGCGAACATCGTGTCGCAGACGATCGGCAAGGTTGCACCGGGCGGTGTCATCAGCGAATCCAAGATCGCGAAGGTGGCGCGCGAGCAGATCGCGAAGCTCGGCATTAAGACCCCGTCGAGCCGCACCCCGATCAAGTCGCTCTCGGGCGGTAACCAGCAGAAGGTCGTACTTTCGCGGGCCCTGCTCGCGAACCCGAAGGTAATCCTGGCGGAGGAGCCCACGCAGGGCGTCGACGCGGGCGCACGCGTCGAGATCTACCAGATCCTCCGCGACGCTGCAGATCAGGGTGCCGCGGTTGTCCTGCTGTCGTCCGACGGTGTCGAGCTCGAGGGCCTGTGCGATCGCGTGCTCATCATGTCGCGCGGCCAGGTCGTGAAGGAACTCGTTGGCGACGAGGTCAGTGAGGAAGGCATCGCACACGCAGCGCTCACCTCGACGACCTCGCGCATCGACGTCGTCGAGAAGCGGGCCACCTCGGGCGGTTTCCGCAAGTGGCTGCGCGGTGACCAGTCTCCGGCCGCGGTACTCGGCCTCATCGTCGTCGCACTCGCGATCGCGGTGGGGGCATCGAATGCCTCGTACTTCTCAGCGTTCAATATCGGGAACTTGCTCTTCCTCGTCGCGCCGCTGATCCTCGTGGGATCCGCGCAGCTCGTCGTGGTGCTCGGAGCCGGGTTCGATCTCTCGGTCGGTCCGTTGATGGGCTTCCTCGTGGTGTTGGGGTCCTTCTGGATCATCGACGGCGGGAGCATATGGTTCGGTCTCGCGCTCATCCTCGTGGGGGCGCTCCTTGTGGGATTCGTGAACGGTTTCCTCGCCTCACGATTCGGGATCAACCCGGTCGTCGTCACACTCGCCACCTACATGGGCCTGCAGGGCGCGTTCCTCGCGCTCCGTCCGGTACCTGGCGGCCTCATCTCGTCGCAGCTCACGAACATCGTGAACTACCGCATCGGCATGATTCCGGTCGCGTTCATCGTCGCGGTCGTGATCGCGCTCGTGCTCGAGTGGTGCCTGCGTCGCACGCGCTGGGGTCTCAAGCTGCGCGGCTACGGCTCCGATGCTGAGGCTGCCGAGCGACTTGGCATCCCCGTGCGCCGGGTGCAGCTCATGTCGTACGTGTTGGCTTCGCTGCTCGTGCTCCCCGCCGCCCTCATCATGATGGCTCAGATCGGTATCGGCGACGGTCGTCCGACTCTCGCCTACACGCTCTCCTCGGTGACCGTGCTGGTGCTCGCCGGCGCGAGCATCTTCGGTGGCCGCGGATCCTTCGCTGTGATCATCGTCGCCGCGATTCTCGTGCAGCAGGTGATCAACGCGATGCCGTTCTTCGGGCTGAGCCAGGAGTGGTCCTACATCATGCCGGGCATCATCACCGTTGGCGCCGCCATCTTCTACGCGCAGCTGCGTAGGTCAAGGAGTTGAACATGAACACCCAGAATCCATCCAAGGCAAGCCAGTTCTGGACGACGGCGCTCACGGGTCGTTACACCTCCATTTGGATCGCCACGATCCTGCTGTTCGCGATCAGCCCGCTCATCGCACCGGGCAGCCTCGGCGCGGCACCGCTCTTGAGCATGCTGCCGTTCGCGGCGGTGCTTGCGATCGCCGCGGCGGGCCAGACGCTCGTCGTCCAGCAGCGCGGGCTCGACCTGTCAGTGCCGGGCTCGATTGCGCTCGGGGCCGTGCTCGTCACGAAGCTGCCACAGTCGTACGGTTGGGGGATCCTCCCCTCGGTGCTGCTCGCGCTCGCTGTGCCGCTCCTGTTCGGGCTCATCAACGGCATCATCGTCGTGGTCTTCAAGGTCATGCCGCTCGTCGTCACGCTCGGCATGAACAGCGTGCTGCTCGGCGTCGTGTTCGGTATCGCCAACGGCACCCCTTCGACGGCGCCCGCCGCGCTGAACAACTTCACGCTCGACCGGACCTTCGGGATCCCGAACACGATGATCATCGCGATCGTCGTGATCGTCATCGCCGGCTTCATCGCAGGACGCACGATCATCGGTCGTCGCCTCACCGAGGTCGGTGTGAGCGAACCGACGGCGCGCGTGGTCGGTACCCCGGTCGTGAGCTACCAGGTGCTCGCCTACGCGGTTGCCGGCGCGTTCTACGGTGCTGCGGGAATCCTCCTCGCCGCATACACGAAGACGCCCGCGCTGTTCCTCGGTGATTCCTACCTGCTGCCGACCGTTGCCGCGGTCGTGCTGGGCGGGACCGCTCTGACCGGTGGCCTGTCGAGCATCGTCGCCTCCGGCGTCGCAGCTCTCTTCCTGACGCAGCTCGGTCAGCTGTTCCGCGCGGTCGGCTGGTCCGACGCGTGGCAGCTCATCGCGCAGGCAGTCGTGCTGATCCTCGTGGTCCTCATCCGCGAGATCGTGCCGATGATCAAGAGATCGATGGCAGATCGAAAACAGAGCAGGTCACCGGAGCCCGCGGCGGTCGCCGCCTAGCGGAAATCACTCCGCGCACGTGGCTTGCGCACACGCATGAAGTTTCGGCTCGGTCCCTTCGGGGTCCGGGCCGAAACTGTTTCCCGGGCCCTGCATTCACCGCCCGCTCCCTCTGAATTTGCTTCCCCGCGCGCCTCGCCGAGTGGCGGATAACGGCCCTTTTTCCAGGGATCGGGGCCCTTTTCTGCCACTCGTACGCGAACCCGGCTCTTGCGCTGCAGGCACGCTCAACTCCGTCGCGCCACTCGATACAGCGGGCGCGACCGACTGCGCAAAATCACAGCGCGCTACGAGGAGAGCTTGTAGCTCTTCATCTTCCGGTAGACGGTTGCGCGGGAGACGCCGAGGATCTCGGCGGCGCGCTGACGGTTGCCGCCGGCTTCGAGAAGCGCCCTGCGGATCGCTTCCTCCTCGGCCCGCTCGATGAGCCCCGTGGTGCGCGGGCTGCGGATGTCCTCGGGCAGTACTTCGAGCTCCACCGGTCCGGCCTTGTGGCGACTCAGCACCTCGGAGACCGTGCGCTGTAGTTCGCCCAGGTTGCCGGGCCAGGAGTAGTGCTGCAGGGATCGCAGCGCCTCGGGGCTCAGCGTAATGTCCGAGCCGGGCCGCTCTCGCTCGACGAAGCTGTTCCACAGTGCGGCGATGTCGGTGGAGCGTTCGCGCAGCGGGGGTGCGGTGACGAGGTGCGTGCCGAGCGTCAGTGAGAGATCGCGTGCCTCGCGTTCGTCACCAACAGTCGCTGTGAGGGTGACCCGGTTGCCTTCGGGGACCGCCGCGATCACGGAGCGCAGGCCGGCGAGTGTGCGCGGCTCCGGCGTATCGATGTTTCGGATCACGAGACGGTGCTGTTCTTCGAGGTGCTGCTCGAGACGCTCGAACCACCGACGCGTACCGACGACTGGAATGACGCTCGCGTCCATGACGGCGACGTCGTGCGCCGGGTGCGCTGGGCGGTAGGCGTGACCGACAGCGAGCGAGGTTTTCCCGCTCCCCTGCTCGCCCGCGATGAGGAGCGGGCTGGAGGTCGTTCGCGCTCGAGAGATCTGTTTGAGGGTGTCGCGCCAACCGCTCGATCGCCCGACGAGCGGCTCCGTTTCGCGCAGGCGCGGCAGCGCAACTGTGGCCGTGCGCTGCTGTGAGGGAGTGACCCGTACGAGAATGTTGCCCGCGCCCGGGAACCGCTCGATCTTCAGGTCGACCTTTCCGAGCGAGGTTTCGCCTGTTGCGCGGCCGCGGGAGTCCGCGTCAGCGGCAGCCTGCCGGATGAGCTGGAAATCAACGGGGCTGAACTGGCTCGCGGAGGAGTTCTGCACGAGGAGGCCCTGCGCGCCGAAGCCGATGACGGGAACGCTGCCGTTACGGGTCATCCGCATGAACTCGTCGAGCAGCTGCCGGGTGCCGGGCTGTTCCATCGACATCATGTGCTGCTCGAGATTGGCCGTGAGGGTACGGATGAGGGCCTGCAGGAGGTCGGTGTGGGGGGCGACGTCGCAGGAGAGCGTGACGGCCCCGAGCAGCTCGCCGGTGATGGGGTGGAAGAGTGGCGCACCGGTGCAGGCCGCAGTCCGGTAAAACTCGGAGAAGTGCTCGTTCGCGATGACCTGCGTGAGCTTGCGGGTAGCGATGACGGTGCCGACGCCGTTGGTGCCGACCGTGTCTTCGGCGAGCACTGCGCCGCGGACTGTGCCGACGCGGTCGAGGTGCTCGAGGCCGTTCAGGCTTGGTGACCAGCGGTCGAGGATTCGCCCCTGCTGGTCGGCGAGCAGGAGCCCCACACCGGTGCCGTCGAGGGATCGCGCGAAGCTCTCCATCGGGGTGTGCAGCAGGTCGAGCAGTGAGTCGTCGAGGAGGTCGAGGTCGACAACAGGGACATCGCGCACGCGCTCTGGCATGCCGAGGGCTTCTTTCGAGCGAATCCAGCTGTCGACGATGAGCTGGCTCGGGCCACTGGGGTCTCCCGCGAGCGGGTCGCTCTGCCCCAGGACCACCTCTTTTGCGGTGTCAATGTTCAGGGGACGGAGATCAGGTGACGCCATTGTTCCTCCCTCGTCGCGGTATGCGGCTTGACTGCCTTTGGCAGCTTAACTGTTCGAAATCGGAAAGAGCCCGATCGATATGAGAAGGATACCGTATTACGAGCATATGGTGGTACGCTGGATCCACGCCTGGTACCCGAGGCGACAATTCCGAGTTTCAAGGGAGAACTGATGGCTCAGCGCAGCGCGACCCTACGCGGTCACGAGATTCCACTCGACCTCCACATCGGCGGCGAGTGGGTTTCCACTGACAGCACCTACGAGGTCACGAACCCCGCGGACGGCACGGTCATTGCGGAGATGACGAGCGGCGGTGTCGACCACGCCGAGCGCGCGATGGCTGCCGCAGCCGCGGCGCAGGACGAGTGGACCGGCTGGGCACCGCGTGCTCGCGCCGACCTCATGCACCGTGCGCACCGCCTCATGCTCGAGCGCGAGGACGCCTTTGTCGAGACCATGACGCTCGAGAGTGGCAAGCCGGTCGCAGAGGCCAAGGGCGAGTTCGCGCTCTCAGCATCGTTCTTCCTCTGGTTCGCCGAGCAGGTCGCGCACCTCCACGGCACCTACGCTGAGGGATCGAACGGCGGCTACCGCATCATCGTCGGTCACCGGCCCGTCGGCCCCGCCTACCTCGTCACCCCTTGGAACTTCCCGCTCCTCATGTCGGCACGCAAGGCGGGCGCGGCACTCGGCGCCGGCTGCACCATCGTCATGAAGACGGCGCGCGACACCCCGCTGACGCAGGCGCTCTTCGTGAAGGTGCTCGTCGACGCGGGCTTCCCCGCCGGCGTCGTGAATCTCATCCACACGAGCCAGACCGGTGACGTGTCGACGCGGATCATGAACGATCACCGCCTCCGCAAGGTCAGCTTCACCGGTTCGACGGGTGTTGGCGCGCAGCTGATGGCTCAGGCCGCCCCGGGCGTTGTCAATGCGTCGATGGAGCTGGGTGGCGACGGCCCATTCGTCGTGCTCGATGACGCGGATGTCGATCTCGCGGTCCGCGAGGCGGTCGCCTGCAAGTTCCGCAACGCGGGCCAGGCCTGCGTCGCGGCGAACCGCATCATCCTGCACCGCGACATCGCGGAGGAGTTCACCGAGAAGTTTGTCGCCGCGGCGAAGCAGCTCACGGTGGGCGACGGGTTCGATGAGAAGACGAACGTCGGCCCGGTCATCTCCGACCGTCAGCGCCAGCGGGTGAGCGCGCTCATCAACCAGTTCGTCGACGCGGGCGCCGAGGTACTTCTCGGTGGCAACCCGGTCGAGGGCCCCGGCTACTTCTTCGAGCCGACCGTCATGAACCTCACGTCGGAGCGCTTCGACTTCTGCAACGACGAGATGTTCGCACCGGTCGCCGCACTGTACACCGTTGATTCGACGGCCGAGGCTCTCGAGTTCGCCAACGACACCACCTATGGACTTGCCGCATACCTGTTCACCGGCGACGTCTCCCGCGCCTTCACGATCGGCGAGCGCCTCGAGTTCGGCATGGTCGGCATTAACCGGGGTATCATGGCAGACCCCGCCGCCCCGTTCGGCGGCACCAAGATGTCGGGCATCGGTCGCGAGGCCGGTCAGGACGGCATCTACGAGTTCCTCGAGCCGCACTACATGGCGCTCACGGTCGATGAGAAGGGAGCCCTCGCGTGACCGAGGAGAACCGCAATGACATCCGTCTGGGGCTGCTGCGGCAGCCGGGTACCGTCATCTTCGGTCCCGGTCAGCGGCAGCACCTTCCCAGCCTCGCCGCCCGTCACGGTCGGCGAGTGCTCCTCGTCACCGACGCGCGCATGTCGACGACCCCCGAGTTCACCGACCTCGTCGCAGCGTTCAAGGCTGAAGACCTTGAGGTGCACGTGTTCGGTGAGGTCGATGCCGAGCTTCCCCGCGAGAACATCCAGCGCGCGGTCGAGCAATTCAGCGGCGAGAGCATCGACGTGGTGGTCGGCATCGGTGGCGGCAGCTGCCTCGACATGGCAAAGGTCACGGCGCTCGTTCTCGCGCAGGGTGGCGACATCCGCGACTACTACGGCGAAAACCTGGTGCCGGGCCCGGCGCTGCCGATCATTACCGTACCGACGACCGCTGGCACCGGTGCCGAGATCTCGTGCATCGGCGTCGTATTCGACACCGAGCGCGGCGTGAAGGTCGGTGTCGCGAGCGCCTATCTTGAGCCGGTCGCCACGGTCATCGACCCCGAGTTCACGCTCACCGCTCCCCCCGGGTTGACGGCGGCGACGGGTGCCGACGCGCTGTCGCACCTCATCGAGTCGTTCACCGACATCTCGAAGAACCCATCGCTCGAGAAGATGCAGAAGCACCTGTACGTGGGCAAAAACCTGCTCACTGACGTGTACTGCCGGTACGGTCTCGAGCTGCTGAACACGTCGCTCGAACGGGTGGTCGCGGATCCGAGCGACATCGGTGCTCGCGCCGACACGATGCTTGCCGCATACTGCGGCGGCATGGCGCTCAACACCGCGGGAACGGCCTCTGCGCACGCCCTGCAGAGCCCAATCGGCGGCCTCACGCACACCCCGCACGGGTTTGGCGTGGGTGCGCTGCTCCCCTATGTGATGCGCTTCAACCTCCCGGCTCGCGTCTCCGTGTTCGCAGAGCTCGGCCGGGTGCTGGGCGTCGCGAACGCAGCGGACGATGAGCTGACACAGGCCAAGGCCGGTATCGAACGCGTCGATGCGCTACTCACCGCCGTTGGGGCCCCGGGCGACCTTCGCGAATTGGGTGTCGAGGAGAAGGATCTCGAGCACATCGCCGAACAGGCAATGCTCTCGACGCGACTCCTCGCGAACAATCCCCGCGAGATGTCGCAGGCAGATGCCCTCGAGGTGCTCCGCCGCGCCTACCGCGGCGACCGCTCCTACTGGTCGGTGTCGTGACGACCCGCAGCATCGCGGTTCTCGGTTCGGGTTCGATCGGGGTCGCCTTCACCGTGCTTTTCGCGTCTGGCGGTGCGGAGGTGCGCTTGTGGGATCCGATTCCCGAGGCGAGGGATCGCGCCCGTACCGAGCTGCGCGCGCGTCTCGAGCTGCTGCACTCAAGCGGGCTGCTGCGGGACTCCCCCGAGACCGTGTTCGATCGCGTGACATTCCCTGGTGAGGTGACCGAGGCCGTCGCCGGGGTAGCTCTTGTTCAGGAGTGCGCGCCGGAGCGACTCGACCTCAAGCGGGAGCTTTTCTCTTCGATCGCGGACGCTGTGTCGGATGATGCGGTGCTCGCAAGTTCGAGCTCGGCGATCGTGCCGTCGCTCATCGCCGAGGGCCTGCGCCGGGCCGACCAGGTCATCGTCGGGCACCCGGGGAATCCGCCGTATCTCATCCCGGTGATTGAGGTCGTGCCGACCGAGGCGACGCGACCCGAGGTCGTCGACGCGGCCCTCGATCTGTACCGCGGCGCGGGTCTCGACCCGATCCTCGTGCGCAAAGAGGCCGAGGGTTTCGTCTTCAACCGGCTGCAGGGCGCGATCCTCCGCGAGGCCTACTGTCTCGTCCGCGATGGCGTCGCGAGTGTCGAGGATATCGACACGGTCATGCGGCAGGGCCTCGGTCGCCGCTGGGCGTTCATCGGGCCGTTCGAGACCGTCGATCTCAACACGCGCGGAGGTATCGCCTCCCACGCCGAGAAGATGGGGCCGGCATATGCGCGCATGGGCGCCGAGCGGGGCCAGGATGATCCCTGGACCCCCGAGCTCGTCGCGGACGTGGCACGCCAGCGCCGCGAGGTGCTTCCGGAAGCTGACTGGCAGTCGCGGGTCGAGTGGCGTGACCGGCAGCTGTTGGAGTTCCGCAAGACGTTCGACGCGCCGGAGCCTGACGCACGCTGAGTTCGCCCTCGGGGCGATGGTCGACACAGCAGCGGAAGCATATCGTTGAGCTGTTCGGGAGTGGTGCGCGCGACACCGTGCGCACCACTCCTCACCCGCACTGTGAGAGGAAACGCATGTCCAGGAAGGCCATCGTCACCGGAGGCATGAGCGGCCTGGGCGCCGCCTGCGCAGAACGACTCGAGAGCGACGGTGTCGAGGTCATTCGTCTCGACATCGCGCCGTCCGCAGATTTCGTGGTCGATATCACCAACCACGAGGCCGTCGACGCGGTCGCAGCTGAGGTCGGTCCGGTCGACATCCTCGTCAACAGCGCGGGCATTCCCGGCCCGACGGAGCACCCGACATGGGAGATCGATCCCGCGGCGTGGCGCAAGACCATGGAGGTAAACTCCACCGGCACCTTCCTCGCCTGCCGCGCGTTCATCCCGGGAATGCGGGAGAAGGGCTGGGGTCGCGTCGTGAACATCGCGAGCGTCGCCGGCAAGGAGGGAAACCCCCTCATGGCGCCCTACTCCGCATCGAAGGCAGCGGTCATGGCCCTGACGAAGTCGCTCGGCAAGGAGCTCGCGAACGACGGTGTGCTCGTCAACGCGATCGCGCCGGCGCTCTTCGCAACTCCGCTCAACGATGCGGAGTCCGAGGAGTCGCTCGAGTACATGCTGCGGGCTATCCCGATGGGCCGTCCGGGCCAGCCGCACGAGGTCGCCGAGCTCGTCGCCTGGCTCGCCTCCGACCGGGTGTCGTTCTCGACGGGCGCTGTCTACGACATCAGCGGCGGACGCGCGACCTACTGACGTCAAGCGCGCCAAAACGCGTGTGGCCGCTCCCGGAAGGGGGCGGCCACACGCGTTTCAGGCGATGCACGCCTCAAGCAACACGAATTTCAGGCAACACGCACTTCAGGCAACACGCACTTCAAGCAATACTGACGCGCACGACGGCCTCGTGGTGCCGGCCGACGATCACCCGGCGCGGGCCTGCGAAACGCTCGATGAGCGAGGGATCCTGCGCGTCGATCCAGAAGGGTCCTCCTGCGAGATCCCCGAGCTTCGCCGAGGTGCACACGATGAGGAGGTCATCGGCGTCGACGCGCGCGAGCACGCGCTCGTCGATCTGCTGGTTGCCGCGGCCGAGCAGAAACCCCTGCCCGCCGACGGGTGAGACGACGAGCTGCACCCGTCGCCCCTCGGTGAGGCGTGCGAGTTCCTCGGCAGAGCAGTCGCTGCCGACGAGCTCGCCGTCGATGACCGCGTCGACGCCGAGCAGCGTGGACTCAAAGCCCATCGCCTCGCTCACGCGGCGCACGGTCGTTCCCGGGCCGAAGAGCACGACCGCTTCCGGATCGATTCGCTCGTCGACCTCCGCGGCGATCCCGCCGAGCTGCTCCCCCGTTTCGGCCGTCGAGCCGATCTTTCCGCCCTGCGTGCTCCCGCGGCGGCCGAGCACGCGTGCGCGCCCGTAGATCCGAGAGTTCAGGCGCCCGTTCCGGCGTGCCTCCTCGTCGATGTCGACGATCTCCACGGGGTGTGACACGCTCGCGCCACCAGAGGCGGCGATGATGCCCGCCGCGGCTTCCGGGGACCTGGCGAATACGCCCGAGTGCATCTTCACGCCGGCGGGCACCCCGAGCAGGATGACCTCTTCATCGGTGCCCGCGAGCACGTCGCGGGCGGTGCCGTCGCCGCCGGCGAAGACGATCACGTCGACGCGGGGTCGCAGCTCAGCCGCGATCCGGCTCGTATCGGCCGCGGTGGTGGGGCGGCCGGCCTCGGGGATGGGCAACACAAGCGCGGGCTCCCAGCCCGCGGCGCGCACGGCATCCTCCCCCATCGCGCCACGAGCCGTCAGGATCTCCGCAGTCACGCCCTGCCTGGTGAGCGCGCGCAACAGTCGTTCGGCGCGCGACCCCGAGCGCGGCACGGATCCGCGTGCGAGCGCCTCGGCCTGCGCTGCGGCGCCGTCGCTGCCGCCCAGGCCGGCCGGACCGCCGATCCCGGAAACCGGGTTGACGATCAGGCCGATCCTGAGCGGCTGCGCGGGGCTCATCTGTGGTGTGCCTTCGGGGCGCGCGGCCGGACGGGCAGGTCCTGCGGCGCCTCCCAGCGCGGCACCTGTGCCTGGTCCTCGCCCTGGTACTTGCGGCGGTAGGCCCGCCACGAGGTAGCCCAGGTCTCCGGATCGGTCGTCGCGTCGACGTCGATCGTGTGGATCCCGGAGCGGTGCGGAGCGGAGCGGACCGTGTCGGGGGCGTTCCGCGCCTCTTCGGCGGTGTGCTTGAGCGAGGCGATGTACTCGTCAAGCTCGCGCTTCGAGTACGACTCGGTCGGCTCGAGCGTGACCGGCTCGGGCACGATGTACGGGTGGTGGCTCGTCCAGTAGTGCATGCCGTAGTCGGCCATGCGTGCACCGATCTCGGAGCTCGTCACGCCGGTCTCGTCGGTCAGTTCCTGCCACGAGTAGCGCACCTGCTCGAGGCGGTGCTGGCCCTCCGCGTACGGCGCGGTCATGCCCTCGACTTTCAGCAGCTCGGCGAGCAGGTAGTTGTTGTTGAGCACGGCGATCTCCGATACCGCGCGCAGCCCTTCGGCTCCGAGCGACCTGATCCACGCGTAGGCGCGGATCAGGTTCGGGATGACCCCGTAGAAGGGGCGGATGTCGGCGGTCGCCTTCTCGCGGCGCGGCGCCCACTCGTAGCCGTTGTCGCCGCGTGTGAGGCGGGGCCCCGGCAGGAACGGCTCGAGTGCGTCGGTCGCACCGATCGCGCCGGCCGCAGGCCCGCCGCACGCGTGCGGCGTCGAGAACGTCTTGTGCAGGTTGAAGTGGCACAGGTCGAAGCCTGCCTCGCGAGCCCGGGCGATGCCGAGCAGGCCGTTCGCGTTCGCCTGGTCGTAGACGCAGATCCCGCCGACGGAGTGCACCGCGTCCACGTACTCGGTGATGCGCGGGTTGAAGATCCCCGTGTCCTCCGGGTTCGTGATGAACAGTGCGGCGGTGCGGTCCGAGATCACGGACTTCAGCGCATCGAGGTCGGGGAATCCGTTCTCGTCCGGGTAGAGGGTGATGACCTTGTACCCGGCGGTCTTGGCGGTGGCGGCGTTCGAGGGGTGCGAGAAGATCGTCGTGACGATCTCGTCGCGCTGGTCAGCCTCGCCGCGGTCGGCGTGGTATGCCTGCACGATCTTGACGTTGCCGTAGATCGCGGCGGAACCGGAGCCGGCCTGCAGGCTGACCGCGTCCATGCCCGAGACCTCGGCGATGTAGCTCTGCAGCTCGTCGAGGATCTGGAGGGTGCCCTGCATCGTCGCCTCGTCCTGCAGCGGGTGCGTGTGCACCGACTGCGGCGAGCCCGCGAAGCGCTCGTTGATCTTCGGGCTGTACTTCATGGTGCAGGTGCCCTGCCCGATGTCGACGTTGAGGTCGGCGCCGAGGGTCTCCTGCGACAGGCGCAGGTAGTGGCGCAGCAGCTGCGACTGGCCCACCTGCGGCAGGTTCGCGGGGGTGCGCTTGCGGAAGGCGGCCTCGGGGCTGCCGTCCACGGATCCCTCGGGGACGCTCGGAACCTCGATGCCGCGGTGCCCCTCAGCGGAGAGCTGGAAGATCAGCGGCTCGTCCCAGCGGGGCGCGTGGTAGCGGCGCAGCAGCGGCTTTTCCACGGCCTGTGCGAGGCGCTCTGCGGTCTCGGCACGCTCCTCGGCGGTGATGGTCGCCGGAATTGTCTCGTGGGCGGTCATGCGAGGATCTCCTTCAGTGCGTCGGCGAGCTCCGCGATGTCGGAGCTGGTGTGCAGTTCAGTGATGCAGTACACGGCCGTGTCCGCGTCGCCGCGGCCGAAGACCGTCTGGGCGCTCGCACCGCCGAAGACGCCGCGTTCGAGCAGCGCCGCGTTGACGTCATCGACCGAGCGGCCGGGGAAGCGCACGGCGAACTCGCGCCAGTGCGGACTGTCGGCGTGGAGCACCTCGACGCCGGGGATCGCGGCGAGCGCGGTCATCGCTTCGCGGGTGCGCACGGCGACGGTGTCTCCGAGCTGCTGCATGCCGGTGGGGCCCATGAGCGCGAGGTATGCGCCCGCGGTGATGCCCCACAGTGCGGCAGCGGTGCCGACCCACTCGATGCCCTCCTCGCGCATGGCGAGCGAGGTGCGCTCGTAGGCGACGTCACAGAATCCGATTTCGCCCTCGACCCGGGTGGGGGCGAGGCCGAAGAGGCGGGAGGGGTATTCGAAGACGAAGTGCTCGTCGTCGTGGGTGGCGATGAAGCCGCCGTTCGCGCCACCGTAGTGCATGCCGATGCCGAGGGACTGGATGTCGCCGCAGACGATGTCGGCGCCCCAGGTTGCGGGGGCCTCGGTGAAGCCGAGGCTGATCGGGTCGGTCGAGCAGACGACGACCGAGCCGTTCGCGTGGGCGAGTTCCGCGATTTCGCGGGCCTCGGCTTCGATGACGCCGTAAAGGTTCGGTGTCTCGATGAAGACGGCCGCGGTGTCGGGGCCGATGAGTGCCCGGACGTCTTCGGCGTGGAGGCGGCCGGTTTCGGCGCGGGGCGAAACGAAGTCGATCTCCATCGCGCCGTCGAGGAAGGTTTCGATCTTGTCGCGCTTGCCGACGGCGAGCAGGTCGGTGACGATGACGCGTGAGCGGCTCGTGACGCGGCCGGCCATGCGGATCGCGGTGGCGGCGGCCTGGTAGCCGTCGTAGGTCGGCACGTTGACGACGTCCATCTCGAGCAGCTCGGCCATGAGCGAGGTGTACTCGAAGATCGCCTGCCACTTGCCGTGGTCCTCGTAGGGTTCGCCGGCGTAGGCGGTGAGGAACTCGGCGCGGGTGTTGATCTCGTCGCAGACTGCGGGCACGTGGTGCGGGTAGCAGCCCGAGCCGAGGAACGAGACGGCCTGCGTCACCGGGGTGTTCTTGCCGAGCAGGCGGTTGACGTGACGTTCGAGCTCAGCCTCTGCGGCGAGCGCCGGTGGCAGGTCGAGCGGTCGCTGCATGCGCAGCTTTTCCGGGATGACCGAGAAGAATTCGTCGACCGAGTCCACGCCGATCGCGCGCAGCATCTCGGCCTTCGTCTCGGGTGCCGAGTTCGGGACGTAGGGGTGGACGGGTGTCGCTCCCTGAGCCATACGGAACCTCCTCCATTGGATCGTGTCGCGCGGTGCTGCGACCTCTGTATCCGAATCTAGGCGGCCGATCCGGCAAACGTCATAGACGATCTGGATAAGACTTCAACAGGCCCACTCCATGGGGGCGAAAGCGGCGAGGGATCGCACTCCGCCGCCGTCTGCCTACCCGAGCGCCCGGAGTTCGCAGGCGAGCCAGAGTTCGAGTACGTCTCCGGATTCTGTGAAGGATCGGCCAGTGAGGTCGGCGACTCGTCGCAGGCGCGACCGCATGGTGTGGCGGTGGATACCGAGTTCTTGCGCCGCCGACTCGATGTTCGAGGTGTGGTCGAGGTAGACGGCGAGGGATCGCACGAGCTCGGTGCCGTACTGCTGGTCGTGCGCGTCGAGGGGTGAGAGCACCGCGTCGGCGAAGCCCGAGCGCTCGACCGGGTCGCCGAGGAGGAGCATGGCGCGGTAGCCGGTGACCTCGGTCAGGGAGAGCGCCGTGTCGCCGCGGCGCTCGGCAAGCGCGCGGGCGCGGAAAGCCTGCGTGAGGCTGAGCCGAGAATTCGCGGGGGTGACGACGGTGCCGATGCCGGCCGGGCCGAGTTCGGAGAGTTCGAGGAGGCCGATGAACCGCGAGACGGCCCGCTCGTCCGGGTCGCACAGGAGCACCGCCCACTCGTCGTCGCGGCGACTCGCGACTATGCCGCGGCAGTGCGGTTCAAGCTGTGCCGCGATCGCGTCGATCTGCTCTTCGGAGGCGGCGCGAGGGATCACGGCGACCTGTACCGTGTCGCACTCGATGCCGAGCTTCGCGAGACGCACGGAGCTTTCGACCTCGTCGAGCTCTCCGCCGAGCAGCTCTTCAAGGGCCTGACCGCCGATCCACCGCTGCTGCACGGCGGCGGAGTTGCGCAGTTCGAGGAGCACGCCGAGGAGGGAGACGACCATGCTCACCTGCGCGCGATCGTAGTAGTTCATGCTGCCCTGCTTCACGGCGACGAGCACGCCGCGCCCGCGGCCGCGCGTGCCGAGCGGGGAGATGATCGTCGTCTGGTCCGGGTCCTCCTCCGACATGGACCAGCGGCGCGAGGTCACGAGTCGCTTCTCGATCTCGTCGCGGCGCGCGATGAACCGCTCCTCCGCCGCGGGGCCGCTGGCGGCGAGGGGGCGGAACCCCGCGTCGTAGACGGCGGCCTCAATCGCGGTGTGCGCGTGCATCGTGGTGAGCACCGCGGCGATCCCGTCCTCTTCGGTGATGGCCTCGCTGAGCTGCCGCTGCGCGAGCAGCGCCCGGCGGAGCGGCTCGATCTGTGCGTCGTGCATCGAATCACTGACGAAGCGGACCACGCGCTGCAGGGGCGTCCCCTCGGGGACGTGGACGAGCGCGATTCCGGTGCCGGCCGCAGCCTCGATAAGGCCCTCGGGCACCTCGTGGTGCGGCAGCGTGGCGCCGGTGCTGAGCCCGAGGGCGCTGACGCCCGTCTGCGCGAGGCGGGTGCAGTAGTCTCGAATTGCGGTGCCGTCGCCGAACAGGCCGAGCCCGGTGGTGAGCAGCAGCTCCTCACCCGTGAGCCACGGGGTCGGGTCGACGAGCTCGCTCACGTGCGCCCAGGCGATCTCCGGGTCCCTCCCCTCGGGAAGCGTCAGCGGAGTGAGGCCGAGCTCGGGGTCACGCAGCACGGTGGAGAGGCTCAGCACCATATCGGGATCCCTCCATCACGTATGTTCACTGAATCCAGTTTATACACCCCGGACATCTCCCGCTGTCGGGGCGAGTGTCAGGATCGTAGTGCTGACGAGCACGGGCGTCGGGCTTTCCGCCCGATCCGATACCACCAGGGAGGGTGATCGTATGCGGGGTCTCACCGGAAAGGTCGTCGCCATCACCGGTGCGGCCGGCGCCATCGGCAGCGCAACCGCTCAGCGCTTCATCGAAGAGGGCGCGCGGGTCGTCGCCCTCGACTACAACGCTGAAGCACTCGACCGGTTCTCCGCCGCGCACACCGAGGCCGCCGCGAGCGCGATCATTGACGTCGCCGATCCGCAGTCGGTGGAGGATGCGTTCACCCGCGTCGCCGACGAGGTCGGGGGCGTGGATGTGCTCATCAACAACGCCGGCATCAACGCGCGCTTCCCCTTCACCGAGATTCCCGCCGCCGACTGGCGTCGCGTGATGACCACGAACCTCGACGGCGCATTCTTCGTCGCGCAGACCGCAGCGAAGCAGATGCTCTCGAAGGGATCGGGGGTCATTCTCAACACGGCCTCCACCAACGGCCTCGTGGGGTACCGGAATCACAGCCTCTACAGCACCGGGAAGGGCGCACTCGTTGAGCTCACCCGCTGCATGGCGCTCGATCTCGCGCCGAAGATCCGGGTGAACGCCGTCGCACCCGGCTACATTCAGACGCCGCTCATGAGCGCTGGCGCCGAGCAGGCCGACAGCATCCCGCTCGGACGCTTCGGGCGCCCCGACGAGGTCGCAGCGCTGTTCGCGTTCCTCGCCTCAGACGATGCCTCCTTCATCACGGGACACCCGTTCGTCATCGACGGTGGCGAGACGGCCGGCGGGCTCCTCAGCAACTTCTGAGTCGGACCGTTCAGGATCGACAGCACCAGCGCACACATCGACCAACTCGAAACGGGGTGAGAGCCAGTTGGCAGACATCTTGCAGTCGGGCACCGACCGGCTGATCTACGATTTCATGCGGGGATCGGGTCTCCGCGAGGACCCGGTCATCGGGTTTACCGCGCAGGGCACGGTGCTGCAGAACAGCGCCGCACGCCGCTTCAGCGCCGCAGACCTCACCGCCATTCAGGAAGCGGCGGCCCACGCCGACGCGCGCGGTCGCGCGGTCGCCATCACCTCGCACGGCGAGGTTCGCCTCGCGGTAAGGACCTACACGGGTAGTGAGAACCGGCTCGTCGGCATCACGATGCCCGCCCCGGGCCGCACCGCCACCGTCACGTCGATTCATCGAGAACTCGCCGCCCTCGCCGGCCGCTCCGCGGAGTGGCGCGAGGCCGTCAAGTCGGTGGAGCAGGCGCGCACGACGAGCCGCCCCCTCATCCTCTTCGGAGAGGCGGGTACCGGGAAGACGTCGCTCGCCATGAACAGCGCCTACGGCGCGGGTCCGGTGCCGGCCGGCACGTCGGTGATCGATGCCGGTCAGTTCGAGGTCATCGGCGCGCGCCGCTGGTTCGACCGGGTGCGCGGATCCTTGCACGAGAACATGAACGTCGTGCTCTGCAACATCGAGGTACTCGAGAAGCGGCAGCTCACCGGGCTGCGCGCGATGCTCCGTGCGAGCTCGCAAATCCACCGTGTCACGATGACCGTGACCGCGACCGAGCGCAGCGAGGCCGAACCGTACGCGCTGCTGTTCGGCGCCCACGCGATCGAGGTGCCCGCGCTGCGCGACCGGCTCGAGGATCTCGAGGCTCTGTGGGCGAAGTTCGCGGCGCGCGAGCGCCCGGGCGCTGCGCTCGGCCTCGACGAGGGCGCGCTGATCGCGCTGGGCCGCTATACATGGCCGGGGAATCTGCACGAACTGCAGACGACCGTCGCCCACGCGTGCAGCCAGCGCTCGCACGGCAACGTCACCGTCGCCGAACTCCCCGACCGCATCCGCACCTCACGCTCGCAGGGGCTCATGGTGCAGGCCGAGCAGGATGCCATCCACCGAGCGCTCATCGCGACCGGCGGCAACCGCACTCGCGCCGCCGAGATGCTCGGAATCTCGCGCGCCACGATGTACCGGAAGGCGAAGGCGTTCGGCATACCGGCCTGAAGAGACGACCCCGAAGAGGGCCCGGACCGATCGCCACTCTTGGACTGACCGCAGCCAGCGGGCTCACCTTCTGCTTGCGTGCGCACCGTCACCATCCACGCTCGCGCGCGGCCGAACGGTCTCGTATGCGTTGAGGAGCCGCTCAGCTGACGCCGCCCAGCTGTGCCGCCGCGCATGCCGGCGCGCCGCCGACCCCATGCGCGCCGCGAGATCCGCGTCGCCGAGCAGGCGCTCGATCTCCGCCGCCCAGCGCAGGGGGTCGTCGCCCGTGATGAGGGTGCCCGTCTCACCGTCGCGCACCGCCTCGTGCAGCCCACCGGTCGCGCGCGCGATGACGGGCACGCCAGATGCGGCCGCTTCAAGCGCGACGAGGCCGAAGGTTTCCGAGTGCGACGGGACCAGCACGACCGCGGCCGCGCGAACCCGCTCGGCGAGCTCGCTGCGGCGCAACGCGCCGTCGAACGACGTGGTCGAGAGCATGCCGCGGGCGACGACGGTCTCGTGCAGCGTCCGCGCGTATTCGTCTCCGTCGGGCGGCGGCGAACCGGTGATGCGCAGGGCCGGGCGTCGGTCGCGAGGGATCGCGGCGACGGCGTCGATGGCGAGGTCGAAGCCCTTGAGCGGGTGAAGCCTGCCCACGACGAGCACCTCGGGGCGGCCACCCCGTGCGAGCCAGTCGCGCTGCTCCGCGCACTCGGCGGTGGCGCAGGGGTGGAATAGCTCGGTGTCGACTCCGAGCGGAACGACGACCACCCGCTCGGGGTCGCCGCCGAGACGCTCGAGCACGGTGGCGCGTTCGGCCTCGCTCACCGCGATGACGAGGTCGGCCTCCTGCGCGAGTCGCCGCTCGCCTTCGAGCCGGCCCGGTGATTCCGGCCGCTCGCCTGCGGAGAGGGGGCTGTCGGCATCCGCCGCGATGGAGTGGAAGCTCTGCACGAGCGGGACCCCCGCCGCGCGCGCGACCGGCAGGGCGGCGATACCCGAGAACCAGTGCTCCGCGTGCAGCAGCCGCACCGGTTCGCGCGCGATTTCCGCGGCGAGCGCCCGCTCGAACTCGCCCATGACCTGCTCGTGTTCGCCCTTCGGGAGCAGTCGCGCCGGGCCCGCGTCGAGGTGCACCACAGTGAGTCGCGGGGCAAGCTCGACGCGAACCTCGGCGTCGGGGCTGCTGCGGCGCGTGAAGATGCGCACCTCCTGGCCGCTCCGTGCGAGCGCCTCCGCCTGGGCGCGCACGACAACGTTCATGCCGCCGGCGTCTTTCGTACCGGGCACGTCGAGCGGCGAGGTGTGCAGCATGACGAACGCGATGGGCGGCGGGGCGGAACTCACCCCTCGAGCGTAGCGCGGCGCGCATTCACTTCGGCTCAGTCCTTTGTGATCGCCTGCACGATCATGTCGCGCAGTTCGTCGTCGCCGAGTCCGTGGTCGAACACCGCGCGCTGCAGAATGACCCCGACCCACAAGATTTCGACCTTCGTGGCATCGGCCTCATCGACGATGTGGGAGATCTGCTGCTTCACTGCCCGCGACCACGACTTCACGAGTTGGGCGTAGGCGGGGTTGCGCGCCGCCTCGGAGTAGAGGGTGAGCAGGAGCACCGTGTCCTGCTCGTCCTGACGTATCGCCGTGCTCACGCGGAGCACCGCCTCGACCAGCTCATCCTGCGTGGTGGCCGACTCGAGGGGCTCGCGGTAGCGTTCCGCGATCTGCTCCACGAAGTAGCTGAACGATTCGAGGAGCAGGTCGTTGAAATCGTCGAAGTGATAGCTCGCGGTTCCGAGCGAAAGCCCGGCCTCGTTGACGACCCGCCGGTACGAGACCGCGGCGATCCCGTGCTCCGCGGCAACGCGCAGCGTCGCCTCCATGAGGGTGATGCGTGTCTGCGCGGAGCGCACGTTCGTCTTAGCCATGGGGCGGCCTGCACACCTCGATTCGGATTGGGCGCACATGTATGGACGCCGAAAATCCTTTGCCATACTACAGACCCAGGGGTCTGGAGCCTCTCGTCGAGCAACCCTAGGGTCTCGCACCGCATCTGCGGACGATCGTCAGCTCACGATCGCAACACCCTAAACAGCGGGGCTCCGCGTCACGTCAAGAGCTTTCTTTTGCCAGTTCGGGGAATACTCTGGAGTCCGCACCGTTACACCGAAGTGATACCCCCCAGGGGTATATATTGATGGGTGGAGGTTTCGCGACCCCCATCCTCACCTCCACCAGATCAGACCCCACGAAACGGAGAACTCATGATTGACACGACCGAACGCACCACCGAATTCCGGGTCACCGGAATGACCTGCAGCCACTGTGAGCAGGCGGTCCAGACCGAGGTCGCGGCAATCTCCGGCGTGACGGGCATCGCGGTCAGCGCCGCGACCGGTCGCCTCGCCGTCACGAGCACCGGCCCGGTCGACGACGGTGAGGTCATCGCCGCGGTCGACGAAGCCGGCTACACCGCCTCACGCGCCTAAGCCGCAACCACACAGCACACAGCACACAGCCACACAGCCACACAGCCAACCAAGGGAGCATTCCAGATGGCCAGCATCGAACTCGAGATCGGCGGCATGACCTGCGCGTCGTGTGCGAACCGCGTCGAGAAGAAGCTGAACAAGCTCGACGGCGTCGAGGCGACAGTGAACTACGCGACCGAGAAGGCCCGCGTCACG
>JBBAFK010000012.1:0-66787 GCA_041655455.1 Leucobacter sp. | reverse complement strand
TAGGAGTGCGCGTTTCGAATCGGGACGTCCCGTGCTCTTGGTCAAGGTGGGGCCTCCTCGTCGCTTTGGTGGGCGGCGTGGGGCCGTTGCGTGCGCGGGCTGTGGGTACCCTTGCTCGCGCACGCCGCGGGGTTTGGGGGGATTGTGGGGTGTGCGGCCCTGGGGTGTTGGCGTCAGGGCCGCACGTTTGTGTGTGGAATGAACAGGGCCCGCTCCGAGAGTGTTTCTCGTGCGGGCCCAACTGTTCAACCATCACATTAGGGGTGGCAAACGGTGGCGTGTCAAATCTTTTCTGAAAATAGCTTTCGGAGTTTCTGTTGGTGGATGGGGTCGTTGGTCATTCTGTCGCGCCACCAGGCGAGGAGGTGGTCTTCGCGGATGATGCGTCGGCCGGTGTTGTCGAGTTGTGTGGGGAGGCCTTGGTGTTTCCAGTGGCGGATGGTTCGGCGGGATCGTCGGACGCGGGATGCTGCGGTGGTGTAGGTGTGCCAGCCGTCGGGTAGTTGGTCTTGTCCCATCTGCGTTTGCAGGTGTCGCATTGCATCGCTTCGAGGCCGACTGATCCCCATATTGGGAGGATAGTGCGCTCGCCGCAGGTGGGGCATGGTCTGGGCCGGTATGCCTTGAACTTGGGTTCGGAGCGTGGGTAGCGGGCCCGCATTCGGCGTATGAGGTCGATGAGGTGGTCGGGTGCGTCGTGGAGGTCGGGGTCGTGCGCGATCTGGTGGGTGCAAGCTTTCAGCCAGAGGATGATCTCGGTGGCGAGCGAGAACGCTTCATGAGGGGTGCAGACGGGGAGGCCTTGGGGTTCGGTCTGTCCGCGCCAGATGCGTTCGCGGAGTGCACGTGGTGAGGCGCCGCCGATCTTTTCTGCCACATCTTGTCCGAAGATGAGGAGGACGGCGTAGAGCTCGTCAGCGTCGTCTGCGGGGTCGACACGGTACGGAAGTGGGGCAGAGTCTTTGCCGCCTCGGACTTTAATGGCGGAGGCATCTTGCGCGGCGATCGGGTTCTCTGCGAGATCGCGCATGTACTGGAGCTGAAAGGGTGCTTGTTCGATATGCCAGGTGAACCATTCCGTCCATGTGCGTTCAGCCTGCATCGTCTGCCACCTCACCTCGGAGTAGTCTCACGACGACTTCGGCTTGCATGACGCATGCGTCGCACGGCTCACCCTGGTAGCTTTCTTCGTCCATCGCGCTGCATGTAGCGTTCGCGATCTGCTCCCGTGTGACGCTTGTGCGGCCAGCGATGAAACCCCGCACATAACCCAAACGCCTTGCGTCATAGAGGTTGAATGGCTGGCGGTCAGGATGAAACTCGTTCTTGGCCTCAGCCTCCGCGAGGGTGCGCAGGTTCTCCTCACGCTTGGCCGCTGCCCGAGCCTCGACCACCTCGGGATCGTTTTCGTCGTACCCGAGATCACGCATCAGATTCACCATCGTTCTCCCCTTCGTCCAGGCCGAGCGCGATTGAATCTGGGCAGGGCCACGCTCTACCGTCATGCACGCATGACTTCGGCCCGAATCCCGGCAGTGTTGGCCGGTGCAGTTTCGCGGCCTCAGCGATACGGGACTCAAGCGCCAAGATGGTTCGACCCTGACTGACACCCTGACGGTGCCTGAGCCTTAGACCCTCCTCTAGCTCTGCGGTACGGGCCAGGGCAGCATCACGCTCAGCCTCGGCCTCTTCGAGAAGAGTCTGCCGCCTCTCTGAGAGAGCTACGGCCTTATCGAAAGCCGCGGCTTTCTTGAAAGCTTCCTCGGTCGCAGCATCACGCTCAGCACGCACCTTTGAATAGGTTGAAAGGTGTTCATCGCACTTACTTGAAATCTTCTCCGCTTGCCTCACCCGCTCGATCAGTTCGAGAACCGCTTGAGGATATGCCGCAGCGATAAACGCGCGATCCTCCGCACTCGCCGTAACGCCATCAGCGTCATGCCCCCACGAAGTAACAACACTCTTCGGATAGCCGTCTTCTTCGTTCCATGTCGTAACCAACGACTCATCACCCACCGGGTACGAATCGTCTGACGGCTCCTCCCACTCCCACGGCCCAGGCGTTGCCCTGTGTGCGAGCCTCCGTAGTTCGTCTAGGTCAATCATCAGTGGCCGCTTTCTCCCATTTGCTGAACTCGGGCGGATACTCGCCCCGAGCCGAAGCGTTGTCATCTATTGCCGCGAGTGTCGCCCTTGCTTGCGCGAGCACCGCGTGAGTCATCGCGCTTTCGACGGTGACCGATTCCTCGGACTGTTGCAGGTGCCACAGCGCCCACCCGTAATTTGAGGTTCTTTCGTCGGGGCTCACGACTGCACCGCCTTCCGGTACTCGGCAGCACGGGCACGCAACTCCTGGGCAAGTGATAGGCCGACATTCTTGCCGATCTTCTCCATCACAGGGTCAAGTACGATGCACTCCACCCCTTCTGCCAAGTCGGCGGCTTCTTCGAGCGTTTTCGCTGCTACCTCGGCATCATGCGCGGCCAGGGCGGCTGCGAACTCCGCGCGCAGTTGGCGCTCACTCGCCCGCAAGCTCCCGTCGTAGTTCTCGCCCGAGTAGACGTAGCAATCCTCGATGTTCTTCATCGTCGGCGTATAGGTGCCACTCATCGGCTCTTCGCCTCCCTCTCATCAGCGCGGAATGCCGCCCAGCAATCCGTGCACGTCGCCTCTTTCATCGGGACCACCGGTGCAGACGTACGCCCGCAATACCCCGCGCCCCCTCGATCGGCCGCAATGCAACGGCGCTCTGACGCCTTCACAACACGACCCGCCCATCAACAGTCCGAGGTGCTCCTGCCCGCATGCGCTCATGCCGTTCGTCCATGTCGGCGTCGATCGCCTCAAGCGCACTACCAGCAGCGCGTACGAGCTCGTTTGCGAGGTCCATCGCCTGCTGCGGTGAATAGTCCGTGACCCTCCGCAGTTGTGCGAGTTCGACCCGGTACTCGTCGTTCACCTCGACCGAGGCGATCTCGACTGTGATCTGTTCACTGATAGCCATGACCGCGCTCCTCAAAACTCTTCGTCGAAGCCGCCGAAGGACTGCGGTGTCTCGCCGGCCTGCTGCTGAGCCGCGGGAGAACCCCACTCGGCCTGCCCATACCCGCCACCCTGCGTCTGCCCATAGGCGGGCTGCTGCCCGTGGCCCTGGTTCGCGTACCCGCCGCCTGCGGGACCATCCCCCGCACGTGACACTGATGCAGTCGCCCACCGGAGTGTCGGTGCGACCTCGTCCACCTCAAGATCGAGCGAGGTGCGCTGCTGTCCGTTCTTGTCCGTGTAGGAGCGTTGCGTGAGCTTGCCCTGCACAATCACTCGGGTGCCCTTCGTGAGTGAGGCGACGACGTTGTCGGCATAGTCGCCGTAAACACGGCAGTTCAGCCACAGCGTTTCGCCGTCCTCCCACTGATCGGTCTGCCGGTTCTTCACCCGCGGGGCGGAGGCGACACTGAACGTCGCCCACGATTTACCCGCTTGCGAGATCCGGGCTTCGGGGTCCGCGCCAAGTGCTCCGACAACGGTGATGATCGGTTCGTTTGCCATGATCTATACCTCTCCCGCCTCTATCAGAGGCGTGTTCTCTTCTGTCTTCTGGACGATGCGGGCGTACTCGCCCTGGAATCGGAGCGTGCGCTCCCCGGGCTGCCCTTGCCGGTTCTTCGGCACAATAAACTCGATGTCCGAGGTCATGTAGCTCTTCCCGCCGAGGCGCTTCTCCGGACGGTGGAGCAGCACGATCGCGTCCGCCGCATGCTCAAGTGCCGCGGTGCCTCGAAGGTCCGTCACGACGGGGCGAGGGGATTTGCGGCCGGTGTGGTCGCGGTTCAGCTGCTCTAAAACGACCACGGCACATTCGAGATCTTTCGCGAGGGATTTCGCGTCGTTCGCCCACCCTTCAAGGTCTTGCGAGCGTGACCGGGATCCGGGAGGGCTTTTCACGAGGCCGAGGTAGTCGACCACGATGAGTTTCAGGTCACCCTTCCGATGCAGGGCACGAGCGAACCCAGTCACGTCCTCCCAGTGCGCGCCGGCCCGGTCATACACCTCGAGCGGGAGCGCGTCGATCGACCGTTCAGCCTGCTCGACTGCCGCCCACCCCTGAGCGGTCAACTGATGGTGCTGCAACGCCGACTGGTGGATCCCCTGCATCATCGCCGCGAGACGCTTCCACAAGTCCTTCTCTGTCATCTCCAGCGACACGTAGCCGACGCGGCCGCCGAGCTCCGCGACATGCAAAGCCAGCTGCAGCCCGAAGATCGACTTACCGCCACCAGACGCTCCCGCGACCGTGTACATCGAGCCAGGTTTTACGCCGCCGATCATCGCGTTCAAAGACGGCCACGGAGTCGGTGTGTGCGGAACCTGGGCGCGCATCTCCGCGATCACTTCACGACCGACCTGCCCGATAGGGCGGGACTGCCTGAGGGTGCCGCCACGTAGCTCCGAGATGATGCCGGACGCTTTCTCAATGATGTCGCCCTCAGCGTCACCACCGGATGCGGCGATGCCGCGGATTGCTTCCGCCGCCTCAGCGAGTTTCCGACGTTCACCATGCCGGCGGACGATCTCAGCGAATTGCATCGCTTGATATCCGGCAACTCCGAGACCGTGGATCTCGTGCGGATACGTCGCGTCGACTTCGTGTGTGCGGCCGACCTGCACCAGGTAGTCGTTCACTGACACCGGGGAAGGGTCCCTGCCGGTATCGGCGACCGCGCACACCGCCTCGAACAAGGCCATGTTTCTCGGTACGGCGAAGTCTGTGACGCGCACAATCTGTCGGACCTCCCAAACTCGGGAGGGGTCGGCGAAGATCGTGCCGAGCAGGTATTGCTCGGTCATCGGATCGTATTGGAGGTCCATCAGCTCAGGTCCTCTTCCTCGATCAACTCGACGATGTCAGCTGTTCTGACGGGAAAGCGGGACCGTTTCACGTGAGCGAGGATCGCCGCCCTCACGTCTTCGATCGCATACTCACGGAGGACTTCGAGCATCGCTTTCGCTTCGAACGCGCCTCGACGTTGACCGTCATGCGCCGCGGCGAGCGTCAGCAGCGCCATCATTTCCTCTTCCGTGCGAAGTCGCGGACGGTCATCTGCGGCCTCGGAACGGTATGGGGCGAGTTCGTATGCGGCGCGGTCCCGATCGCCTGCAGTAGCACCCAGTGCGGCGCGCTGCGCGAACGTCATGCGTTCAGGCCGAGAGTTCATGACGGTCACCCCCGCCTTGCGGGAAGAACTGGGACGCCATCTGCTCGGCCGCAGTGAGCCCACCTGATCCGGAGCGTTGGGGGAGCGGTCCGTTATCCCACGCTTCAGCGTTTAACCATGACGCCGGGTATTTCGTGAACTGCTGCACACGATTCGGGTCGTCTCGATACGACTGCGCCGCGGCGACGAGTATCTCGTGTGTGGTCTTCTTGAGCGCGGTCTTGTATGCGGTGCGAGCTCGGCCCTTGTCCTTCTTGAGAGGGTAGATTGCCCACCATTGATCGAACGCTTGCGCACGATGCGCATGCGCAGATGCGCACTTATCTACCTCAGAACTATCTACCTCTATAAGAAGGAGCGATTGCTCGTCTGTGCCGGTAACCTCGGAACCTGGTGCCGGTAACCCCTCACCCTTTCCGGCACCTGCTGCCGGAAACTCCTGCGCATCCAGCGGGCGGTCCATGAGGCGGTATCCGTCAGGCAGTCGACCGCCAGCCTTCGACCCCCGCTTCACCCGCTCGACTACCCCGAGGGACTCGAGTTCTGAGAGCGCGTCGCGTACTTTACGCTCCGAACAGCGCGCCTCGGCAGCAAGGGTGTGCTGGCTGGGGTAATTCCCTCGTAGTCCAGCTCTTGTCGCCAGTGCACCGAATACCATCACTGCGTATAGGGAGACGCGCTCGTGTTCGCGGAACATCCACGTCGGGATCGCTGCGAAACCTTCAGCCATCAATCTCACTCCATTCAGCTACCGGCAGACCAATCTCGGCCCGCCATTCTTCCCACTGAGTCCCGTACACGTCACGCATCATCACCGCCGCCTCCTCAGGGGTGATCGGCTCCGCGCGCCCGTCCTCAGTGAGCCGAGCCCAGCCCCAAATGAACGGGTAAAGCACCGGCACAGCCGACGGATCCTTCACCCACCGACGCACCTTCACCCCATAAGCGAGTGCCTTAATCTGCAGATCGCGTTCGCACCGTCCGTTGCAGTCGATGCAAAGAGTGAGGCTGTCCGTAATCGACGGGCGCAGCTTCGAGCCACCCATGCCAACTGCTCGGCGATGCTGATGCGAGAGAGTGTCCCGACTGCCACACATCGCGCACTGACGGTGGTCCCGTTCATACATTTCCGACCTCATGGTCGTCGAAGGCGCCGCCATCAGAACACGCCACCTTTCACCACTCGGAACTCGTGCACTCCCGACCACGTCATCCGGTTCACCGCATGCAGCGCCTCGAGCGTCAGCATCCCCTTACGGGTTCGCGCTTCCACCCGCCAGGGCTGCGGTTCACCATCGACTCGGACGACGTCGCCGACATGAATTTCTTTCAACATCACGGCCTCCTCGGGTTCGATGCGAGCTGGTAGGTGGCGAGCACGAGCTTCGACTGGGTCTGCAGGCTGCTCTTGCGTGAATCAACGAGATCCGCGAGTCCCTTCGCGTACCGGTAGGCGATCTGCGCCGCCGACTCCATCGCCCGTTCGTCGGCCGTTGTGAGATCCACGGCAGCCGCTCTATCTGCCGCGGTCTTCCCTTCCGCTTCGCCTTGAGCTGCAGCACGTGCCCGGAGTAGCCGCTCTGACGCTTCGCCGCGGACCTTGTCGGCCTCCTTCACGATCCAAAGCGCCTTTCCTGCGACAGAGTCGACGAGTTCGAGCTGGTGCATGATCTGATCCGGCGTACGGATCTCGCCCGGGGCGGGCGGCTCGATGCTGATTTCCTGCCGCATCTGAGCCACCCACCCCTCAACATCAGCCGGCGTGTGTCGGGTTGTCACGCTGACTCCTGCAGTCGGGACTTCCAGCGCTGGATCATCGCGCCGAGAGGCGTGCCCGTCGCATCCATGGGAGACGACAGCACACCCTCCGCTGATGCGTCGTCCCACACCTTGCGCAGTGCGTCGACGTCGGCAGATTCAGCCACCCGTGCCGCCCAGGTCTCGGCGTCGAACTCCTCGACCACCTCAACCTCGATCGGTGCCTCCTCAGCCACAGGCTCCTCCACGGGCGCAGGTGCAGGCTGCGGCGAGCGCTGGGGCGGCTTCGCTGTCCCCGCCTGCTGCATCTCCTCAGTGCCGTACAGGCCAGAGAGCTCGTTCGGGAACGCCTGCCGCAGGGCAAGCATCTCTGCACACTTCGCAAGCTGATTCGATGGGTTGTTCACCCACTGCCCGGAAGGCTTCAGATCGCCGGTTTTACGGTCGCGCGGGCAGTACCCCGAATAGGTGGCGACAGCAACGAGTGGCTCCGTGAACCCTTCACGCATCACCGAGATCCGTGCCGCAGCCGGCGGCTCCGGGGACAGCCACACGTCACGCCAGACACCATCTTCCCCACACCACTCCGTAGGCTTCTTGCCGCGGTAGAGGCCGGTCCGATCGGCAATGAGACGGAAACCGTCGATCGAGATGAGGACAGTCCACTTGCCGCCCATCTCCGCGGCATAGATTTGCCGTGCCGCAGGGTCGAGCTGTGTGCGCTGGCACTGCATCAGGAACGCCTCGATCACACCAAGCGGCGCGTCCGGCTGCTTCCCCTTCCAGTTACTGCGATCCACAAGCCCCAGCTGCTGCATGAGGGCGTACTGCGAGGGCGACCAAGCTTTGATGTTGGCGTCCTGCGGGAGCTTCTCCATCAATTCGGCGCTCATTGCTTCGTTCCTTTCCCAGCAGTCACGGTCGCGCGTGCCGCTTTCCCCTTCCGGACCGTGGTCACGGTCTTCGTATGCTTGTTCGCAAGCTCGTCCCATGCGGCCTGCAGCTTTTCCACCCGCGCGATCGCACGCTTCAGCTGCGCAGATTCCTTTGGATACTCGGCCTCCGCCGCGTCGAGGTCGACGACCTCCTCGGCGATCTCCTCAGCCGGTATCGCCGGCGTGATCGTCACCCGTGCGAGCGGTGACTCCTGCGAGATCCCCAACTCGACGAGGGAGGCGTACTCCTGCTTTTTGAGTGCCGCCCATTTCTTTTCCTCGTCGATCGCGCGGAGGTAGTTCACTGCGTGCGTGTCCACCACTTCGTTGATCACCGGCGTCTCGTCGGCATCCATCAAGGCGAGCACCTGCTCAGCAACCTCGATCAGTTGCGCGATCATGCCATCGTCGCGCGGGAACCACTCTCGCGACCGCGGACCCGCCTCGAACTCACCTTCTGCGGGATGCCCGTACCGCAGCTCAACATTTAGCCACGACCCGATCGCCCCGGTGACGTGGCAGCACCACTGCATCTGCCACTCGTACCCCTTCTCCGCCAACGCTGCAGACCCTTTGGGGATGGCCTTCCCTGACGTCTTGATCTCGTCGAGCACCAGCTGACCGTCAAAATCCACCGACAAGCCGTCAGGCGACGCTAAGAACCGAGGGTTCGACGCCGAATGGAAGACTCGCGACTCCGGAATCACACCGAACCCCGCAAGATCCGCCGCGATAATCGGCTCCCGGTGCTTGCCCCACTCGGTGTACGCATTCCCCGTGAACGAGTCCACTTCGCGTTTCTGCTTCACCAGGTCACGGATCGCTTGCTCACGACTCCCAGCAGTCATGATCTTCGCGAGCTCTGTCGCGGTCACACCCTGCCGACGCTCCGCAAGCCACGCCTCACGATCCTCATCCGACGCACCCGCCCTCTCCTGGAGGTCTTGCAGCGCAGGCGGGAAGTACGTTTCCGCGAACATCACTCGCCACCACCGTTCGGGAACTCGAGCACCTGCGCCTCCTCGCTGGACGCATCCTCGAGCGGGAGGGGAGTGTTCCCCGTCCGCCTCGCATACCGTTCAGAGAGCAGCGTGCGCACCGTCTGCGCGTCCGCACCCGTCACCTCTTCGACATGCTTGAACCGGACCGTCGCCTGCCACTGATCCGACGGGTCGGTCTTCGCGATCGCATGACGGCTCACAACACCGACGATCACCACGTCGTCCGGGTTCCCCTCGGTGAAGTGATCCTCGAGCGCCTGCAGCCCGTCCAACTCCTCATCTGGCCGCTTAGCCGTGTACTTCAAAACCATTTCCCTCATTCCTCCTTTGTCTGCTCGGAAAGCCGGATGACCGTCCGAGCGTCCACACCCGCGCCATAGACGCGCTTGGCATGCAGCTCCTCGATCTGCTCGTCATCCACGTACGCGACACCATTGAGCGCGTCCGTGCAGAGCTTCACGAGGTTGTCCGCATCCACCCGATGGCGAGTGGACCGGTAAAACGTGGCGACGAGCAACAGCCGGCCCGTCATCGGCTTAAACTCCGGGTACATCGCCCGGAACGCCGCAGCGACCCGCTTCTCGGCATCAACGGTGCGCTTCGGCGTGAACGCACGCTGGCCCGCCTTGGCACGCGGCCGCCCCTTCGGGATAGGCTCGCCCGCAACCGTGAACGCCACCCGCGGCAAATAACTCACCGGTCTACTCCTCGGAGCCGTGTCGTGAGTCGGCGTAGCCAGCTATGACGAGGCAGGCCGCGACGGCCACGACGACCAGGGTTCCGGCGGCGATCCAGCCGGTAGGTAGCGTCCAGAGCAGCCCCGTAACCGCCGCGCAGGCCGTGAGCGCCGCGAGTGCGGAGAGGAGACGCCAGATCAGGGTGCTCATGCTGGTTCACTTCTCCTCCTGCTGACGGTTGGCGTGCTTGATGCGGCGCTCTTCCTCACAGTTCGGGCAGTCGCACGGTTCGTTGAGTCCGAACGCTTTGATGAGTTCCCGGCCGAGTGGCGAGTTCGGGTCGACCTCACCCGCACGGATGATGCGACCCTGCCCGGGCGTCTTGTCGAGTTCGGCGTTGAGGGCATCGGTTGCGAGATCTATGGCTTCAGTGAGGGCGCGCATCCTCCGTAGCTCCCGGGTTTCTTTGCGAATCAGGAGCGCGATTGCGACGCTTGAGAGGGTGAGGGCTGCGATGCTGCAGGCCACGAGTAAGGGGGACATTTCGAGGGGTTCCTTCCGGAAGTTGGGTAAGGCGTAGCCAGCCCTCGCCCGTAACGCTGTTTGCGAGGGTGGAGAAACGAGCAGTGCTAGTCCTGCTCGGAGGTGGCGACTCGGTGCGATTCGAGCCAGGCGACGACGTCGGTCTTGAGGTAGCGGACTGAGCCGCCGATCTTCTGGAATGCGGGCCCGCGACGGGTTTCGCGGTTCTTCCCGGTTCGCCATTCGGCGAGCGTTGCGACGGCTACGCCGTCGAGAACTCGGGAGAGTGTCTCTGGGGACATCACGTCTGGTGCAGAGGCGAGGGGGAGCGACTCGAGGACGGGTGCTGGTGTGGGCGTGGTGTCGGCGGTGACGAGCTGCACGATCTCGGCAGTCATGACACGTCCTCCTTTCCGTGTGGTGAAGATTTGGTGGAGGCGGCGCAACCGCACGCCTCCACCGTGTCACCGGCAGGAGCTGCCCCGGTGACGTTCTCCTGTACGGTCATCGCGGGAGAACTCAGTGTGTCCGCACTGAGCCCGCTACGAACAGGAGAAGAGCCGTGTACGACGAGAACATCAACAAGGTCATTGAGGGGCTCAAGTTGCTCCAGAATGTCCCGACGGAAGTTGGCGAAGCTGGTCGCCTCATCAACGACGACAGTGTCCCGCCGCGCATTAGGCACGCCGTGCTCACTGCGCTGTCCATAAGCACCCGCAATGCCGACGCATTCATCAAGGTTGTCCTCGCCTTGCTCGAGGAGCACACTGCCGAGCGTGTGCTGCGCGAGCTGGATTTCCCTGCGGGCAATGTCGAGTCTGGCGGTGAGGAGTAGCGCTTTGACGCGCGCCTGGACGAGCTTCAGAGATGAAGCTTTCTTAGGTATGGTCATGACCCCACCGCCTCAGGCACGAAGGCGCCAGCCGCATGCGCAGCCTCAACCGTCCGATGACTCGCAAGCACCTGCAGAAGAGCCGAGGCGTTCGCCTCAAACTCCTTGTAGGAGGCCTTCACCGACCTGTAGTTCTCCATCCGGACCCGCATCATCTCCCGGACATCCCTCGACGTGACGCGCCTCCAGGGCTTCCGCAGCCCACCACCGAGGGTGACGACAACGTCAAGGTCGTCGTCGATCAGAGGGAGACCGTCGACCGCCATGCGCCGCAGGAACGCGTCGGCCGACTTCCCGTCCCGCTCGTCGGCTTTCATCAGCTCGGCGCGAATCGCACGTTTCACGTCGACGATGAGTTCGCCATACTGATGCATCTCGAGCAGCACCTCAGCGGCTTCACCGATCGCCGTTTCGCGCTTGATGCCGTGATCACCATGGGCGGCGACCGTCTCTCGGTAGATTGTGCGGATTGTTTCAGTGCTGGTCATGATGGTTCTCCAAGTCGGTGGCGAGTTGATTGAGGCCTTCCGCAGCGGTGCGGAGCTTCTCGGGGGTAAAGAGGTTTTGGAGCGGGATGGGGACGGCGTCCTTCCCGAGCGGCCATACGTCGTCGATGAGGATCCGGCGACGGTTTCCGTACTGGTATGCCTCGAACGTGAGCAGGGCATCTACGAGCCCATTGGCCTCCTGCTCGGCGTTCACACGGTCCCAGTCGGGGTCGGGCTGCACTTGCGAGGGTTCTGGGGTGATGTGGCGGCTCTCGGCAACCTTCACGCCTTCCACCTCGATTGCGACGGGGGTGGGTCGAGCCGCGGGCTGCTCATATCCGCGCGGGTCTCTCCGAGTGTCCAACTTGGACACTTCTCCCGAGTCTTCAAGTTCAGCGCGTACGGCTCCTACGGTCGTCGGGCTGGCCCCAGTGCGTCGTGCGTGCTCCCGATCAGTGGCCTCCGGCTGTGCCTTGAGCGACGCCTCGATAATCCGGCGACGCTCCTCGCGCGACAGATGCCGGCGAGCGACGTTCAGGCTGATCGACAGGGCCGTCTTCTCCGACTCCGACAGACCTTCCCGAAGCTCCACTGGTTCGAACAGCCCGTGCTTCTTCGCGATTTCATGCCGGTGATGGCCATCGATGATTGCGCCGTCCTCATCCACGATGATCGGCGTGACAATTCCGTCTGTGAGGATCGAAGCCTCGAGCAGTCGGTAGTCCTCTGCGGAGAGTCGAGGCATCGTCTGAAACTTGCTCACTGTGCTGTCACCTCTTGTGGGAAGAACGAACTAGCCGAGACTCCGAGGAAAGCGGCGATCGCTAGGAGCTCGTCGAGCGTGAAGGGCGTCTCGCAATTGAGTCGGCGGTACATCCCTGAGCGGTTGAGTCCGATCCCGGAGGAGACTTCGAGCGGCTTGACGCCTTTTCGCGCCATTGCTGCACGGATCTCTCCGACAACAGCGGAGTTGTGCTGAGTGAGCCTGAAACTTTCCATGTGGAGAGATAACCACACACATGGAAAGTTTGCAAGGTGGGTCGCTTTTTATTTCGATAGTGAGTAATCTTTCCCACATGGAGAAACGTGGATCAAACGCACGTCGGATCGGGCCAATGAGCCTGGCGGTCTCGGCGGAGCTACGCGCAGAGCTTGCTCGACAGGGCTACAACGTGCAGAGCTTTGCTCGACATTCCAACCTCCCAGCCTCCACGCTGCACAAGACTCTGAAGGGGCAACGCGTAGTGGATGTTGAAGACCTCTTCAATATCTGTGATGCGCTCGGTATAGATCCGGGGCCTATCGTCGATCGCGCATCCCAAGAGGCGTTGCGGCGGTATGGGCATGGGATTCTTTGGGAAGAAGGCGACCCGGCCCCCAGTGCCGGCGAGCGTGGCGCCACCGTGCATCACATCGAGTTCCCCCGGGCGGAACTCGATGACCAGCAGGCCGCAGCCTCCGACTACTCGGATGATCGCGGTGAAGACGGCGACTACGACGCCTGACGGAAAGCGAGATAGCGTGAAGAAATTTCTCGGCATTGGTGCCGGCATTCTGTTAGTCACAGCTCTTACAGGCTGCTCGGGCCAGGCGCAGACCCAGGCCGGTGCTGTGGACGAGGAGATCCCAGCGGAGGCGACACCGGAGCAGTTGGCCTCCGTCATCGCCAAGCACGAGTCGAGCTTGAGAGGGGCGATTGGCTCGAAGGCCGATTGCAGGGCCGCACAAGGCTACGCGGCACTCTCGGACGCCTCGACTACTGAGATCGCCGCCGCCGAAGACTGCATGAGGGTACTCACTGCTGCCGCAGCCGATGCAGGGACAGCGGCCGCTGAACTTTCGTCGCTTCCGGTGCCAGCTTCAATGACGGATCTAGTTGAGGACACGACGAGGTACCTCGATCAGGTCCACTCGATAGACCTCGCCACAATCTGCGGTGGCGCTCCATATGGCCCACAGTGCACGTCCGAAGACCTGGAATTCGATCTCGCGTATAAGAGGCTTGAGCAGCAACTCGACGCCTGGGGTCCGTACCTCTGAGGCAATCATGCAGCCGTTTTTTGATTACGCAGATGCGCTCGGTGTGAGGATCGAGTGGGCGCCGCTAAAGCGTCGCGATGGTGAGTACCGTGACGATTTGAAGCGGATTCGGCTTCGTGAGGGGATGGCGGAGCGGCTGGAGCGGTTTGTGCTCGCGCACGAGGTCGCACATGCGGTGTTCGAGGATGAGCCAAGCATGTTCGGCCCGTCGAACGCGAAGATGGAGCGTCGAGCCGACGAGTGGGCCGCGCTCGAGCTCATCAACATCGAGCAGTACCGAGAAGTCGAGCAGCTCCGCGAAGGGCACATCCCGTCGATGGCGCACGACCTCGGCGTCGTCACCCGGTGCGTCGAGGCGTATCAGCGGATCCTCGCAAGGATCGGTGACGACGTGTATCTCAAACCCCGGCACGGTGCCGGTCAGTGGGCCGCGCGCCTTACCGCCTAGAAAACAGAGAAAGCCCCCGCAGCACGCTCCGTCGCCAAACAGAATGCGTGCCACGAGGGCAAGAGTGATCCACCAGAAAGGTGAACCAATGAACACGATAGTCGAGCAACCCCAACCGAGGGCTGAATAATGGCCAGGGCCTGGATCACCGACCTCTGGGTCAAGGACGCGCACGCGCTCATGCCCGACGGCAGCAAAGTGAGGATTTCGCCCACCGCGGCTGAACTCCGCGCTATCCGCAACCTGCCTGCACATTTCCGGACCGCGCGGTTCGGGAAAGGTAAACGCTGGCGTGCAGGCTGGTACGAGCCCGACGGGCGTGAGCGCGGCCGTCTCTTCGAAGCGAAAGCTGATGCGGAACAGTACCTCACCGAGCTCGAGGACAACCTTCGCTCCGGCCGGTACGCTCCACCTGAGCTCACGGAGCAGCCGTTCCGTAAGCTCGCGGCAACATGGCTTGCGTCGAAGCGGCGCCCGAAAGATGTTTCCATTGCCGCCTACCGCACCGATCTTGAGGTGCACATCCTCCCCAAGTGGGGAGATGTCCCTATCTCGAAGATCACGAGGCAGGGGATCGAGGAGTGGGTCGACGCGCTCACTGCGGGGACTGCGCCACGCAACTATGTCGGCAGGGCGAAAGGGCGCACCGTCGAGGGGTTGTCACCGTCGCGACTCAACGATGTCGTCGCGCGCACGTTCGGCAGTGTGCTCGGTTATGCACGCGACGAGGGGTGGCTGACTCGTGATCCGATGCTCCGCGTCGAGCTTCCCCGCATCGAACGCGGTAGCGAGCTCGCGATCCTCACCTATGAAGAGGTGGACCGGCTCGCCGCAGCGTGCATGAAAGTGTCGGGGGAGCAGCGTGAGCGCGCCCTCATCTACCTCCTCGCCTCGGCAGGTCCCCGTATCGGCGAGGCGACGGCCCTGCAGGTCGGTGACGTCCGTGTACAGGCTCGTCGCGCTGACATTTTGCGCACGTGGACCACGAGCCGGTCTGGCGCTCGTGTTGTTGGTCCGCCGAAGACGTGGGAAACCCGCTCGATCCCGCTGCATGACTTCGTGATCGATGAGCTTCGGCCGCTCATGAAAGATCGTGAGGCGGGGGAGTGGCTGTTTCGGATGAAGCGCGGCGGCGGTGCGGTTGATCAGCGGAACTGGCGCGGCCGTGTGTGGGTGCCAGCACTCGAGATTGCGAAGCTCAATGACGGGCGTGAGCTTACGCCGCACAAGCTGCGGCATACGGCTGCGTCGGCGGCGATCGCGGCTGGTGCGGACCCTCTGGTGGTGCAGACGATGCTCGGCCATAAGACTGCTCAGGAGACGTTGCGCACGTACGCGCACCTGTGGCCGGACCGTCTCGATGAGGTGATCGATGCGGTGTCTGCGCATCGGTCGGAAACGCTTGCGAAGGCGGCTCGGAAGCGTTTCGGGGAGGCGGCGTGACAGACAGCATTCAGACAGCATGGCAAATCGACCCATCCCGATCCGGCCCGATGAATCCCGAGATTGTGGAGTGTAAAGCCCAGATCAGAGCCAGTTCCCGATAGATTCATCCCGATTTAGGCCGACGTTCCCCGATTCCGCGGAAACACGCGGAAGTTGCGTTTCGGGGGATCGATCCAGTCTGGGTTCGAATCCCAGTGGGGGGACCACACCGTTGATCCGAGGTGTCTCGAACCCAGCCCGATCGCACCCCTCAGGGGATTCCTGGGCAGCCTCGATAAGATACACGCATGTCTGGTGGATTGATCGCCGCGATCATCGTGGCCGCTGTTCTTGTCGTACTGATCGGCTACGTGTGGATCACCTACAACTCACTCGTCACGTTGCGAGTCCGGGTCGATGAGGCGTGGAGCGACATCACCGTGCAGCTCAAGCGCCGTGCCGATCTGATCCCGAGTCTTGTCGAGACCGTGAAGGGGTACGCCGCGCACGAGGAGGGCGTCTTCGAGAACGTCACGAAGGCGCGCGCGGAGACCATTTCAGCTGACGGCCCCGCCGAAGCCTCGCGGGCTGAAAACCACATGCAGGAGGCGCTGAAGAGCATCTTCGCGGTGGCCGAGGCCTACCCGCAACTCCAAGCCAGCCAGAACTTTCTGCAGCTGCAGAGTGAACTCGTGGACACCGAGAACAAGATCCAGGCCTCGCGCCGCTTCTACAACGGTGGGGTGAGGGAATACAACACCAAGATTCAGCTCTTCCCGAACTCGCTCTTCGCCCGCGGAATGGGCTTCACGGCGCGCGATTTCTTCGATGTCGAAGACGTTGCGGCCATCTCCGAGCCGCCGCGCATCCAGTTCTAGGAGGGCCGTGTACAGCGCGATTCGCCGGAACAAGGTCAACAGCGTTCTCATCATCCTCCTGTTCATCGGGATCGTCGGTGGTCTCGGCTGGTTAGCCGCCACGATCTACGACTCCATCGGCATCGTCATCGCGGTTGTCGCGTTCGCGATCGGCTATGCGGTCTTCCAATACTTCAGCGCGGGCCGTCAGGCGATCGCCATGAGCGGTGCGCGGCAAATCACCGAGGCCGAACATCCGCGCCTGTATCGCATCGTCGAAAACCTTGCGATCACGACGGGCACGCCGATGCCCGAGGTCTACATCATTCACGACCCGGCACCGAACGCATTCGCTACGGGAAGGGATCCAGCCCACGCGAAGGTCGCCGCCACCACGGGCCTGCTTGACATCATGACCGACCCGGAGCTCGAGGGTGTCATGGCACACGAACTCGGTCACGTGCGCAACTACGACATTCGCGTCTCCATGATCGTGTACGGGCTGGTCGTCGCGGTCGGGATAATCTCCGACGTGCTCGTGCGGCTCGCGTTTTTCGGCAGGAACAACAGCAACCCCGTCGTGTTGATATTCGGACTCGTCGCGATGCTCATCGCCCCGGTCATCGCGACGGTCGTGCAGCTCGCCGTGTCGCGTCAGCGCGAATACCTCGCAGACGCGACGGGCGCGCTCACCACGCGCCACCCCGAGGCTCTCGCCAGCGCACTGCACAAACTCTCCGCGTACGGCCGCCCCCTGCAGAAACAGCAGTCGAGTATGGCCCACCTGTGGATCGCCGACCCGCTGAAACCGGGCATCATGCAGCGCCTCTTTGCCAGCCACCCGCCGATTCCGGATCGCATCCGCCGTCTCCTCGACATGGGCGGCAAGTTCTAACGGGATGCACATCGACGGCTGCGTTCCCTACCGGCGAGAGCCGAACTCCGGTAATCTGCGGCGAAACGAAGAGGAAGGCGCCGCATGACCCAGAGATCGTCCCCCGGCGCCGAGTTGCGGATCGACGGACTCACCAAACACTATGGCGAAACCGTCGCCGTTTCCGACGTCATCCTGCAGGTGGCTGCTGGTGAGTTCATCACCCTGCTCGGCCCGAGCGGGTCGGGCAAGAGCACGACGCTCGCCATGATCGCGGGGTTCACCGAGCCGAGCAGCGGCCTCGTCCACATTGACGGGTACGACGTCACCTCGACCCCTCCCCACCGACGCGACCTTGGTGTGGTGTTCCAGAACTACTCGCTCTTCCCACACCTGACCGCCCGGCAGAACGTGGAATACCCGTTGCGGCGGCGACGAGTCGAGAAACGGGAACGGCAGCGCCGCGCGACGCAGGCACTCGAATTGGTTGAGCTCGAGATGCTGGCGGACGCGAGACCGAATCAGCTGAGCGGCGGTGAGCAGCAGCGGGTCGCGCTCGCCCGCGCGCTCGTCTTCGAGCCGCGGCTGCTCCTCATGGACGAACCGTTCGGGGCGCTCGACCGCGCGCTCCGCGAACGTCTGCAGGGGGAGCTACGCCGTCTGCACCGCGACCTCGGCATCACTGTCTTGTTCGTTACCCACGACCAGGAGGAGGCTTTGACGCTCTCCGACCGGATCGCGGTGTTCAACGGTGGGGGGATCGAACAGGTCGGAACCCCCGAAGAGCTGTACGAGCAGCCGGCGTCGCTGTTCGTCGCCCGCTTCATCGGTGAGTCCAACGCACTGCAGGGGGAGATTCGGGAGGGGAACTTCGTCGGTGACGGCTCCGTACGCATTGCGACCGCGGAACCTGAGGGGCCCGCGCTGGCGATCGTACGACCCGAACACGTGATGCTCACACCCGCGAGTGCACGCGAAAGCTCATGCTCGGTCGATGGGCGCATCGAAGACATCACCTATCTCGGTTCTCAGCGACGGGTGGAGGTTTCGACGCACGCTGGCCGGCTCATCTCCCGAGTCGGTGCGGAGCACCCGCTGCCTGACGTCGGCGCGTCGATTCGGGCGAGCTGGGATCCCTCACGCGCGGTCGTCTTCAACGCGGAGCCGGGCACCGCACCCATTCTCGAGCAACGTTGAGTGCGCACCACTGTATGGGGCAAAGGAGCATCCGATGATCAATGGCCACGTATCGCACTGGTGGGAGCAGATTGACGCACCCACGCCGCGCCCCTCGCTGCCAGGCGACACCGACGTCGACGTCGCGATCGTCGGTGCGGGGTACACGGGCCTCTGGACGGCCTACTACCTCAAGCGCGCCCAGCCCGACCTGCGCGTCGCGGTGCTCGAACAGCGCCGCGCGGGATACGGCGCCTCGGGCAGGAACGGCGGCTGGCTCACCTCGGCGATCACCGGCGGCCGAGAGCAGTACGTGGCATCGCACGGCCGCGACGCCGCGGAGCGATTCCAGCGCGCAATGAACGAAACGGTGGACGAGGTGATCCGTGTCGCCACTGCCGAGGGAATCGAGGCGGACATCGTTCGGGGCGGCGAGTTCAACGTCGCAACCGCTCCCGCACAGGAGGCGCGTCTGCGCGCATTCGCGGCCGCAGAGCAGCAGTGGAAATACACGGACCTCGAACTCCTCGAAGCGCCCGAAGCGACGGCGAAGATCAACGTGACGAACTCGCGCGCGGCAGTGTGGCACCCGCACTGCGCCCGCATTCAACCCGCAAAGCTTGCGGCCGGACTCGCAGACGCGGTCGAGCGCCTCGGCGTCCTGATCTACGAGCGCACCCGAGCGCTCGAGATCACGCCGCACCAACTGCGGACGACGCATGGGCGAGTCACCGCGGGCACCGTCGTGCGTGCGACCGAGGGGTTCACCGCCGGGTTGAAGGGCCTGCGCAGACTGTGGCTGCCGATGAACTCCTCGCTCATCGCCACGGAGCCGCTGTCGTCAGCGGTGTGGGAAGAGCTCGGTTGGAGCAAGGGCGAGGTGCTCGGCGACTTTGCGCACATCTACATGTACGCGCAGCGCACCGCGGACGACCGGATCGCGATCGGTGGCCGCGGCATTCCCTACCGGTACGGCTCACGAACCGATGTCGACGGGCGGACCCCACCCGCGACCGTGAAGACGCTCAGCGAGATCCTGCACCGGTTCTTCCCTGCAACCTCGGGTGCGCGCATCGACCATGTCTGGTCGGGCGTGCTCGGCGTGCCGCGCGACTGGGCTGCCACCGTCGGCCTCGACCCGCAGACGGGTATCGCCTGGGGTGGCGGGTACGTCGGAACCGGGGTGACCTCCACGAACCTCGCGGGCCGCACCCTCACCGATCTCATCCTTGGCAACGACTCAGAACTCGTCACACTGCCGTGGGTGAACCATCGCGTGCGCAAATGGGAGCCGGAACCGCTCAGATGGGTGGCCACCCGCGCGCTCTACACCGCGTACGGGATGGCCGACCGGGCGGAGCGCGAGGGCAGGCGAACGACCTCGCCTATCGCGCACCTGGCGGACGTCATTACCGGGCGGCGGTAGAGTCAGCGAAAGAGTGCTCACGCCCGGTTGACTCCGCAGCCCAGCCCGACGTGGCAAGGTAGGGGGAACCCTGAGGAGGTGCCGTAGCGTGTCGAAGATGTTCCGATCACTGTCGGGGCGGAACTATCGCGTGTGGTTCATCGGCGCGCTCATCTCCAACATCGGGGCGTGGATGCAGTCCACGACGCAAAACTGGGTCGTGCTCACCGAACTGACCGACACGAACGCGGCCGCCGTCGGCATCACGATGGCGCTGCAGTTCGGACCACAGCTCCTCCTCGTACCCTTCAGTGGGGCGGTCGCCGATCGTTTCGATCGACGGAAGGTGCTGCTCGTCACGCAGACACTGCTCATGCTGCTCGCGGCGGGCCTCGGGGCGCTGCTGCTCACGGGCGTCGCCGAGCTCTGGCACCTCTACGCCTTCGCACTCTCACTCGGTATCGTGAATGCGTTCGACGTGACCACCCGGCAGGCGTTCGTCTCGGACCTCGTGCCATCCACCGAGCTGTCGAACGCCGTCGCGCTGAATTCCGCGTCATTCAACTCGGCACGATTGATCGGTCCGGCCGTCGCCGGCGTCCTCATCGCCGCGGTCGGGTCGGGGTGGGTGTTCGTGATCAACGCGCTCTCGTTCCTTGCGGTCCTTGTCGCACTCCTGCTCATCCGTACCCGACGCCGCATCCCCGACCCCGTGTCCGAGGCGCCGCGGGAGTCGCAGCTGCGGCAACTTTCCGCCGGGTTCCGCTACGTCAGTCGACGGCACGACCTGCTCGTCACCTTCATCATGATCTTCATCGTCGGAGCGTTCAGTATGAACTTCCCCGTCATCTCGACGACGATGGCCGTGGAGTTCGGGCGCGGTGCGGGAGAATACGGTCTGCTCTCCTCGGTGCTCGCGATCGGATCCCTCGCCGGCGCGCTCCTTTCGGCTCGCCGTCCGGTCGCCCGCATGCGCGTCGTGATCCTCTCCGTCGGCGGGCTCGGCGCGGTGAGCCTCGTCGCCGCGGTGATGCCGACGTTCTGGACGTTTGGCGCGATGCTCGTGTTCTTCGGTTTCGCCGTCTCGACCATGCTCACCACCGCGAATGGCTTCGTGCAGACGACGTCTGACCCGGCGGTTCGTGGCCGGGTCCTCGCTCTGTACATGGCCATTCTCATGGGCGGTACGCCGATCGGTGCGCCGCTCATCGGCGCGGCCGCAGACGCGCTCGGTGCCCGCTCCACGCTCGTCATCAGCGGCCTGGCGGCACTCGTCGCTTTCGCGATCGGCGCGATCTGGCTCATCACCGCGCGGCAGCTGCGCTTCCACCGCGTCGATGGTTGGCGGATGCGCGTTACGCATGCCGGGCGCCCCGGGCTCGACGATGACCCGGCGAGTCAGACCGAAACGCTTACGGCGTCGATCGAGGTGCTTCGGCGCGAACCCGAGTGAGCGGGCGTATGACGCTCTGCCGCTACACGCAGTGGGAACGCAACGAACCGATGCCTTCGATCGTCACGGTGACGTCGGTGCCCGGGCGCAGGTACAGGGGTGGCTTTCGGGACCGCCCCGCACCGCCGGGCGAACCCGTGGAGATCACCGTGCCCGGCAGGAGTGTGAGCGACTGGGAGATGGAGGCGATGAGCTGGGCGACGTCGCGGATCATGTAGCCGGTCGTCGAGTCCTGCACGCGGAGACCATCAACGTCTGTCGTGAGGTGCAGCGCTTGAGGGTCAGGGATCTGGTCTGCCGTGACGACGACCGGCCCGATCGGAGTGAAACCGTCGAACGACTTGCACCTGGACCATTGCGGTTCGAGGAACTGGATATTGCGAGCGGTGATGTCGTTGATTACTGTGTAGCCGAAGACGTAGTCGAGCGCTGTCTCAGCAGACACATCCTTCGCGGCGCGTCCGATCACCACGCCGAGTTCGCCCTCGTAGTCGACCTCTTCGCTCAGATGCAGCGGGATCGGCACCTCCGCCCCGTGGGCGTTGAGAGAATTCGGGAAGAGCGAAAAGAGCACCGGGCCGGAGTCGTTGTCGAGATTCAGCTCACTCGCGTGCTCGTCGTAGTTCAGGCCGACCGCGAGAACGATCGGGGGATCGATGACCGCCGGACCGAAGGTCGCGCCCTCGAGCGGTGTGCCGGCGCCGGGCAGCTGCGCATCGGCGGTCTCACGGAGTCGGTCGAGGGCTTCGGGCCCCGCCTCGATGAGCTGCTGCAGGTTGGCTGCGGTGGACCCGAGCGCTGCGACCGGCAGGTAGTGATCACCGCGCACCACGACGAGTTCGGGGGCGGAATCGGGGGCCGTGATCAGATGCGCGAATCTCACGACTCCAGGGTAGCCGACTGGCAGAATCCGCTCCTTGGCGCGCTGCCACTGGCGAGTCGCGCGCACCTCCGTTCCCTGTGAGCGAACGGAGGTGCGCCGGGGGCGCGCACAGGCAAGGATGGGGGCATGAGCGAAACAGCGAACACGAAGCCCGAGATCGAGTTCCCCGAGGGGCCGGCCCCAGTCGAACTCGTCATCGAAGACCTCGTGGTGGGCTCCGGCGATGAGGCTCTCGCGAGCTCGACCGTCGACGTCCACTACCTCGGCGTCGAATACGAGTCGGGAGAAGAGTTCGACTCTTCTTGGAGCCGCGGCGAATCCATCAACTTCCCGCTGCGCTCCCTCATTCAGGGCTGGCAGGTCGGCATTCCCGGTATGAAGGTCGGCGGCCGGCGAAAGCTGACGGTTCCCCCGGCACAGGCCTACGGGAGCGGGGGAGCGCACCCGCTGGGCGGAAAGACCCTCATCTTCGTCATCGACCTACTGGGCGTCAGCTGATCTCCTTCGACTGATACCGGCCCGTCGCTCGCACCGCGCAAGTCGACGCCGGCACTCGTGCGGGGCTCAGCCCTCGCGACTTCAAGAGCCCGTCCGGGAAACCGGGCGGGCTCTTCTCGATCCCGGCCTGTCTCCGTGATACCGTTCATCTGTTCCGAGATGATCCAGCGAAAGGAAGCGGCCGGTGGCGGAGGCAGCTCAGGAGACGCAGACGAATCGATCCACCGGGGGCCGCAATGTCGGCGCCATCGACCGGTACTTCCAGATCACCGAGCGCGGGTCGAACTTCTCGACCGAGGTGCGTGGGGGCCTCGTGACGTTCGTCACGATGGCCTACATCGTGATCCTGAACCCCATCATCCTGACGAGCGGCGTCGACGTCGAGGGGAACACGCTCGGTTTTGCTGCGGTGAGCGCCGTCACCGCGCTGACCGCTGGCGTCATGACGATCCTCTTCGGAATCGTCTCGCGGCTGCCGTTCGGGTTCGCGGCCGGACTCGGCATCAACGCGTTCCTCGCTTTCTCGGTGGTCGGCCAGGTGACGTGGCCCGAGGCAATGGCGATCGTGATGATTAATGGCGCGCTCATCGTGCTGCTCGCGGCGACGGGGCTGCGCCGCATGATCTTCGACGCTGTCCCGGTCCAACTGAAGCTCGCGATTACCGTCGGCATCGGCCTGTTCATCGCCTTCATCGGTTTCGTGAACGCCGGCTTCGTGACCTCCACCAATCAGGCCTCGCCGCCCGTGGGGCTCGGTGTCAACGGCTCCGTCGTGACCATTCCGACGCTCATTTTCGTCGTCACCCTCATCCTGACCGGCATTCTCGTCGCAGCGAAGGTCAAGGGCGGCCTCCTCTTCGGTCTCATCGGCGGCACGGTCATCGCCATCGTGGTCGAGGCGATCTGGCATCTCGGACCGGTCTTCGGGGCCGATGGCGAGGTTGCGAACGCGGGTGGCTGGAGCCTCACCGTTCCCGAACTCGGGGCCTCGATCTTCAGCCTGCCCGATCTCAGCCTCATCGGCGCCGTCAGCTTCGACTTCGGGCGTGTGGGCGTGGTGACGGTGGTCATGTTGGTTTTCACCCTGCTGTTCACGAACTTCTTCGACGCGATGGGCACGATGACCGGCCTGTCACGAGAGGCAGGCCTGTCAGACGAGAAGGGCAACTTCCCGCGCCTGAAGTCCGCGCTCATCGTCGAGGGCGTCGGCGCGATCGCCGGTGGCTACACCTCGTCCTCGTCGAACACCGTGTTCGTGGAATCCGGTGCCGGCATCAGCGAGGGGGCCCGTACCGGGTTCGCGAACGTCATCACGGGCGTCGTGTTCCTGCTCGCGATGTTCTTCACGCCGCTGACACAGATCGTTCCCACCGAGGTCGCGGCTGCGGCACTCGTGATCGTGGGGGCCCTGATGATGGCGCAGATCAAGCACATCGATTTCACCGACTTCCGCGTGCTACTGCCGGTCTTCCTCACGGCGACGGTGATGCCGCTCACCTACTCCATCGCGAACGGCATCGGGGCGGGCTTCATCGCCTGGGTGCTGCTGCACGCGTTCAGCGGTCGCATTAAACAGGTGCACTGGCTGCTCTGGGTCGTAGCGGCCGGATTCGTCGTCTACTTCGCGCGCGGACCGTTGGAGGCCGTCCTCGGCGTCAGCTGATCGGGTGAGCGCTGCACGTCACTCGTGCGCGACCCCGGTGATCGTGTCACGGAGCTCGCGCACGAGTGATGGGGCGGCCGCTACCGTCAGCTCGGTGCCGACGGGGGTGGCGTCATCCTGCCCGAGGAGCGCGGCACCGGCCTCCGCCGCGATGAGGATGCCTGCCGCGTAATCCCACGGCTGCAACCCGCGCTCGTAGTAGGCGTCGAGACGGCCGCACGCGACGAGGCAGAGATCGTAGGCTGCGGCGCCGATGCGACGGATGTCGCGAATTCGCGGCACGAGGCGGTGAGCCATTTCGAGCTGCTCGAGCTTCCGCTCCGGGGTGTAGCCGAAGCCGGTTCCAACGAGCGCTTGCCCGAGTTCCGTGCAGCCCGAGATCGAGATCGGTTGGCCGTTGAGCCGGGCTCCGTCGCCCTCGCCCGCGGTGAAGAGCTCGCGGGTTGACGGGTTGTACACCGCGCCCGCGATGGTGCGAAACCCTCCAGAGGTCGCGTCGGGGTCTGCGACCGTCGCGGCGATGCTCACGACGTAGGCGGGAATGTTGTACAGGTAGTTGGTGGTGCCATCGATCGGGTCGATCACCCACGTGATCCCCGTCGTTCCCTCGACCCCGGCGCCCTCCTCCCCGAGGATCCCGTCGTCCGGCCTGACCGAGAGCAGCGCGGAGACGATCATCTCCTCCGCCTCACGGTCCGCCTCGGTGACAAGGTCGATCGTGCTCGATTTGCTCCCCGCGACCGTGACTCCACGTCGACGCAGGTCGAGCACGCGGTCGCCCGCGACCTTCGCGATATCGGCCGCGATTTTCGTGAGTCGTGCTGGGGGGACGGGGGTTCCGATGTTCATGCTCCGACCCTAACCCGTCATCAGGATTCACCGGTGAACGGCGGCGGTCCGGGCGATGTGGAACGCCAGGACCGCCACCGCCGGGTCATCGATTCAGGGCCAGGGATCCCTCATCGTAGGCGTAGGCCTCCTCGCCGTGCGCTGCTGCGTCGATGCCCTGCTCCTCGACTTCCGCCGGCACGCGCAGCCCGGTGACGAGCTTCACGCCCCACGCGATGAGGAGTGTGGCGACGAACGAGTATGCGAGCACCGCGACGACGGAGATCGTCTGGACAAGCAGAAGCCCGGCCCCGCCACCTCCCGTGAAGAGGCCCTCGTCGATCGCGAAGAACCCGAGGTAGAGGGACCCGATGACGCCCGCGACCAGGTGCAAGCCGACCACGTCGAGCGAGTCGTCGTAACCGAGACGGTACTTCCAGTCGATGGCGCACGCGCACGCGGCACCGGCGATGAGGCCGAGGAGCAGCGCCCACAGGGGGGAGAGGTTCGCGGCGGCTGGCGTGATCGCGACGAGCCCGCCGACCGCGCCCGATGCCGCGCCGACGACCCCCACCTTCCTGCGGCGGGCCGCCTCCAGGGCGATCCAGCCGACAATGCCGGCAGCGGGGGCTGCGAGCGTGTTCACGATGATCAGGCCGGCCTCACCGTTCTCGACCGCCAGACCGCTGTTGAAACCGATCCAACCGAACCACAGGAGCGCGGCGCCGATGGTCACGAGCGGAATGCTGTGGGGGCGGTGCGAACCGCGCCCGAAGCCGATGCGCTTGCCGGCGACGAGCGCGAGGGCGAATGCTGCAGCGCCCGCGTTGATGTGGATGACCGTTCCACCGGCCAGGTCAATGACGTCGGGAGTTCCGAGCGTTGCGCCGAGGTTCTGGATCCAGCCGCCGCCCCAGACCCAAGCCGCCACCGGGAAGTAGACGAGCGTCGCCCACACCCCAGAGAACAACACCCACGAGCCGAGTCCGACACGATCAGCGATCGCGCCCGAGATCAGGGCCGTGGTGATCATGGCGAAGACGGCGCCGAAACCGACCCCGATGAAGTCCGCGGGTGGCGTGTTGACGAGCCCGAAATCTTTGAACGGGCTACCGGCCCAGCCGCTCTCGCCCTCGGCGAAGTAGTTCATGCTGTAGCCGTACAGAATCCAGAGGATGCCGACGACCCCCATGGCGCTGACGCTGAACAGCATCATGTTGACCACCGAGCGCACGCGCACGAGGCCGCCATAGAAGAGCGCCAGCCCCGGTGTCATGATGAGCACGAGCGCGGTGCTCGCGAGAGTCCACACTTCGGGTGCGGTGAGTTCGTGCATGATCGACTCCCTTTCCGATCGGGCCGCACCGTCGGCGGCCACCTGTGAACAGTGTGATCCCGAGCTGTTTCGAGACCATCTCCTAGCCGTTGCATCAGCGTCACGAGGTTGTTTCGACCCTGTTGCGGGCAGCGGTCTGCTAACATGTACAGGTTGCCGTTAGATCGGCCGCGGAGACAGAGAGCCCCAGCACCCCGCTGACGGCGCCGCGCAGCAACAGAGAGGGGATCCCTATGGCACTGGATGCAGAGGTCAAGAAGGCGATCATCGAAGAGTACGCGACCAAGCCCGGCGACACCGGTTCCCCCGAGGTGCAGGTCGCGATGCTGACGCAGCGCATCAAAGATCTGACCGAGCACCTGAAGTCGCACAAGCACGACCACCACTCGCGCCGCGGCCTGCTGTTGCTCGTCGGTCAGCGCCGTCGTCTGCTCGGCTACCTGCAGAACGTGGACATCGCACGCTACCGTGCGCTCATCGAGAAGCTCGGTCTGCGTCGATAACGTTCGTGTCGGCGGTCGAGATCGTCCGTCACCGCTTCAGAATGCGCCTCGCCTCCATTAAGGAGCGGGGCGCATTCTCATTTCAGGGGTGAGCGGGCCGGCATCAGTATGGGAGAACCGAGACAACCATCCCGCCGAGAATGCTCCCGAGGCTCGCAAGCAGGCCGACCCCTGCGGCGACGAGACCACCGAAAGCGGTCCAGCGGAGCCGCTGGGCGCGCTTGCTCGTCACGCCGACAATCGCGAGCACAAGGGCGGTAAATAGCAGCACGAGATCCACCGTCATGAGCACCCCGCTCGCGAGGGAAATGTCGCCGCTCATCGCCGTCTGACGGTAGACCAGCGGGGCCACGAACGACATGCAGGCGTGGACGACGAGCACCACGAGCGAGAGCACCCCGAACACGTTCACGCTGCCGCGGGGTGCACCGTAGCCACTCTGCGCGTTGGGTCCATTGAGGGGCTGCGGCGCGTATTGCAGTTGTTGGGGTGCGGGGTGAGGCTGCGCGGGCTGTTGGTGTGCGTATTGCGGCTGTGCGTGTTGCTGCGGCTGGATGTATTGCGGCTGCGAGTGGGGCGGCTGTGACTGCGCGGCAGCGACGTGAGGTGGCACGTCGGAAGGCGACGCCGGGCGGGATCCCTCTGGAAAACTCATAGCCGCAGCCTACCGAGGATCGCCGCCCTTTCGCCGAACGAGCACCTTGGGGGTGAACGTGCACCTGGGGGACCCTCCCCAAGGTGCACACTGACGCCCCGAGTGCACGCTCATCGTCCGGACAGGTTGATTGGGTGGGGTGCGTGAGCGCGCCAAGGCGCAAAACAGTGGTGGCCCCGCGCGCGAACCGAATCGCGTGCGGGGCCACCCCGTCGCAGCTGCGCTAGATCTTCGAGGAGGCGTCCTTCAGAACGCTTCGGAGGATCCCGCCGATCTCCGCAAACTCCGCCGGGCCGATCGTCAGCGGCGGCGCGAGCTGGATCACGGGGTCTCCACGATCGTCGGCGCGGCAGTACAGGCCGGCATCCCACAGGGCGGGGGAGAGGTAATCCCGGAGCAGTCGATCCGACTCCTCCTCGTTGAACGTCTCCTTCGTCGCCTTGTCCTTCACCAGCTCGATGCCGAAGAAGTATCCTTCGCCGCGCACGTCACCAACGATGTCGATGTCGAGCAGCTTCTCGAGTTCCGCACGGAAGAGGGGGCTGTTTTCGCGGACGCGCCCGTTGAGATCCTCCTCCTCCATGATGTCGAGGTTCGCGAGCGCAGCCGCTGCGGCGGCCGGGTGACCAGCGAACGTGAAGCCGTGGTAGAAGGTGTTCTCTGTCGAGTTGAAGGGCTCAGACACCCGGTCGGACACGATCATCGCGCCGAGCGGGACATACCCGGAAGTGATGCCCTTCGCTGAGGTGATGATGTCGGGCTCGTAGCCGAGCGCCTTCGATGCGAACACCTCGCCGATCCGGCCGTAGGCGCAGATCACCTCGTCGGAGACGAGCAGCACGTCGTACTGGTCGCAGATCTCGCGCACGCGCTTGAAGTACCCGGGGGGTGGCGGGAAGCAGCCGCCGGAGTTCTGCACCGGCTCCAGGAACACCGCGGCGACCGTCTCGGGTCCCTCGAAGAGGATTGCCTCCTCGATGCGATTCGCGGCCCACTGGCCGAACGCCTCGAGGTCGTCGGAGGGCGCGCCCATCTCGTCGGCGCGGTAGAAGTTCGTGTTCGGCACCCGGTGACCGCCAGGGGTCAGCGGCTCGTAGAACTTCTTCATGTCGGGGATGCCGGTGATCGCGAGCGCACCCTGCGGAGTGCCGTGGTAGGCGACCGAACGGGAGATGACCTTGTGCTTCATCGGCTGACCCTGAAGCTTCCAGAAGTGCTTTGCCAGCTTGAACGCAGATTCCACCGCCTCGCCGCCGCCCGTCGTGAAGAACACCTTGTTCATCTGGCCGGGGGCGTGGGAGGACAGACGCTCCGACAGTTCGATCGCTGCCGGGTGAGCGTATGACCAGATGGGCATGAAATCGAGCTGCTGCATCTGCTTGGCCACGGCTTCGACGATCCGCTGACGGCCGTGGCCCGCATTGACGACGAAGAGACCCGCAAGCCCGTCGATGTAGGACTTGCCCGCCGCGTCGTAGATGTGGTGGCCCTCGGCCCGCGTGATGACGGGAATGCCGTCGTTGAGAACCTTCCGGTTCGTGAAGTGCGGCCACATGTGGCGTTTAGCCGAGGCCTGAAGAGCCGCGGTATCTACCGCTGCTGTCGGATCGAAGGACATGGTTATCTCGTTCCCCAGTCGTATTTCTGTTTGTTGAGTTGGAGGTAGACGAAGGTCTCAGTGGAGGCGACTCCGTCGAGTTCGCGAATCTTGCCGTTCAAGAGTTCGATGAGGGCGTCGTCGTTTTCGCAGACAACCTCGGCGAGGATGTCGAATGAACCGGCGCTCAGTACCACGTAGTCGACCTCGGCCATCTCTGCCAGTCGGTCCGCGACCACCCTCGTGTCGCCGGAAACGCGAATGCCGAGCATCGCTTGCCGGTTGAAGCCGAGGCGCAACGGATCGGTCACCGCGACGATCTGCATAACGCCGGCATCCGTGAGCTTCTGCACGCGCTGACGGACGGCGGCCTCGCTGAGGCCGACCGCTTTCCCGATCTCGGCATAGGAGCGACGGCCATCGATTTGTAGCTGCTCGATGATCGCCTTCGATGTCGAATCGAGGCTCGGCACGTTTTGTTTCCGGCTCACGCTATCGATTCTTGCAGTCCAAAGATGAAAAATCAATGGAATCAGTTGGTCGCAACAGGAAAACTGGGCATTTCCGAAAGGAAACGTTTTGGTCAGGATTTAGCGGAACGGTTGTTATCGTCGCTCAATCTGTGCCATATTCGAGTCACAGACCCGGCGATGGTGCCCCGCTCGCGCCTCTCGGATCCGCAGTCCAGTGAGAACTGTAAGGAGATATCTCATGGCACGTCTACCTGAAGACCCGATGGTTCGCAATATCGTCCAGATGATTCGCGGTGCACAGCTCAACCGCCGACAGCTGCTTCGCGGTGCTGCGGTCGGTGCGGCAGCGGCGGGAACGCTGGGTCTTGCCTCCTGCGCCGGAGGATCCGGCGGCGGGGGCGGCGACAGCATCATCTGGGGCAACTGGACGTATTACCTCGACTTCGATGAGGAAGAGGGCATCAACCCGACCCTCGAGCGCTTCAACGAGATGGCGGACTTCACGGTTCAGTACGTCGAAGACATCGACGACAACAACACCTTCTACGGCAAGATCAAGGACGCGCTCGAGCTCGACCAGTTCACGGGCTACGACACGATCACGATGACGGACTGGATGAACACCCGCCTCATCGAAGCAGGTCAACTGCAAGAGTTTGATTACGCGAACATGCCGAACGTTGAGAACAACCTGCTCGAATCCGAGTGGGAGGCGCTGGGGTCGGACCCCGGGCGCAAGTTCTCGATTCCCTGGCAGCTGCCCACCACAGGCTGGGCCTGGAATAGCGAAGCCTTCCCCGAGGGCCTGCACACCCTCGATGACCTGATGAACCCGAAGCTCAAGGGCAAGGTGCAGGTGCTCAGCGAGATGCGCGACACGATCGGGCTCATCCTGTCCGGGCAGGGTGTGGACCCGGCTGGCGACTGGGGTGACGCAGAGTTCGACACCGCGATGGAGTGGCTGGAGACCGCGATCGACAGCGGCCAGATCAACAACGTCAAGGGCAACGACTACACGCAGGATCTGGAGACGGGCACCATGCTCGCGGGCTTCGTGTGGTACGGCGACGTGGTGATGATGAACACCGACCTGGGCGACCAGTGGGGTGTTGAGATCCCCGAGTTCGGTGGCATGATCGCCCGTGACTCGTTCACCGTACCCAACGGCACCACGGCCGAGAATAAGGCGCGAGTCGAAGAGCTCATCGACTACTACTACCAGCCCGAGATCGCGGCCGAGGTTGCCGCGTACGTGGCCTACGTGACCCCGGTACAGGGTGCGCAGGAGGCGATGGCGCAGGTCGATCCGAGCCAGGTCGACAACCCCGCAATCTTCCCGACCGAAACCGATTGGGAGCACCTGCGGCAGTTCCGCACGCTCACGCCCGAGGAAGACAACCGCTACTCGACCGCGTTCCAGCGCGTTCTGGGGCTGTAAATCATGGCCGACCCGCAGTCATTCGCCGAGAAGGGCGCTGATCTCGAGCTCGTCGGCATCCAAAAGCGCTACCCGGGGTTCACGGCGGTCGAGAATCTCGACCTCGTGATCCCCGCGGGCTCGTTTTTCGCGCTTCTCGGCCCATCGGGATGCGGGAAGACGACGACGCTGCGCTTGGTGGCCGGCCTCGAAGAGCCGACGCAGGGAAGAATCCTCATCGGTGGCAAAGACGTTAGCAGGCTGAAGCCGCATAAGCGGCCCGTAAACACCGTATTCCAGTCGTATGCACTCTTCCCGCACATGACGATCCAGGAGAACGTGGCATTCGGGCTGCGGCGGCGCAAGATCGGAGATCCGGTCGGAAAGGCGCACGAGGCGTTGCGCCTCGTCGAGCTTGATCACGTTGCCGACCGGAAACCAGCACAGCTCTCGGGCGGCCAGCAGCAGCGCGTCGCGCTCGCGCGCGCGGTGGTGAACCGGCCGGCCCTGCTGCTTCTCGACGAACCCCTCGGTGCTCTCGATCTGAAACTGCGCCGGCAGATGCAGCAGGAGCTGAAACAGATCCAGCAGGAGGTCGGACTGACGTTTCTGCACGTCACGCACGACCAGGAAGAAGCCATGACGATGGCCGACACCGTTGCCGTGATGAATAAGGGTCGCATCGAGCAGATGGGCGCGCCGGAGGAACTCTATGAACTCCCGCAGACCGCATTCGTGGCAAACTTTCTCGGACAATCCAACCTGTTCGGCGTAGAGGTCGTCGGCAGCACCGACCAGGTCCTACACACGAACCTGAACGGCGCGAGAATCTCGCTGCCACGCAGTCGGAGCGCCCGCGAAAGCGGGACGATCACCATCGGCGTCCGGCCCGAAAAGCTCTCCCTGTCAACGCACGAGCCAGAATCGGAGCTGTCGCTCAACGTGCTGGGCCCCGGCCGCGTCATCGACGCCTCCTTCATTGGCGTGAGTACCCAATACACGGTCGACCTGCCCGGCAGCGGTCCCGTCGAGGTCTTCGCACAGAACATGCAGGCCGGACCGATCGCCGGTGCGGGCGACGAGGTGTGGCTGAGCTGGCACGTCGAGCACACGTTCGGACTCGCGGACGACCGCGTTGAGACGGGGGCGCTCACTGCCGACCTCTCCACGCGCGCGATCGCGACTCGCGCCTCCCACGCCGAGTAGGAGACGACGATGGCATTCACCGCATTCTCTGCCAACACCAAGGTCGCCGACCAGGCGCCGCGGAAGCGTGGCTGGATCGCGTTGCTCCTCCTCGCGCCGGGCATCGCGTACATGCTGCTCTTCTTCGTGACGCCATTCATCCAGCTGGCGATCACGTCGCTGCAGGCGCCGGCAGAGTCCGGAGGGATCGGGCAGTACGTCGCGGCCGTGCAGTTCTCGAACTACTGGGTCGCGATCCAGGAATACTGGCCGCAACTGCTGCGCTCATTCGTGTACGCGGTCATCGCTACGGTCGTCGGGCTCATTCTGAGCTATCCGCTCGCCTACCTCCTCGGGGTGACGCTCCGGAATCGGGCGATGCTTCAGGGCATCCTCCTCATCCTCGTCGTCGCGCCGTTCTTCATCAGCCTCTTGCTGCGTACGCTCGCGTGGAAGTCGATTCTGCCGAACGAGTTCATCGGCACTGACGGGGCGGTGATCTTCGGTCTCATCTACAACTTCATACCGTTCATGGTGCTGCCGATGTTCGCCTCACTGCAGGCTCTTGATCTGCGGCTCGTCGAGGCGGGCTCGGATCTGTACGCTTCTCCCGTAACGGTCTTCCGCAAGGTGACGCTGCCGCTGTCACTGCCCGGCGTGGTCTCGGGAACCCTGCTCAGCTTCATTCCAATGTCGGGTGACTACGTCGTGGCGTCGCGGAGCTTCTTGGGTAGCACCGACACCGCGATGGTGGGTAACGTCATCGAGTCGAACTTCCTGCAGACGCAGAACTATCCGATGGCTGCGGCGCTGTCGATTCTCCTCATGGTGATCATTCTGGTGATCGTTGCGACCTACGTGCGCAAGAGCGGGGCGGAGGATCTGCTGTGAAACGTTTTACGCTCGGCAAAGCTTTTGTTCCGGTCGTCAGCATCATCACGCTGATCTACCTGCTGCTGCCGATCATGTACGTGATCGCCTTCTCGTTCAACGAGAAGCGGGGCCGCAACAACATCAGCTGGCGCGGCTTCTCGCTCGAAAACTGGCAGAACCCCTGCGGAGCGCCGCAGGTATGCGAGGCGTTCGGTAACTCGATCCTCGTCGGAGTCGTTGCGACCATCGCGGCGACAGTGCTCGGCACGATGATCGCCATCGCCCTCGTCCGCTACAAGTTCAAGGGTCGCTCAACCGTCAGCCTCCTGCTCTTCACCCCGATGGCGACGCCAGAGGTGGTGCTGGGTGCAGGCCTCGCAGCGCAGTTCCTCCTCGCGGGCGTGGAGAAGGGGATCGGCACGATCATCCTCGCCCATACGATGTTCTGCATCTCGTACGTGGTCGTCGCCGTGAAGGCGAGGGTCGCGAGCCTGAACCCGGCGATCGAGGAAGCCGGCCGTGACCTCTACGCGTCGCCGGCGCAGGTGTTCTGGCGGATTACGCTTCCCATGCTCACTCCCGGAATCATCGGCGCTGCGCTCTTGAGTTTCGCGTTGTCCTTCGATGACTTCATCATCACCAACTTCAACTCGGGCACTGCGACGACGTTCCCCAAGTTCATCTACATCTCGGCGATGAAGGGGGTTCCCGCACAGGCGAACGTTCTCGCTTCGATGGTGTTCATCGCCGCACTTCTCATGGTGATCTTCTTCCAGATCATCAACATCAACAGGAAGAAGCGGTTGGCGCGGGTCTAACTGACCAGGGTTCCTTTGATCCCTCGACACCTGGTTTCGATGCATCCCCGATTTGGGGAGGGTGCCGGACCGTGTCGGGGGATCAGAGCGAGTAGGCTTGGAGGATCATGCTTGACCTCGATTTCAGCGCCCGCATCAAGTCGCTCCGCGCCACCTACGCAGACATCGCTGCGGTCACCGACCTCCCGAAGCTCGATCGTGAGATCGCTGAGCTTGAAGAGCAGGCGGCGGCTCCCGGCCTGTGGGATGACCCCGAGGCTGCGCAGAAGGTGACGAGCGGCCTGAGTCATCGGCAGGCCAGGGTGAAGAAGGTTCGCGGCGTCGAGTCGCGGATCGACGATCTTGACGTGCTTGTCGGGCTTGCGCAGGAGATGGAGGACGAGGACTCCCTCGCAGAGGCGGCTGAGGAGCTCGTGCTGCTCGAAACGACGCTGCAGGAGCTCGAGGTGCAGACCATGCTCTCGGGTGAATACGATGATCGTCCGGCGGTTGTGACGATCCGATCGGGTGCCGGGGGAGACGACGCGACCGACTTCGCAGAGATGCTGATGCGCATGTATCTCCGCTGGGCGGAACAGCACGGTCACCCCACCAAGGTGCTGGACACGTCATACGCGGAGGGGGCCGGAATCAAGTCTGCGACGTTCGAAATCGACGCACCCTACGCGTTCGGTACGCTCTCGGTCGAGGCGGGAACGCACCGGCTCGCACGCATCAGCCCATTCGGTTCGGCCGATAAACGGCAGACGAGCTTCGCCGGCGTCGAAGTGATCCCGATGCTCGAGGAAGCGACCGAGGTCGATATCCCGGAGAACGACATTCGCGTCGACGTCTTCCGATCTTCGGGCCCGGGCGGACAATCGGTGAACACGACCGACTCTGCAGTGCGCATCACGCATATTCCCACAGGGATCGTGATCTCGATGCAGAACGAGAAGTCGCAGATCCAGAACCGAGCCGCGGCGATGCGACTCCTGCAAAGCAGGCTCCTCCTGCTGCAGCAGGAGGAAGAAGCTGCGAAGAAGAAGGAGCTGGCCGGTTCCGTCACCGCGAGCTGGGGTGACCAGATCCGCTCATATTTCCTTTACGGGCAGCAGCTCGTCAAAGATCTTCGTACCGGGTACGAATCCCCGCGCCCCGAGGCGGTGTTCGATGGAGACCTCGACGGGTTCATCGCCGCCGGCATCCGGTGGCGATCCCTCGCCCAGGAAGGCTGAATGAGCGGAGCCTGAACGCCCGAGATCCGGCGGCGTGGCTCAGCCGTTCTTGCATGCATCGGGCGTAGTGTCGTTCCCGTCATGATCCTCTTCGAGAACGTCACCAAGAAATACCGGGGCACCGCGAAACCGGCGCTCGACGGCATCGACCTCAGAGTCGATCGCGGTGAATTCGTCTTCATCGTCGGCGCGTCGGGTTCGGGGAAGTCGAGCTGCCTCCGGTTGATCCTCCGCGAGGACCAGCCAAGCTCGGGCAGCGTGCACGTGCTCGGGCAGAACCTCAGCAAGATCTCGTCGCGCAAGGTGCCGTACTTCCGACGTAACCTCGGCACCGTGTTCCAAGACTTCCGGCTGCTCACGGACAAAACCGTCTACGACAACGTCGCCTTCACCCTGCAGGTCATCGGCAAGTCTCGGGGGTTCATCCAAGAGGCCGTGCCCGACACCCTCGAAATGGTGGGTCTCGGCGGCAAAGCGAAGCGTTACCCGCACGAACTTTCCGGCGGAGAACAGCAGCGCGTCGCGATCGCCCGCGCAATCGTGAACAAGCCCGCGATTCTTCTGGCTGATGAGCCGACCGGAAACCTCGACCCCGCGACGAGCCTCGGCATCATGCAGCTTCTGCGAGCCATCAACGCTTCGGGAACGACCGTCGTGATGGCGACCCACGAGGCAACGTTCGTGGACATCATGCAGCAGCGCGTGGTGGAGCTCTCGCAGGGCGTCATCGTTCGTGACGAGGTCGGTGGCGGATACGGTGAGACTGCGTCCATCCCGGTGCAGGATCTCTCGGAGGAGAGCGTGCAGGTCCTGCGCACGACGGAGGCCGTCGTGCGGGCCGCCCTGGCGCCCGAGTTCACGCAGGACACTTCGGTGGGCAGCGCCCCCGCTGCGGAGCAGCCCGATGCAGATGGTCGGGCCGAGGTGGACACCGCGCCCGCCCAGACCGTCGGAAGCGCGCCTGCTGCGGATATTTCCGCGGATCCCTCTGCGACGCCAGCCGTGCCCAGCGAGCCCACGGCGCCCCCGCGCGAAGCGACGGTGTTCGAAGAACCGCACCCCTTCGGTGACGAGGACGACGACCCCGATGACACCCGACGGGCCGGCGAACGGCGCATCCCCGCGTTCCTCGAACCCGCGGATCCAGAGCCGACGATGACACGGCCCACGTATCGGGAACCGATCGACCCCGTTCGCATGTCGGAAACAGGGAGCCTCGCCGAGGCACTCGGGCTCGACCGTAAAGACGACACCGATCAGACGGATGTGGGGCCAGTACGATGAGGCTGGGATTGGTGATCGGCGAAGTCTGGAACGGGCTGCGCCGCAACATGTCGGTCGTGATCTCTGTCGTGCTCGTGACGTTTGTCTCGCTGACCTTCGTCGGTGCGGCCATCCTCATGCAGTTGCAGATCCAGCAGATGAAGACCTTCTGGTACGATAGGGCCCAGGTCGCGATCTACCTGTGCACCGAGTACGACGAGAGTGCGACATGCTCCGGCGCGGACGCCGGCGAAGCCGAAATCGGCGCCGTCGAGGACGCGCTGAACTCGGAGACGCTGAAGCCGTACATCGCGGACTACTTCTTCGTCGACCACGACCAGGCCTATGCAGAGTTCACGAAGCAGTTCGAAGGCAACCCGATCGTCGACATCACGCGGCCCGAGCAGTTGAACCAGACGTTCTGGCTGAAGCTCGAGGATCCCTCGCGGTCCGACATCATCCAGGAGACCTTCACAGGAATCCCCGGCGTGCAGAGCGTCTCCGACCAGCGGAGCCTGCTCGACCGCATCTTCCTCTTCCTGGGCGTCGCGAGCTACACCGCGATAGCGATCGCCGGGCTCATGCTCGTCGCGGCGATGCTCCTCATCTCGACCACGATCCGCCTCTCCGCGTACTCACGCAGACGGGAGATCGGCATCATGCGGCTGGTGGGGGCATCGAACCGATTCATCCAAACCCCGTTCATCATCGAGGGCATCATCGCCGCCCTCGTCGGAGCGGTGCTCGCGGGGGGTGCATCCGTCGCGATCGTGAAGTTCTTCGTGCAAGACTTCCTGGTCCAGGAGATCCCGTTCACCAGCTACATCACGGTGGAGCAGTCGCTCGTTGTGCCGCCCGTCCTCGTCGCCCTCGGAGTCATCCTCTCGGCGATCGCGGCGAAGATTGCGATCACCCGCTACCTGCGCGTCTGAGTTGTCTGTGCGACTGAGTCGTTTGCGCGACTGAGTTCCCTGGGAGTCTGAGCTGTTTGTGCGACTGAGCTCTCGGGCGCTGAGTTGACTGGCACCGAGCCGTCGAGCCTGGAACGGGGCGCGGTGGCGTCTCCGGTAGGCTGGTGCTTTGCGATCCCTCGCAAAACGACAGTGAGGGATCCCTGACCAGCCACCGACCAGCCCACTGCGAGAGGATGTGACCGTGCCCAAGGAAACCGGCGAGAAACTCATCGCCTCGAACAAGAAGGCTCGGCACGAGTACCACATCCTCGACACGTACGAGGCCGGGATGGCACTCACCGGGAGCGAAGTCAAGTCGCTCAGGATGGGGCGCGCGTCGCTCGTCGACGGGTACGTTTTCATTGAGAATGGTGAGGCGTGGCTCGATGCCGCCTACATCCCCGAGTACCTCAACGGCTCGTGGACGAACCACGCCCCGCGCCGCAAACGCAAGCTGCTGCTGCACCGGCACCAGATCGACAAGCTCTACCAGAAGACCCGAGAGGGTGGCATGACGATCGTGCCGCTCCGGCTCTACTTCCTCAACGGCCGAGCGAAGGTCGAGATCGCGCTCGCGAAGGGCAAGAAAGAGTACGACAAGCGGCAGGTGCTCCGCGAGCGGCAGGACAAGCGCGAGGCGGAGCGCGCGATGCGCACCCGGAACCGGATGGGCGAGTAGAGCTCTCCTGTCAGTGGTGCGGTGCCGTGTGCGAGGAGGGCTCCAGATCCCTCAGCTGCTTCTGCGCTGTGGTTTCTCTGCTCTGCGGGGGATCTCGCCTCTGCGTACCGAAAACCCCTGATCTTGGTACGCAGAGCGGAGATCGCCCGCAGAGCAGAGATAGCTAGAGGAAAGGGATCCCCCGCAGAGCAGAGATGTCTCAGATTGGTGAGGCGCCAGCTCGGGGTGTGGCTGCGAGTTGGGATAGCTGCGCAGGAGCGCGCTGGTGGCGTAGTGGCTGAGCGCGAACACCTTGGGTGATGGCAGCGCAAGAACACCACAGGGCGGTGAGATGACAGTGCGCGATGCGAATACCCAGTGGAGCCGCGGGGAATCGAACCCCGGTCCACTTCGACGATTCCGTGCCTTCTACGAGCGTAGTTCGTGAAAGCGTTCTACTCGGCCCCGTTCGTTGTCACGAACACCTCGAACGACAGGCCCAGCCTCAGTAAAAGTCCCGATGCGCCCTGAGACGCGACGCATCAGCAAGCCCCCTTAATGACGCCAGGAAAACCGGGGCGGAGGCCCACCCGACCTGACGGACTCGGTCTCGTGCTTAGGCAGCGAGAGCGAAGTCGGTGCGCTTTGCGTTGGCACCTATGGTTTGCGAAGGGCGTTTACGAGATAACTCCGCGTCCTCGGCCCGCTTCTCACAGTCTCAAATCGACGTGTCGAAACCGATCGGCCCCGTGTGCGCATCTTGTGCGCCTGAGGGCGTTCGCATCGTGCACTGTTGAATTATCACCCCGGATTATCTCCGGCCTTACAGGATACCATGCTCACCGAATTCAGTCCATGGCGGTGAGGGATCCAGCGTCGCTCACGTGAACCGTTCGGGAAATCGACGTGCAACCCCTGGCGAAGCGTGGTCTTTCGGGCCAGGCTGGGGAGGAGACACGTCTCTCTCACTGGAAAGGACACTGTTCATGACCGCTCGCGTGGCAATCAATGGTTTCGGACGGATCGGGCGGGGAGTGCTGCGCGCACTGCTCATGAGTGAGAGTGAACTTGAGGTGGTGGCAATCAACGATCTCACCGATGGGGCAACACTCGCGCACCTTCTCGAGTGGGACAGCGTGTACGGGCGCCTCGACGAGACGATCGTATTCGAAGACGGTGCGATCCACGTGGATGGACGGCGCATCCGAGTGTATTCCGAGCCTGATCCGCTCGACCTTCCTTGGGGGGAACTCGACATCGATGTCGTGCTTGAATCTACCGGGAGATTCACCTCGGCTGAGGGGGCGCGTAAGCATCTCGATGCGGGTGCGGGTCGAGTGCTGATCAGCGCTCCGGCCACGGGCGCAGACCTCACCGTTGTCGTGGGGGTGAACGATGACCTGTACGATCCCGCGCGTCACCGCATCGTCTCGAGTGCATCCTGCACGACGAATGCATTCGCTCCGATCGCGCAGGTACTCGATGATCTCGCCGGCATTGAACACGGTTTCATGACAACGGTTCACGCGTACACCCAGGACCAGAATCTCATCGATGGCCCGCACAAGGATCCGCGTCGGGCGCGCGCTGCGGCCCTGAACATCGTTCCCACTACCACCGGGGCCGCCCGTGCGATCGGGCTTGTGCTGCCGCAGCTGGATGGGAAGCTCGAGGGAACCTCGATTCGAGTTCCGGTTCCGGTTGGCTCGCTCGTCGAACTCAACGCGACGGTTTCGCGGGATGTGACGTTGGCCGAGGTGCTCGAGGCCTATCGTGATGCCTCCGAGCAGGGTCCGCTCGTCGGCGTGCTCGAGTACTCGGAGGATCCGCTCGTGTCCTCGGATATCGTCGGCAACCCGTACTCTTCGATCTTCGACTCAGGGCTCACGCAGGCAGGTGGTCGCTACGTCAAGGTGGCGGCCTGGTACGACAACGAGTGGGGGTTCTCGAATCGGGCTGCCCACCTGCTCGAGGTGCTGGCGACCTCAAGCGAGTAAAGGCGGGCAGGGGAGGGTAGGCCCGCGTGGGACCTGACCCGGCGCCAGTGCTGTCGCTGCTTCAGGCGGATCGCCGGAGGCGCTGGATGAGCGCCACGATCGCCCGCCACCCGAGAAGGAGCGCCCCGACGACGAGCACGGTCACGATCACAAATGGGAGGGCCGTGCCGCCTCCGGTGAGCCAGCGGAGCAGCATGCCCAGCCCGGCCGCACCGATCCATGCAGGGATCCCCGAGCGCACGATCGCGAGCGGCCGCCGCCAGATCACGGCCAAGAGCCACGCGATTGCGAGTCCGGCGAGAAACGGCCATGCCGTCTCCCACAGTCCGAGCAGGGTGGCATCGCGTGCATGGCTGCCGCGCCCGAGCGCCGCGAAAGCCGTGACGAGTACGGCATCGACGATGAACGCGATGATCGCCGTGCGCGGTCGGGAGCGAGCGGTGTCGCCCACTACTTTGCCCGCTCTCGTGTGCGCGCGACGAGATCGACGACCGCGTCGTGGAGGAGGCCGTTCGTCGCGAGGGAGCTGCCGTTCCACGCGCTCTCAGCCCCCGCGATGTCGGTGAAGCGGCCGCCGGCCTCGCGGATGATCGGCACGAGTGCGGCGAGATCGTATGGCTTCACGTCGAACTCGGCGACAATGTCGACGAAACCTTCCGCGAGGAGCATGTACGACCACATGTCTCCGTAGGCGCGATCGCGCCACACCTGCTCGGAGAGGGAGAGCAGCGGCGTGAGATAGCCTGCGTCCCGCCACTGGGCGATGCTCTGGAAACTCAGCGAGGCGTGCTCGAGGTCGCGGACTCCCGAGACCCGCAGGCGGCGAGGCTCTGCACCGCGGTCATGCCCCCAGGCGCCACCGCCAGTCTCTGCCCACCAACGTGCCCCGAACGCCGGCGCGGAGACGACCCCGACCGTCGGTGCTCCGTCGATCTCGAGAGAGATCAACGTGCCCCAGTTCGGAACGCCGCGGAGAAAGTTTGAGGTGCCGTCGATCGGGTCGATGATCCAGCGGCGTGATCCCTTCTCCGTGCGCCCGGACTCTTCGCCGAAGAAGCTGTCCTCCGGACGTTGCGTCTCGATGTGCTCACGCAGCGCTCGTTCGACGGCTTGATCGGCGTCGGTCACGAAGCTGCGGTCGGGCTTCGTATCTACCTGGAGGTCCGCGGACCGGAATCGGCTGAGGGAGATCGCATCGGCGCGGTCCGCGAGTTCCAGCGCGAAAGCGAGATCCGTGGAGTGGACGGGGGGCCGAGCGGTCATCGTGAGCCTTTCGTGAACGGCGGGTGAATTCGCGTCGGATATGCGAAAAGCCCCACACGAGGTGTGAGGCTTTTCGTCTCCGTGCGCCCTCACGGGCTCGAACCGTGGACCCGCTGATTAAGAGTCAGCTGCTCTACCAACTGAGCTAAAGGCGCATGCTGCTCGGTGAGCAACGGATCTAATTTAGCATAGTGACCAGATGCCTCCAAATCCCGGGCCGCGGGTCGGGCGCGTCATTCGTGCGGTCGCCTGAGGGGTGCCCTACGCACGGTTTTTGCGTCGTCGCACGAGCAGCGTCGCCGATGCGGCAACAGCGATGAGGGATCCGACCATGACCGCGAGCCGGGCCGTGTCTGCGTCCGCGGCGTCGGTGAAGCTGAGCTCGGCGACGAGTAACGAAACAGTGAATCCGACGCCCGCGAGGGAAGCGACACCGATGAGCTCTCTCCACTTCACCGCGGCATCGAGTTCGGCCCTCGTGAAGCGGGTGATGAGCCAGGTTGTCAGGGTGATGCCGATGGGCTTACCGAGGACGAGCCCGGCCATAATGCCGATCGCGATGGGATCGAACGGGAAGCGTGACTCGCCGCTGAGCGTGACCCCCGCCGCGAAGAATGCGAACACCGGGACGGCGATTCCGGTGGAGAGCGGACGGAAACGGTGCTCCAGAATCTCGGCGAGCGCCACTCCCTTCCCCGAGACCGGTATGAGAAACGCGAGGATCACGCCTGCGATCGTCGCGTGGATGCCGGAGGCGTGGAAGAAGGCCCAGGCGATGATGCCGATCGGCAGCAGTACGAGCCACGGCCCCCACATCGACCGCGCGAGCTGCTGCGGGAATGTGCGGGCGATGAACGCGTAGAGCGCCATCGGGATAATCGAGATGAGCAGCGGTGCGAAGTTCACGCCGTCTGTGTAGAAGAGGGCGATGATGGCGATCGCGATGAGGTCGTCGACGACTGCAAGGGTCAGCAGGAACATACGTAGAGCGGGCGGTACTCCCGGAGCGAGGAGACCGAGCACCGCTACGGCGAACGCGATATCCGTTGCGGTGGGGATCGCCCACCCATTCGCGCCAGGCCCGCCCGCATTGACGGCCGCGTAGATGAGCGCGGGGACCGCAACGCCGCCGAAGGCCGCCGCAACGGGTACGACGGCCGTGGAGAACCGGCTCAGGGCGCCCTCCACGAACTCGCGTTTGAGTTCGAGACCGGTCATGAAGAAGAAGATCGCGAGGAGACCGTCGGAGGCCCACTGACCGATTGAGAGGTTGAGGTGGAGAGCTTCGGGTCCGATGCGGAAATCACGAAGCGCGGTGTAGCCGTCGGCGGCGAAAGAATTCGCGGCAAGGAAGCCGAGCAGGGCCGCGCCCATGATGATGATTCCGCCCACGAGCTCAGCGCGAAGCAGGCGTGCGACGCGCATCGACTCGCGCCTGCTCACCAGAGACACCACCCTGATTGAGCGAGTGCGCGTGCTCGGTGCTCCGGGCCGGTGCTGCGGGGAGGGGGTGCCGCGGGTCATGAAGTCCTCTTCGACGGGTTGCGAAAACTCACGTCGACCAGACTTCCCGACACACCGGTTGCGAGTCTACACCCGCCGTCGGGCCACAGTAGGGATCAGCGTGACCGCTTCTCGCTCCTGGCGAGCTCTTCGTGCTCCTGATCCTGATCGTGCATCGCGACACTCGCGACGGCGAGCGCGAAACCCGCGAGCCATACCCCCCAGACGATGAATCGGCGCCAGTCTTTGCGCATGGACTGCGCGCGTCGTGCGGTTCCGATCGCGCCGAACGCGGCCCCGATGATCCCTGGGTCGGTGACGTACTTCCCGATCGACACGGTGCCTCCCTCTGTGGTGCGGACTGCTGCCCTTCGAGCCTACTGCCTCCATCTCACGGCCGGCAGGGGTCGATTCCGAGACGGAACTGCCCAGCGTCCTCCATGACCGGGCGGGCCCGCGCAGCTCCGGAGGGCATTAGACTGGACGCATGGCAGAGATTGACATCAAGCCGCGCAGTCGCGACGTGACCGATGGCATAGAGAAGGCGGCGGCCCGAGGCATGCTTCGCGCCGTGGGAATGGGTGATGAGGACTGGGACAAGCCGCAGGTCGGCATCGCGAGTTCCTGGAACGAGATCACCCCCTGCAACCTTAGTCTTGACCGCCTCGCGCAGGGGGCCAAGATGGGTGTGCACGCGGGCGGTGGGTACCCGCTGGAGTTCGGCACGATCTCGGTCTCAGACGGGATCGCGATGGGGCACGAGGGGATGCACTTCTCGCTAGTCTCCCGGGAAGTGATCACCGACTCGGTCGAGACGGTCGTCATGGCCGAGCGCCTCGACGGAACCGTGCTGCTCGCCGGCTGCGACAAGTCGCTTCCCGGCATGCTCATGGCCGCGGCCCGACTCGATCTCGCATCGGTCTTCCTGTACGCCGGTTCGATCGCTCCCGGATGGGTGAAGCTCTCGGACGGCACGGAGAAGCAGGTCACCATCATCGACGCGTTCGAAGCGGTGGGCGCGTGCGTCGCTGGAACGTTGAGCGAAGAGGACCTGAAGCGGGTCGAGTGCGCGATCGCTCCCGGCGAGGGCGCGTGCGGCGGCATGTACACGGCGAACACGATGGCTTGCGTGGCTGAGGCGCTCGGGATGAGTCTCCCGGGTTCTGCGGCGCCCCCCAGCGCGGATCGCCGTCGCGATTACTTTGCCCGGCTCTCGGGTGAAGCGGTCGTGGAGATGCTCCGCAAGGGGATCACGGCGCGCGACATTCTCACGAAGAAGGCGTTCGAGAACGCGATCACCGTTGCGATGGTCCTCGGCGGGTCGACGAACGCGGTGCTCCACCTCCTCGCGATCGCAAATGAGGCCGGCGTCGAACTCTCGCTGGATGACTTCACGCGCATCGGCGCGAAGACCCCGCACCTCGCCGATATGAAGCCGTTCGGCCAGTATGTTGCCGAGGACTTCGACCGCGTGGGCGGTATGCCCGTGATCATGAAGACGCTGCTCGACGCCGGTCTGTTGCACGGGGACGCGCTCACCGTTACCGGGAAGACGGTGGCCGAGAACCTCGCCGACGTCGACACCGACCTCGACGGTCAGGTGATCCGCAAGCTCGACGACCCGCTGCACGCGAACGGCGGGCTGACGATCCTGTCGGGATCCCTCGCTCCGGAGGGTGCCGTAGTGAAGACCGCCGGCTTCGACGCCGAGAACTTCGAGGGGCCTGCACGGGTCTTCGAACGGGAGCGGGCCGCGATGGACGCGCTCGAGGCGGGCGAGATCAACCCGGGCGATATCGTGGTGATCCGGTACGAAGGGCCGAAGGGTGGACCGGGGATGCGCGAGATGCTCGCGATCACCGCGGCCATCAAGGGAGCCGGGCTTGGGAAAGATGTACTACTATTGACGGATGGTCGATTCTCGGGCGGCACAACCGGCCTCTGCATCGGCCACATCGCACCGGAAGCGACGGACGGCGGTCCGATCGCACTGGTCCGCGACGGCGACCTGATTCGGGTCGACATCGTCGCACAGACGCTCGATCTGCTGGTTGAACCCGCTGAGCTCGAGGCCCGGCGAGAAAGCTGGGCCCCGCTTCCCCCGCGGTACACGCGCGGTGTTCTCGCAAAGTACGCGAAGCTGGTCCGGTCCGCATCCGAGGGTGCGGTGACCGGCTAGACGGCGGCCGCATCGGGAACGCCTCACCGGCCCCGGCAGGGGGCTGCCGTATGCCGTTCATGGGCAGTGACGCATTCCTCCATCGACTAACAACTGAGAAAGCATGACATGACCTCGGATTCGAGCGCAGCTCCACAGAAGAACGCCTCTCAGGGCGAGCGCCTGACGGGCGCTCAAGCCGTCGTACGCAGTCTCGAAGCCCTCGGCGTCACCGATGTATTCGGTCTGCCGGGCGGCGCCGTGCTGCCCCTGTACGACGAACTCAACGGCGACGAGCACCTCCGCCACATCCTGGTCCGGCACGAGCAGGGCGCCGGTCACGCGGCTGAGGGGTATGCGGCGGCGAGTGGGGAGGTCGGCGTTTGTATTGCAACCTCCGGCCCCGGGGCGACGAACCTCGTCACGGCGATCGCCGACGCCTACATGGACTCTGTTCCGCTGCTCGCGATCACGGGTCAGGTGTTCTCCCACCTCATGGGAACCGACGCCTTCCAGGAAGCTGACATCGTCGGCATCACCATGCCGATCACGAAGCACTCGTTCCTGGTGAAGAAGCCGGAGGAAGTTCCCGGAGCGATCGCTGCGGCATTCCACCTCGCCTCGACCGGTCGCCCTGGGCCCGTGCTGGTTGACATCACGAAGGACGCGCAGGAGGGCGAGCTCGACTTCGTCTGGGATCCGAGCGTCGACCTGCCGGGCTACCGCCCGATCACCAAGGCCAACAGCAAGCAGATCCAGGCCGCGGCTGATCTCATCGCTGAAGCCGAGCGCCCCGTCTTCTACGTCGGCGGTGGGGTGAACCGCGCCAACGCCTCGGAACAGCTGCTGCAGCTCGTCGAACTCGTGGGCGCGCCGGTGGTCACGACACTGATGGCACGCGGCGTTTTCCCGGACTCACACGAGCTGAACCTCGGGATGCCGGGCATGCACGGCACCGTTCCCGCGGTGCTCGCGCTGCAGGAAGCCGACCTGCTCATCACGCTGGGTGCCCGCTTCGATGACCGGGTGACGGGTCGGGCCGCCCTCTTCGCCCCCGAAGCAAAGGTCATCCACGCCGACATCGACCCCGCGGAGATCGGCAAGATCCGCACGGCGGACGTGCCGATCGTGGGAGACGCTGCAGACGTGATCGCCGACCTCATCGCTGCGGTGTCGACGGCGAAGCTCACCCGTGAGTTCACAGAGCTCGGGCCCTGGTGGGAGCGCCTCAATGGACTGCGTGAGAAGTACCCGCTCGGCTATCAGCAGACCAGCGATGGGCTCCTCTCGCCGCAGTACGTGATTCAGCGCATCGGCGAGCTCTCGGGCCCTGAAGCAGTGTACGCCGCCGGAGTCGGACAGCACCAGATGTGGGCCGCGCAGTTCATCAAGTACGAGCGGCCTAAATCATGGCTCAACTCGGGTGGTGCGGGAACGATGGGCTACTCCGTCCCCGCAGCGATGGGGGCGAAAGTCGCCGAGCCCGACCGTGTCGTGTGGGCGATCGACGGCGACGGCTGCTTCCAGATGACGAACCAAGAGCTGGCGACCTGCATGGTCGACAACATCCCGATCAAGGTCGCGGTCATCAACAACTCGTCGCTCGGCATGGTGCGGCAGTGGCAGACCCTCATCTATGAGGGCCGCTACTCGAACACGGAGCTCAACACCGGTCACGGCTCGCAGCGCGTGCCCGACTTCGTGAAGCTCGGTGAAGCCTATGGTGCACTCGCTATCCGAGTGGAACGCGAAGAAGAGGTCGACGCGGCGATCAAACTCGCCCTGGAGACCAATGACCGGCCCGTACTCATCGACTTCGTCGTGAGCGCCGACGCGATGGTGTGGCCGATGGTGCGTCAAGGCACCTCGAACAGTGACATTCAATACGCACTCGAGAACAGCCCCGAGTGGGAGGGAGAGTAGACATGAGCCGCCACGTACTCAGCCTCCTCGTCGAGGACAAGCCAGGCCTGCTCACCCGTGTCGCGGGGCTCTTCGCCCGCCGCGGGTTCAACATCGAATCCCTCGCAGTCGGGCCGACGGAAATGCGCGGACTCTCCCGCATCACCGTCGTGGTCGATGAAGATGAGGTGCTCCTCGAACAGGTGACGAAGCAGCTGAACAAGCTCGTCAACGTCATCAAGGTCGTCGAACTCGACGGCACCAGCTCGGTGCAGCGCGAACACGTGCTCATCAAGGTGCGAGCCGACAACCAGACCCGCTCCCACGTGCTCGAAGCCGTGACACTGTTCCGTGCACGTGTCGTCGACGTGGTCCCCGACGCGCTGACCATCGAGGTCACGGGCGACTCCGGCAAGATCGACGCCTTCCTGAAGGTGCTGGAACAGTACGGCATCAAGGAGATCGCGCAGTCCGGGCTTATCGCCCTCGGCCGCGGCTCCAAGTCGATTAGCGAGCGCGTGTTCAAGGGATAGGGATCCCTACCCGAGCACATCCAGAACCGAAGCGCCTGAGCGCGCGCACAACCTCACAACAAAGGAGAACCCCAGTGGCAGAGATGTATTACGACGCCGACGCCGACCTCTCGATCATCCAGGGCAAGAAGGTAGCCGTCGTCGGTTACGGGTCCCAGGGTCACGCGCACGCCATGAACCTGCGCGATTCGGGTGTCGAGGTCGTCATCGCCCTCAAGGAGGGATCGAAGTCGATCGCGAAGGCCGAAGAGGCAGGCTTCACCGTCAAGACCGTCGCCGACGCGGCCGAGTGGGCGGATCTCATCATGATCCTCGCCCCCGACCAGCACCAGCGTTCCATCTTCGCCGAGTCCATCAAGGACAAGCTGACCGCCGGGAAGACCCTCGCTTTCGCGCACGGCTTCAACATCCGCTTCGGATATATCGAAGCACCGGAAGGCGTCGACGTCATCCTCGTCGCGCCGAAGGCTCCCGGCCACACCGTGCGCCGCGAGTTCGAAGCCGGGCGAGGCATCCCCGACATCATCGCTGTCGAGGTCGACGCCTCGGGCACCGCATGGGAGACCGCGAAGTCGTACGCTAAGGCCATCGGCGGTACCCGCGCCGGCGTCATCAAGACCACCTTCACCGAAGAGACCGAGACCGACCTCTTCGGCGAGCAGGCAGTGCTCTGCGGCGGCATGAGCCACCTCGTGCAGGCCGGATTCGAGACCCTCACCGAGGCCGGCTACCAGCCCGAAATCGCCTACTTCGAGGTGCTCCACGAGCTCAAGCTCATCGTCGACCTCATGTGGGAGGGCGGCATCGCCAAGCAGCGCTGGTCGATCTCCGACACCGCCGAGTACGGCGACTACGTGTCGGGCCCCCGCATCATCGACGCAGGCGTCAAGCAGCGCATGGAAGAGGTGCTCGCAGACATCCAGTCCGGCGCCTTCGCGAAGCGCTTCATCGAGGACCAGGACGCGGGAGCGCCCGAGTTCACGGCACTGCGCAAGCAGGAGGAGCAGCACCCCATCGAAAAGACCGGCGTCGAGCTCCGCAAGCTCTTCGCCTGGCAGCAGCAGGATTCCGACTACGTCGACGGCTCCGCTGCGCGGTAACCGTCTCCTGCGTCGGAATCCTTGACGGGCAGGATTTTCTGCGGAGATCGCGAGCGATCTCCTGGTGACTACGTCGACGGCTCCGCTGCGCGGTAACCGTCTCCTGCGTCGGAATCCTTGACGGGCAGGATTTTCTGCGGAGATCGCGAGCGATCTCCTGGTGACTACGTCGACGGTTCCGCTGCACGGTAAGTACCTTCACACACAGCGCGCCCACCGGAAACTTTCCGGCGGGCGCGCTGTGCCGTTTCCGGGGGTCTCTTGCGCGGTCGAAATTGAGGCAGTGTTCACTCCCGTGTTACCTCAGCTTGGTGTCCGGGAAAGGTCGAGTGTCGAGACTGAATCGAGGTAATACTCACCTCGTAGAAAGACACTTCAGTGCTTCACAAGAATACTCGTGCCATCCGCGCGATCGGAATCACCGCGCTCGCCCTCGGAACCATTGGGCTGGTCGGATGCGCCTCTGGCGCCGAAGCCGGCAGCACCCCCAAGCTCGGCACCTCGCTGGAGGAAATCACCGAGCTCGCCGAAGCCGAAGGCAAGGTGCACCTGATCGCCTACCCTGATGAGTGGGCGAACTACGCCGAATCCTTTGAAATCTTCACCGACGCCACCGGCCTTGAGGTCGAGGTCTCGAACCCGAACGGTTCGAGTGCGGAAGAGCTGGAAGCCGTCCGCAACCTCAAGGGCCAGTCCACCCAGCCCGACGTGCTCGACATCGGCGCGACGTTCACCCAGCAGGCGATCGATGATCAGCTGATCACCGCATACAAGCCGTCGACCTTCGACGAGATCCCTGACAACCTCAAGGATGCCGACGGGATGTGGACCGCGGCGTACTACGGCGTCATGAGCATCGGAGTCGACGCGAACCAGGTCGACGTGCCCGAAACTTGGGAAGACCTCAAGGATCCCCAGTACGAAGGCAAGATCTACATGGGTGACCCTCGCTCGGGTGCGTCGCAGCTCGCCGCGGTATTTGCCGCGAGTCTCGCGAACGGCGGATCCGCGTCGGACATCGGCCCCGGAATCGACTTCTTCGCGGAACTCGCCGAAGGCGGGTACCTCGTCTGGGGCGACTCCGGTTCGAAGGCGCTCGCGACCGGCGAGGCTGCCGTCATGCTCGACTGGAACTTCAACTTCCCGGGCATCGAGAATGAGATGGAGATGGCGGGCATCGACCTGCAGGTCGCCGTTCCGAGCGACGGGGTGTTCGGCACCTACTACGCGCAGCCCCTCACGATCGACAGCCCGCAGCCGAACGCAGGTGCGCTCTGGATCGAGCACCTGCTGAGCGATGCCGGCGCGATCTCCTACGCGAAGTCTGGCGCGATCCCTGCACGCTACTCGACACTCGTCGAGAACGGTGCGATCCCCGCCGACGTGCTTGAGAAGCTGCCGCCCGCAGAGATCGTCGAGCAGATCACGTTCCCGACCCCGGCCGATAACGAGGCCGCAACCGACCTCATTACCTCCGACTGGGGTACGAAGGTCGCCGGCGCTGCGGAGTTCTGATCCCTCAATGTCGCACACACTCATCGCGGCCGACCGCGAGGAGCGCGAACAGTCCGGCCTGACCCCTCCCTCCGCGAGTGGGGCAGGCCGGACTGCCGATGACAAGCCAGGAGCCGAGGCCGCTGCGACGCGATCGCGCGACCTCGTGAACCTGCTCGGGGCACTGCCGTTCTTCCTGTTCGTCGCCGTCTTCCTCGTGGTCCCGGTCGTCGTCACCGTTGTCAAAGCGTTCATGACCGACGACGGCGCGTTCACTCTCGATAATTTCGCACTGCTCTCAGAACCGCAGTACGTGGGCGCATTCGTGAACTCGGTGAATCTGTCGCTCGTGACCTCGATCGTCGGCGGAGTGCTCGGCCTCATCCTCGGCTGGGCCCTCACCTCGGCATCGAAGCCGGCCTGGCTGCACCGTGCGGTCACGTCGCTCGCCGCGGTCGCATCGCAGATGGGCGGCCCGCCGCTCGCCTACATGTTCCTCGCATTCATGGGTGCGCAGGGTCTTCTCACCATCTGGCTGCAGGATCTCCTCGGCTTCTCCCTGAACGAGGCGATCCCCGCCGGGTCGTTCTGGGGCATCGTCGTGGCCTACCTGTACTTCCAAATTCCGCTCATGGCCGTGCTCTCGCTGTCCGCACTGCAGGGCATTCGGCGGGAGTGGCATGACAGCGGGGTGAGCCTCGGCGCGAGCCGCGCACGGATCCTGTTCACCGTGACGCTGCCGATTCTCTCCCCGTCGCTCATCGGAGGTCTCCTCCTCCTCTTCGCCAATGCGTTCAGTGGCTACGCAGCCGCCTACGCACTCGCCGGCAGCGGGGCGAACCTGGTGCCGATCCTCATCGGCTTCTTCCTTTCAGGCAACGTGCTCGTCAACCAGGGGCTCGCCTCGGCGCTCGTGACCGGCATGGTCGTGATCATGCTGATCGCGATGGGGCTGCGTGGTCTGCTGCTGCGCAGAGCGGTGAGGTGGCAGCAGTGAGGCTTCGACGTCTGGCTCCGCAGCTCGTTCTCGCGGTCTACCTCATTGGCGCCGTCGCGCCGCTCGTCGCGGTCGGGGTCTTCGGCTTCGTGAATCAGCGAGACGGTTTCACCATCGAGCCGCTCCTCGCGCTCCTCTCCGAGGATTCCGCGATTCAGCCCATCCTGAACTCGGTGCTGCTCACGGTGCTCACCGTGGTCGTCGGGTACGCGATCGTCATTCCGAGCCTGCTCTGGATGCACCTGCGCACCCCGCGACTCCTCGGCGCTGCCGAGACGGCGTCGCTGCTGCCGTACGTGATCCCCGCGATCGCGCTCGTTGGCGGCGTCAACCTCGTGCTGCGCCCCCTCTTCCCCGGGTTCTTCGTGAACGTGCTGAGCCTCGTGCCGTTCTACATCATCATCACGCTCCCGTTCATGTTCCGCACGATCGATTCGGGGCTCCGATCCCTGGATCTGCACACGCTCATGCGGGCGGGGGAGAGCCTCGGCAGCGGCGCGCTGCGGAACTTCTTCACCGTCATACTCCCGAACCTGTGGTCGGCGATCGTGTCGGGATCCCTCCTCGTCGTCATGATGGCCTCGGGCGAACTCGTAATGGCGCAGCTCATGCTGCACAAGACATTCCCCACGATGCTCATCGAGCTCGGCCAGTCGCAGGTTCGACTCGCAGCGGCGCTGAGCTTCATCACGATCCTGGGATCGTGGGTGCTCATGGCGTTGATGGTGGTGCTCGGTCGCGGCCGGAACGCGACCGCCCGCGTCAGCCAATTCTCAATCTAATTCGCTGCACGCAGCAGCGACCGCCGCGGCCGGATGCCGTACACACCAAAGGAAATCCGATGATCACGACAGGTACGCATCACCTCGATGCGCACAGTCTGCGACTCTCACAGATCACCAAGACGTACGGCGACAAGACCGTGCTGCACTCGATCGACCTCGACGTGAAACCCGGCGAGTTCGTCAGCCTGCTCGGACCGTCGGGCTGTGGAAAATCGACCGCCCTGAAGATTATCGGCGGCTTCGAAGCTGCAACCTCCGGCACCGTGCAGATCGGCGGGGCAGATATGACACGGATCAAGGCGAAGGATCGCGGCACCGGCATCGTCTTCCAGCAGTATTCTCTGTTTCCCCACCTCACGGCCGGCCAAAACATCGAGTTCGGGCTGAAGGTGAAGCGCATGCCGAAATCCGAGCGGCGGTCGCGCGTTGAGGAGCTTCTCGCGATGGTCGGTCTCGAAGAGCACGGCGGAAAATACCCGCACCAGCTCTCGGGCGGCCAGCAGCAGCGAGTGGCCCTCGCCCGGGCGCTCGCGGTCGAGCCGCGCATCCTGCTGCTCGATGAACCGCTTTCGGCGCTCGACGCGAAGGTTCGCGAACGGCTGCGGGAAGAGATCGTGCGTATCCACAGGGATCGCGGCACCACGACCATCATGGTCACGCACGACCAGGAGGAAGCGCTCGCCATGGCGGATCGCGTCGCGGTGATGAACGCGGGCCGCATCGCGCAGTTCGACACCCCGCACGCGATCTACAGCGCACCCGAACCCGAGTTTGTCGCGGACTTCATCGGTGTCATGAACCGGCTCACCCCGGAACAGGTCACCGAAACGAGCGTCCGCCTGCTCGGGGAGGTGTTGCCCCGCGCCGCCGTCACACTCGCAATCGACGGTGACGTGCTCATCAGGCCGGAGGACCTCGAAATCTCGGCGCAGACTGACGGGGGAGGGCTCATCACCGACCTGACCCTGCGCGGCGGATTCACGAGCGTCAACGTGCTGCTGCACGATCTTGAACACCATGTTCGCGTCGACATGCCGACCGGAACCGCCGCCGCACTTCGCACGGGCGACCGGGTGCGCGTCTCCCCTTCGCTGCGCATGGCCGCTGACCAGTCTCGGGTGAACGCGCAGGCTGGGATCCGGCCGGACAGTGATGCCGCCGAGGACCGTCGGGGGGCGATCGCATGACCGGCAACCCTCCGCTCACGCGTTCCGAGCGCGAAGCTCCCCGCTCAGTGGGTGCCGTGAAGCTGCTCCTCGTGGGGCTCGACGGGCTCCGCATCGATCGCGGCTTCGCGACCGGGAACGCACCGAACCTTGACGCGCTCGCCGCGGAGGGCCACTTCGTGCGCTCGGAGGTGGAAGGGCCAACCATCTCGGGACCCAGCTGGGCGACGATTCTCACCGGCGCAACGCATGATGAGCACGGCATCAGTGACAACCTGATGCGCGGGCATCGGCTCGACGAGCACCCGGACTTCCTGAGCCGCGCAGCGCACCGCGACCCTGCGGTGACCACCTATGCCGCGGCAGGCTGGCCGAATCTCACGGACCCCGCGGGTGTCGGGCCGATCATCAGGCTGCGGAAGCCGGCGATCGACTCCGGCGTGCACGGTGTGGTGAGCCTGAACGGCGAACTCTACGGATACCGCGCGATCGACCCCGAGATTGCGGCACGAGCGCGCCTGGCGCTCTCATACGCGGGGCCCGATCTCTCCTTCGTTTACTTCTGCGAGATCGATGACGCCGGGCACTACTACGGTGCGCTGACTCCGCAGTACGACGAGGCGATCGCGAACTCCGACCGACACCTCGGCATGCTGCTCGACGCCGTTGACGGCCGGGTTCGTGAGCACGGGGAGGTGTGGATCGTCGCGGTCACGACCGACCACGGGCACCTCGACGAGGGCGGCCACGGCGGCGACAGCCCGGAGGAGCGTCAGACCTTCCTCCTCACCGTCGTTCGCGGCGGCGAGCTCCCGGCAGAACTTCCGGAGCGCCTCGCGCCGCGTGAATACGTGAGCTGGCTGGAGACGGTGCGGGCCGACCTCGCCGACGGGCCCCAACCGGTGGGGGCGAGCCGCTAAAATGGCACGTGACGCCTCGGGGCTACCTTGCCCCGAGGCTTTCTGGCTAGAGTTGGGGAGACACCTGACTCCAAAGATGGGACGCGCATCATGGGACTGTTTAAAGCTGCGATCGGTGCGATCGGCGGAACCTTCGCTGATCAGTGGAAGGATTTCTACACGGTTCCCGACGGACTCTCGCCGACGGCGGGGCTGTTCGCGGCGGTCCCGCGCGGGACGAACGCCGGGCGCGGTTCGAACACGAAGGCCTCTGACGGAGTCATCACGAACGGCAGCAAGATCCTCGTTCCCGAGGGCTACGGGCTGATCCTTATGCAGGATGGTGCGATCACCGGGTTCGCGGCGGAGGCCGGCGGCTACGAGTGGAACTCTGAGGCGCAGGACTCGCAGTCGATCTTCGCCGGCGGCGGTTTTGTGAGCCCGCTCATCACGACCTCGTGGGAGCGCTTCAAGTTCGGTGGCCGCCCGAGCGCGCAGCAGCGCGCCTACTTCGTCGCGCTCAAGGAGCTGCCGAACAACCGCTTCGGTACGCAATCCGAGATCTACTGGGACGACGCCTACATGAACGCCCAGGTCGGCGCGATCACGCGCGGCACCTACACGCTGAAGATCACCGACCCCATCCTGTTCGTGAAGAACTGGCTGCCGGCGAAGTATCTCGAGCCGGGCCAGGTGTTCGACTTCACCGACATCGACAACGATGCTGCGGCGCAGCTGTTCAACGAGGTCGTGGGATCCCTCGCCCCCGCCTTCTCGATGTACACGAACGACCCCTCCAAGGGCAACCGCATCACGAAGATTCAGCAGGATTCGATCGGGTTCGCGCAGAGCCTGTCGGCCGCCGTCGAGAACAACTACCAGTGGGCGTCGCAGCGCGGTCTCGAGATCGCCAGCACCGCGATCATCGCGATCGAGTACGACGAAAACACGCGAGAGCTGCTCAAGAACGTGCAGCGCGCCGACGCGCTTTCGGGCCAGCGCGGCAACGCGAACCTGCAGGCTTCCGTTGCGGCGGGCTTCGAATCGGCGGGTGAGACCGCTGGGGCCGGCGGTATTTTCGGGATGGGTATGGCGGCAGGCCAGGCGGGTCTCGCCGGCCTGCAGCAGCCCGTGCCGGGTGTTGGAGCGCAGTCCACTGCGGCGCAGCAGCCGCCCGCAGCGGCACCCGCGGCCGCCCCGGCTGCAGCAGCCCCCGCAGCTGAGGACCCGATGGCGAAGCTCACGCAGTTGAAGAGCATGCTCGACGCCGGGTTGATTACCGAGGATGACTACAACGCGGCTAAGTCGAAGCTGCTCGGAATCTAACGATGCGAGCACACCGATGACTGACATCCGCGACACGTCCCCTGAGCCGCCGGTCGAGCCGCGCCCGGACCCTCTGCAGGCGCACCCCGACCAAGCAGTGCCCAATTCGGCAGCGGCGAATCAGGCCCAGCCTGATCTCACGCAGTCCGGTCAAGCGCAGCCCGGCGACCCCTTCGCAGCACCTTCGGGTCCCGAGACGATCGCCACGCAAAACGAGCGTCTTACTGACGGGGTGAACCGGTGCCCGAAGTGCGGGTCCACCGATATTCGGCTCCGTGCCTCGACGGGCATGCTCGTCTGCGAGTTCTGCCGGTATGAGTGGTCCGAGGAGCAGATCGATCCGCTGATCTCCGGTGAGGGATCCCTCAGCGATCTCACCGGCACCATCATCGGGTCGGGTGCCGCCGACATTGACCCCGCCGTGGCCGGTGTGCTCACCATGAAGTGCGCGGGTTGCGGCTCGGAGGTGGTGGTCAACACTGCGGAGGCCATGTCGTCCCGCTGCCACTGGTGCCGTCACGTGCTCACCGTCAATGATCAGGTGCCGAACGGCGCCGTACCGGACGCGGTGCTGCCCTTCGCGGTGCCGCACGAGCAGGCGGTTGCCAGCATTCGTGCATTCGCGGCGAAGCGGCGCACCTTCGCACACCGGCGATTCCGGGCCGAGTTCACGCCCGAGAATGTCGTGGGTGTGTACATGCCGTACATGGTTGTGGACGGCAACGTGGGTGCCGATGTCACCGGGTACGGCGAGGTGAAGACGCGAGAGTACACTCGCGGCACCGGCGACGATCGCGAAACGTATTACGACGCCGACGTCTACCAGGTGCACCGCCACGTCGACTTCACCGTTGACGACCTCACGATCGAATCGTCGGCGGAGCGCGCCGACATGAACACGCTCGTGAATACGAACAACATCATTAACACGATCCTCCCGTTCGACACGAAGAACGCGGTCAAATGGAATGCGAACTACCTGACGGGTTTCACATCGGAGCGGCGTGATCAGGATGTGTCGGCGATCCAGCCCGTGCTCGAGCACCAGCTGCTCTCGATCGCCCGCTCAGAGGTCACCTCGACGATTTCAGGCTACGATCGCGGCGTCCGCTGGGAGACCGAGCGGCTCGAGGTGCGCGGGACCCGCTGGGTGTCCATGTATTTACCGGTCTGGCTCTACTCCTACTACCACGAGGAGCGCGGCCGGGCGATGGTGCACTACATCGCGGTGAACGGGCGGACCGGGGAGACGATGGGCAGCGTGCCGGTGTCGAAGGGTCGGCTGCTGGTTGCGGCGCTCACCGTCGGCACCTTCGTTGAGGCGATCGCGATCGGGATTTTGGTGGCGACGGCATGATGATGGAAATGTTGATGCTTGCTGCAGACGCGTGGGGCGCACTGGAGCCCGTGCGCAGCGCGATCACTTCGGCCTCGATCGCCTGGGCTTCGGACGATGAGGGCGGAAGCGGGTGGCTGCTGCTCGCAGGACCCGCCTCGGGACTCGCAGTGTACTGGGGCCTGTATCGCTACTACCGCAACACGGATAAGTCGCACAATTTCGAACAGGAAACGCACGTCGAGTCGCAGCCGATCACCGGCGGCGATGTGAAGGTCGACGAGGTGCGCGGCACGAAACGAACCTCCATTCCAGGGGCCAACGGCCGGCGGTTCCGTGATCGGGTACAGCGGGTGCAGTGAGGTTATTTCCCGGTGAGGGATCCGCGCTACGCGCGTCAGCGCCGGTGTTGTGTCAGCCCCGTCGTTTCGTGCGCGCGGTGGCCGTCGCCGTCCAGGGGTCCTCGGGCCACGGGTGTTTCGGGTAGCGGCCGCGCATCTCCTTCCGCACCTCGCGGTAGGGGCCATTCCAGAAGGATGCGAGGTCGTCGGTGATCGCGAGCGGCTTCCGGGCTGGGGAGAGTAGATGGAACAGCACCGGAACTCGCCCGTCGACGAGTCTCGGGGTCTGTGCGAGCCCGAAAACCTCCTGCAGCTTCACGGCGATGACCGGTCGTGAGTCGGGGGTTCCGGCTGCCGGGTAGTCGACGCGGATCGCCGCCCCAGACGGAACCTCGAGGCGCTCCGGGGCGAGCTCGTCGAATCGTCCGGCCTCGGGCCACGGGAGAAGTCGGCGAAGCGCTGCGAGGACGTCGAGGTCGCGGAGCGAACCGGCTGCGCCCAAACTCTCGAGGTCTGGCCACAGCCACTCCGGTGCGCGGCTGAGCAGCGCCTCGTCATCAGTCGCGGGCCAGGGATCGCCGAGCGTGCGGTGCAGAAGGTCGAGGCGGGCGCGGAGCGAGACCGCGGCGTCTGACCAGCGGAGCGCTTCGAGGCCGACCTCTGCGAGGTGCTGCGTAAACGCCGGCCCGGCATCCGCAGCGGTCGGCGCGGTCGGCCGTGCGGTGACCACGATCGCCCCGAGGCGCTCCTCGAGCCGCACACGAACCCGGCCGCCGTCCACCCGAGCCAACCGGTGATGCGTGATGAGTGGCGCCCCGATCCGTCGGGCGTCGTGCTCAGAGATGGGCGCCGCCAACCGGATGACGGCCCCGGTTCCATCGGCTGCTCGGCCCTCGGCCCGCTGCACCTCGGAGATGGCGAGCCACTCCTCGGCGACGAGCCCGCTGCTCTCCGGCAGGGCAGCACGGGTACCTCCGGCAAGCTGGTATGTGCGCGAACGCGCACCGGTGCGCCGTGCGAGTCGCTCCGGTCGGCCGAATGCCGTCACAATGCCCGGGGCTGCGGAGTTCCGCGCTGTGAGCTCGTCGCGCGAGTTCGTGGCCTCACCCGGGGTGTCGAGGATGCGGGTCAGCCGCTGCACTTCCCGGCGCCAACGCTCCGCACCGGGGGCTGTTCCCGACCGGAGTGCCCGCAGCAGCCGCCCGAGGTCGGCCCCGGGGTCGCGGGAGTCTCCGGAGACGGCCGCGACGACCTCCGCGGCGAGCCGGGGAGCGCCGAGGTCGCGTGCTCCGGCTTGGAGCGCCCGCGCATCGCGCACACCGACTGGGAGGGCCGCAATCTCGCGACCGGCGACGGTGACTCCGCCGTTGTCGTCGACGAGGCCGAGTGCGTGCAGCACCTGCTCAGCCTGTTCGATTGCGGCCTGCGGCGGCGGGGTCGGCAGTGCAAGCCCTCTGCCGCCGGGGGTTCCCCAAGCGGCGAACAGGAGTGCGGCATCGACGAGGTCGGCCGCGGTGATCTCCGGCGCAGACGCGGCGGGCATGCGCGCGGCATCGGCTTCGGAATAGACGCGTATCGCTCGACCCGGGCCCTCACGAGCCGCACGGCCCGCGCGCTGTTCGGCGCTCGCCCGTGACGCGCTGACGGTCACGAGGCCCGTCATGTCTCGGGCGCGATCCCTGCGCACCTCTCGCGAGAGACCCGAGTCGACGACCAGACGCACGCCCGGCACCGTGAGTGAGCTCTCCGCAAGCGCGGTGCTCACGACGAGGCGCGAGGTGCCTCCGCCGGCTCGACCGCGAACAATGCGATCCTGGTCTCGACCCGAAATCCGGCCGTGAAGCGGCAACACCTCGACGCCCGACGCCACACGCTCTCGCAGGTGCCGCACAGCGGCGTCAACATCGCGGACACTCGGCAGGAACAGCAGCGCATCGCACTGCTCCTTGGCCTGAGCGACCGCGGCGACCTCGCTTATGAAGGTGAGGTATTCACGAGTGACCCCGCGCTCACTGAGGCGAGCGCCGTCAAACGCCTGATAGTCGATGTGCAGCGGATGCAAAGCCGCCGGAACTCGGACGATCTCGGCGGGGGAGGCGTCCGCGCCGAGCACCCCCGCAAGAAGCTCCGCGTCGAGCGTCGCGGACATGGCAATCACCGTCAGGTCTTCCCGCAGTTCGCGCACCTCCGCGAGCATCCCGAGAAGCAGATCACCATCGACCGAACGCTCGTGCACCTCGTCGAGCACGACCGCGCCGACGCCCCGAAGCTCGGGGTCGGTCATGAGGCGCCGCAGCAGCACACCCGGCGTGAGCACTTCGAGTCGGGTGTTCGGCCCGAGCCGTCGTTCGCCACGAATGGTGAACCCCACTGCGCCACCGACCGAGCCGCCGTCGAGCTGCGCGATGCGGTGTGCGGCCGCGCGCACCGCGATGCGGCGGGGCTGAGTGAGCAGCACGCGTCCGTCGACGTGATTCGCGACGAGCGGTGGAACGAACGTGGTCTTCCCCGTTCCCGGCGGCGCCGTGACAATTACGGCGCCGTGGTCTATGGCGCGCTCGAGCTCGTCACGCGCCGCCGCGACGGGGAGGCCGGCACCGATGCGGTGGAGATCGAAGTGCGAGCGGCTCACGCTCCCATCCTAGGAGCCCGGGAACCTCCGAGGCAGCGGTCGTTAGGCTGGACAGATGCGAAAGAAGACGCCCCGCGAACCGCGTGAGAGTGCGCTGGCGAGCGGATGGACGGTCGACCCCGACCGCGCCTCCACCCCGCCGTCGCCGGCCGATTCCGAAGGAACAGCCGAGGCGCCGGAGCTCGACCCAGCCGACAATAGCCCCGAGGATGACAGCCCAGCAGTCGGTGAGAACCGTTTCTCCAACGCCGGCCTGGTGCTTCTCGGGGTGTTCGGTGCCCTGTACCTGCTCTACGCCTGGGTGTGGCTGAGCTGGGCCCAGGCGCTTTCGGAGCAAAACGCTGTCGAGGTTGCCGCCAGCGGATCCCTCAGCGGCGGGCTGCAGCAGCTCGTCTTCTGGCTCGCACCGCTCGCCCCGATCCTGTGGTTCGTCGCTGCCTTCGCGATGAACTTCGACCGCGGCATTCGCCGTCTCGTGCTGTGGATCGTGCTCGGAGCGATCGTGCTCGTGCCACTTCCCGTCTTCGTGGGAGGTGGTAACTGATGGTCGGTCGCATCAGCGCCTGGGTCGTGGGCGTCCTCATCACCGGGCTCTACATCGTTACGATCGTCGCCGCGTTCGGCAACCTCCTGATGTTCCCGCAAATGGCCGCGGCCGGCGGGTTCGAGGTGAGTGCGCCCGGCTGGTGGCGCCTCGGCCTCGGGGTGGCACTGCCGGTCATCGTCTACGTAGTCGCCCTCGTCCTCGCACGGAAGCGCAAGGCGACGACCCGACTACTCGTGCTGCTCGCGGGGCTCGCACTCGTCTCCGCGGTGCAGCTCGAGGTGAACCTCCTGCTGCCACAGTCGGGGTTCCTCGTCTGAGGCGCAACATGCCGCGCAACAAGAGCCGCGCACGAGCGGTGAGAGATGCGGGGAGAACGGATCCCTCAGCGCCGAAGCAGGTCCTGATGACCTGGTGATGGGCCGGATGCTCGGCACCGCGTTCCGCACCTCCTAGACTGGATGGTGGCCCTCGCGGCCGATGTCCCCTCGCCGCCCACCCCGGAGGAACTGCCTCATGACCGCACCCGTCGTGCTGATCGCCGAACAACTCTCACCCGCAACGATGGCCGCGCTCGGTCCCGACTTCGAGGTCGTGCACGTCGACGGAACCGACCGAGACGCGCTCCGCGCCGCGCTCGCTACCGCGAACGCCGTGCTCGTTCGCTCAGCCACGCAGCTCGATGCCGAGGCGATCAGTTGGGCACCGAAGCTGCAGGTGATCGCACGCGCCGGCGTCGGCCTCGACAACGTGGATATCAAGGCGGCGACCCAGGCCGGCGTGATGGTCGTCAACGCACCGACGTCGAACATCATCAGTGCGGCAGAGCTCACGGTCTCCCACATTCTCGGGCTCGCGCGCCACCTTCCCCGCGCGCACGCGTCACTCTCCGCGGGGGAGTGGAAGCGCTCCTCCTACACCGGTACCGAACTGTACGAGAAGACGATCGGCATCGTCGGGCTCGGCCGGATCGGCGCGCTCGTCGCCGAGCGCCTGCGCGGCTTCGGGGTCGAACTCATCGCCTACGACCCCTACGTGACCGCAGCCCGCGCCCAGCAGCTCGGCGTGCAGCTCGTTTCACTCGACGAGCTCGTCGAGCAGGCCGACTTCCTCACCATCCACATGCCGCGCACCCCCGAAACGCTCGGCATGATCGGCGCCGAACAGCTCGCCGCCATGAAACCGACCGCGTACGTCGTCAACGTTGCCCGCGGCGGACTCATCGACGAGGCCGCGCTCGCCGTGGCGCTCCAGGAAGGTCAGATCGCCGGCGCCGCGCTCGACGTCTTCATGCAGGAGCCGCCCGCAGACACGTCGCTCACCGGCCTGCCGAACGTCAACGTGACGCCGCATCTGGGGGCTTCGACCGAGGAAGCGCAGGAGAAGGCGGGCGTCGCCGTGGCGAAGTCCGTGCGCCTTGCACTCGCCGGCGACCTCGTGCCCGACGCCGTCAATCTCGCCGGCGCCGGCATCGACGAATACGTGCGCCCCGGCCTACCTCTGACCGAAAAGCTCGGCCAGATCTTCGCGGGGCTCGCCGAAGGCCCCCTCGCTTCACTCGACATCGAGGTGCACGGAGAACTCGCCGAGCACCGCGTCGAGGCGCTGCGACTTGCCGCGCTGAAGGGGCTGTTCTCCCGGATGGTGAGCGAGCCCGTCTCCTACGTCAACGCGCCGCTGCTCGCCGAGCAGCGCGACCTCGAAGTGCGATTCAGCGTGGACAGCGTCTCCGAAAGCTACCGCAACGTCATCACGCTGCGCGGATCCCTCACTGACGGCACGCAGATCTCCGTTTCGGGAACGCTGACCGGACCGAAGCAGGTCGAAAAGATCGTCGGCATCAACGGGTACGAGATCGAGCTGCCGATTCCCGAGCATCTGCTCGTCTTCAGCTACACCGACCGACCGGGCATCGTCGCGACGTACGGTGGGCTCCTCGGCGACGCCGAAGTGAACATCGCCGGTCTGCAGATCGCGCGCGATGAGAAGCGCGGAACCGCGCTCTCCGTGCTCTCGATCGACGCACCGATCTCGGACGAACTGGTCGAGGAGCTGCGCTCCGAGATCGGCGCCGAAACGTTGCGCCTCATCCACGTCGACGTGCTCTAAACGCGGGGCGACGCCGGGTGTTCGGGGTTCCGGGCACCCGGCGGCGGGTCGTGACTCCTAGTGTGTCGTGACTCCTAGTGAGCCTCGAGATCGGGCAGCTCGATCGGCCCGGTGATCGGCTCGAACCGGTCCACGCTGAGCGCGAGCCGACGCAGTAGATTCGCGAGACGATCGCGCTCCGACCGCGGCATGGTGCCGAGGAGCCGCTCCTCAGCATCGCTCAGCCGAGTCATCGCGGCATCCACGAGGGTCTGACCGAGCGGCATCATCTCGACGAGCACACCCCGGCCGTCATTCGGGTCGGTCAATCGCCGCACCAGCCCGCGCTGCGTCATGCGGTCGATGCGGTTCGTCATCGTTCCGCTCGACACCATGGTCTGCTGAACGAGCACCTTGGGGCTCTGCTGGTACGGCTCCCCGCCCCGACGCAGCACCGCGAGCACGTCGAACTCCCACGAGGTGAGCCCCGACCTCTCGAAGGCGTGCGCACGCACTCGATCGAGGTGCTTGGCGATGCGCGAGAGCCGTGAGAACACGGCGAGTGGCGCGAGGTCGAGATCTGGCCGAGCAGCATGCCACTCAGCAAGAATGCGGTCGACCTCGTCCTCGTGCTTCATGAGGACCATTATCGCGGGGTGACCGCGAGGTAACGAAACGAATCGCGCGGTTATCCACCATCGCCGACCAAGTTTTCGGCCGTGTGCGTGACAGGGCCAATGATCTGGCAGACTGGTACCCGTGCCGTTTCGGCATATTCCGCCTTGGTGTAATGGCAGCACGACAGCCTTTGGAGCTGTTAAGTCTAGGTTCGAATCCTAGGGGCGGAGCGACCAACGGCAGAGCGCGGCTCTGTCGGGTCGCTCCGGAAACGGCGCCCACGGCGCCGAGGAACGGGGATGCGGCCTCTTCCCGTTGTACGGGGAGCGGCTCTGGCCCCTCGAAATCGATCGGAAGGTAGACACATGGCAGGCCGATCCCTCGCAGTCGTGATTCTCGCCGCTGGTCAGGGCACGCGGATGAAATCTTCGCTCCCGAAGGTGCTGCACCGGATCGGGGGCCGACCGCTCATCTCGCACGTGCTCGACACCGCCGCCGGCCTGTCGCCTGAGCTCGTGCTCTCGGTCGTACGACATGACCGAGACCGCGTCGCCGCGGCGATCCTCGACCACGCACCCGACACGATCATCGTTGATCAGGACAACGTGCCGGGCACCGGACGGGCGGTCGAGCAGGCGCTCTCGGCGCTGCCCGGGAACTTCGAGGGATCCGTGGTCGTCCTCTCCGGAGATGTACCCCTGATCGACGTTGCGACGCTCGAACGCCTCGTGTCGGGCCATATCGAGCACGGTCGCGGCATGACGATGCTCTCCGCGATCTTCGAAAACCCCACCGGACTGGGCCGAATTCTGCGAGATTCAGAGGGGGCAGTCACAGGCATCGTCGAGGAGAAAGACGCCAGCGACACCCAGCGTCGCATCACCGAGATCAACGGTGGCGTCTACGTGTTCTCCCGCCGAGACCTCGAGCGGTCGCTGGCCGAAATCACCACCGACAATGCGCAGGGAGAGAAGTACCTCACCGACGCAGCGAGCCGAATGCTCGCGACCGGAGCGAAGGTCGAAGCGGTCGCCACCGATGATCCCTGGCTGATCGCCGGCGTGAACGATCGGGTGCAGCTTGCAGAAGCGGGCCGCGAACTCAACGCCCGAATCATCCGCCGGCACCAGCGGGCCGGCGTGACGATCCGGGACCCCCACTCAACGTGGATCGACCTCGACGTCTCCATCGACCCCGATGTCGAGATCCTGCCCGGCACATTCCTCCACGGCGCCACCTCCGTCGCGAGCGGCGCGGAAATCGGACCCGACACCACCCTCGTCGACTGCGAAGTGGGAGAGGGGGCGCGTATCCGGCGCAGCGAAGCGACACTCGCGGTGATTTCCGCGGGCGCCGAAGTCGGGCCATTCAGCTACATCAGGCCCGGCACCGAGCTTGGGGCGGCGGGCAAGATCGGTGCGTTTGTCGAAACTAAGAACGCGAAGATCGGCGACGGCAGCAAGATCCCTCACCTCAGCTACGTGGGTGACGCCGTGATCGGCACCGGTTCCAATATCGGCGCCGGGACGATCGTCGCGAACTACGACGGCGTGCAGAAGCATCAGGCCACGATCGGTGATGCCGTCAAGGTTGGGTCGCGGAACGTGCTCATTTCACCGGTTACGATTGAGGACGGCTCGTACACTGCAGCGGGCACAGTGGTGCGCAAGAATGTTCCCTCGGGATCCCTCGCACTGAACGTGACGCAGCAGCGCAATATTGAGGGCTGGGTGGTGGAGAATCGGCCGGGCACGCCCACGGCCGAGGCGGCCGAACGGGCCGAACGCGACGAGAAGACCCAGTAGGACCGAGACAGGGACGGATTGAGGGATCAGCACCGATGAGCAGCATCGAGATGGCCGGGCAGAAGAAGCTCGTCTTGATTACGGGCCGGGCCTACCCGGAACTCGCGGAACAGGTGGCGGCGGAGCTCGGCGCGGATCTCGTGCCGACCGAGGCGCGCACCTTCGCGAACGGTGAATTGTATGCGCGTTTCGGAGAGAGCGTTCGCGGTGCCGACGCCTTCGTCATCCAGTCGCACACCGAGCCCATCAACGAGTGGCTCATGGAGCAGCTCATCATGGTGGATGCGCTGAAGCGGGCCTCCGCGAAGCGAATCACCGTGGTCGCCCCGTTCTACCCGTACTCGCGTCAAGACAAGAAGGGCCGAGGGCGGGAACCCATCTCGGCACGACTGATCGCCGACCTCTTCAAAACAGCGGGTGCTGACCGGATCATGTCCGTCGACCTGCACGCCCCGCAGATCCAGGGATTCTTCGACGGCCCGCTCGACCATCTGTTCGCAATGCCGGTACTCGTCGAATACTTCGAGAAGAACTTGAAACGAGACGATCTCACGCTCGTTTCGCCCGACATGGGACGCGTGCGAGTCGCCGACGTGTGGAGCGACCGGCTGAACGCTCCGCTCGCGATCATTCACAAGCGCCGCGACCCCTCGGTCGCGAACGAGGCATCGGTGCACGGCATCGTCGGTGACGTGAAGGGGCGCTGGTGCCTCATGGTCGATGACATGATCGACACCGGAGGCACGATCTCGAAGGCGGCCCAGGCGCTCAAAGAGGCGGGGGCGAAGGGCGTCACGATCGCCTGCACCCACGCGATCTTCTCGGGCAGCGCGATCGAGCACCTGTCGCAGGAGTTCATCGACGAGGTTGTCGTCACCGACACGCTGCCGCTGCCGCCCGAGAAGCGGTTCGACAAGCTCACGGTGCTCTCAATCGCACCGCTCCTCGCCAAGGCCATTCACGAGGTGTTCGAGGACGGCTCCGTGACCAGCATGTTCGAGGGCGCGGCCTGAGCGAACGCGGCCTGATCAGCCGAATGCGGAGCATTTCGTCGGGCCGCAGTGCCGCCCACGGCGTCAGCCCCTCCTAACGGCGTACTTCATGAGATCCTGTGTGAGACATGACTCAGGAACAGGTGCGGATCACACGGCTTGATCCGTTGAAGTTTGCGGCGGCAGCGCTCACGGTGCTGGCTGCGCCGGTGTTGTTCGTCCTCGAACAGGCGGTTGCAGGGTTCGCGCTCCTGCTCGCGGGGCTCGCTGTCGCGTGGTGGTACGAGCGCCGTGCGACGAGGCGGCTCGAGGCCGTCGGTGCGGGTGCCGCTGGTGCCGGTTCAGGCGCTGGCGATGCGGGGAGCGCTTCGGGGCTGAGGGATCCCTCGCCCGCGCAGCGGACGCCCTCGCTGCTCCGGGATCTTTCTCTCGTCGCGATGGGACTCGCGATCGTGCGCACCATCAACCTCGAGGCGCAGCTCGACAACTGGTCGATGCTGCGGTTTACGCTCGCGCTCGGGGGAGCGGTCGCCGTGCCCTATCTTGTGTCGCGATTCTTGTATCGGGATCGCGCGATCGGCTTCCCCTGGCGGCACGACCACGACGGTCGCCCGAATCCGCGTTGGGGGCGGCTGCACTGGACCTGGCTGCTCGCCGTGCTTTTGCTCGGGTGGCTCATCCTGCCCTGGTATTTCATCTCGTCGGGCGTCTATCTCAACTGGCCGGTCGTCGACACACCGGACCTCATTGCACGACTCTTTGTCGGCGTGGGGGCCGTGGGTATCTGGGATGAGCTCTTCTTCATCTGCACGGTGTTTACGGTGCTGCTCCGGCATTTCCCCGTCTGGGCAGCGAATATGCTGCAGGCCACCGTGTTCGTGTCGTTTCTGTGGGAGCTCGGGTATCGGGCCTGGGGGCCGCTGCTGACGATCCCGTTCGCGCTCGTGCAGGGGTTCATCTTTCTGCGCACGCGGTCGCTGTCGTACGTGGTGACGGTGCACCTGCTGTTCGACGCGGTGGTCTTCGCGGTGCTAGTGCACGCGCACGATCCCTCGCTGTTCAACATTTTCCCGACCGCGCCCTAGCGCGCCCTCGGCGTGCCTGCGTGACCCCACACTTCTTTGCGTCGAGTGGCAGAAAAGTGCCCTGTTTTGCCCGGCAAGGGGCCATTATCCGCCACTCGCGAAGGTGGCCACCGGGCGCAAGGGGCGCGCTTACCCCGCGAGGAGCGACGCGATGCGGCGCACCGCCAGGTCGTAGCCCTGGACGCCGCAGCCGACGATGATGCAGTCGGCCACCGCCGAAACGTACGACTGGTGTCGGA
>JBBAFK010000011.1:0-68079 GCA_041655455.1 Leucobacter sp. | reverse complement strand
CAGAATGGAACGAAATCAAAAAGGCCCGCCGAAACCGGCGGGCCTTTTCAACATCCTTCACCATCATCCGCGGGCATTGCTTTGGACATTAGTTTGAGTAAGAGCATCGTGGTGGATCTGAGGGGATTCGAACCCCTGACCCCCTGCATGCCATGCAGGTGCGCTACCAACTGCGCCACAGACCCAGGGAAGTCGGGGAAATACTCCCCCGACAACTCCTCTACTCTACATCACGGCACCCAGAGCGACGCAAATCGCTGGACCGCCGGCGCGTCCGCGTGCAACGCTCCATCAGGAGGGTTCAAAGAACGGTGCGACGTCGATTGTCGGGCAGTCACGCCAGAGCCGCTCCAACTGGTAGAAGTCGCGTTCCTCCTGGTGGAATACGTGAACAATGAGATCACCGAAGTCGAGCAGCACCCACCGCCCGCTCTCCCGCCCCTCACGTCGAACCGTGCGAATACCGGACTCGTTCATCGCTTGTTCCACGGCGTCGGAGATCGCTTGAACGTTACGCTCGACCGATCCACTGACGATCAGGAAGGCATCGGCGAGGCCGAACTGCTCGGCGACGTCGAGCGCGACGGGCGCCAGCGCTCCTTTTTCATCGGCCGCGCGCAGGGCGGTTCCGAGGTCCGCTCGGATGTCGTGCTCATGGTGTTCAGCGTCCAGTGTGGTTCCCTAACTCTTCGGAGGGGTTGGATTCGACTTTCGGCCGAACCGCGGAGGTGAGTGCGTGCTCAGCCGGAGAACATACCCGTCGAGACGCCCCAGATTCCAATTGCCACGACGACGATGAGCAGGCCTCCCCCGGTGATGGTCAGAACAAGCGGTAGCTTGCTCCGTTCCTTTGCGGGCTTTGCGACGACGGACATCCCGGAGGATGCACGCGCACTGACCGCGTGTTTTGCGGCGACCGGTTGCGGGCCTTCGTGCGTCTCCGGGAGCGGCTCGTCTGAAATCGGCGCCGATACCGGCTCCATCTGCAGCGAGTCGTGCAGCGTCGAGTGCCCACCGGTCTCCCCGAGAGACTTCGGCAGCTCGATTGAACCCGTCAGGTAGAGTTCACCGGTTGCACCGAGCGGACCGCTGAGCCCTCCCGTGTCTTCCGGCATCGTGGGAAGGATCAGTGCGGAGGTGCTCGAGCCGGCCGTAGACCCCTCCTGCGCGACGGCACGCGAGATCAGGTCATCAAAGTCACCCTGGCCGCCCTCGCCCTGTTCAGGCACCGTCCGTGCAGTCGGGTCGTCGAAGACCGATCGCCATTCCTCCGGCGGCTGGATATCCGGGAAGGAGTATTTCGCTGACCCGGGCTCGTCTTCGGTATCAGGTGTGCGAGGTGCGGGAACTGGCTCGACGTCCAGTTCGACCTCCTCGACAACAACCGCGGCCTCCTCGACCGGCTCGACGAGCACCTCCTCGAGCGAGTCTGCGTCGATGACGTCAGTCTCAGTTGGCACGACACGAGTGTCCGCGGACTCCACTCCGTCGACGGGCGATGCCGGTTCATCTGGGGCGCGACCGGCAGCGTCAGCATCGGCGTTCGTCTCAGGGATCGTGGGGTCAGGCTGCACGACAGCATCGACGTCACTCGACTCAGCATCCTCGAGGTTCACCTCGGAAGCAGCACCTGGTGTCTCAGCAGACTTGCGCGTCCACGGGAAACGGCGCTTCGGCTTCCCTTGCGCAGGCTCTCCGGAGGCCTCGACGGGTGCTGCCGAATCGTCGGCGGCCTCGCCAAACGGAACCGGCTCCTCGAACTCCGTGGCCGCCGATTGCTCCGCTTCGCGCAGCTCCTCCACTGAGAAGGGTTCGGTCGGCGGGGTCATGAGGGTGTCGAAATCCAGCGATTCCTCACCCGAGGCGACAACCTCCTCGACCGCAGGTGGCACGACGGACTCACCTGTTCCGGGGTCAGGTTCAGGCTCCGCACCACTGTCTGATTGCTCAGCCTCGACGCCCGCTCGCGGCGCGCTCGGAATCGTTTCAGCCTGCAAGGAGTCCGCACGCGCGGCGAGGGCCGCCTCCCGCAACTGGCGGATCTCGCGGCGGCTTCTCGGGGTCCCGTCATCGTTGAAGGGAGAAATTTCGATGTCATCGCCAGAGGGTTGCGCCAGCTCAGATTCGTCGGCGCCGGGCACAGAAGCAGGTGTCTCCGCGTCCTGGGCCCGTGGCGGCTGCAGTGCCTCGGACAGATCCATCGCACCGGTCTCCGCCAGCTCCCGCAGGCGGCGCTCTCGACGCGTCATCGGACGTTGCTCGTCGTGCTCACTCATTACTTCGCCACTTCCTCGGTGTAGAGTCCGTGCTTCGCAATGTACTGCACGACACCGTCCGGTACGAGGTACCACACCGGATAGCCGCGTGCGACTCTCGCCCGACAGTCCGTCGAAGAGATCGCAAGCGCGGGGACTTCCAACAAGCTTACGTGCTCACCGGACAGACCGGAAAGCGAGAGTTCATGCCCGGGACGTGAGACCGCAATAAAGTGCGCCTTGTCCCAGAGATCCTCAACATCCTTCCAACCGAGAATCTGCTCCACGGCATCGGCGCCTGAGATGAAGAACAACTCGGCGTCCGGCATCTGCCGACGCAGGTCGCGCAGCGTATCCACCGTGTAGGTGAGGCCTTCGCGGTCGATGTCCACTCGGCTCACGGTGAAGCGCGGGTTCGACGCAGTGGCGATCACGGTCATCAGATACCGGTGCTCACTCTCAGAGACCCGAGCCTTCTGCCAGGGTCTCCCGGTGGGAACGAAAATGACCTCGTCGAGGTCGAAGCTCTGCGCGACCTCGCTCGCCGCGACGAGGTGGCCGTGATGGATCGGGTCGAAGGTTCCGCCCATCACCCCGACTCGTCGCTGCTTGGTCACCACCGACCCTAGTGCTGCTGCGGATCCGTGCCGTGCTCGCGCGCGTAGGCTTCTGCCTTGGCCGCGTGACGGTTGGCGACATCACGGAAGGAGAAGGTCACGATGGCCATCACAAGGAAGATCGAAAAAACGATAATTCCGAAGACCGGCGCGGGGAACGGCAGCTCATTGACGACTTCGACGCCTTCCGCGGCCGCGGCGATCGTAGCGAGAACGGACATTGATACCCCTGTCATCGTGTATGGAGAACGGACATTCACCGTTCAGTCTACCGGTTCCGGCTAGCGGATCTGGCCAGCCCCGCGGACAAGCCATTTCGTGCTCGTCAGCTCTCGGAGCCCCATGGGACCGCGCGCGTGGAGCTTCTGTGTCGAGATGCCCACTTCAGCCCCGAATCCGAATTCGCCGCCATCGGTGAACCGCGTCGAGGCGTTCACCATCACCACGGCGGAATCGACCTCGGCGAGAAAACGCTCCGCATTTGCGTAGTCTTCGGTGACGATGGCATCCGTGTGGCCGGTCGAGTAGCGGGCGATATGGGCAAGCGCCTCGTCGAGCGAGTCCACGACGCGCACGCCCAGCCTGAGCGCCAGGTGCTCGGTCGCCCATGTTTCCTCATCCGCTGTCCGGATCCCGTCGACCCGGGTGCGTGCCGCGTCGTCCCCCACCAAATCGACCCCGGCCGTGCTCAGGTCACTTGCGAGTCTCGGAAGCAGTCGATCAGCGGCCTCGCGATGAACGAGCAGGGTCTCCGCTGCATTGCATACGCTCGGTCGGTGCGTCTTCGCGTTCTTCACGACGACGGTGGCCATCTCCTCATCCGCGGTCGCATCCACGTAGACGTGCACGACGCCAGACCCCGTCTCGATCACCGGCACGGTCGATTCGTTCACCACCGTCGAGATGAGACCGGCACTACCGCGAGGGATCAGCACGTCGACGTAGCCGCGGGCGCGCATGAGCCTCGCAGCACCCTCCCGCCCAAACTCGTCGATCGTCTGCACAGCATCGCCGTCGAGACCAGCGCTCGAGACCGCGCGCTGGATGAGTTCAACGAGTACGCCGTTCGTGTGCTCGGCTGCGCTGCCGCCGCGCAGCACCGAGCCGTTGCCGCTCTTCAGCGCCAGCGCAGCGATATCGACCGTGACGTTCGGTCGTGCCTCATAGATCGCCCCGACAACACCGAAGGGCACGCGAACCTGACTGATCGCAACACCGTTCGCGAGCGTGCTCCCCCGCACAATCTCCCCCACGGGGTCGGCGAGCGCGATGACGTCGCGCACCGCCGCGGCGAGTCCGCGGATCCTCTCCTCGTCGAGACGAAGCCGATCGAGGAGTCCGTCGCCGATTTGCTGTTCACGGCCGCGCTCCAAGTCGAGTGCATTCGCGGAGACGATGTCGGGCACGTGCGTTTCAAGGGCGGTGGCGATGGCCTCGAGCGCGGCGTTCTTCTGCAGCGTCGTCGTCGTGGCGAGACGCTTGGCCGCGGCCCGAGCAAGTTCGAGCTTGGTCAAGAAGGGGTCAGTCATGCGATCCAGCCTACCGATCAGCCGGCGCGCGGTCGAAGCGCGTGCCGTGGTCTTCGCCGTCGAGTACGCGCGCAAAGAGGCGCGTTTCGGTGAGCAGCACCGCGGCACCCGACGCTGCTGCGAGCCGCGCAGCCTCCACCTTCGTCGCGGCTCCCCCGGTTCCCCACCCGGAGCGGGCCTCACCTATTTCGATACCCTCGAGCCGATCACCGTAGGGAACGTGCGCGATCCGCTGCGCGCCGACCGTGGTGGGTGGCGCGGTGTAGAGCGCGTCGACATCCGAGAGCAGTACGAGCCGATCGGCTCCGACGAGCCGGGCGACGAGTGCCGCAAGCCGATCGTTGTCACCAAACCTGATCTCGTGTGTCGCAACAGTGTCGTTCTCGTTGATAATTGGCATGATCTTCAACTGCAGGAGACGCTCGATCGCGCGCTTCGCGTTCCCGCGGTGCGTGGGGTTCTCAATATCGTGCGCGGTGAGCAGCACCTGGCCGGCGATGATCTCGTGGGTCGTGAGCGCGCGTTGATAGCGGTTCACCAGAATGTTCTGGCCGACCGCTGCAGCGGCCTGCTGTGTCGCGAGATCATCGGGCCTCTGATCAAGGTTGAGGAACGGGACCCCCGTGGCGATCGCACCGCTCGAGACAAGGATCACTTCGACGCCGGAACCGTGCAGCCGCGCCAGGCATGACACGAGGTTCGCGATCTGTCCGGCGTTCTCTCCACTCACGGAGGATGAACCGACCTTCACCACTACCCGTTTCGCAGCGAGCAGCTCGTTGCCCGTGCTCATTCGTCATCTCCCCACAGTCCTGATTCGCGTTCACGCTCCAGCTCCTCACGAGCCGCGGTCTTCGCATCCATGCGCTCACGGTACTCGGCCCGCCGTTCCTGGTTGGTGCGGCGCGGCGACGCATCGATCCGCAGGTCGGTGCCTCGAGCCCCGATCTGAACCTCCGCGGCGCTCGTGAGGGTAGGCTCCCAGTCGAAGACGACGCCTGCCCCGGGCCCGATGACAACCGTGGATCCCGCCGTGGCCCCAGCTTTGACGAGCGCATCCTCGATACCAAGCTTCTGCAGCCGATCGGCGAGGTAGCCGACGGCCTCGTCGTTGGCAAAATCCGTCTGCTCCACCCACCGCTCGGGTTTCTCCCCGAGGATGCGGAAGAGCTGACCGTGCGTGCCGCCTTCGGTGCGCACACGAAACCCGCCCTCGTTCACAGCGCGTGGACGCAACACAATGCGCTCCGGTGCAGCCTCCGCTGCCGCCCGCTCCTGCCGGGCGTGTTCCACGAGTTCGGCGAGAGCGAAACCCAACTCACGAAGACCCTCGCGGGAAACCGTCGAAATCTCGAACACACGGAACCCACGGGACTCGAACTCCGGGCGCACAAAGTCAGCAAGCTCGCGCGCTTCGGGCACGTCAACCTTATTGAGCGCGACAAGTTTTGGCCGCTCGAGCAGCGGGGTCTGCCCCTCGGGAACCGGGTAGGCCCGAAGCTCTCGCTCAATGACCTCAAAATCTGAGACGGGATCCCTCCCAGGCTCGAGCGTCGCACAGTCGATGACGTGCAGAAGCGCGCTACAGCGCTCGACGTGACGAAGAAAATCGAGCCCGAGGCCCTTCCCCTCGCTCGCGCCCTCGATGAGACCGGGAACATCGGCGACCGTGAACCGAGAGTCCCCGGCCTGCACAACCCCGAGGTTCGGATGCAGTGTGGTGAAGGGATAGTCGGCGATCTTCGGTTTCGCCGCGCTCATCGCAGCGATCAGGCTCGACTTGCCGGCTGACGGGTACCCGACGAGCGCAACATCGGCGATTGTCTTCAGTTCGAGAGTGAGGGATCCCGATGCGCCCGCCGTACCCAGCAAAGCAAAACCGGGAGCCTTGCGCTTCGAACTTGCGAGCGCATGATTCCCGAGCCCCCCGATGCCGCCCTTCGCGGCGAGGAAGCGCGTACCTGGCTCGGTGAGGTCGGTGAGAGTCCGCCCCTGCGAGTCTTTGACGACCGTGCCGACCGGCACGGGAAGCACGAGCTCTTCACCGTTGACACCCGAACGGTAGTCGCCGGCTCCGTAGCCACCGTTCTCGGCACTGCGGTGGGGTCGTCGGTGGTAGTCGAGGAGTGTGGTCACCTGGGGGTCGGCGAGCAGTACGATGTCGCCGCCGTGACCGCCCGCACCACCGTCAGGGCCGGCGAGCGGTTTGAATTTCTCCCGCCGGATCGAGACGCAGCCGTCGCCGCCTCGACCTGCTTGCAGGTGCAGCTGCACCTGGTCAACGAACGTCGCCATGACTCGACACTTCCCTCACTAGATACGAAAACGGCGAGCCGGTCCTCGAGTGTGTCGAGGGGCCGACTCGCCGTCGAACGCCTGAAATTTAGGCTGCTGCCACGATGTTGACGACCTTGCGGCCGCCCTTCGCGCCAAACTCTACCTCGCCGGCGGCCAGTGCGAACAGCGTGTCATCGCTGCCGCGCCCCACATTCACGCCGGGGTGGAAGCGGGTGCCGCGCTGACGCACGATGATCTCGCCCGCGTTGACCTGCTGCCCGCCGAAGCGCTTCACGCCGAGGCGCTGCGCATTCGAATCGCGGCCGTTCTTGCTGGAGCCTACGCCCTTCTTGGATGCCATGAGTCTCTACTCCTTCAGTGGATGTCGGGAAGGGTTACTTGATGCCGGTGACCTTGATACGCGTCAGATCCTGACGGTGGCCCTGGCGGCTCTTGTATCCGGTCTTGTTCTTGTAGCGCTGGATCACGATCTTCGGGCCGCGAAGGTCGTTCAGCACCTCGGCGGTCACCTTCACCTTCGCGAGGGCCGCGGCGTCGGTGGTCACCTTGTCGCCGTCGACGAGCAGCACCGCGGGCAGCTCGAGCTTGCCCTCGGCGTCACCGGCTACCCGGTTCACGGTGATGATCGAGCCAACCTCGACCTTCTCCTGACGTCCGCTTGTGCGCACTACTGCGTAAACCACTTGTCACCCATTCCCTTGAGGATCGTTCATGATGTCGAAGCGGCACTGCCTGCTCCGAAGTCTGCATCACACCACCCCCACGGAGTGGCACCAACGCTCAATAATATCGCATCCAACCAAAACCGGTCAAATACGCGCCGTGCGTGTCTTACTCGCCCGCCCCTGAGGATCGCTCCGTCGTCTTCTGTTCGAGCGCTTGCGCGAGTAATTCCTGGGCCGCGCGCGCCTGCTGCTCGTCGACGACGCGGGCTGCGGCACCGCCCTCGGCGGTCGCCGGTGTGGACCGCTCAACGCGAGTGACCGGTGTCGACACCCGACGGTTGCGTCCGCCAGTTCCCGGAGCAGCGGCCTCGGGCAGGGCCTCGAGGACAGAACTCAGGAGATCTTCAGCGTTCGGCGCCGCCTGCTCGTTCGAGGCGCGTCGAACCCGGCCGGTCTGCTCGGGCGCTGCCGAATCCGCAACTGCAACCGGCTCGCTCTCACGCTCGGCTTCCACGTCACCGTTCGCCTTCGCCCCCTGAATTGTGGAGGCGGCCACCTGAGCCAGCATGTTCTTCGCGCCGTCGGTGATGGCGTGGGTCTGCGGCTTCTGCTCCGGCTGCGCCTGCGCACCGCGACTGCGGCGTCCGCCGCGACCAGATCCCTCCGAGCGATGATGCTTCGACACCGGCTCGTGATGCACGGTGACGCCGCGCCCTGCGCACACCTCGCAGTTCTCGCTGAACGACTCGAGCAGCCCCAGCCCGAGCTTCTTCCGCGTCATCTGCACCAGCCCGAGCGAAGTGACCTCGGCGACCTGGTGCTTCGTGCGGTCACGACTCAGGCCCTCCACGAGCCGTCGAAGCACCAGATCGCGGTTCGACTCGAGCACCATATCGATGAAGTCGATCACGATGATTCCACCGATGTCGCGCAGCCGCAGTTGGCGGACGATCTCCTCCGCGGCTTCAAGGTTGTTCTTCGTGACGGTTTCCTCGAGGTTCCCGCCGGAGCCTACGAACTTTCCGGTGTTGACGTCGACGACAGTCATGGCCTCAGTGCGGTCGATCACGAGCGAGCCGCCCGAGGGCAGCCAGACCTTGCGGTCGAGTGCCTTCGCAATCTGCTCGGTGATGCGGTATTCACCGAACACGTCTCGCTCACCCTCGAAGCGTTCAACGCGCTGCATGAGATCCGGCGCAACCTGCGAGAGGTATTCCTCAATGACCCGGTACGTCTCCTCGCCCGAGATGACGAGCCGGTGGAAGTCCTCATTGAAGACGTCGCGGATGATCTTGATGAGCATGTCGGGTTCAGAATGCAGCAGAACTGGACCGCCGCCCTTGGCGGTGCGCGCCTGAATGGATTCCCACTGGCGAGTCAGGCGCTGCACGTCGCGGGTGAGCTGCTCCTCGCTCGCGCCTTCGGCTGCGGTTCTGACGATCACCCCGGCTCCGGAGGGGAGGACCTCCTTCAAGATTTTCTTCAGCCGTGCACGCTCGGTGTCGGGCAGCTTTCGCGAGATACCGTTCATCGCCCCGCCAGGCACATACACGAGGAAGCGACCAGGCAAGGAGATTTGACTCGTGAGGCGGGCTCCCTTGTGCCCCACCGGGTCCTTCGTCACCTGGACGAGCACCTGGTCACCAGGCTTCAACGCATTCTCAATCTTGCGCGCCGAGTTGGATCCTTCGAACTCAGACCAGTCGACCTCGCCGGAGTAGAGCACGGCATTGCGGCCGCGACCGATATCGACGAACGCGGCTTCCATGCTCGGCAAGACGTTCTGCACGCGACCGAGGTACACGTTGCCGATGAGTGAGTTCTCACTCGAACGCGCAACGTAATGCTCGACGAGCACCTTGTCTTCGAGCACACCGATCTGCACCCGGTCCGAGGTGGAGCGGACGATCATCTCCCGGTCGACGGACTCGCGACGTGCGAGAAACTCCGACTCGGTGATGACCATGCGGCGGCGTCCGGCGTCACGGCCGTCACGGCGACGCTGCTTCTTCGCCTCGAGTCGTGTCGACCCTCTGACCCGCTGCGGCTCGGTGACCACCGGGGCCTGCCGCTGAGGGCGACGAGGAGCGTCCTCCTCCGGCATCGATTCCGGTGCCGGTCTCGTACTTCCGCCCCGGCGGCGACGTGTGGCGTGCGCTGTTTCGCGCTCATCGCTATCGTCATCACGGGTGAAGCGCCGATCCAGAATCTCGTCGAGCCGACTCAAATCACTGCGTCGCGGGCGTGGCGGAACCGGAGGCACATCCGGCGCGATGAAGATGAGTTTCGCGGTCGCTCTGAAGCGTTCCTCCGGGCTCAACTGGGTGAGCATGCGGGGCCCGTCTGTGGGCTCAGCATCGCGCGCGGCGGTCGACTCGTTCTGCACCGCAACCGGGGCGGACGCCTTACCGTCGATCTGCGTTTTGGGGTCCGACTCTGCTGCCGATGTTTCGGGGTTGGCCGTTTCAGCTGCTTCGCTCTTCGTTTCGTGCACCATTCCTGGTGTGCTCCTTATAACCCGGTGTGCTCAGCACCCGGGGACTCTGTCATCGTGCGGCTGGTCACCGCGAATCCTGTGTGTCCGCGGGCATCTCGTGACACCCGCACTCGACCGTTCACCGGCCGATGAGCACCTTCCAGCGCTCATAAAGACTGTGCGTGCGATCCATCAACTGGCGAATCGCGCAACCCTCATTATGCCACGAGGGTCGCGGAATCCTCCAGAACGGCCGCATTCGCAGCAGCGACACAACCGCGCGAGGATAGGATCGCCGGTATGAGCGATGCATCCGCCACGACCTCGAGACCCCTGGCATTTGCGATCTTCACGGTGGTTGCCGGCGTCGTCGGTTGGTTCGCCTCGTTTGAACTCCTCACCGAATACGTCAAGACACTGCAGGATCCTTCGTACGTGCCGAACTGCGCCGTCAGCGTCCTCGTCACGTGCGGGCCCAACATGGGTTCCTGGCAGGGATCGCTCCTCGGATTCAGCAACACGATCATCGGAGTGTCCGCATTCATGGCACCGATCATCGTCGGCGTGGCGCTGCTCGCGGGTGCACGCTTTCCGGTCTGGTTCTGGACGGTCTACAGGATCGGCCTTGGCCTCGGCTTCATCTTCATCCTCTGGCTCGCACAGCAGAGCATTTTCGTTCTCGGAACACTGTGCCCCTGGTGCATGGTGGTCTGGACCGTCATGATTCCGCTATTCTGGGTCTCCCTATGGACACCCGGGAAAAACTGGTCGGCAGCGACGCTGAAGCCCGGGGGTGTTGGCGAGCGGCTCCACTCCTGGGCGTGGGTGGCGATCGTCATCACCTACCTACTCATCGCATTCCTCGCGCAGCTGCAGCTCGACTGGATCGCGGAGTTTTCCCGCGCCTGACCCCCGCACCACGACCGCTTATTCGGTTCGGATACGAGCCCAGATCGCGTCCACCTGAGCGAGGGTATCGGACTCCGTCCGCGACGTATCCACCACCACGTCGGCGAGGGAGCGCCGTTCCTCATCGCTCGCCTGGTTCGCAATCCTGCGGCGTGCGTCTTGCTCGCTCATTCCCCGCAGCTCGACCATCCGAGCAACGCGCTGCTCTACCGGCGCCTCCGCGACCACCACGAGGTCGCCGTCGAAGCCAGGCTTCGCCTCGGCGAGCAGAGGAATTTCATAGACGACGACGGCCTCCGGGTCGGCCTCACGTACCTCGGCGATCCGCTCCTCGTACAACCGACGAACTTCAGGGTGCACGATCCCGTTGAGATCCGCGAGTGCTCCCGAGTCGGCGAAGACGATGGCCCCGAGTCGCTCTCGATCCAGTGAGCCGTTTGGCAACAACACGGCGTCGCCGAACCGTTCCACGACCTTCGCGAGCCCCGGCGAGCCGGGGGCGACCGCGTCGCGGGCGAGCACATCCGCGTCAATACGTGCGGCGCCGAGTTCCTCGAAGCGACGCCCGATCGTAGATTTCCCGGACGCTATGCCGCCCGTGAGCGCGATCAGATACATGTGTGCCACCTTATCGCGCCGGTCTAGGCTAAACGCATGGTCGAGATCATCACCGGGCTCGTGCTCGCATCCGCGGCAGGACTGAACGCCTATATTCCAATGCTCGGTCTCGGCCTGCTCTCCCGTTTCACCGACCTCGTCCAGCTACCCGATAGCTGGGCGTGGCTCGAAAACGGCTGGGCGCTCGGAGTTCTCGGGGTCCTGCTCGCGCTCGAGGTGCTCGTCGACAAGTTCCCGGCCCTGGACTCGGTGAACGATATCCTGCAGACCGCTGTGCGTCCGGCTGCCGGCGGCATCGTCTTCAGCGCTGGATCATCGAGCGGAACGGTCGCCGTCGCCGACCCCGCGGACTTTATCGCCTCCGGAAGTGTCTGGCCATTCGTGTTCGGAGTCGTCGTCGCGCTGGTACCGCATCTGCTCAAGGCCATCGCGCGGCCGATCATCAACACGTTGACCGCCGGCGCAGGAGCTGCGGTCATGAGCACCCTCGAGGATCTCGGGGCCGTCGCACTGACGGTGCTCGCGGTCATCGTCCCACTCGTCGCGCTGGCGCTCGTGATTCTCGCCACGATTCTGCTTGTCCGACGCTTGCGGCGCGCACTCGCCGCACGCCGTGAGATGAGCAACGCAGGGCCGTAATCACGCTGGTTCCCTTGAAACGCCAAAGGCCCGGTGCCGCACGTATGCGAGACCGGGCCTTCAGACTAGCTCAGGGTCAGTTGCCTTCGAGCTGAGCCTTCAACGCAGCGAGCGCCTCGTCGTCGGCCAGAGCGCCCGTCGAACCCGAATCGTTCGAGAAGGTGTTTGCGCCTGCAGCGGTGTCGACTGCGGGGGCTGCAGCAGCCTCGGCGATCGTCGTCGCAACCTGCTTCTTGTGCGCTTCCCAGCGCTCCTGAGCGGCCGCGTACTCCTGCTCCCACTTCTCGCGCTGAGCCTCGAAGCCTTCCTTCCACTCCTGCGTCTCAGGATCGAAGCCTTCGGGGTACTTGTATTCGCCGTTCTCGTCGTACTCAGTGGTCATCCCGTAGAGCGCCGGATCGAACTCGGTGCCCTCGGGATCCACGCCCTCATTCGCCTGCTTGAGGCTGAGCGAGATGCGGCGACGCTCGAGGTCGATGTCGATGATCTTGACGAAGACCTGCTGGCCGGCCTGTACGACCTGCTCAGCAAGCTCGACGTGCTGGTCGGAGAGCTCGGAGATGTGCACGAGACCCTCGATACCGTCGGCAACGCGAACGAACGCACCGAACGGAACGAGCTTTGTGACCTGCCCCGGGGCGATCTGGCCGATCGCGTGGGTGCGGGCGAAGACCTGCCACGGATCCTCCTGCGTCGCCTTGAGCGAGAGCGAAACGCGCTCACGATCAAGCTCAACGGAGAGTACCTCGACGGTGACTTCCTGACCGACCTCGACGACGTCGGAGGCGTGCTCGATGTGCTTCCAGGACAGCTCGGAGACGTGCACGAGGCCGTCCACACCACCAAGGTCGACAAACGCACCGAAGTTGACGATCGAGGAGATGACGCCCTTGCGGACCTGACCGGGCTTGAGCTCGGCGAGGAACGACGAGCGGGTCGCCGACTGCGTCTCCTCGAGGAGCGCGCGACGGGAAAGCACGACGTTGTTGCGGTTCTTGTCGAGCTCGAGGATCTTTGCCTCGATCTCCTGCCCGAGGTAGGGGGTGAGGTCGCGAACCCGGCGCAGCTCGATGAGGGAGGCCGGCAGGAAGCCACGAAGACCGATGTCAACGATGAGGCCGCCCTTGACAACCTCGATCACGGTGCCCGTGACGACGCCCTCGGTCTCCTTGATCTTCTCCACGTCGCCCCACGCGCGCTCGTACTGCGCACGCTTCTTCGACAGGATCAGGCGACCTTCCTTGTCCTCCTTCTGGAGCACGAGCGCCTCGACGGGATCGCCGACCTGAACGACCTCGTCAGGGTTCACATCGTGCTTGATGGACAGCTCGCGCGAGGGAATAACGCCCTCGGTCTTGTACCCGACGTCGAGGAGCACCTCGTCGCGGTCAATCTTCACGACGGTGCCCTCGATGAGGTCGCCGTCATTAAAGAATTTCAGGGTCGATTCGACCGCTGCAAGGAAGTCGTCGGCAGAGCCGATGTCGTTGATCGCGACCTGCTTGCTCTCGGTCGTTACGTTCGTCATGAAATTGGTCTCCAGAATGGACAGGATATTCAGGCGGAAGCGCTTCGACTCCGATTCACCCCGAAGGGCACCGAGTCTGCGAGGCACAACCGCACGTGGACATGGTTGAGTCGCCACAAGAGTGACACTCAACCCTACCCCGCGAACACGCCCGGGATCAAGCGGACGGGTCGGTATGCTCCGTTCGGCCCTCTCACAAGCATGCCACATTGCGGACGACGGTAGGCTGCTGACGTGCCACCCCGCTCCCCTCTGCCGCAACGCCACGGCCTCGATGCCGCCTGGCTGTGCACGCCGAGCCGAGTACGCGGCGTACCCGATAAGTGGAACACCATGGGCGCCTGGCTGCGATCTCGGCTGCCGCCGGAAGCGGAACCCGAGCTCCTCCTGCGCGAGGGCAGGATCGTGTATCAGGACGGGACAATTCTTCGCACCGAGGATCCCTATCGGCAGCACGTGTTCGTGTGGTTCCACAGGGAGCTCCGTCACGAGCCCGAGGTTCCTGGCGAGTTGCGCGTGTTGCACCGTGACGAGCGACTCGTCGTCGTCGACAAGCCGCCCTTCCTGTCGACGATTCCGCGAGGTCGGCACATCCGTCAGAGCGCGGTCGTGAAACTGCGCGAACTCCTCGCGCTCCCCAAGCTCACTCCCGCGCACCGGCTCGACCGGGTGACCTCGGGGTTGCTCGTACTCACCACCGAACAGCGCTGGCGGGGCCCCTACCAGACGCTGTTCCAAGAGCGTGCAGTCGAAAAGGTCTACCGCGCTGTCGCTCATCTGCGCTCAGATCTCGAGCTTCCCACTGTCGTCGAGAACCACATCCGCAAGGAACACGGCGTGATGCAGGCGGAAGTCGCACCGGACCTTGTACCGAACGCACGTACCCTCATCGATCTCGAAACTGACCTCGGCAACGACTTCGGAATCTACCGGCTCAGTCCGACAACCGGACGGACTCACCAGCTGCGACTGCATCTGAACGGCCTCGGCATCCCGATCGTCGGTGACCCGCTGTACCCTGCGCCGACGGAAACAGACATCGATGATTTCTCGTCACCTCTGCAGTTGCTCGCGTGCGAACTTGAATTTATCGACCCCGTAGACGGTCTCCCCCGCCGATTCCACAGCGCTCGACAGTTTCCAATCGTCTGAACAGTCAGTTCATCTGAACAGTCAGTCCCGCAGGTACATCAGCATGGGCGTGCCCTGCCCCTGGAACATGCGGTCGACGCCGGGTAGGTCGCTTCCGGCAAGATCCCCCGCCGGCACACCGGCCGGGCAATACACCACGGCAAATCCGCCAACCTCACCGGCAGACGACGCGACGAATTCGAAGCAGCCCGAGCTCGTCATTCCTGTCTCGACGAGCGTGGAGTCGCCGTACACCGAGGAGAGTGTCGGGAGTGCAACCGTCTGGCAGTCGCCGTCGGCGCACCAGGTCCCGTTGATTCCGTCTGCGCGCGGGACAAGTGCTGCGCTCACCGCGTCCGTCTCGGCGATGAGCCTCTCCCAGGCTTCGCGTAGCTGCGCAGCGGTTGCCGCGGGATCGTCGAGGAGTGCCTCCGCCTCATCGGCCGTCGCTGTGAGCCCCTCGGCAAGGGTTGCCTCGTCACGGTTCCAAGCGTCGTCCGCGACCGCACGTGCTGCCGACACCGCCTCGGTCAGACCCGTGCGGACCTCACCCAGTACCGCAGAGTCGAGCTCGGCAATATCGGCGACGATCAGTGCTTTCGCATCGGCGAGTTCGTTCGTCGCCGCAATGATTTGGTCGCGGTCAGCGTCGATCTCGGCAACACCAGAGAGTTCACGCGGGTCTGCGAGGTCCCGGGGCTCAATGGCCGCAGCGGCGTCGAGGTGATTCCTCGCAGACGCGAGGAGCTCCGAGTCGGCCACAGAACCATTCTCCGCATCGGCGAGCGCCAACTCCCCCTCATCCAGACTGACCTGCAGAGAATCCCAGGCCTCCTCGTACGCGGTCGCGGCACGGGAGTGCTCGGCAACCGCCCGATCCCGGTCAGCGGACTGGGAGGTGAACAGCCAAAACGCAACACCCGCCGCGGCCAGAAGCACTGCGAGCACCCCGACGATGATCCAGGGCAGTGCCGCACCGCGCCGCCGTGGCTGCTGAGGTGTGGCAGTGGGCGGACCCTCCGGACGCCAGTTCTGCGGCGGGAGTCCCTGCGACGGTGCACCCGCGGGAACACCCTCTCCACCCGCAGGATGGATAGGCGATCCCTGCGGGTCATACTGCGGTGATGGTCCCTGCGGCGGGATCCCCTGCGGCTGCGGCTGCGCATCGCCGGGCGGTTGTCCGGTGCTCATGGCACCAGCGTATCCGCGAGCACCGAGTTTGGATACTCACCGGTACTCGAGCAACCGCTTGCGCGGTCACTCACAGAACTAATGAGCGGCCGCGTTCCAGTTCGCGCCGCGCCCCACCTGCACCTCGAGCGGCACCGAGAGTTCCGCCGCGCCAGACATTTCTTCACGCACGATCCGCTCGAGCTCATCCCACTCACCGGCGGCGACCTCGAACATCAGTTCATCATGGATCTGCAGCAGCATGCGCGAGGACATCGACGCCTCGCGCATTCGCCGCTCGATCTGGATCATCGCAAGCTTCATAATGTCTGCAGCGGACCCCTGGATCGGCGCGTTGAGCGCGGCTCGCTCGGCGTTCTCCCTCAAGATCCGGTTCGGGCTCGCGAGGTCCGGGAACGGGCGTCGACGTCCAAAGATCGTCTCGGTGAACGTGTCTCGTTTCGCCTGGTCCACCACCGAACGGAGATAATCGCGCACCCCACCGAAGCGCTCGAAGTAGTCCAACATGAGTTGCTTCGCCTCGGCAGCGGGGATGCCCAGCTGCTTCGAAAGCCCGAAGGCGGAAAGCCCGTAGGCCAAGCCGTACGACATCGCCTTCACCTTCGCGCGCATCTCGCCCGTCACCTTTGCCGGTTCAACCCCGAAAATGCGTGAGCCGACGAAGCGGTGCAGATCCTCGCCGGCATTGAATGCCTCGATCAACCCCGCATCTTCAGAAAGATGCGCCATGATGCGCATCTCGATCTGCGAGTAGTCCGCCGTCATGAGCGTTTCGAATTCCGGTGCGTGGATGAAGCCCTCGCGAATCCGACGCCCCTCCTCCGAGCGCACGGGAATGTTTTGAAGGTTCGGGTCGGTGGACGCCAGTCTGCCGGTACTGGCGCCGGTCTGCAGGAAGGTCGTGTGAATTCGCCCGTCCTCCGCCACCGCTTTGAGGAGCGTTTCCACCATCTGCCGGAGTTTGTTGGCATCGCGATGCGCGAGGAGCGCGTCGAGGAACGGGTGAGGTTTCTTCGTCTGGAGGTCAGCGAGCGCCGCCGCATCAGTCGTGTACCCGCTCTTCGTCTTCCGAGTTTTCGGCATGTCGAGGGTGTCGAAGAGCACCTCCTGAAGCTGCTTCGGTGAGGACAGATTCACCTCGCGCCCGCCGATCGCGTCGAAAGCTTGTTGTTGCAGCTCCGCGACACGAGCCTGCAGCTCCGCTGCGTGCGCCTCAAGCAGGGGGCGATCGATTTGCACGCCGCGCTCTTCGAGCGCGGCGAGCACTGGGATCAGGGGGAGTTCGATGTCGCGGTAGATGTCGCTCGTGCGCGACTGGAACCGATCTCGGATCACAGCTTCCGTGCGGAACAGGTACCAGGCAAGCGCCGCCGAATCGGAGCTGCCCGCCTCGTCCGGAACGAGCTGATTCGGGTCTCCCTCCGGAATCTGCTCGCCCAAGAAGCGAAGCGTTGCCTCGCCGATGCTTTTCTCCGGGGTCGCCGGCCGAAGAAGCCAAGCCGCGATGAGGGCGTCACCGTCGATCCCACCAATACGTGCCCCTGCGGCTCGAGCCGTCGCGATCTGTTGCTTCGCGTCGAAGAAAACCTTTGGGGCGTCGGAGGCGAGCCAGCGTTCGAACGAGGCGTAATCCCGGCCGCCCGGCTGCCACTGGATGAGAACCGAGGCATCGGCGGTCGACACCCCCGCTTCGAATCCCTCACCGACGCGAGCGATGCACACGGCGGGCCGATCGATCTTCGACAGCCAATCCCCGAGTTCCTCGTCGAGCAGCTGTTTGGCTGCCGGACGCTCCGGCACGAGCGAGACCGCGCTCGTGCCGCCCACCGGCACCTCCGCTCCCGCGAGCTTGCCCACGCGCTGCAGCAGTGTGCGGAATTCCAGCTTGGCGAAGACCTGCTGCACGGCTGACATGTCGATCTCACCGCGTTTGAGGTCGTCCAACTCGACATCGAGTTCAACGTCGCGCACCAGACGATTGAGCCGTCGGTTCCGTTCCGCAAGGTGCGCGTGCTCGCGCAGGCTCTCGCCGACCTTCCCACCGATCTCGTCCTGCCTCCGCAGGATCTCTTCGAGCGACCCGAACTGGTTGATCCACTTCACCGCGGTCTTCTCACCCACCCGCGGAATTCCAGGCAGGTTATCGCTCGTCTCACCGACGAGCGCGGCAATCTCGGGATACTGCTCGGGCCTCACACCGTAGCGCTCCATCACTTTCTCAGCGTCGTAGCGCGTGAGCTCGCTCACTCCCTGCTTCGAAGGGTAGAGCAGGGTGACACGATCATCGACTAACTGAATGGTGTCGCGATCTCCGCTGACGACGAGCACCCGATAGCCGTGCTGGGCGCCTCGCGTCGCGAGCGTCGCCAGAATGTCGTCGGCCTCGTAGTTCTCCTTTTCAAGAGTGCGGATGCCCATGGCATGCAGTGCCTCCTGGAGGAGTGGGACCTGGCCGCGAAACTCGACCGGTGTTTCGGCTCGGGTGCCCTTGTATTCCGGGTATTCCTCGGTGCGGAAGGAGAAGCGCGAGATATCGAACGCGACGGCGAGTGCGTCCGGCTGCTCATTGTTGAGCAGGTTGATGAGCATCGCGATGAAGCCGTGAATGGCGTTCGTGTGCTGCCCCGTCTGCGTTTGGAAACTGTCGACCGGGAGCGCATAAAACGCTCGGAAGGCCAGCGAGTGGCCGTCGATGATCATGAGGGTAGGCTGAGGATTCGACACAGGGCAAGCCTACAAGCCGCCGCCGACTGCGCACAGGATGGGGAGCATGACGGACACAAACGAGACCGCCGCGGGAAGGAAAGTTCCCGGGATCGACTTCATCCGCGAACGCGGGCTCGGCGCACTGGCAGACCGGATGGGGATCGAGATGGTGGAGTTCGACGCATCCCGGGCAGTCGCAACCATGCCGGTCGACGGGAACACGCAACCGATCATGCTGCTCCACGGCGGCGCCTACGTCGTGCTCGGCGAGACCCTCGGGTCGATGCACGCGAACTTCTTCGCGCCACAGGGGTTCGTCGCGGTCGGCATCGACATCAACGCCACGCACACCAATTCTGCGACGCAGGGGCTCGTGACGGGCGTCTGCGTGCCGCTCAAGCTCGGACGCAGCCTCGCCGTTCACGAAATCGTCATCAGCGATGAGCGGGGCGAGCGCTGTTCTACCGTGCGCATCACGAACTATTACCGTCCCCACCCCTGACGAGGGCGGGTCCCACGCGCGCTCGACCTCGAAGCCGCCGGATCCGTCGCCAAGAATGTGCCCGGAATGCACTGCAGCCCGGGACCCCTTCACGGGTCTCCCGGGCTGCAGTGGCTCCAGGCCTCAGTCCTTCTTCGGCCCGAGCTGGTCGATAATCGTCTTCGCCACGTCCTGCATCGTCAAGCGGCGATCCATCGAAGCCTTCTGGATCCAGCGGAAGGCCTCGGGCTCAGTGAGCCCCATCTTGTCGTTCAGAATCCCCTTCGCACGATCGACCAGCTTGCGGGTCTCGAAGCGCTCCGCAAGGTCTGAAACCTCGTTCTCGAGCGCGACGATCTGCTGGAAGCGCGACAGCGCGATCTCAATCGCCGGGATGAGATCTGCGGGGGTGAAGGGCTTCACGACGTAGGCCAGCGCACCCGCCTCGCTCGCACGCTCCACCAGCTCCCGCTGGCTGAACGCCGTCAACAGCACAACCGGAGCGATGTGATCTTTATTGATCTGCTCGGCCGCGGAAATGCCGTCGAGCTTCGGCATCTTCACGTCCATCACGACCAGATCCGGTCGCAGTTCCTCGACCAGCCGCACCGCCTCTTCACCGTCTCCGGCCTCACCGACGACGTCGTATCCGTTGTCGCGAAGGGTCTCGACGATATCGAGGCGGATCAGGGACTCGTCCTCCGCGACGACGACACGACGCGGGACGTTCGATGCAGCACTCTGGTCATTCACTCCTTCAGTCTACGGTATTCACGAAACCGCGTTCGCTGTCAGAGAGCATCCGGGGGCGGGCCGACGCCTGGAAGTGGCAGGGGACGGCCTCCGCCTGCGCTAAGGTGGACTCTGTTCCGCACACCGACCCGATTCTTCGGACCGATGAACGGAAAGAGGTAACAAAGCACACGCCGGATTGGTGGAATTGGCAGACACGGCGCACTCAAAATGCGCTGCCGAAAGGTGTGCGGGTTCGAGTCCCGCATCCGGCACCGAAGTTATCGTGCCGAGCCGATGGCTCGGCACCCAACGTTTCCATGCGGATCCGGCTTGCAGGCCGGATTCAGACGAAGACTTTTCCGCGCCCCACCGTGTGCTTTCGCGGCCCCGCCTCCGGCAACTGCCCGGTCGCCTCACCCATCCGATGAATGCGCAGCGTGTTCGTCGTCCCGACCACCCCTGGAGGCGACCCCGCAATGATCAGCACCTTCTCGCCAAGCTCCGCACGATCATGCTCGAGCAACACCTCATCAACCTGCGCGAACATCTCGTCCGTGCTCCCCACCCGCTCAACCTCGTAGCTGCGCGCACCCCAGGTCAACTCCATCCGCCGCCGCGTCGCCGCATCAGGAGTAAACCCGATGATCGGGATGGGCCGCCGTAACCGCGACATCCGCCGCACCGTATCCCCAGACTCCGTGAACACGCAAATGTAACGCGCACCGATGAAATCGGCGACCTCCGCCGCCGCGACCGTCAACGCGCCACCCTGCGTCCGCGGCTCCGCACCAAGCGGCTCGATCCGATCGAGAGCGTGATCCTCGGTCGCTTCGATAATCCTGGCCATCGTGGCGACCGCCTCCACCGGGTACGCACCCACGCTCGTCTCACCCGACAGCATGACCGCGTCCGCGCCGTCGAGCACCGCGTTCGCGCAGTCCGACGCCTCCGCACGGGTGGGCCGCGCGTTCTCGATCATCGATTCAAGCACCTGCGTCGCGACGATCACCGGCTTCGCGTTCCGCCTGGCGAGCGCAATCGCCTCCGTCTGCACGAGCGGTACGCGCTCCAAAGGTAACTCGACGCCCAAGTCTCCCCGGGCAACCATGATCCCGTCGAAGGCGTCGACAATCTCCTCGAGATGCTCGACCGCCTGCGGCTTTTCGATCTTCGCGATCACCGGCAGCCGAATACCCTCTTCCGCCATGATCGCGTGCACCCGGGTAATGTCTGCCGCATCCCGCACAAACGACAGAGCAATGTAGTCGACGCCAAGCTTCAGCGCCCACCGCAGATCCTGTTCATCCTTCTCAGAAAGTGCGGGCACATTGACGGCTACACCCGGGAGGTTAATGCCCTTATTGTTCGAAACCACCCCACCGATCTCAACCTCGGTCACCACGGTGTCCGCTGTCACCCGCACCGCACGCAACATCACCTTGCCATCGTCGACAAGGAGCGGATCGCCCGGCCGCACGTCCCCCGGCAGCCCCTTATGAGTGGTCCCACAGATCGTGCCGTCCCCGAGGATGTCGCGGGTGGTGATCGAAAACTCGTCACCCTCCTCAAGCGTGTACGGTCCGCCCTCGAACTTCCCGAGTCGGATCTTCGGCCCCTGCAGATCGGCGAGTACCGCGATCGGGCGGCCCACCTCCGCCTCAGCGTTCCGAATATTGCGGTAGATGCCCTCGTGCACGTTATACGTGCCGTGCGACATGTTCAACCGTGCGACATTCACCCCCGCACGGATCAGATCAAGGGTGTGGTCGTAGCTGGAGACCGCTGGGCCCCAGGTGGCGACAATCTTCGCGTGACGCATACGGTTTCCTTAGGTCTCAGCAGTCGGGTGATGATCAGTTGCGCAGGGGCATCTCCACCGGAGCGTCGTCCGCGGGAGTCTCAGTTCCACGCCCGCCTCGGTCGATCACGTGGTGGAATTCTTCCGGGTCGGCGGTTTCTACGAGCACCGCATTTGTCGGGTTGGTCCGCCCTGGCAGGTAGACGCTCGTCTCGAGCCCAACGTGTCGCCTGCTCTGGATAATGATCAGCACGACGCCGAGCACCACGGCGAGGAGGGCGGTCAGCACGTTGGTGCGCAGGCCGAGGATGATGAGGCTCGGGTCCACGCGCAGCGACTCGGTGAAGGCTCTGCCGATCCCGTACCAGATCAGGTACAGTGCGAAGAACTTCCCCCAGCGTGGCCGCCAGCGCCGCTCGATCGCGAGCAGCACCAGAATGCCAATAATGTTCCACAGCCCCTCGTACAGGAAGGTCGGATGGAACAGGGTCCCCTCGGGCAAGCCGATGGGGAAGGCGGGGTTCGAGGAGTCGATCTCCAGGCCCCACGGCAGCGTAGTCGGTCCGCCGAAGAGTTCATGGTTGAACCAGTTTCCGAGGCGTCCGATCGCCTGAGCGAGGAGCAACCCGGGCACGAGCGCGTCGGCAAAGGAGAAGAAGCGGATACCGGTCAATCGTGATGCGATGAACACGCCGACGGCTCCGCCCAGCAACGCACCGAATATCGCGATTCCACCGTTCCAGAACGCAAAAATTTCGAGCGGATTCTTTCCGGGGCCAAAGTAGTCACTCCAGTGCGAGAGCACGTGATACAGACGCGCCCCGATGATCCCGAGAACGAGGCTCCAGACGATGAAGTCGAGAACGGCTCCGCGCTCCGCGCCACGCGCTGACAGGCGTCGCCCCGTCCAGATCCCAGCCAGGATGATGCCCAGGATGATGCAAAGTGCGTAAACGTAGATCCGCAATGGCCCGATCTGGAAGAACTGGATGTCGGGGCTGGGGATGCTCGACGGGAGAATCATTCACTCCTCTTTCACCGGCGCCTGATGCTCCGGAACCTGCTGGGTGTGCCGCTCTAAGCGGCGGACGGGTCAATCCTAACTGGCTGCGCTTAACGGATGGTTCCCGCGGCAATCGCTCGCACAGTTTCGGCGAGTTTGTCGACCCCGCCGTCTCGCAGCGCACGCACGAATGCGGTACCGACGATGGCGCCGTCAGCGTACTCGAGGGTGGTTGACACCTGCTCAGCATTCGAAATCCCGATCCCTACACAGGCGAGCACCTCCCCCTGCTGACGAAGACGGGCAGTGAGTGCACGCGCGGCTTCGTCGAGCTCCTGCCGCTCACCGGTGATACCCATCGTCGACACGGTGTACACGAAGCCCGTGGAAGCCCCAACCACCAGGCCGAGACGCGCGTCCGTCGAGCTCGGGGCGGCCAGGAAGACCCTGTCGAGGCCGTACTGTTCGCTCACCGAGATCCAGTCCTCCGCGACCTCGGGAGTGATGTCTGGAGTGATGAGCCCGGCACCGCCGGCTGCGGCGAAGTCAGACGCGAAACGTTCCAGCCCGTACTGCAGGACCGGGTTCCAGTAGGTCATGACGAGCACCGGCACATCGACGGCGTCACGCACTCGACGAACCGCCTCGAAAACATCGCTGAACCGGAAGCCGTTCATCAGTGCCGTCTGCGTCGCCTCCTGAATGACGGCACCATCCATCACGGGGTCCGAATAGGGAATACCGAGCTCGATGACGTCGACACCGTTGCGTGCCATCGCGATGGCCGCAGCGATGCTCGTGTCGAGGTCGGGGAAGCCAACCGGGAGATACCCGACGAGCGCACCCTTACGGTCCACTTGTGCGGCGCGGATCGCCGCGGCCACCTCAGATCTCTGCGCAGTCACGCGTCCGCCTCCGAGTTCTCGTCGAGCAGGCCGAAGTAGCGGCCAGCAGTTGTCATGTCCTTGTCCCCGCGCCCAGACAGGCTGACCGCGATGATCCCGTCGGGACCGAGTTCGCGTCCGATCCGGAGCGCACCGGCGAGCGCGTGAGCGGATTCGATGGCCGGAATGATGCCCTCGGTCTGACTGAGAAGTCGAAGCGCCTGCATCGCCTCGTCGTCGGTCGCGGGGATGTATTCAGCGCGACCGATGTCCGCGAGCCATGCGTGTTCAGGGCCCACACCCGGGTAGTCGAGCCCCGCGGAGATCGAGTGCGATTCGAGCGTCTGCCCGTCCTCGTCCTGCATGAAGAGGGTCCGCGCACCGTGCAGAATTCCCGGGCGCCCCCGTTCAATGGCCGCGGCGTGGCGGGTCGTGTCAATCCCATCCCCAGCGGCCTCGACGCCGAAGAGTCGCACGTCCGGGTCGTCCAGGAAAGCGTCGAACATCCCGATCGCGTTCGATCCCCCGCCAACGCAGGCCACAACGGCATCGGGAAGCCTTCCGGTGCGGTCGAGCAGCTGGGCTCGCGCTTCCTCAGAGATGATCTTCTGGAAATCACGCACCATCGCCGGGAATGGGTGCGGCCCAGCCGCAGTGCCGAAAATGTAGTTGGTCCGCTCGACGCTCGCGACCCAGTCGCGGTACGCCTCATTAATCGCGTCCTTGAGCGTACGAGAACCGGTCTCAACCGCGACAACCTCCGCACCAAGCAACCGCATGCGCGCGACGTTCAGCGCCTGTCGCTCGGTATCGACGGCTCCCATGTACACGGTGCACTCAAGCCCCAGCAGTGCGGCAGCTGTGGCGGTGGCAACCCCGTGCTGGCCGGCGCCCGTTTCCGCGATCACCCGGGTCTTGCCGAGCCTGCGAGTGAGCAGCGCCTGTCCGAGGACATTGTTAATCTTGTGCGATCCAGTGTGGTTGAGATCTTCGCGTTTGAGGAAGACACGCGCGCCGCCCGCATGCTCAGCAAACCGCGGAACCTCGGTGAGCGGTGACGGTCGCCCGGCGTAGTCGCGCAGCAGACTGTCGAGTTCGTCCTGGAAGGCGGGGTCCACCTTCGCATCTTCGTATGCGGCAGTGAGCTCGTCGATCGCGGCGATGAGCGATTCCGGCATGTATCTGCCGCCGAAGTCTCCGAAGTATGGGCCGTGCTGGTCCCGGAGTGACTGGGTCATCTCACACCTGCTGTCTCCCGGATGGCCGGTCGGGGCCGCCCGGGCATCGAAATGGTTCAGACGCTCAGATAGCTGGAGAGCGTCGCGATGGGGTCGTTGGTCACGAGCGCTTCGCCGACGAGCACCGCGTCGGCACCCGCGTCGCGATACCGCTGGACGTCGCTCAATTCCAGCACCGCCGACTCGGCGACCCTGATCACACCGGCGGGAATCTGGTCGGCGACACGGCCGAAAAGCTCCCGGTCGAGGTCGAACGTCGTGAGATCGCGGGCATTGACCCCGATGAGTTCAGCACCGAGGTCGACGGCGCGGGCCACCTCCTCGTCGGAGTGGGCTTCCACGAGCGGTGTCATCCCGAGGTCGCGGGTAAACGCGTAGAGCCTCGCGAGGGTGTCTTGGGGCAGAGCCGCCACGATGAGCAGCACAAGATCAGCCCCGGCGGCCCGGGCCTCGAGGATCTGATACTCCTCACCGATGAATTCCTTGCGGAGCACGGGAATGCTCACGGCTTTGCGGACTGCCTCGAGATCCGCGAGGGATCCCTTGAATCGTCGCTGTTCCGTGAGCACGCTCACCACACTCGCACCGCCGGCCTCATACTGGGCCGCGAGCTGTTGCGGTTCAGGAATGTCGGCGAGATCGCCTCGCGACGGACTCGCACGCTTCACCTCAGCGATGACCTTGATGTGGTCGGCAGGAGCGAGGGCGGCAAGCGCGTCGAGCGCCGGCGTGCGGGCGAGTGCCTCGGCCTCGACCTGAGCATACGGGCGGGCCTCTCGGCGGGTCGCTGCGTCTTCCAGTGATCCGGCGAGCAGTTCGTCTAACACCCTAGTCGTGAGACTTAGTGGCGAATCGAGGTCCGTTCACCCCGAGGCCGGCCTTCGCGAGGATCCATCCGAGAATCGCACCCACCAGAACCACGCCTGCGCAGATCCACACCGCAGTGTGCATGTGCAGGAAGAAGAAGACGGTTCCGGCGGCGATGCCGAGCAGCATCACAATCACCGAAGTCCACGCCGCGGGCGAATCTCCGTGACCGGGGTCTCCGTGCTGGGTACTCATGAATCTCCTCTGAACCGAAACGGGTGCTTCAAGCCTACCGGATATCGTCGCTCGGATCGTCGCCCTCGCTCAGCGCGTCCCAGTCGGAGATCCGATCGGGCTTTGCGGGGTCGACTCGGCGAGTGTCCGAGTCGTACTTGCGGCCCGCCGCCGCCCAGCGGCCTGCCGTGACGAGAACGACCGCTCCGAGTGCCACGGCGAGCACGCCGGCTACGGCGCACACGTACCCCCACATCGACATTTCCATCCAGACGATGGAGGATCCACTCCCGCCACTTAAGCCAGTGATCTCCGTGACTCTGCCGACGAGGGCGGAGGTCGGGTCAGCGAGCACACCGATCGCGAGTGCCGCGGTGCCTGCCCCGAGCAGGGCGACGAGTGCACCGAGAATGCGACGAAACACCGGCCCGGCTATCGCGAGCGCGAGCGCGGCAGCGATCAGCGCGATCGCGACCGGGGAGAGCGCCGCGTTCACGTCGTGCCCCGTCACCGTCTCGAGCGAATGTGTGTCGGCGAGCATGAAGGAAATCCACGTCTGCGAGCCGGCACCGAGCGCGACCGCACCGGCAAGTGCGATTCCGGCCAGGGCGACCGGCTTGACCCGCACCTTAGGCACCGCCGAGTTCGCGCAGAGAGTTGGCGATCGCAATCGCCCGCAGCGGCGCTGCCGCCTTGCTGCGGCACTCGGCATCCTCGGTTTCGGGTACCGAATCCGCGACGATACCGGCACCCGCCTGCACCATTGCGACCCCGTTTCTGATGGTTGCCGTGCGAATCGCGATTGCGAGATCCGCCGCACCGCCGAGACCGAAGTACCCGACGACTCCCCCATACACGCCGCGTTGCACCGGCTCGAGCTCGTCAATGATCTGCAGGGCTCGTGGTTTAGGCGCGCCCGAAAGCGTCCCCGCGGGGAACGTGGAGCGGAAAACATCGACAGGATTGCATTCGGGGCGCACGCGGCCCTCCACTGTCGACACGATGTGCATGATGTGGCTGAATCGCTCGATTCGCATGAATTCGGTCACCTCGACAGAATCGGGCTCGCACGCCCGCAGCAGGTCATTGCGCGCGAGATCGACAAGCATGAGGTGCTCCGCGCGCTCCTTCTCATCCGCCAGCAGGTCTCGTTCGTGCTGACGGTCCTCTTCAACGGTTTCCCCGCGGGGTCGCGAACCCGCGATCGGGTGCGTCAGCACGTGCCCGGACTCTTGCACGGTCACGAGAGCTTCCGGGCTTGATCCGACGACGGAGAAGGGGGCACCATCCCTATCCACCAACTGCAGCAGGTAGAGATACGGGCTCGGGTTGAGGTGACGAAGCACCCGATACACGTCAAGCGGGTCCGCCGAACACTCCTGGTCGAAGCGCTGCGACGGTACCACCTGGAATACGTCGCCGTCGACGATGTGCTGCTTCGCGACCTCGACCGAGGCCATGAACTCGGGCGTCGTGGTGAGCCGGAGCGGATCGGGGAGCGCACCGCGGTCGAGGGTGCCGAGCGGGGTCGGTGCCGGCGCGGCCAGCGCCTCCTGCAGCGCATCCAGCCGGACCTGCGCGTCCGCCCACTGCTCGTCGGCACTGCGTTCGTCATCGGTGAGCACGTTCGCGAGCAGTGCCACGGATCCCTCGCGATGATCGATCACAACGAGCTCAGATACGAAGCTCAGCCCCTGTGTGGGCAGGTCCGGACCCTCAGACGGTCCGTTGCCAAGCCGTTCGAACTCTCGCACGGTTTCCCACCCGAGGTACCCGACGAACCCGCTCGCGAGCGGAGGCAGGCCGGGGATCTGCGGGGATCGCCAGCGTTCGTACACGGCCCGAAGCGCTTCGACCGGGGCGAGGCCGCCGACGCCGCCCGGGAGGAGTCTCGCTTCATCAATGCCTCGGTCCGACGGTGTCCAGCACGCCCGACCGTCCCGCTCCCCCAGCACGCCGAAGCTCCCCGCGCCGACGAAGCTGAAGCGCGTCCAGACGCCCCCCTGCTCCGCGGACTCCAGTAGAAAGGTGCCGGTCCTCGACCCCGCCACCTTGCGATAGATACTCACCGGGGTGTCGGCGTCGGTGAAGACCTCGCGACATACGGGAACAACGGCTTGCGCGGTGCGCGCGGACTCGAAATCGGCGCGCGAAGTGGTCAGTGTCACCGTCTTAGCCTACCGCGCTCGCAGGGACACGCTGGGGCGTCAATTCGAAGTCAATCTGCTTCAGGGTCGCCGAGCAGTGCCGCAATCTCACGATCTGTGAAACAGGTGCGCGTGCCGGTATGGCAGGCTGCCCCGAGCTGCACGACTCGGACGAGCAGCGTATCGGCGTCGCAGTCCATCGCCACGCTCCGCACGTACTGCCGGTGTCCCGAGGTGTCGCCCTTGCGCCAATATTCGCCGCGGGAGCGAGACCAGAACGTCACTCTCCCTGAGGTGAGCGTGCGCCGCACAGCCTCCCGGTCCATCCACGCCAGCATGAGCACATCCCTCGACTCGTCGTCCTGGATGATCGCGGGAATCAGGCCCGATTCATCGAACTTGAGCGATTCGGGGACCGGATCGACCATGGTCATGATCCCTCACCCCGTGGCTCGGCCGCGCGTATCGTGTGACCGGCCTCGGCGAGCGCCTGCTTCACCTCACCCACGGTGAACGTGCCATCGTGAAAGACGGATGCGGCGAGCACGGCATCGGCTCCAGCGTCGATCGCTGGCGCGAAATGTTCCAGCTTTCCTGCGCCGCCGGAGGCGATCAGCGGGACCTCGGCGATCGCGCGTACGGCGCGAGTGAGTTCCAGATCGTAGCCAGCGAGTGTGCCGTCTGCATCCATTGAGTTGACAAGCAGCTCACCGACGCCGCGCTCAACCGCCTCACGACACCACTCGAGCGCGTCAAGGTCGGTCTCCCGTTTGCCCCCGTGCGTGGTCACCACGAAACCAGACGGCATCCGCTCACTCCGCTTCACGTCGAGCGAGAGCACCAGCACTTGAGCGCCGAAACGGTCGGCGATCTCGCCGATCACGGCGGGGCGAGCGATCGCGCCGCTATTGATCCCGACCTTATCCGCACCGACCTCGAGCAGTCGTGCGACGTCTTCCACCGTGCGAACCCCGCCGCCGACGGTGAGCGGAATGAACACCTGCTCGGCCGTGCGCTGCACCATGTCGTACGTTGTCGAGCGATCGTCGACCGTCGCCGTCACGTCGAGGAATGTGAGCTCATCCGCTCCCTGCTCCGCGTAGCGCGCCGCGAGTTCCACCGGGTCTCCGGCATCGCGCAGATTGAGAAAGTTCACGCCCTTCACGACACGGCCGTCCGCGACATCGAGGCAGGGGATCACCCGAACTGCGGTGGTCATCTGGTCTCCCTTCTACAGTCGTGCCGCGTGGATCGCGGTCACAAGAATCGCTCGCGCACCGAGGTCGTCGAGTCGGTCCATGACCTTGTTCGCCTCATTCGCGGGAACCATGACACGTACGGCAACCCAGTCCTCGTCCTTCAGCGGCGAGACCGTGGGAGACTCGATGCCGCCGGCAATCGCGGTCGCCTCCTCGAGGCAGGCGATCGGCAGATCGTAATCCATGAGCACGTACTTGCGTGCCACCAACACCCCGCGCAGACGGCGCAGCAGCCGCGCCGCGCCGGGGTGATTCGTAGGCCCGCCAATAAGCACCGCAGTTGAATCGAGGATGACAGGCCCGAAGATTTCGAGCCCAGCCGCGCGGAGTGTCGCACCGGTCGACACGACATCCGCGACCGCATCGGCGACACCAAGCTGCACGGCGGATTCAACGGCACCGTCGAGTTTGACGAGGATCGCCTCGACTCCGCGTGCGCGCAGGAAGTCGTCCACGAGTTTCGGGTAACTGGTCGCAACTCGTTTGCCGGCGAGATCGTCGATGCTCGTCACGTCGCTCCCCTCGGGCGCTGCGAAGCGGAACGTGGAATCCGCAAAGTCGAGCGCCTCGATCTCAGTCGCATCGGATCCGGAGTCGAGCAGGAGGTCGCGGCCGGTGATGCCGACGTCGAGTGCGCCGGACCCCACATAGGTGGCGATGTCGCGGGGCCTGAGGTAGAAGAATTCGACGTCGTTGGGTCCGTCTGCGTGAACGAGCTTTCGACTGTCTCGGCGGCCGGAGTAGCCGGCCTCGGTGAGCATCTCTGCAGCGATCTCTGAGAGCGAGCCCTTGTTGGGAACGGCAATGCGCAGCATGTTTCGGTGGGAATCCTTCCGTGACGGTCGGGGGCGCCGACCAGAGTGTGGTGTCAGCGGCGAGCGTCGGCGGGCGGGCGGGCCCGTGCGCCGACGCTAGAGATGCGTGTACACGTCCTTGAGCGTCAACCCCTTGGCCAGCATGAGCACTTGCAGGTGGTAGAGCAGCTGGCTGATCTCTTCGGCGCACGCCTCGTCCGATTCGTACTCGGCCGCCATCCAGACCTCTGCCGCTTCCTCGACAATTTTCTTACCGATAGCGTGGACGCCCGCGTCAAGGCGTGCGACAGTGTCGCTGCCTGCGGGCCGGGTCGCGGCCTTTTCACTCAGCTCGGCGAACAGCTCGTCGAAAGTCTTCACGGGTCTACACTACCCTCTGCCGTCAGTGCGCGTGCACGGCAGCGGCGCTGCGCAGCTCGGCAATCCGGTCCTCCGGAATGCCTCCGTAGACGGCCGAGCCGGCAACAAAGGTGTCGGCGCCTGCCTCGGCTGCGAGGCCGATCGTGTTCACGGTGATTCCACCATCCACCTGTAACCAGAGATCCAGACCGAGCCGCGCCTTTGCTTCGGCAAAACGCCGCAGCTTCGGCATCATGTCCGGCATGAACGACTGGCCGCCGAACCCCGGCTCGACAGTCATGACGAGCACCTGATCGAATTCAGGAAGTAGATCGAGATAGGGCTCGGGGTCGGTGCCGGGCTTCAACGCGATCCCTGCCCGCGCCCCGATCTCCCTGAGTCGACGAGCGAGCGCGACCGGATCCGACGCCGCTTCCGCGTGAAACGTCACCGAATACGCTCCGAGCTCGGCATACCCGGGAGCCCAACGGTCCGCGTCGGCAATCATCAGGTGCACATCCAGAGGGATCGGCGAAACCGCCTGAATACGCTCAACGACTGGCGGCCCCATCGTGAGGTTTGGAACGAAATGATTGTCCATGACATCGACGTGGACGAGATCAGCGGAACGGATCGCCTCCAATTCGGCCTGGAGGTTCACGAAGTCTGCGGACAGAATACTCGGATTGATGCGCTGCGCGGTCACCCTTCAAGCCTACGCGAGCGCCGGCACCGCTCGGGACCGCGGGGGCGGCGATGCGTCAGCGCCGTGCGAGCAGAGCGATGAACATCGCATCGGTGCCGTGCCGGTGCGGCCACAGCTGCGCACTGAGATTCTCCCCTGCGAGGTCGAGGGGAATGCGCGCCACCGCCGCGACGGCCTCGCGCGCGTCGATCTCCACGAGCTCTGGGCGGCGACGCAGAACCCGGTCGACGACCATCCGTGTCTCGGCGAGGTGCGGCGAGCACGTGACGTACGCCAGCAGCCCTCCCTCGGCCACATGGTCGGCCGCGGCACCGAGCAGTTCGTCCTGCAGCGTAGTGAGCTCCGGGAGATCAGCGGGACGCTTGCGCCATCGCGCCTCCGGCCGCCGGCGGAGCGCACCGAGACCAGAGCAGGGCGCATCGACCAAGATCCGGTCGAACCGCACCTCCGACCCCCCGTAGGCGGCGGCTTCTCTGCCGTCGTGGCACACGACCTCGACCGCCGCCGATACGGGCTCGACGGCCCGGCGCACGAGAGCGGCCCGATGTTCCGCGACCTCATTCGCGCGCAGGCTCGCCCCCGCGGCGAGCGCCTCGGCCCCGAGGAGCGCGGACTTTCCGCCCGGCCCAGCGCAAAGATCGAGCCAACGCTCGCCGGCTCGCACGGGCCGGCTGCGCGAGAGGACGAGCGCCGCGAGCTGAGATCCCTGGTCTTGCACTCGCGCGAGCCCACCGGGGGCGAGCGCTTCGATCGCGCGCACTGGATCTCCGCCGGAGAGTTCGAGTCCCGCGGGAGACGGGCCAGTGACGGTGACCTTTGCTCCCGCTGCGGTGGCGCGCTCGGCCGCGCCCTCGGGGTCGGTGCCGGAGCCCGCGAGAAGCGCGAGCTGGACGCGCGGCGCCAGGTTGTCGGCCGCGAGCAGCGCGTCAACTTCTTCCGCCCTGCCTTCGGCTCGCAGCGCGGCTCGCAGGGCGCGGATTACCCACGCGGGGTGCGAGGTGCGGGCCGCGAGCGCAGCGTCTGCATCGGGGGTGTGTTCGTCGATCTGCGCGTTCCACTCCGCGTTGTCGAGCCGTCCAATGGCACGAAGCACCCCGTTGACGAAGCCAGCGGCTTTCGCGTTTGCGACGATGCGCTGCAGTTCGACGCTCTCGTGCACTGCGGCGTGCCGGGCGGTGCGCATCCCGAGCAGCTGGTGCGCGCCGAGGCGAAGCACGTTTCGGGTGCGCGAGTCGATGTCGTCGATCGGGCGCTGGGATGCGAGTTCGATGATGCGATCGTAGCGGCCGCGGCCGCGCAGTGCTCCCGCGGCGAGCTCGGTCGCGAGTGCCGCGTCGCGGGCGTCGAGCCGCGCCTCTCGGATTCGCGCGGGAAGCGCGAGATTCGCGTAGGCGTCTCGATTATCGACGTCACGGAGCACGTCGTACGCGACGAGGCGTGCGGATGAGACGCGGCCGGGGCCCGGTGTACGCGTTCGGCCGCCTCTTTCGCGCCGACCTCCGGCGTTCACGAGAGCTCCGCCTGCCCGCCGCGGCCTCTTAGCCACGCGGCTCCGTCCATGGCCGGCTTTCCGGCCGGCTGCACACGTGCCAGCTCGAGCACGCCGTCATCGGTTTGCAGGTGCGCGCGGCCGTCGAGGAGCCGCACGCTACCTGGAGCGCGGCCGTTCATGTCATCATCCAGCGACGACTTGCTGAGGCCGAGAATCTTGAGCGGCTCACCAGCGAACAGCATGTAGGCTCCGGGCTCGGGGGTCATTCCCGCCCATTTCGCGAGCAGATCGCCGGCAACGCTTGCCGGGCTCAGCTTTCCGTCTTCGCGGGTGAGCTTGTGCGCGTAGGAGGCTTCGCCCTCCTGCGGCGTTCCCGCCGCAGGATCCCTCGCGAGCATACGCACCGCTTCGAGCAGAGCGTTCGTTCCCGAATCAGCGAGTGCTGCGAGCGCCTCGCCGGCGGTTGTTCCCGCAGCGAACTCGAACGCGTCGCGAGTGAGCACAGCCCCCGCGTCGAGGGCTTCGACCAGACGGAAAACGGTGACACCGAGCCGCTGCTCACCCGCCTCGAGTGCGCGCTGAACGGGCGCCGCACCGCGCCACCTGGGAAGCTCAGAGAAGTGCAAATTGATCCATCCGAGCGCCGGCAGGGAAAGGAGCGGCTCGCGAACGAGGCCGCCGTAGGCGACGATCACGCCGAGCTCCGCGTCGAGATCCGCCACCCACCGGGTGGCCTCTTCGTCGAGCCTGTTGGACTTGCGGACTGGCACACCGAGTTCCGCGGCAGCGACCGCGACTGGGGAGGGGGTGAGCACCCGCTTGCGCCCGAGCGGTGCGTCCTCACGGGTGATTACGCCGACGACGTCGAACCCCGCGTTGTGGAGCGCGCGAAGGCTGGGGACCGCGAACTCGGGGGTGCCGGCGAAGACGATGCGCATGGAACCATTCTGGCAGGGATCTGCAGCTCGCCAAGCACCCCGCGAGCTGCGGTGCACTGAGTGATACACTCGCCGACACCGCCGTTCTTCCCGGCGGTTCTTTCTGCCCTCGAACGGCGACACCACGCAAAGGAGCCCGACCACATGAACGACATCCGGACCACTCGCTACGACGCCGATGAGCGAGGTTATTTCGGCGACTTCGGCGGGGCCGTGCTTCCCCCGTTCCTCGAGGGCCCGATGGCGGAGGTCGCCGCCGCGTACGCAGATGCAAAGAACGATCCTGAGTTCCAGTCCGAGTTGCGGTCGCTCCTCCGGAAGTACGTCGGCCGCCCCTCACCGCTGTACTTCGCGGAGAATCTCACGCGGCAGCTCGGTGGCGCAAAAGTGTATCTCAAGCGCGAGGATCTCAACCACACCGGCGCGCACAAGATCAACCACACGCTGGGTGAGGCGCTGCTCGCGAAACGTATGGGGAAGAAGAAGGTCATCGCGGAAACGGGTGCCGGTCAGCACGGTGTCGCGCTCGCGACCGCTGCGGCGCTCGTGGGGCTCGAGTGCGAGATCCACATGGGTTCCATCGACGTGGAGAAGCAGCACCCGAACGTCGTACGGATGGAGCTGCTCGGTGCGAAGGTGGTCGCCGTCGAAGAGGGCGGTCGATCTCTGAAGGAGGCCGTGGACTCGGCGTTCGCCGTCTACGCCGCGAACCCCGACGAGTACCTGTTCGCGATCGGTTCTGTCGTGGGCCCGCACCCGTTCCCGACGATGGTGCGCGACTTCCAGTCAATCGTGGGGCAGGAGGCCCGCGCACAGATCCTCGAGGAGGAGGGTCGGCTGCCCGACGCTCTCGTCGCCTGCGTGGGTGGCGGGTCGAACGCGATGGGCCTGTTCGACGCGTTTCTCGGCGACGAGTCCGTCCGCGTGATCGGTGTCGAGCCTGCGGGCGAGGGGATCGACACCGACCGTCACGCCGCAACCATGACGCTCGGTGTCGCCGGCGACCTGCACGGGATGCACACGAAAGTGCTGCTCGACGCAGACGGCGAACCGGCGCCCGTCCACTCGATCGGCTCGGGCATCGACTACCCCGGTGTGGGCCCGCAGCACGTCTATCTGGAGCAGCTCGGTCGTGGCGAGTACGTGTCGGTGACTGACGCGGAGGCGCTTGAGGCGTTCCAGCGTCTCACCCGTCTCGAGGGGATCATTCCGGCTCTCGAGTCGTCGCACGCGCTCGCCTATGTGGCGAAGCTCGCACCGACGCTCCCCCAGGACGCGATCATCATTGCGAATCTATCGGGCCGCGGGGACAAGGACGTCGATTTCGTGGCCGAGCGCTTGCGAAGCGAGTCGCGAGCGTAGGCGCTGCGAGTCTCGTCAGCCGTCGAACACGGCCCGGTCGTCGAAGCGGAGTCGTAGCGCGCCGGGCCTTGCACGGCCCGGCCGCCTGCCACGAGTGCGAGACGATGCCCCCGCCGCGTCTGCCACCAGAGCGCCCCTGAGAAGACGTGCGACCTCGGCACCCTGGCTGTAGTCGAATCGCACGATCGCGCGGGTGAGGCCCGGCTCCTGCTGGCCGCCCGCCGGCAGCGGAGCCGGGCCTAACCAGTCGACGCCGGCCAAGCCGTCAAGCAGCTCGACCGCACGTTCAACCTCGTCGACGCCGCCCGTCACGCTCGCGACACGCACCGCAGGCGGGTACCGCAGCGCACGCCGGTCATGCAGTTCGCCGCGCAACCACTCCTCAGTTCGCCCCGTGACGAAGGCCTGCACCACGGGGCCGCCGCCGGAAGCCATGAGGCACACGCCGTCGGGTGCTGCGAGGGCGGACGCGTTCTCCCACCAGCGCAGACAGTCCTCCCCCGCCCGCAGGGTCTCCAACCCGAGCAGCCGCTCCGCGTCCAGTAGCACAACAGCTCGGTAGCCTGCCGCCGCGAGTGGTTCAGCGCCGCGCGTCGCGACGACGAGCGCGGGTCTCGCGTCGATACGCTCCCTGGGGTGGTCGCCGTCGCTCAACAGCACGCGCACACCCTGGAACTGCCGTTCGAACTGTTCCACGGTGCGTCCCGATCCCATGCCGCGTTCCTCAAGGCGCCGTCCATCGCAGGTCCCGCACTGCCACTCCGCCGCAACCTCTCCGCACCACCTGCACGACGCTCGTCCCACCACGCGGAAACCGATCGGACCGGAGCACTCCGTGCATCGTGCGAGATCACCGCAGTCCGCACACACGGCGACCGGCGCATATCCGGGGGTCGCGACCTGCACGAGCACCGGACCGGAGCGCAGCCCTTCCCGGATTGTGCGGGCCGCGAACTCCGGGACTCGCCCCGCGAACGCGTCCGGCGAGATGGCCGCGTCGGCGTGCACCACTCGGGTCCGGCGCGGTGGATTCACCTGGGCCCGCAGGTAGCCAATCTCAACGAGACGCTGCACCTCAGCGCTGCGGCTGTGCGCGGCGAACAGCAGGCCGACCCTGCCGTCCTCGCCCAGGGCCTCCTGCTGCGCCGAGCGCACCAGCGCGGCATCCCTGGCATGCGCATAAGGTGTAAGTGGTTCGGCGAGTAGCGGGTCGCCATCGTCCCAGACGATAATCGCGCCGAGCCGGTGCGCAGGTGCATACACGGCGGAGCGGTTTCCCAGGATGATCCGTGGTGCGGCGTCGAGAGCACGGAGGAATCCCGCGTAGCGCTCCGCATTGGATTGACGCGCATCGACGCGGATCGTTTCATCGTGGCCGAGAGCTGCGAGCGCGTCGCGCACCTGGTCAAGATCTCGGTAGTCGGGGACGGCGACGATCACGCTGCGGCCCCGCGCGTGCACCGCGATCGCCGTTCGTGCAAGTTGTGCGGACCATCCCGCTACCCACTCGCCGGTGCTGAGCCGCTCGGGGCCGTGAGAGGCGGTGTGCGTGAGCCGCTCACCTGCCGTGAGGCGCGCCGCGATCTCGGTTTCCGGCGGCGGTTCTCCGGCTTCCGCGCCTGTGGGCGGAGCCTCGGGCGGGGCCTCGGGCGGAGCCGGAGCCGCTGGCGGAGCCGGAGCGCCGTCCCCGCCAGATCCCTCGGCCGGTTGCGGCTCCGGTTCCATCTGAGCGGCGAGATGCTTCTTCTCGACGCGAATCTGACGGGTCGGGATCGCGAGCCGCAGAATGTCCCCAGCTGACCCTCCCGCACGGTCGGCCACTGCCCGAGCAAGACGCCACACATCGGGAGTGAGGACCGGAACGGGGCCGACGATGCCCGCGATGGCCGCAAGAGCACCCGAAAACTCGCTGCGTTCGGCGAACTCGACGACGTAGCCGAAGTTCTGTCGATCCCGCGAGCGGAAGGGCACGCGCACTCGGTGACCTACGCGGATCTGCTCCGCGAGCTCCGGAGGGATCGCGTAGTCGAAGAGGTGATCGAGTTGAGGCAGCGAAGAGTCGAGGAGCACGCGCGCGACAGGGCGGCTATTCGCCGCCTCCGCGCGGTCTAAGGCACTCACCGTACCCACGGCTGCTAAACTCCGGCGGCGGTCCGCAGCTCGGCGACGCGCTCCGTGGTCTCCCAGGTGAAGTCGGGAAGCTCTCGACCGAAGTGGCCGTAGGCGCTCGTCTGAGCATAGATGGGACGGAGGAGATCGAGATCTCGGATGATCGCGAGCGGCCGCAAGTCGAAGACTTCCCGAACCGCGGCCTCGATGCGCTCCCTCGGCACGGTCTCGGTGCCGAACGTCTCGACGTAGAGCCCCACCGGGTGCGCCCGCCCGATTGCGTAGGCCACCTGCAGCTCCGCACGTCGCGCGAGTCCGGCCCGCACCACGTGCTTCGCGACCCAGCGCATGGCGTACGCGGCCGACCGATCAACTTTCGAGGGGTCCTTCCCGCTGAACGCTCCACCGCCGTGCCGGCTCGCCCCACCGTAGGTGTCGATGATGATCTTCCGTCCGGTGAGACCGGCGTCACCCATCGGTCCGCCCACGACGAAGGGCCCCGCCGGGTTAATGAAGAGTTCGGCATCGGCGCTCGAGAGTTCTACCAGGTCGAGAACGGGAGCGATCACCTCGCGAGCCACCGCCTCGCGCAGCGCACGCTGCGACACGTCGGCGCTGTGCTGCGTAGAGAGCACCACGGCCTCGATCGTTGCGGCCCGATCCCCGTCGTAACCGATCGTCACCTGCGTCTTCCCGTCGGGGCGCAGCTCGGGCAGCCGCCCGCTCTTACGCACCTCCGTGAGACGCTCGGCGAGACGATGAGCGAGCCAGCTCGGTAGTGGCTGCAGCTCCGGTGTCTCATCGGTCGCATACCCGAACATGATGCCCTGGTCACCGGCGCCCTGACGACTCAGTGCGTCATCGTCGTCGCCTTCACGCACCTCGAGCGCCGTATCGACACCACTGGCGATGTCGGGCGACTGCTGCCCGATCGAAACCGATACGCCGCAGGATGAAGCGTCAAAGCCCATTTCCGAGCTCGTGTACCCGATCGCGCGGATCGCGCCGCGCACGATCTGAGGGATCTCGACGTAGCCCGTGGTCGACACCTCGCCGGCGACGTGCACGAGACCGGTGGTGACGAGGGTCTCGACCGCCACACGTGCATTCGGATCCTGCTCGAGCATCGCGTCGAGGATCGAATCGGAAATTCGGTCGCAGACCTTGTCTGGATGCCCCTCGGTGACGGACTCTGAGGTGAACTGGCGCAGCGACACGATACTCCCTGGTTTGCGGACTGGGCTGAAAGCGGGCAAAGGTCCCGAAACACCGGTGGCGCCGGACCCCGAACTCAGGGTATCCGACGCCACCGACAGCGGCGACGAGGAACTACTCGCCGTGCTTCGTCATGGTGAGTTTGCCCTCAACGATCTCGTGCAGCGCGATCGACAGCGGCTTATCGTCGACAGTCGAATCCACGAGCGGCCCGACGTTATCGAACAGGTTGCCGTCATGCAGGTCCGTGTAATAGTCGTTGATCTGACGGGCTCGCTGCGAGGCGAAGATCACCAGAGCGTACTTCGAATCCACCTTCTCGAGCAGATCGTCGATGGGCGGGTCGATGATGCCGTTCACATTGGCCATGAAAACACTCCTCCGGTTGACCTCAACATTGTAGCTGACGGCGACTGAACGTTCCGCGCCGAAGATCCGACACTCAACCGGGGAAGCCGCGGACGAGCACATGACCGCGCTCCGAGCTCAGTCGAATCCACGTGAGCGAGGACGAAATGCGAACGTCGGCCTCACCGAGAAACCCCATGGTCTCGGCCGCGAACGCCGCCGCCGCCGGAACTCCCGGCGCGACCTCGGCCCCCCAGACCTCCCCGCGAACCCGGTTCACTACCGCTTCACCCGGCTGCTCCGGCAACGCAGCGGCGACCCGGCGGATTCCCTCCGCAGCGACCGCCGCGAGAGAATCCGCATCGATCACGCCGCGCGGCCGCCACCCGGAAACGGGCGGCAGCACCCCTGCCCATGCTGCGAGCGCCGCGGCATCCGGTAGCTCGAGGGTTCGGCCGACCGGCCCGAGCCGCGCGAGACGATCGAGTAGCGCACGGCCCTCGACGGTGGCGTCGACCGGCCGCGCCGGCTCATCGGCCAACGCAAACGCGCGCATCACGAGCACCACGGGCACCGGGTCAGTGATCCCTCGGGGAGCCTGCGTACAGCCGTAGACGGCGAGCACGCGACCGCGGGTGATGAGCCGCACCTCGGCTTCGCCGGAGCGCTGCAGCCGCTCGAGCAGAATCCTGAGATCATCACGCGTCGCGACGTCGGCGAACAAGAGGGGGTCTGACATCCCCACCACCCTAGCTGGCCGGACTAGGCTGGTGCCATGTCCGCCACACCAGACCTCGTAACGATGCTCTCGGTCCTCGATTCGGGTGCGCGCACCCGAGACGACATCCTGACCGGGCCGGCCGTCCCCACCCCGCACGGTCGGGCCTTCGGCGGGCAGGTGCTCGGACAGGCGCTCGCCGCAGCAGCCACGACCGTGCCGGAGGAGCGCCTGCTCCACTCAATGCACGGTTACTTCCTCAGGCCCGGCGATAGCGAGCAGCGGATGACCTTCGAGGTCGCACGGCTGCACGATGGCCGATCCTTCTCCACCCGACGCACGCAGGCGTACCAGAACGGGGTGGCGCTGATGTCGCTCATCGCCTCCTATCAGGAGCCCGATGACGGTGTCGAACACCAGGACACGAGAGATCTCTCTGACCTGCCGGCACCCGAGTCGTTACCGAGTGTGTGGGAAAAGTACGGGCATCTCGCCGACGGCGGTCGCGCGTCGTGGGTGCTGAACCGCCCCTTCGATTTCCGCTACGTCGAGTCCGATATCATCATGTCCGTTGAGAACCGTGCCGCAAGCCAGCGCGTGTGGCTCCGGGCACGCGACACGATGCCCGACGAGGCCGCCCTGCACACCGCCGCGCTCGCCTTCGCGAGCGATTACCTGCTCCTCGAACCCGTCCTCCGCAGACACGGCATCCCCTGGGCGACGCCGGCGCTTCGCGGCGCGAGCCTCGACCACGCCATGTGGTTCCACCGCCCCTTCCGGGTCGACGACTGGCTCCTCTACGAACTCGAAACCCCAACCGCGCAGGGCGCGCGCGGCCTCACCCACGGCCGCTTCTACGACAGGGATGGATCCCTCGTCGCGAGCGTCTCCCAGGAGTCGATGATTCACGTGCCGAGCGACGCGGACTAAGCCCGCGGACTACGCAGCGACCGCCGAGCTTCCGTCAGGGCTCAGCCGCGCCGCAGCACCAGCGGCGCGTCTTGCCACGGTTCGATCGCCGCTCGACCCTCCGCGCTCAATCGGCACGGCTCGAAGGTCGTACCGTCGACCGTCACCACGGTTGTGATCGCGCGGGCCACCACCCGGCGCTCGGCCGCGGAACCATCGACAACCTCGGTGTGCACCTCAAGGCTCGAACCACCGAGCCGGCCGATCCACAGTTCCACCGTGATCGGCCGGTCCGAATATTCGAGCACCCTCAAGAACTCGATCTGCTGGCTCGCGACGAGCATTTTCGGCGCACCGGGCGCGTCCTCCCGGAAATGCCCCGCCATGCCCGTGTGCTCGCGGCCCGAGCCGAGCCAGAAGGTTCGTACTCGGGCTTCCTCGAGGAAACGGGCGAAGGCCACGTTGTTTACGTGACCGTACGCATCCTGGTCACCCCAACGCAGCTCGATGTCGACGTGTGTGCGTGCCATCGGCGGTTCAGTCCCGCGTGAGCTTGCGGTAGTGACTGCGGGATGGCTTTGCCGCCTCCGGGCCAAGCCGCTCCAGTTTGTTTTGCTCGTAGGCTTCGAAGTTCCCCTCGAACCAGTGCCAGTTCGCCGGGTTCTCCTCAGTGCCCTCGTATGCGAGGATGTGCGTCGCAATGCGGTCCAGGAACCAGCGGTCGTGCGTAATCACCACAGCGCAGCCGGGAAACTCAAGCAGAGCGTTTTCGAGCGACTGCAGCGTCTCGACGTCGAGGTCGTTCGTCGGCTCGTCGAGGAGCAACAGGTTGCCACCCTGCTTGAGCGTGAGCGCAAGGTTCAGTCGGTTGCGCTCGCCACCGGACAGCACGCCCGCCTTCTTCTGCTGATCCGGGCCCTTGAATCCGAACTTCGAGACGTAGGCACGTGACGGAATCTCCGTCTTACCGACGGTGATGATGTCGAGCCCGTCTGAGACAACCTCCCAGAGATTCTTCTCCGGATCGATGTTTGCGCGGTTCTGATCAACGTAGCTGATCTGAACGGTCTCACCGATCTTGAGCTCTCCGCCGTCGAGCGGCTCGAGGCCCACGATGGTCTTGAAGAGCGTCGTCTTTCCGACACCATTGGGGCCGATCACACCGACGATGCCGTTGGGCGGGAGCGAGAATGAAAGACCGTCGATGAGCGTGCGACCATCGAAGCCCTTCTGCAGGTCCTTGGCTTCGATCACGACATTTCCGAGCCGGGGGCCGACCGGGATCTGGATCTCTTCGAAGTCCAGCTTCCGCGTACGCTCCGCTTCGGCCGCCATCTCCTCGTACCGTGCAAGACGAGCCTTCGACTTCGCTTGACGTCCCTTGGTGTTGGAGCGCACCCAGTCGAGTTCATCCTTGAGTCGGCGAGCGAGCTTCGCGTCCTTCTTCCCCTGAATGTCGAGGCGCTCGGCCTTCTTCTCGAGGTAGGTCGAATAGTTGCCTTCGTAGCCGATCAGGCGGCCGCGGTCGACCTCGGCGATCCACTCGGCCACGTTGTCGAGGAAGTACCGGTCGTGCGTGATCGCGATGACCGCGCCAGGATACTTCTGGAGGTGCTGCTCGAGCCACAGCACGCTTTCAGCGTCGAGGTGGTTCGTCGGCTCATCGAGGAGCAGCAGGTCCGGCTTTTGGAGCAGCAGCTTCGTGAGCGCGACACGACGCTTCTCTCCACCCGACAGATGTGAGACCTCTGCCTCTCCGGGCGGCGTCCGAAGCGCATCCATGGCCTGCTCAAGTTGATTGTCGAGATCCCAGCCGTCCGCGGCATCGATGTCTTCCTGCAGCGTGCCCATCTCCGCAAGGAGTGAGTCGAAGTCGGCGTCGGGCTCAGCCATGAGCGCTGAAATTTCGTTGAACCGGTCCAGCTTCGCCTTGATCGCAATGCCGTCTTGGATATTCTCGAGCACGGTCTTCGTCTCGTCGAGCTCGGGCTCCTGCATCAAGATGCCGACCGTATACCCGGGAGCGAGGGCGGCCTCACCGTTGGACGGGGTATCGAGCCCTGCCATGATTTTGAGAATGGTCGACTTTCCGGCACCGTTCGGGCCGACCATGCCAATCTTGGCTCCGGGCAGGAACGCCATCGTGACATCGTCGAGTATGAGCTTCTCGCCGACGGCCTTGCGGGCCCGAACCATCTGGTAAATGTACTCAGCCATGGTTCACAAGCCTACCAATCGATTTGCCGAGTCTTCCCGATCAGACAGATGTCCTGCGCAGGGCCCACAGCCGGCTCGACCTGCACCGCGAATTCGCGGTCGGACGCGACGATTTGCCCGATGAGGCAGTCTGCCCCCATCCGCACCGACACGAAGATGTTGTCCGCGTCGAGCCCGGTCATCGATTCATCGAAGCTCACCTGCATGACGGCCTTATCGAAGCCTGCTGCAGCGACCGCGTCGACGATCGGCTGTCCGGTCACGGGTGCTTCGCCCTCGGCATAGGCGCGAAGCACTTCCGTGAAGTAGGGAAGATTGTCGCTGGCGCTGCCACCCGGCACGAATTCCGGCGCCACGTCGGGGACGGCCGGAGCCTCCCGTTCAGGCGTGGCCGGTGTCGGGCCCTCGAGCAGGACGCACCCGACCATGAGGGGCGCTGCCGCGGTGAGCGCGAGCACGGCTCGAAGGCGACGGTATCGGTTTCTCCCAGTGTTCCGCACGCCGACAGTCTACGAGGCGGCACGCACCCCTTCCTCCACATTCACGGAATACAGGAAATTCCGCTCAACCTATTCAAGGAGCGAGATTTTCGCGTGCATCACCGGGCTGGTTGCCGCACTCTGGGTGTGAGGGGCGGGACGGACTGCGCACGGCGGTCCCGTCCCTCACCTGAGGCGCTCGTGAGATCACGAGCCGCAGCATCACCTCTCAGCACCACACGACAAAGGAGTACAACATGTCGAGCCACATCACCGTGATCGGCCAGGTCGCCACTCACCCGCAAATCATCGGGCCAGACGGCCCGTCACCAATGTGCACGTTCAGGCTCGCGAGCAACGAACGGCGCTACGATCGCGAGAAGTCTCAGTGGGTCGATGGTCCGACGAACTGGTTCACGATCAACGCATTCCGCAGTCTCGGACAGCACGCGAAAGACTCCTTCCAGAAAGGCGATCGTGTGATTGCCACCGGTCGGGTGCGAGTGCGCGATTGGAAGTCGCAGGAAAAGTCTGGAACGTCAATCGAGGTGGACGCGGAAGCACTCGGGCACGATCTGAGGTGGGGCGTCTCCCGCTTCGAAAAGCGCGTCGGTGCGCGAAAAGAGGAGGCCGCAGAACCGGAACAGGGCAGCCAACTCGGTGAGCCCAGCAGCGCAGGCAGAGAGCAGAGCATTGCTCTCGAGGAGTCGAGCACCTCCCAGTCGGAGAGCGCGGGAAGCTCACTTCCTGCCGGCGGCTTCGCGAACCCGGGCGCAGGCACCGGCGGTTTCGCGAACGTTCCCTCTACGACGGTGCCCGTCTCCGCGTGAACGCCTACCGGAGGTACTCGGCGAAGGCAGCGCGAACCTTGTTCACCTTCGGCAGTGCGACCGCGAGGCAGTAGCCCTGGGTCGGATTCTTCGCGAAGAAGTCCTGGTGCTCCTCCTCGGCGGCGTACACGGTTCCGAGCGGCTCGATCGTCGTAACGATCGGCGCTTCGTACCACTGCGAGGCCCGCTCACGTGCCCGCTCGAACAGTTCGCGCTGTTCATCGTCTGAGGGAAACATCGCGGAACGATATTGCGTTCCGACGTCATTGCCCTGCCGGTTGAGCTGCGTCGGGTCGTGCATGGTGAAGAAGGCGTCGAGAATGACCTGAGGTTCGATAACTGTCTCGTCGAAGCTCACGGCGACGGCCTCGGCGTGACCGGTGGAGCCGGTGCACACCCTGCCGTAGGTTGGTTCGGGCACCGTTCCACCCGTGTAGCAGGAAAGCACCCGCTCGACGCCGCGAAGTGGACGGTACGCTGCGTCGAGGCACCAGAAGCAGCCGCCCGCGAGAACAAATGTCGTGGTCATGTGAGGTCCTCCGTTCGCCGCCACCAGGAGTCATCGGGAGCCACGGGCAGGCGGCGTTTGTGCTCCGACCCACGGTACCGTCGTTCGAGAGTGGCGGACGCCGTCTCGGAAACCAGCTCACCGCGAAGATAGGCATCGATTTCGCCGTAGGCGACACCGAGACTCGCCTCGTCACTCTGCCCCGGTTCGCCGTCCAGAAGATCTGCGGTGGGAATTTTCTCCCAGAGCCGTTCCGGCGCTCCGAGAGCACGGAGCAATTCCGCACCCTGCCCCTTCGTGAGCCCAGCGAGAGGCACCACGTCCGCCGCTCCGTCACCGAACTTCGTGAAGAATCCCGTGATCGCTTCCGCCGCATGGTCGGTCCCGAGCACAAGCAGTCCGCGATCTCCCGCGACGGCGTACTGCGCGACCATACGGACCCTCGCCTTAATGTTTCCCTTGTTGAAGTCACTGACGGGTTCGTCCGCAGAAGCGACGATCGTCCGAGTGAGCGCCTCGACGCTGTCGGCGATATCGACCGTGATCACGCGATCGGGTGCGATGAATTCGAGAGCGAGGGCGGCGTCATCCTCATCGTGCTGCAGCCGATAGGGCAGGCGCATTGCAATGAACTCGGCCTCGCTGCCCTCGGCACGCAGCCGCTCGACCGCGAGCTGGGCGAGCCTTCCGGCGAGCGACGAGTCCTGACCGCCGGATATGCCGAGCACGAAGCCCCGAACGCCGGGCGTCGCCCGCGCGTAGTCGACGAGGAACTGAACTCGCCGCTCGATTTCCGCCGCGGGCTCGAGTTCCGCGACGACCCTGAGAGCTCGACGGATGTCCTGTTGCACGTCACTCATGGTTCGAGCCTACTCCTGAGCCGCCGCAAGACAACGGGGCCCGAGGAGACCCTTGAGCTCACCGTAGAGGTCGGCGGTGATGCGCACCTGCTGCGGGAGCTCGAAGACGCGGATGCCGTGAGCGGTGAGCAGGTGAAGTCGCACTTCGCTTTCGCCGCGGTGACGATGGAGTGTGCCCTTGAGTTCCTCCATGAGCGGTTCCGTGGCTCGGGTATCGGAGAGGGTGAGCGTGAGCGTCGCCGCGTCCTCTTGGACACCGGCGTCGATCGGTTTCACCCCGTACGCGTGCATCGACATGCCATCGTCACGGGCGTTCATCTTGCCGCGGAGCGCGACAATCGAGTCGGGTTGGAGCAGGGATCCGAATTCCTGGTAGGACTTACCCATGAACAGCGCCTGCGCCTCCCCCGTGAAATCCTCGATGGTGACCATTCCGTAGAGGTTGCCCGATTTCGCCGTACGGTGCTGCACACTCGTCAAGAGGCCCGCGATGGTGACGACCTCGCCGTCGTATCCGGGGCTCGCCTCGGTGTTCGTCGCCTGTTCCACGGTCACCGACGCCTCCTTGGCGAGTACCCCGTCGAGCCCTCGCAGCGGATGGTCTGAAACGTACAGTCCCAGCATTTCGCGCTCGAACGCGAGCTTGTCCTTCTTTGTCCACTCGGGCCGATCCGGCACCTGCGAGACCTCAACCGCTTCCCCCGCGGCTTCCGCGGCCTCGGCGAACAGACTGTCGAAATCGAAACCGACATCGCCGTTCTCCTCGGCACGCTTTTCCTTCACCGCGCTCTCGATCGCGGCCTCATGAATCTCGACCAGCGCCCGACGCGTCCCACCGAGACCGTCAAATGCGCCGGCTTTGATGAGCGATTCGATGGTGCGCTTGTTGAGCGCCTGAGCCGCGACCTTCTTCAGGAAGTCGTGGAACGACTCGAACGCGCCGTCATTCTCGCGAGCCTGCCGCACCGCCTCGACAACGTGTCCGCCAACATTTCGGATCGCGCCGAGGCCGAACCTGATGTCGTCCCCGACCGCGGCGAAGTCGGCGAAGGACTCGTTGACCGCCGGCGGGAGCACCTTGATCCCCATGCGACGACACTCATTGAGATACACCGCGAGTTTGTCCTTGGAATCTCCGACGCTCGTAAGCAGCGCCGCCATGTACTCAGCCGGATAGTGTGCCTTGAGGTACGCCGTCCAGTAGCTGACGACACCGTACGCTGCCGAGTGCGCCTTATTGAAGGCGTAGTCAGAGAAGGGCAAGAGAATATCCCACAGCGACTTCACCGCGGCGTCAGAAAATCCGCGTTCGCGCATGCCATTCGAGAAGCCTTCGTACTGTTTGTCGAGCTCGGATTTCTTCTTTTTCCCCATTGCCCGGCGGAGAATGTCTGCCTGTCCGAGCGAGAATCCCGCGACGCGCTGAGCAATCGACATCACCTGCTCCTGGTAGATGATGAGGCCGTACGTGGTGTCCAGAATGTCGCGCAGCGGCTCTTCGAGCTCGGGATGGATCGGAGTGATCGCTTGCAGCCCGTTTTTTCTCAGCGCATAGTTGGTGTGCGAATCCGCGCCCATCGGACCGGGCCGGTAGAGCGCCAGAACCGCGGAGATATCCTCAAAGTTGTCGGGTTTCATGAGCCGCAGGAGCCCCCGCATCGGGCCCCCGTCAAGCTGAAACACTCCGAGCGTATCGCCACGCGCGAGGAGTTCGTAAGATTCCTCGTCATCGAGCGCAAGCCGCTCAAGATCGAGTTCTTCGCCCCGGTTCAGGCGGATGTTCTCGAGGGCATCGGAGATGATCGTGAGGTTTCGCAGGCCCAAAAAGTCCATCTTGATGAGCCCGAGCCCCTCGCAGGTGGGGTAGTCGAACTGCGTGACGATCTGCCCGTCCTGCTCGCGCTTTTGCAGGGGGATGATGTCGATGAGCGGATCGCTTGACATGATCACGCCGGCAGCGTGGACTCCCCACTGCCGCTTCAGGCCCTCGAGACCACGAGCAGTATCGTAGACCTTCTTGGCATCGGGATCCTCCTGCAGGAGACTCCGGAATTCCGCAGCTTCCTTGTAACGGGAGTGGTCCGGGTCCGTGATCCCCGAAAGTGGAATATCCTTCGCCATCACGGCGGGAGGCATGGCCTTTGTCAGCTTCTCCCCCATCCCGAACGGGAACCCGAGCACGCGGGAAGCATCCTTCAACGCCTGCTTGGACTTGATCGTGCCGTAGGTGACGATCTGTGCGACCCGTTCGTCACCGTACTTCTCAGTCACATACTTGATCACTTCGCCTCTGCGGCGATCATCGAAGTCGACGTCGAAGTCGGGCATGGATACTCGATCGGGGTTGAGGAACCGCTCAAAGATGAGGCCGTGCTGCAGTGGGTCAAGGTCCGTGATTCGCATGGCGTAGGCCACCATGGAACCCGCCCCGGAGCCGCGGCCGGGCCCGACTCGGATGCCGTTATCCTTCGACCAGTTGATGAAGTCGGCCACGACAAGGAAGTATCCGGGGAACCCCATCTGAGTGATCACTTCGATCTCGTATTTGGCCTGCCGACGAACCTCGTCGGGGATCCCTTGCGGATACCGATAGTGGAGGCCTCGTTCGACCTCCTTCACGAACCAGCTGTCTTCACTCTCGCCCTCGGGCACCGGAAATCTCGGCATGTAGTTTGCCGACGTGTTAAAAGCGACGTCGCAGCGCGCCGCGATGTCGAGCGTGTGATCGCAGGCCTCCGGCAGATCTCGAAAAATGTGCCGCATCTCGGCCGCGCTCTTCAAGTAGTACCCGGAGCCGCTGAACTGGAAACGGTTCGGGTCGTCGAGTCGAGAGCCCGACTGCACACACAGGAGCGCCGAGTGAGCTTCGGCGTCGGCCTCGTGCACGTAGTGCAGGTCATTCGTGGCGAGAAGCGGGATCGACAGGTCCTTCGCGATCCTCAACAGGTCGGTGCGCACCCGTCGCTCGATCTCGAGACCGTGATCCATGAGTTCGCAGTAAAAGTTCTCCTTGCCGAAGATGTCCTGGAACTCGGCGGCGGCTTTGATTGCCTCGTCATACTGGCCGAGACGGAGCCGGGTCTGGATCTCCCCCGAAGGGCACCCCGTTGTGGCGATGATCCCCTCGGCGTAGGTCTGCAGGAGTTCGCGGTCCATGCGGGGCTTGAAGTAGTAGCCCTCCAGGGATGAATAGCTCGACAGACGGAACAGGTTGTGCATCCCCGCGGTCGACTCGGCGAGCATGGTCATGTGGGTGTAGGCACCCGCACCCGACACGTCATCGCCCGCGCCATCGCCCCAGCGCACCCGAGTCCGGTCCGTGCGATGCGTTCCGGGGGTCAGGTAGGCCTCGATCCCGATAATCGGGTTCAGTCCGTGGTTCTTCGCCTGCTGCCAAAAGTCGAAGGCGCCGAACATGTTGCCGTGGTCCGTGACGGCAACGGCAGGCATCCCCTGCGACTCAACCGCCTCCATGAGTTGGCCGACCCGAGCCGCACCGTCGAGCATGGAGTACTCGCTGTGCACGTGCAAGTGCACGAAACCATCACGATCGCCCATTGCTTCGCCCCTTTCGCAGACCATCCCAGGCTATCGCGGAGCCTCAGAGCTGGGGATCACACCCGTTCAGGCAGCGGTGAGGATTTCCAGAGCGTGCCGCAGGTCCTCCGGATACTCGCTTTCGAAGTGCGCCGGTTCGCCGCTGCCGGGGTGACGAAACCCCAGCCGCTTCGCGTGCAGCCACTGTCGCGTCAGCCCGAGACGTTCCGACAGTACCGGGTCTGCACCGTACATGCCGTCGCCGACGCACGGGTGACGCTGCGCGGACATGTGCACACGGATCTGGTGCGTGCGACCCGTCTCGAGTTCGATCTCGAGAAGAGTCGCGTAGGGAAACGCCTCGAGTGTGTCGTAGTGCGTGACCGATGGTTTGCCGTCGTGGGTCACCGCGAATTTCCATTCATGCCCAGGGTGCCGACCGATCGGCCCCTCGATGGTGCCGGAGAACGGGTCAGGATGCCCCTGCACGACCGCGTGGTAGATCTTGTCGACCTCCCGCTCCTTGAATGCGCGCTTGAGCTCACGGTATGCGTGCTCGCTCTTCGCCACGACCATGAGGCCACTTGTGCCGGCATCGAGGCGGTGCACGACTCCCTGGCGTTCTGCCGGGCCGGAGGTCGCGATTCGGAACCCGGCACCGGCGAGCGCGCCAAGCACGGTCGGTCCTTCCCACCCGAGTGAGGGGTGGGCGGCGACACCGGCGGGTTTATCCACCACGACGATGTCATCGTCATCGTGGATGATCCCGAGCTCGGGCAGTTGCACCGGGACCACCTCAGGCCCGCGCTTCTCCTCCCAGCTCACCTCGAGCCAGCCATCCGCCGTGAGTCTGTCAGACTTTCCGAGGCGACGACCGTCAAGCATCACTCCGCCGGCCGCTGCGATATCCGCGGCGAAACTCCGGGAGAAACCCAGCAGTTTGGCGAGTGCCGCGTCTGTGCGCTCGCCAACGAGCCCGTCAGGGACGGGAAGGCTACGGTGTTCCATCGTCGCCCTCGCCGCTCGTCGTACTGCGTCGTTCACGCGGCCTGCCATCGATGGATATCCCAAGCAGGGTCACGATGAGGAACAAACCCATACCGATGACGATTCCCATGTCCGCGACATTGTAGATCGCCGGATTGAATCCGAGCCACATCCAGGGTGTCAGGATGAAATCGATCACCTGGCCCGCTGGAAATCCCGGTGGCCGGAACAACCGATCGGTGAGATTGCCGAGCACGCCACCGAGGAGCAGGCCGAGAAAGATCGCCCAGGCGATCGAACGGAGCCGACGGATCTGCCACAGGATGACCACCGCAACGACGATCGCGAGAATCGTGAAGATCCACGTCGCGCCGCTCGCCATCGAGAATGCGGCACCGGGATTTCGCACGAAGTGCCACTGCAGGAACTCTCCGAGTACGGGAACCGTTTCGCCCTCGACGAGGTGGGTGACCACCCACTGCTTCGACAGCTGATCAGCCGCGTAAATGAGGAGTGCAACGGCCAAGAGGAGCACCGGAACGAGGCGTCGCCGCCCCGCGTGCGGGACGGCGACGCTGTCGGTCTCCTCGGAGAACTCGTTCACGCTCCCCGCTACTGCAGACCCTCAGGCGCACCAGAGGGTTCCGGCGAACCATCGAGGCCCCGAAGCTGGGACTGGATGTAGGCGCGAAGCGTCGAGCGGTACTCGCTTTCGAAAGCGCGCAGATCCTTGATCTTGCCCTGCAGGCCGGTACGCTCCTCACCGAGATTGCGTAGCTCATCCGCGCGCTGACGCTGCGCTTCCTCGACCAGCTCCTTCGCGGTGCGCTCAGCGTCCGAAATCGTTTCGTCGCGCTTCGCCTCGGCTTCGCTGATGAGTCGGTCACGAGTAGTTTCGCCCTCGTGCACATGCTTATCGTGCAGCTCGAGTGCGAGCTGCAGCATCGCACTCGACTTCACGGCGTCGGGCTGCGGCGCGCTCACGGCCTGGGTCAGGTCTGCGGCGGGCGGTGCCGCTGGTACCGGCGCTGGAGCGTCGACGACGATGGTCTGCTCCGAAGCCTCACCCTGCGAGCGTTCGGCCTGCTCGGCACGCGCCTCGGCGGCCTCGAGCTTCGCAGTCAGGTCTGCGACCTGCGCGCGAAGCTCCTCCTTCTCCTGCTCGTGCTGGCGCAGCTCCTCAACAATCGTGTCAAGAAAGTCATCGACCTGATCGAGGTCGTAACCGTCACGGAATTTCGTGATCGTGAATTTCTGGTTCACGACGTCTTCGGGGGTCAGTGCCATCGTTCAGTCTCTTTCGCTTTCGGGAACCACTGCCGTGGTCATGCAGACCACGCTAGCAAAAAACAGGGGAGAGTCGCAGCGCGGAATCGGTCCGGCGATAGAAGTTACCACCAACCGGGGATAATCGCGAGCAGCAACCAGCACACCAACATCGTGAGCATCCAGCCGAGATCCAGTGAGATCGACCCGAGCCGGATCGGTGGAAGAATTTTTCGGAACATCTTGATTGGCGGGTCCGTCACCGTGTACACGAGCTCGACGAGCACCGCGAGCGGTCCGCGCGGACGGAACCTGCGGTTGAGGATGACCACCCAGTCGAGCACGAGACGGCCCCACAGTATGAGGGTGTAGATGCGCAGCGCTACTCTGATTACCGTCCCGACGGCGAGAACGATCTCCACGGCCTACGCGGAGGGTGCGACGAAGAATGAGTCGCCGTCCTGTCGTGCACCGTCGTCGCTGCTCGCCTCGATGTGCTCGGGCGAAAGAAGGAATACCTTGCTCGTCACCCGCTCGATGCGCCCGTTCAGACCCATGGTCAGTCCACTCGCGAAGTCGATGAGCCGCTTCGCATCGCTCTCCTCCATCCGCGAGAGGTTGATGATTACTGGCACTCCCTCGCGGAAACTCTCGGCAATCACCTTCGCATCACGGTACGCGGTCGGGTGAACGGTCAGAATCTCGTTCATCGCCTGCGGCGCGGTCGCCGGCCGTGTGGGCGTTACCCGTCGCAGGGGTGTCACGGCAGCTCGCTGCGCCGTGGTCCGCGGCGACGCCGAGGGCTTTGCGGCCGACTCTTTCGCGGCCGGAGTCTCCTTCGACTCGGCTGACGCCGTCTCCTGCGATTCCAAGTCTTCCTCGGCGAGCCCCAGGAACACCATTGTCTTCTTCAGCGGATTGCTCATCATTCTCTCCCAACGGTGAGTTGCTCCGAGACTATCGGGGCTCGGGCCGGTTTCCTGTGATTGCGCTGCCGATTCGCAGGTGTGTCGCACCTGCTGCAATCGCCTCCACGTAGTCATGCGTCATACCGGCGGACAGGCTCGTCGCGTCGGGAGCCAGAGTCCGCAACCGTTCCGCATAGCCCGCGAGTCGCGCAAAAGCACTCGCTGCTTCTTCCTCTTCGGGCAGCGGCGCGACGGCCATGAGCCCCCGCAGTCGGAGCGTCGAGGTCTCGAGCACGCGTTCGGCGATGCCCTCGATCTCTTCGGGTGCCGCTCCGCCTCGTCCGGGATCCTCGGTCAAGTTCACCTGCACGAAGGCGTCGATGGGGCGCTCCACCTCGGCGGTTGCGAGAGCGTCGACGAGCCGCTCACGATCGATGGAGTGGATCGCCCGCGCATACCGCGCAGCCTGACGAGCCTTCTTCGTCTGCAATTGCCCGACGAAATGCCAGTTGAGCCCGAGATCGACGAGCTCTGCCGCCTTTGCCTGTGCTTCCTGATGCCGGTTCTCCCCGACGTCTCTGACACCGAGCGCGGCGAGCTTGGCGACGAGCGCGGGCGGATGGAACTTCGTCACGACGACCAGCGTCAGCTCTTCAGGGTCACGCCCAGCAGCACGTGCCGCGTCGGCGATTCCCGCGCGGACTCCTGCGAGCCGGTCCGAGAGTCCGGGGAACTGCTCCGACATCGCCACTTACCTCAGAAACTCCGGAATATCGAGATCGTCATCATCGTCGTCCCCGTCGAACGCCGGATCGCTGAGCTGAGCTTCCACCGGAGGATTGGAGAGCACCTCACCGAACTGCCCGGTCGCGGGGTTCGACTCTGCTTCGACTCGGTTGGCGTTGAAACCCTTGAACCCGAGCCCGGTGGCCTCGCCGTTCGCCACTGCGGCAGCGGTCGGGGAAGGCTGTGCGGGGACCTCGTCGATCCCTTCGATGTGGCTACCGCGGCGACCACGTTCGGGCGCGTTGGTCTGCGCGGTGGGTTCTGCATCGAAACCGGCCGCGATGACAGTGACGCGAACCTCGTCACCGAGCGTGTCATCGATGACCGTTCCGAAGATGATGTTGGCTTCGGCGTGCACGACATCTTGCACGAGCGTGGAGGCCTCGTAGATTTCGCTCAGTGCGAGATTGGAGGAACCCTGGATCGAAAGCAGAACACCGTGCGCACCCTCGACGGAGGCTTCGAGAAGCGGAGAGGCCACCGCAAGCTCGGCCGCCTTGATCGCCCGGTCTGCGCCTCGCGCCGAACCAATTCCCATGAGCGCCGAGCCCGCACCCTGCATCACCGATTTCACGTCCGCGAAGTCGAGGTTGATCAGTCCGGGCGTCGTAATGAGGTCCGTAATGCCGGATACGCCCGCGAGCAGAACCTGATCGGCGGCAGCGAACGCCTCGATCATGCTGATTCCCGGTTCGCTGATGTCGAGAAGGCGATCGTTCGGAACGACGATGAGGGTATCGACGGCTTCTCGAAGGGTGTGAATCCCGGCGTCCGCCTGCGCGGCGCGGCGCTTCCCCTCGAAGCTGAACGGACGAGTCACGACGCCGATCGTAAGCGCACCGATGGACTTCGCGATGCGTGCGACCACGGGCGCCGCACCGGTACCGGTGCCGCCTCCCTCACCGGCCGTAACGAAAACCATGTCGGCTCCGGTCAGAGCTTCCTCGATCTCCTCCGCGTGGTCCTCAGCGGCACGTCGACCCACCTCGGGATCCGCACCGGCGCCGAGTCCGCGAGTGAGTTCCCGCCCGACATCAAGCTTGACATCAGCATCGCTCAGGAGGAGCGCCTGCGCATCGGTGTTGACAGCGATGAATTCAACGCCCCGGAGGCCGAGCTCAATCATGCGGTTTACGGCGTTGACACCGCCACCGCCGACGCCCACCACCTTGATGACCGCGAGGTAGTTCTGGTTCGTTGACACCTGGTTCCTCCGCCCCAACCTTCAACCTCAACCTGAAGATGAAAGTTAGTATCGCCGTATACGTTCCTGCGCACCAAGTTAGGGGCGATCACCCGTCGAGCGCGGGAGACACGCCGCATCGCCTCGCGAACTTTTCGGGCGCGACCCGCTCTCAGTGGAAAACGGGGGCCTCAGAGGACGAGACATCGATCACCTGCATCGGGGTGCTCTCGAGCGCCCCGAGCATCGTGGTGAGCACCACGGCTTTGCGCGCCGTCTCTTCCGGCCCGCCCCAAACGACCTGTACTCCGCTCTCCAGGTCCAAGATCACGCTCTGCCCGCTGGTTGCCGAGACCGCGACCACCTGTTCTCGAAGCGCAGCCGGCATGTCGCGCAGGACAAGCGCGGCGGCACTGAACGCGGCGGAGTCGATATCTGCGGCCGCTCCCCCGGCCACCGGGGCCCCCGCCGGAGGAGATTCGGCAGTCCCGACGAGTACGCCCGCCGCGTCGTACTGGAGAAATTCTTCCCCACTCTCGATCGATACCACCGGAATCCGCTCCTCGAGACGGACGAGGAGCGTGTGCGGCGGAATCCGCTCGACCGCGTAGCGTTGGATGAGCGGGAAGGGTTCGAGCGCCGCGCGCACCTCGCGATCATCGACGAGCGCGAGCGGGGTTCCCTCGAGTCGTAGCAGGGCTTCTTCCACAGCCGCCGCGTCCACCCGCTCCGCACCGGCGAGCTCGATCTCCCGCACGGCCATCGCCGGAGTGAAGACCCCGACTGCGACGAAGATTGCGAGCGCGGCGACCACGCCAGCGATGACGAGCCAGAATTGCCGCCGCCTCCGAGTCCCGCTGGCGAAACGGCGACGGTCGCGTCGCTCTCGGCGCCGAAGCCTGCGGGTAGCCTCGCGCACCTCACGCTCGGCAGCGCGCACCGGGTCCGGGCCGCGCCCGGGCGCGATCGGGAGCTGCCCTTCCGAACCGGCGGGGCGTCTCATCCTGAACGCCTCACTCCCCGCCCACCTCGAAGCGATCGCGAAGGGAAGCGACCACCTGCGGGATGATTCGGTACACGGAACCACAGCTCATGGTTACCATGACGTCTCCAGGCCGAGCGAATTCGGCGAGGTAGTCGGCCGCGCGCTGCCAGTCATCAATGTAGGCCACGCGCGCGGGGTCGACGAAGTCGTTCGCGACAAGCTCCCCCGTGACGCCCGGAACCGGATCCTCCCTGGCCCCGTCGACGGCGAGCACCACACTGTGGTCGGCGCGAGCCTCAAGAACCTCGGCGAACTCGCGGTGGAACAGACTCGTCCTGCTGTAGAGGTGCGGCTGGTGGATCGCGATGAGCCGCCCCTCCCCAACGACTGCACGAGCCGATTCGAGCAGCGCATCAACCTCGGTCGGGTGATGGGCGTAGTCGTCGTAGACACGAACCCCACCCACCTCGGCGTGGAACTCGAACCTTCGTTTCGTGCCGCCAAACTCCGAGATCGCTTTCAGCGCGACAGCCGGGTCGTATCCGAGTCCGGTGAGCACGGCGAGCGCTCCGACGGCATTGACCGCGTTGTATCGACCGTACAGACCCAGGCCACCCTCGTATCGCCGGCCCTCCACCTCGACGACAAATCGAACCGGACCGGAATCGTCGATCTCGATGATTCGTACATCTGCTTCGGGTGCTTCTCCAAAAGTCCGAACCGCGGGTGCACCGGACCCCTGACGAAGCTCTCCAAGCACTTCGAGCGCTCCCGGATCATCCGCCGAGATGACGACGAGTTCCCGCGCAGCTCGGGCGAAATCAACGAAGGCCGCCATGAAGTTTTCCCGTGAGCCATAGAAATCAAGATGCTCCGGGTCAACGTTGGTGATCAGCGCAACAGCAGTGTCGTACAGCAAGAACGACTTATCGCTTTCGTCCGCCTCGATCACGAACAGGTCGTCAGATCCCGCCGCCGATGATGTCGCGAGCGACTCGATGATGCCACCGTTCACGAACGACGGATCGACCCCCAAGCCGAGCAAGCCAGTGACGACCATGCCGGTGGATGTCGTTTTGCCGTGCGCGCCCGCTACCGAGACGACGCGGTGGCCGCGCGACAACCAAGCGAGAGCCTGCGACCGGTGCAGCACGGGAATGCCATGTCGCAACGCATGCTGATATTCCGGATTGTCCTGCCACAATGCGCCCGTGACCACGAGCGTGTCAGCGTCACCGACGTTCGCCGCGTCATGTCCGATCGCAACGGGGATACCCAACTCCTCCAGCGCCGCGGTCGCATAATTCGCGCTCCGGTCCGACCCGGTGACCCGAACCCCGTCGGAGTGCATCATGCGCGCGATACCGCTCATGCCCGAACCGCCAATGCCGACGAAGTGCACGCGGCCGAGATCGGCGGGGATCTCGAGTTCCAGATCCGGGTAGATCATGAGGCCTCCTTGGTCGACACTCCAGGGTAGCGCGCCTCGCGCACCAGTTCGAGGAGCCGCTCGGTGCCGTCGAGGGATCCCGCGGCGCCGGCCCGCACCCCCATGTCCGCGCGACGGGCGTCATCCGCGAGGAGCGGCAGGAGCGACTCCCGCACCCATGCGGGTGTGAGATCCGCATCCTCAACGAGGATCGCACCCCCTGCCTCAACAACGCTCGCCGCGTTGAATCGCTGTTCACCGTTTCCGTAGCTGTACGGGACGAAAATTGCGGGGATCCCGAGGCCAGCGATCTCGCTAACGGTCGTCGAACCTGCGCGCGAGACGACGAGGTCGCATGCTGCGAAGGCGAGGTCCATGCGGTCACAGTACGGAATGACGACGTACCCGTCCACTCCGGGATCCTGCACCTCGGTGAGGCCACCCCAGACGTGCAGCACCTGCGCACCTGCCGCGACGATCTCGGCCGCAGAACCGGAAATACCCAGGTTGATCGCGCGCGCACCGAGGGACCCACCGGTGACGAGCAGTGTCGGCCGATCAGGGTCGAGTCCAAAGTGCTTCCGCGCCTCAGCGCGCAAACCGGCACGGTCGAGCCGAGTAATTTCCGGGCGGAGCGGCATACCTGTCACCCTCGCATTCGGAATCGGCGTACCCGGGAAGGTCACCCCGACATACGGTGTGCTGCGGGCACCAAGCCGGTTCGCGAGACCCGGCTTGGCGTTCGCCTCGTGGATCACCACCGGAATCCCCTCTTTCGCTCCTGCACGGTAGGCAGGCGCCGAAGCATACCCCCCGAAGCCAACGACCACGTCCACCCCACGGTCCTTGATGATCGCGCGAGTCTCACGCACGGCACGGGCAAACCGTGCCGGAAATCGCAGCGCTGCAAGATTCGGGCGGCGCGGAAAAGGCAGCCGCTCGATTGTGGCGAGTTCGTAGCCGCGCTCAGGCACGAGGCGTGCTTCCAAACCTTCGCGAGTCCCGAGCACGATAATCTCAGCGTCCGCTTCTCGTTCTTCGATCAGATCAGCGAGCGCGAGCAGCGGGTTGACGTGCCCGGCCGTGCCCCCTCCGGCCAGCAGATAGGTGGTCATCACAGATCCCTTCCGGCGCTCACGCCGTCTTCTCGCCTCGTGCGTCCGACTCTCCATGCTTTGCCGCATCCCGTGCGATGGAAATCACCACACCAATCGCCGCGAGACAGGCAATCAGCGCCGTACCGCCCGCGCTGATGAGCGGGAGCGGCACACCCAGCACCGGCAAGATACCGATGACGACGCCAATATTCACGAAGGCCTGGCCAATGATCCAGACCAGGATCCCACCGACGACGGCCTTACCGAAGCGATCCCTCGCCCGGGAGATCACCCGCAGCATCAGCGCTGCGAGCACGACGAACAGCACGATGACGAGCAGCGCGCCGATGAGCCCGAGCTCCTCACCGATGATCGCGAAAATGTAGTCGTTGTCTGCCGCGGGAAGCCAAGACCATTTCGCCTTGGAGCCTCCGAGCCCCACTCCGAAGAGACCGCCCCCAGCGAGCGCCCACAACCCGTGAAGTGGTTGCCACCCGAGCCCGCTGTAGTCCTCGTTCCCGGTCGCGTGACCGAAGAGGCGCTGCATGCGGTTCGGGCTCGTCACCACGAAGAGGAATACGAAGAGCAGCCCTCCAGCGGCGACCGTGCCGAGCGTTTTCCAGCTGACGCCCCCGAAATACATGGCCCCGATCACGAGTGCGGCCATAATCATTGTCGTCCCCAGGTCACGGCCGAGAAGCACGAGCCCGAGCGCAAGAACCGCGCCCGGCAGCACCACCGGGATGATTTCGTGTCGCATCTGTCCGAGCAGCGGTTCCTTCTTCGCGAGCACCACCCCGATCCAGACGACAAGAGCGAGCTTCAGTGCCTCCGAGGGTTGCGCACCAAAACCGCCGATCTGAATCCAGTTGCGGTTGCCGTAGACCTCGACGCCGAGCGGAGTGAAGACGAGCAGCTGCAGCAAAATCGCGACGCCGAGCAGCACCCACGCCCACCGCTTCCAGAAGGCGACGGGCATCGCCGCGGCGATGAGCATGAGTGGGATACCGATGAGCGCGAATGTCGCCTGACGCCAGAACCCGCCGAAGAACCCCTGATCTTCGAGATACGAGGTGATCGATGATGATGAGAGGACCATGATCAGGCCGAAGCCCACAAGCAGTAGCGTGATCGCGTACAGGCCGATCACTGTACGGTCCGATGAGCTGCCGGCAAGCCCGCCCAGCCTGATCCGCGACTGGCCCAGCCCGTCAGGCTCCGGTCCGCGCGGCGCCGTCATCCGCCTCACCCCCGGCGAGATCGGCCACGGCAGCCTGGAAGGCGCGCCCGCGATCGGAGTACGACTCGAACTGGTCCATCGACGCGGCAGCCGGCGAGAGCAGGACGGTGTCGCCCGGCCGCGAGAGCTCGGCCGCGGCGCGCACGGCAGCCGACATCACGCCGTCTGTCACGTCGATCTCGCGCACCGGCAGGTCTGGGGCGTGCCGAGCAAGCGCTGCGAGCACCGGTGCGCGATCCCGCCCGATCACCACGGCAGCACGCAGCCGCGATACGTGCGCCGCGACGAGTTCATCGATGTCGACTCCCTTGAGGAGGCCGCCAAGAATCCACACGACGTCGCGCATGGCACGAAGCGAAGCGTCAGCGGCATGCGCGTTCGTCGCCTTCGAATCGTCGATCCATTCGGCCCCGAGCGCCGATCCGAGGCGTTGCGCTCGATGCGGATCAGGCACAAACTCCAAGACCGCTCGAGCGATCTCCGCGGGTTCAACGCCCCGCGCCCGAGCGAGCGCACTCGCGGCGAGGACGTTCTGCACCATATGCGGCGCCGCGATCCCGCGCTCCGCGAGTTCGTCGACGGTCACGAGTTCAAATGCCTCGCGGCGGCGCTCGGCATGGAAACCGCGGTCGACGAGGATCCCTTCGACCACGCCGAAACCGCTCGGGGGCGGCGAGTCCAGACCGAAGCTGATCGCGCGAGCACCCTCGACGACATCAGCCTGCTCAACCATCCGCTCCGTTTCGACATCGGAGCGGTTGTAGACGCAGGCCACCTGGGTGTTCTCATACACCCGAGCTTTCGCCGCCCAGTATGCTCCCGAGCTTCCGTGCCAGTCGAGATGGTCATCCGCAAAGTTCAGGCACGCACTCGCATACGGGGAAATCTCACCCAACCGCTCGAGCTGAAAACTCGACAACTCCACGACGAGCGCATCGTAGCCTTGCGGATCCCGGAGTGCGTCGAGGATCGGTGTGCCAATGTTGCCGACCGGCGCGGCGCGCAGCCCGCCCGCGACAAGCATGTGCGCTGTCAACTGCGCAGTCGTCGTTTTCCCATTGGTCCCGGTGACGCAGATCCAATCAGCGACCCGCGGCGTCTTGTCACGCAGTCGCCACCCCAGCTCGATATCCCCCCACACCGGAACTCCGCGCTCCGCCGCCCAGCTCGTGAGCGGGTGATCGGGTCGATATCCGGGTGAGACCACCACGAGATCCGGACCGAAGGCGGCAAGATCTCCGAGCTGCTCGGCGTGCGAAACGGCGCAGAACCGCTCCGCGCCGATCACGTCGAGCAAACGCTCGCGGTCCCCATCCGGAGCCGCGTAGATCACGCGCACGTGCGCACCGAGCTCCACAAGCGTGTCGGCCACGGAGAACCCGGTTACCCCGAGACCGAGGACCGCTACGCGAAGACCCGTCCAGTCATCGTGCCAGCTTCCCAGCGCCAGCACCCGATCCCTCGTCCACATCACCGCGTCTCCCGTCACTGCTGCAGCAGCCATTCACCGTAGAAGGCGCCGACCCCGGTGATGACGAACAGCGCCGCGATGATCCAGAATCGCACGACAACCGTCACCTCAGCCCAGCCCTTCAGTTCGAAGTGGTGGTGGATCGGGCTCATCAAGAAAATGCGTTTGCCCTTGGTGGCTTTGAAATAGAGGCGCTGGACGATGACCGAACCGGTTTCGATGATGAAGAGGCCGCCGATGAGCACGAGCAGCAGTTCGGTCCGCGTGAGAATCGCGAGCGCCGCAATGGCACCTCCGATCGCCATCGACCCGGTATCACCCATGAACACCTGTGCGGGGTTCGTGTTCCACCACAGGAATCCGCCGAGTCCGCCGAGAAACGCGGCCGCGATCACCGCCAGATCCATCGGGTCGCGCACCATGTAGCAGCCGACCTCATACGCCGTGCTGAGACAGTTCTGCGAGGCCTGCCAGAAACCAATCACGAGATACGAGCCGAAGGCGAAGATCGCGGCGCCGGTGGCGAGACCGTCGAGACCATCGGTGACATTCACCGCGTTCGTCGTCGACGTGACGATAACGACGATCCACAGGACGACGAGCACGGTTCCGGCAATAACGCCGAAGGTCATGAAGTCGAAGGGGAGATCCCGAAAGAGCGAGATGTGGGTCGAGACCGGTGTGACTCCGGCCTCGTTCGCGAACTGCAGCCCGAGCAGCGCGAAGGCCACCGCGATTGCGACCTGGCCCGTGATCTTCGCCCAGCCGTTGAGCCCCGCCGAGTTCTGCAGCCGGGCCTTCATGAAATCGTCGACGAACCCGACGAGGCCGGCCCCGAGCGCCATGAGGATAACGAGCAGTGCCGACGGACTGGGTGTCTCCCCCATCACGAGCTTGCCGACGAAGTAGGCGATGATCGAGCCGGAGAGGAAGATCAGGCCCCCCATGGTCGGCGTTCCGCGCTTCACCTCGTGTTCCTTCGGCCCGTCGACGCGGATCGGCTGCCCCCAGCGCAGACGATTGAAGAGGCGCACGAATACCGGCGTGAGGAGCAAGGAATAGAGCAGCGAGAACCCGCCGGCGATGAGGAGCGCGATCATGCGTAAGTCTCCCCGAGTCGGTCACCGAGGAAGCGCAGCCCCGCCGAATTCGAGGACTTCACGATCACCGTGTCCTCCGGCCGCAGAGTGTTGATGAGATATTCGTAGGCTTCATCCTGGGTCTCGAAGAAGACACTCTCGCCATCCCACGATCCCTCGTTGATCGCACTGATGTGCAAGTGACGAGCATCCGCGCCGACGACTACGAGCTCCGAAATGCGCAGGCGAACGGCTTGCAGTCCGATGCGAATGTGTTCCTCGACCGAATACTCGCCGAGTTCGCTCATCGCACCGAGCACCGCGACCGTGCGGCCGCCCGGTCGACGGATCTGCGCGAGAGTGCGAAGCGCCGCGCTCATGGAGTCAGGGCTCGCGTTGTAGGCGTCGTTGATCACCGTGATCTCGTCGCGGCCGCCCATGACCTCCATCCGCCAGCGCGCAGCGCGGGTGTGCAATTGCAGTACCTCGACGATTTGCTCAAGCGGCAGCCCGAGTTCGAGGGCGACCGTCGCCGCCGCGAGCGCATTCATCACGTGGTGCTCGCCGAGCACCGGGAAGTGCACCGGCATCGACTGCCCGTCGGCGTGGATCGTGAAACGCGTACCATCGACCCTCGGATCGATGTCGCTTGCCCGCACGTCCGCCTCCGGATGCTGTCCGAACCAGCGCACCCGCGCCGACGTCAGCTCAGCCATGCGCGCCACGTACGGATCATCTCGGTTGAGCACAGCGAGCGCCGACTCCGGAAGGTCGCGCACCATCTCGCTCTTCGCTCGGAAGGTGGATTCAATCCCACCGAATTCACCAGCGTGGGCAAGCCCGACCGAGAGCACCACACCGATATTCGGCGGCGCCATCGCAGTGAGTTTCGCGATCTCCCCCTCACCGCTCGCCCCCATCTCGGCGACAAGGGTTTCGGTCGAATCCGTGGTGCGCAGCATTGTGATCGGCCCACCAACCTCGTTATTGAAGGACTTCTCCGCGGCGACCGTCTCCCCCAGCTGCTCGGCCATTGCGCGCACGAGATTCTTCGTCGTCGTCTTGCCGTTGGAGCCGGTGATCCCTATGACCGTGAGCCGGGTGTTCTGCTGCAATCGCCGCATCACCGCGCCCGCGAGGTCGCCGAGCGCTTCGGTCGAGTCTGCGACGACGATCTGCGGAACGCGGCCGTCAACCTCCCGTTCAACGACGAGGAGTGCAGCGCCGGCGTCAACGGCTTTCGCGGCGAAGAGGTGCCCGTCGGTCTCTTCACCGGGCCGCGCGAAGAAGATCTGCCCGTCGCGGATCTCTCGCGAGTCCGTCTGCGCGTTACCCGTGACGACCGTCTGTGTTTCCGCTCCGGAGCCCCCCAGGACGAGCCGCCCGTTCACGGCCTCCGCAATTTCCGCGAGTGTCAGTTCGATCAATTGAGCAGTCCTGCCTCGCGGAGTGCGCCGCGTACCTCGTCTCGGGCCGAGTAGGGAATGTGCTTCCCGGCGACCTCCTGATAGTCCTCGTGTCCGGGACCGGCATACAGGATAACGTCATCCGGCCCCGCGATCGAAATGGCGAGCCGGATCGCGGCACGCGGATCCCCCTCTTCGATGACCTGCGCGTGGTTCGCCTCGCGTGCTCCAGCGATGAGCTGCGCCCGTATCGCCTCGGGCGGCTCGGTGCGGGGGTGATAGTCGCAAACGATAAGCACGTCGGATCCCGCAGCCGCGATCCGCCCCATCTCATGCCGTTTCGTCGTGTCTCGATCTCCGTCCGCACCAAACATGAAAATGATCCGTCCGGGAGCGACTTCGCCGAGCGCCTCAAGCATCGCGGAGAACGCTCCCGGCGTGTGCCCGTAATCGACGAAGAAGCGCGGTCCGCGGCCGGGCTCACTCATGAGTTCGAGCCGTCCAGGGATGTAGGCGGGAATACGGCCCCGCTCAAGCCCTGCCTCGACCTGCGAAACGGGGATGCCTGCCTCGTGCAGCATGATCAACGCGAGGGCCGCGTTCTCGGCCATGAATTTCCCGAACGTCGGGACGCTTCCACGGAAGTGGACCCCTCCGGGGCCCTGCAGCACGAACGACACTCCGTCGATCGTCTGCCGCGTCACGGCGAGGTGCCAATCTGCATCCTGCCCGAACTCGGTCGCAAGCCGAGTCACAGGAATCCGCGCCTCCCGAGCAATCCGCTGCCCGTGCACCGTATCGACGACGACGACGCCGCGTTCGGCGTGGTCCGGGCTGAAGAGCGCGAGTTTCGCCGCGAAATAGGTCTCCATGTCGCCGAAGTCGTCGAGGTGATCCTGGGAGAGGTTGTTGAACGCGACGACGTCGAAGTGCACGCCATCGATCCGATGCCGCTCGATCGCGTGCGCCGAGACCTCGATGACGATGCCGTTGACGTCCCGCTCGATCATGCGCGCGAGGAGCCCATGCAGCACAGGCGCCTCGGGGCTCGTCAAGTCAGAGACAATGACCTCGTCGCCGATTCGCCGTTCAGCGGTCGAGCTGAGCCCCGGGGTGAGGCCCGCGGCACGAAGAAGCTCGGCAAGGAGATAGACAACGCTGGTCTTGCCGTTCGTCCCAGTGATGCCCAGCACCGTGGCCTGCGGCCGATCGCTGCCGTATACGGCACCGGCGACCGCTCCCGCGATTTCACGCGGCGCCTCAGCCGTGACAAGCACGGGCATCCGAGTTCCCGCCTGCTGCGCAAGCGCAGCGCCAGCTTCATCGGTCAGCATCGCTACCGCACCGAGCGTCTCTGCCTGACGCACAAAATCCGCGCCGTGACGCCGCGTCCCCGGCACTCCCAGGTACAGGTCTCCCGGCCGCACGTCCCGCGAATCCAGGGTGATTCCGGTGGTGTGCAGGCCGTCGAGCGCAGCAGTCGAGCGCAGCCCGAACTGCTCGGCGAGCCTCGTCAGCTCGACGGCCTCCGGGTGCCGTGGGCGGATGCTCAACTCTTCAGGCGTGCTCAAAGATCCTCCGGTGGGCGCATCAGTATTCAGTGGGAATCGGTGCGTAGGTTCCGCTCGACGGCGGGATGCCGAACGTACGAATCGTAGCCTCAGCAGCCTCGTGAAATGCGGTGAGCGCCGCGGTCGCACCGTCGCCGCCCTTTGCGAACGCCACCGATGCCACCGCAACGTACTGCGGATCATCAGCGGGGAAGATCCCTGCGAATGAATTCACGAAGTCCGCTCGATAGCCACCCTGTCCGTCAGGCTGTTCCGCCGTACCGGTCTTACCTGCGAGGCGGTAGCCAGGGATCTCGATGATCTCGTCGAACCAGGCCTCGTTCGCCACCGTCTCGAGCATGCCCATCACCTGGTCTGCCGTGTGCTCACTCACAGCTTGCACGGGTTCGCCGTGGTCAAGCACGGTTTCATCCCCGCTCACGTCCTGGCAACCGCGCACGATGGTCGGCGGCACCCGGAGCCCGCCGTTAGCGATCGCCTGATACGCGCCCGCCATCTGCACGATCGTTGTGGAGACCGCCTGCCCGAAAGTCGTGTTGTACACGGTCTGCCTGTCCCAGTTTTCCGCCGGAGTGAGGAAGCCGGAATCCTCGAGCGGCATTCCCGCCTGCGTTGAAGCTCCGAGACCGAAGCGCTGAAGGTAGTCGTACCGCTCCTCCGCGCTGAGGAGCGTCCCGAGTGTCGCCGTACCGACGTTCGACGACTGTGTGAGGATTCCCGTCATCGTCCACTGCATGGGCTCGTGCCAGAATGAGTCGCCAAAACGCACTCCAGGTTCGGGTTCGAGGTACGCGGGAGTGAGATTCTGAGTGAGCGGCGTCGCCACCCCCTGATCGATCAACGCAGCGAAAGTCAGGGTTTTGAGCGTCGACCCCGGCTCGTAGGGAGCGACAAACGAGCGGGCCTCCCGCTTCGTCGGATCCGAGGCATCCACATCGTTCGGATCAACCGAACCGTCCTCCGCGACCGCGACCAGTTCCCCGGTCTTCACGTCCATGATGACGAGGAACCCCCACTCGGCCTGCACATTCTGCACCTGCCGATTGATCGTCTGCTGCGCCTCCCACTGGAGATCGAGATCGATCGTCAGCTCGACGGTGCCGCCGTCGACGGCCTGCTTCGTCACCACGACGCTGCCGGGAAGTGCCACGCCGTCTTCACTCCGCTCGTATTCCTCTGATCCGTCAATGCCGGTGAGGCACGCGTCTTGAGAAACCTCGACTCCCGACTGGGGCTGCCCGTCGCTACTCGAGAAGCCGATGATGTTGCCAGCGATGGCACCGTTCGGGTAGGTCCGGGTGTGCTGGCTCTCGAACGTCAACCAGGGGATGCGAAGTTCTTTGAGTTCGTTGAGCTGACTGAGATCGACCGACCGCTTGACGTAGGCGAAGTCGGACTTGGGGTTGTCTGCAAGCGCCTCGTCGACGATCTCCTGAATCTCTTCGCCCTCTTGGCCGGTGATCTCACCGATCTCTTCAAAGGCCTCCGCCGCGGTCACCTCGACGGTGCCGATGCCGTGCGGGTCGGGGCGGTAAAATTTTCCGCCGTTGACGCGGGTGTTCTTCGGCGACAGCTGGACGTCGTACCGCTCGTCGGTCGTCGCGAGCACCTCTCCGTTGCGGTCGACGATATCGCCGCGCACGCTCGGAATGACAACCGGTACGGCACGTTTTCCCCGCGCTTCTTCGTTCAACTCTGACGCGGAGACAAGTTGCACATCCACGAGGCGGACAAAGAACGCACCGGCAGCGACGATGATGACGATGAAGACCAGGAGGCTCCGCGAGCGGGTAATGCGCTGTTTCAACGGGTCGGCTCCTCACTTTGTCTTGCGCTCGATGCTCGCGGGTTCACATGGGGCGCGCTCGCTCCCGTATTCACCGGGTTTCGGGTGCCGGAAGCTCACCCTTCCACCGTACCGGCGGTTCGTCGCTGAGCACCGGAGCGACCCGGGGTACCAGGAGCCCTTCGGCGTCGACGACGGGAAGTGCCGCCAGGGTGGAGTTCGGAACCAAATTCGCCTGGGCCTCGGTGGCGGTGATCTCGAGGGATCCGAGAACGGCGCCGTCACTCAGTCGCAGCGTTGCTGGACGTGCGTTCTGCACCATCCCGAGCCGTGCCGCGTTCTCAGCGAGGTTCTGCGGGGAGGCGAGCTTATCTACGTTCTGGGCGAGAACGCGCTCCACTCGACTGAGGTCGCGTTGCTCGATCTCGAGTGCTCGCATTTCGTAGGCTCCCTGCGACACCGCAATGCTCAGCCCGAGTTGGGAAGCAAGGATGCCGAGCACGAGACCCACGGAGATGAGCGCCCCGGTGAGGGGGCTCCGTCGCCGCTTGCGCGCGGGCAAGTCGACCGGGGCCAGGTGGCGTTCGGGTGACTGGGTTTCGGCCGGAGCGGGAGTGAGGAGCCGACGGAGATCGATCCGCTCAGGCGAGACGCTACTCATCGGACCTCCCTGATGCGTTCGGCAGCTCGGAGGCGCACGGGGATCGCGCGCGGATTCCGCTCCCGTTCCTCATCGCCCGCAAGCTCCGCACCGCGAGTGAGCAGACGAAGCTCGGGTCGATGTTCGGGAAGCTCCACCGGCAGGCCAGGCGGTGCCGTCGACTTCGACCGTGCGGTGAGGACGCGCTTCACGAGGCGATCCTCGAGCGACTGGTACGCCATGACGACGATGCGTCCGCCCATACCGAGGAGATCCACAGCCGCTGGAATCGCGCGCTCGAGCACGGCGAGTTCACCGTTCACCTCGATGCGCAACGCTTGGAAGACGCGCTTTGCGGGGTGCCGCTGATCCCTCACCGCGGCCGGCGTGGCGGCCTGCAGCACGTCCACGAGTTGTCCGCTGCGCTCGATCGGTGCGTGAGAGCGCGCTGCCACGATTGCCCGCGCGTAACGTCCCGCGAGAGGTTCCTCACCGTAGCGTTCGAAAATCGCTCTGAGCCGACCCTCGGGCGCGACCGCGAGAACCTCGGCGGCCGTCTCTCCGACGCTCTGATCCATGCGCATGTCGAGCGGTGCGTCATGCGCGTAGGCAAACCCGCGCTCAGCCTCGTCAAGCTGCAGTGAGGAGACCCCGAGGTCGAAGAGCACACCATCGACGCGGTCGACTCCAGTGTCGCGCACGGCGGTCGCGATCTCGTCGTACACCGCGTGCACCCGCTCTGCGCGTTCTCCGAAGCGGGCGAGCCGCCCACCTGCCAGTTCGAGCGCTTCAGGGTCGCGGTCGAGTCCAATGACCGTAAGACCAGGGTGCGCGTCGAGGAGCGCCTCGGTGTGTCCGCCCATTCCGAGCGTCGCGTCGACGATGACAGCTTCGTCTCGCGCCGCCACGGGGGCGAGGAGTTCCAGACAGCGCTCGAGCAGCACTGGCGTGTGGAGTGCGCTCGGATCCCTTTTTTCAGTGTGCATGGTGTTTCGGGCTAGAACATGCCCGGAATCACCTCCTCCTCAATTTCGGAGAAGGCGGATTCCTGCTCGTGCAGGTAGGTCTGCCAAGCTTCGGCATCCCAAATCTCCGCGCGCGAACCGGCGCCGATCACGGCGAGTTCGCGATCAAGCCCCGCGTACTCGCGGAGCCCCGCCGGAATCGTGACACGGTGTTGCTTATCCGGAGTTTCCGGATGCGCACCAGAGAGGAACACTCTGAGGTAGTCGCGCGCCTGCTTCGATGTCACGGGAGCTTGCCGGATCCTGTCGTGCATGTCCTCGAACTCGCGCTCACTGAACACGTATAGGCACCGCTCCTGCCCCCGGGTCATCACGAGCCCTTCGGCGAGCTCATCTCGAAACTTCGAGGGGAGGATCAGACGGCCCTTGTCGTCGAGGCGAGGCGTGAACGTGCCGAGAAACACCGGGCTGCCTCCCTCCGACATTGCGTCTTACCGCCCCAGAGTACTCCACTTCCCTCCACTCTGTGCACTTTTCTCACCACTTCCTCCCCAACATGCTTCAAGGAGTCATCAAAACCCGCACAAACACAAGGGTGTTCCTGGTAGTGCGGCGCCCAGAAGAAGCAGTGGAACCACGGTGGCTACGGTCACATTTCGGCGTTTCGCCCTCCCACTGAGGCGAGAGATCGCCCAGAGCTCAGCCCAGTGGAGCAAAGTGGAGGGATCCCTCACCTGTATGCAGCCCTAG
>JBBAFK010000010.1:0-68769 GCA_041655455.1 Leucobacter sp. | reverse complement strand
ACGTTCGACCCGCAGTTCTCGCGGAGCCTCGGGATCCGCACGGGGCTCCTGAACACCGCCTTCATGTTCCTCGTCTCGCTCACGGTGACGGCCGCCTTTCACGCGGCCGGGGCGATCCTCGTCATCGCACTCGTCGTTGTTCCGCCCGCGACTGCCTTCCTGCTGAGCACCCGGCTCGAGGTCATGGTCGCACTCACCGCGATCATCGCCGTCGTCGGCGCTGCGGCCGGGTTCTGGACGGCCTACGTGCTCGACGCCGCGACGAGCGCGGGCATGGCCGTCTTCTTCGGCCTGTGCTTCGTCGTCGCGCTCGCCGCCGTGCGGGTGCGGCGCTTCGTACGCCGGCGCGCAGTTGTTGCGAGGGATCGGCGGTGACCCCTGCACCCGCGCGAGCGTGGGCCGCGCTTGCTGCACTCTGCGTCGGCCTCTTCACGACGATGGCCGACCTCACGCTCATTGCCGTCGCGATCCCGCATATCCAGAGTGACCTTGATGCGACCGTCGGCGAAGCCGTGTGGGTGTCGGCGATCTACCTGCTCGCCTTCGCGGCGCCACTGCTCCTCACCGGCCGGCTCGGGGATCGCTACGGGGCCAAGAACCTCTACCTCGCAGGGATGAGCCTGTTCGTCGTGGCGTCGGCGGCCTCGGCATTCGCCCCCGGCATCGAGATCCTGATCGTCACGCGCGGACTCCAGGGGCTCGGGGCGGCGCTCCTCAACCCGCAACCGCTCAGCGTGATCAACCAGCTGTTTCCCCTGCATCGCAGGGGTGCCGCCATGGGGGTGTGGGCGGCCGTCGCTGCATCTGCGGGCGTCGTCGGGCCGACCCTCGGCGGACTGATCGTGTCCACCGCGGGCTGGCGGTGGGTGTTCGTCATCTACCTCCCGCTCGGGCTCCTCTCGATCGTGCTCACGGCCGTGTTCGTTCCGCGACTGCCGCGGCGCCCGGTCCGGATCGACACCGTGAGCGTTCTCCTCTCTTTCGCGGCGATCACCGCCGTGGTCGTCGCCCTGCAGCAGGGGCCGGGTTCGGACTGGGCGGCCTGGATCTGGGCGTTGCTCCTGGTCGGTATTGCCGCCTTGATCGTGTTCGTGTGGCGGCAGCGGAGCGTGGACCGCAAATTCGGCACGGCGCTCGTGCCGCCCGCGCTCTTCCGATACCGAAACTTCGCCGTCGGGATCGCCGCGAACAGTGTGCTCGGTTTCGTCGGCTATTCCGTTGCGTTGCCCATCATGCTGTATTTCCAGACCGCGGCGGGGTTGAGCGCCGCCGACGCCGGCCTCCTCATGCTGCCGATGGCGGTGACCTCCATCTTGCTCTCCCCGGTCACCGGGCGTCTCGCCGACCGCTTCCCACCCGGAAACCTCACGGTTTCGGGCTTCGCGCTCATGCTGCTATCGATGCTGGTGTTCGCGGTGATGATGTTCTCGCGCATGGCGCCGTTGTGGGGGATCGTGCCGCTCGTCATGCTTGGCGCCGCGAACGCCCTGTGCTGGGGGTCGAATTCGGTGGCTGCGCTGCGGGAGCTCCCCGCCTCGATCCTTGGTGCGGGCTCGGGTGCCTACAACACGTCCCGCCAGGTCGGTGCGGCAGTCGGGGCGGCGACCCTCGGGGCGGCGATGCAGATCGGGGTCGCACGGATGAGCTTCGCCGACGCGATGGCCGGCACCATGCTTGTTCCGGCAGCCGTGCTTGTCGTCGGCCTGGTCGTCGCGACACGGTTCAGGAACAGCCGCGAATAAAAGCCACAGGCCATTTGTCCCGGAGCTGTGACAGGATGACCACATGGGCCTCCTCATTTACGGAAATCACGAGTTCAACTTCGACGATCGAGTCCTTACTCACCTGAAGCTCGCCGTCGGGCAGAAACTGACTCGCCAGGAGAGCTTCTTCCTTAGCTGGGTCAAGCCGCTCGAAGAGGGCAGCGGTCGAGTCTCCATCTGGGTCTCTCCCTACGTGGCGATGGTCTTTCGCTTCGCCGGAAGTCGCCAACCGCAGGTCAACGAAGCGTGGGTGCGGGCGATGGTGTCGCTCGCGAATACGCCTCGAGGGCTCGTCGTGCTCACCGAGGCCGAGGCCGAAAAGCTCATCAAACAGGGATTGCCGTTGCGCTGACCATCTGAATTCTCGACGCTTCAGCCTTGTCAAGGGGCTTGGGCGCGCAGCAGTTCACCGACAGACTCGAGCCGTGGACAGCTACTGTGCTCGGCGCGGCCGGCGTTCGCTCAACCGGTCTGCGGGTCATCGAATCGCTGCGGGCGCCGTCGGGTTGCTCAGCGCGGCAGTACTCTCGGGCTGCGGTATCCAGATCCCAACGGACCCCGGCGGCACACTCGAGGAGGTGCGTGGCGGGACGCTGCGCGTGGGGATCTCTGCGGAACCCGAGCTCGCCGAGATCACTGACGCTGGACCATCTGGAGCGCTCGTCGACCTGATCGACGGGTTCGCGGAAGGGATCGAAGCCGACGTCGACTGGCAGATCGCGAGCGAAGAACATCTCGTCGGCCTCCTTGAGGCAGACCGACTTGACGTTGCGATCGGCGGGTTCACGACTGACACACCCTGGGTCGACCGGGTCGGAACGACCCGCGAAGTCGGCAGCCTCACGGGAAGCGAGGGGCGGCCGGTCGTGATCCTCGTGGAAGCCGGTGAGAACGCGTTCCTCAGCGAACTCGAACGCTACATCGACGCGGAGGCAGGGTCGTGACCCGGGCAGCATTCGTACAGGGTGACCGTGAGGAGCTGCCCGAGGAGCAGCGGGACGCGCGGCGTCGAGCGATCCGTTGGCAGATCTTCACGGTGAGCTACACCCTCGCCACGATCGTGCTCGTCGCATTCGTACTTGGTAACTCGCAGGCGATGAAGACGGCCTGGATCGAGGACATGCTCTCCCTCATCCCGCAGATCGCCTTCTTCATTTCCATCGTTCTCGTACGAAAAAAGCCCTCGCAACGACACCCTTACGGCTGGCATCGCGCAGCGGGGGTCGGCCACCTCGTGGCCGGCGTGGCCCTGCTCACCGTAGGCGGCACCCTCGCGTTTGAATCGGTGATGGGCCTCATCAAGGCCGAGCACCCGACCATTGGCACGGTGCAGCTCTTCGGCGTGACCATCTGGCTCGGGTGGCTGATGGTCGGGGTCATGGCACTCGTCGTGGTCGGCCCCCTCATCTACGGGCCAGCGAAGTCTCGCCTCGCCTCGCCGCTCCACAACAAGCTGCTCCACGCGGACGCCGATATGGCGAGGGCGGACTGGCACACGAACGCCGCGTCAATCGTGGGCGTGCTCGGCGTCGGTGTCGGCCTGTGGTGGCTGGATGGAGTAGCCGCCACCTTCATCGCGCTCGGCATTGTTTGGGACGGGCTGCGGAATACGGGAACTGCGCTCTCCGACCTCATGGATCAGCGGGCGCGAACCGTCGACGGCTCCGAACCGCACCCCGTTCGTCAACAGATCATTGACCACCTCAGCGCGCTCACGTGGGTCGACGAGGTTGCCGTACGTATCCGTGATCAGGGGCAGGTCCTCCACGTCGAGGCGTTCGTCCGGCCAAACGCACGGGAGGTGACCCTCGAACAGCTGGGAGACGCGGCTGCCGGTATTGCGGAGCTCGACTGGAAGATCCACGACTTGGTGATTGTGCCGACCGATCCCTTGCCGCAGTATGCCGACCGCGGATGAGAGCGGGCCAGGATCGCGCGAGGTTACTCCACCTCACGGGTCCTGTCGAGGGGGTTCGACTGGTGCCGCCGCCAACGTACCGTCGGTAGCGAGCCTCGTGCCTGCTACGGCCCGGGTAGGCATAGGTGCGAACCGAACCCGCTGATGACAGGAGCGTGATTACCGTGCCCGAGGAGGAAACCCCGCAGCTGAAGGACCCCGAACTCTACGAGAAGCTGCGTGAGGACGGTGCATCCGAGGAGAAGGCAGCCCGCATCTCGAACGCAGCCGCCCGCGATGGCCGCTCGGAGCTCGGCCGCCGCGGGGGAACGGCAGAGGATTACGAGGATCGAACGGTCGACGAGCTTCGGGAGCGGGCGCGGGAGCTCGACCTCAGCGGGTACTCGAACCTGCGGAAGGCCGAACTCATCGATCTACTACGCAACCACTGAATCAGCCCGCGCAGGCACTGAACATGATTCTGCGAGGCGCACTCGCATCTGAGGAGGAAGTCACGTGACACTCAAGGCAGATCCACGCACAAAATATCCGACGCCGCCGATGCCCGAACAGCAGCAGCCCGAGCAGCCGGGGCACACTCGTGACATGGCGCTACGCCCCGATCACGGAGAGGAGAGCTACCGCGGGAATGCGCGGCTCGAAGGCTACCGAACACTGATTACCGGGGGTGACTCGGGCATCGGTCGAGCCGTGGCTATCGCCTACGCGCGGGAGGGCGCGGATGTCGCGATCTCGTATCTCCCTGAGGAGCAGGGCGACGCCGAGACGACCCGCAGCTTGGTCGAACAAGCCGGGCGAACCTGCGTGCTGCTGCCAGGAGACCTTCGCGAAGAATCCACCTGCGTTGATATCGTCGCGCGTACGGTCGCCGAACTTGGGGGCCTCGATGTGCTTGTACTCAACGCGGGCGTTCAGTGGGAACGAGCGCCTGACGCGCGGATTGACCGCGAGCAGATTCGCCGGGTGTTCGATACCAACCTCGTCGCGCCGCTGCTCCTTATGCGCGAAGCGGCACCGCATCTCGAGCCAGGCTCCAGCGTCATCGTCACTGCCTCGATCCAGTCGTTCAATCCCTCGCCCGATCTCCTCGACTACGCCATGACGAAGGCAGCACTCGTTGCGTTTACGCGCGCGCTGGCGGAGCAGCAGGGTGAACGTGGCGTTCGCGTGAACGCGGTAGCGCCGGGGCCGATCTGGACGCCGCTTATCCCCGCGACCGGATGGTCGGAGAAACTCACCCACTTCGGTGAGGATACGCCACTCGGACGCCCGGGTCAGCCCGCCGAACTCGCCGGCGCGTACGTCTATCTCGCGACGGAGGAAGCCTCGTACGTGTCTGGAGCCGTGGTGCCGGTGACCGGCGGGAAGCATCCCTGATCCACCGAGGAAGCGCGCATAAGTCGCACATCTGGGCAGTCGGTGCAAGCCCCTCGCGCGTGAGTCGACAGACCCGTAGCGTCAGGAGAGATGGAAACGGAGGAGGTTCCCGTGAACGAGAAGAACACGAAATGGAACGACCAGGACACCCCCGAGGGCACGATGGACGAGCCCGTCATGGACGGCGCTGAAGAGCACCGCGAGGAGGATGTCGACCCGCGAAAAGGAATGACCGATCCCGCGCTCATTCGCGACATCGAGGCGGGAAAGAAGACGACGAACCCCTACGGGTGAGCCGATGCACGACGAACGCGTGAAAGTGCTGGCCCGACGCATCGGAGAGCTGTGCGCCGACCGACAGTTCACAGTGGCGGTCGCGGAGTCGTTGACCGGCGGGCAGATCGCCGCAGCGCTCGCGGCCGTCCCCGACTCGGCCGAATGGTTTCGCGGCGGTATCGTCGCCTACCATCCCCAAGTGAAGTACGACGTGCTGAGCGTGCCACGGGGGCCCGTCGTGACGCTCGAGGCCGCTTCGCGCATGGCCGTGTCGACGGCGAGGATTATGGGCGCCGACTTCAGCGTGGCCGTTACGGGCGTCGGCGGCCCCACCCCGGCCGAGGGGAAGCACCCGGGAACGGTCTGCCTTGCCACGACCGGCGCGCATCGCGTGGTCGAAGCCGCCGTTTTTCGTTTCGACGGTGAACCGCTCGACGTGCTCAGACAGACGATGGAAGAAGCCTTGGGCGCCCTGCTCGGCCGCCTCGACACGGCCTGACACCGGCGGCACCTGCCGCGTCACGGGGCGCGCCGAGTGGCGTGACCGTTGACTTGCCGCGGCGGGCTCGAAATGATGGGGGCATGAACGAAGAAGTCACGCTGACGAGCGACCTTGCGCGTGCCGCCCGCGCATTCACGAAGGTGTCCACGAAGACCATCGCCCAGGGCGCCGGCCTCACCAAGGAGCAGGTGCGCAGCTTCGAGCAGGGGGTGACCGACCTGCCCGAGGCGGCGAAGGTGCGCCTTCGCGAGTCCCTTGAAAAGTATGGGGCGCTGTTCATCCCTGAGGACGAGGAAGCCGGATACGGGGTGCGCCGCCGCTACCCGAGAGAGAAGCTCATGCGCTTAAACACGTGGGAGAGCGAGGGCGGCCACGTCTGAACTCGCGGCCAGCTGCAGCGTCGGTCGCGAGTGATAGTTTGCATAGCAGCCGCCCTTCGATGCGCGAGGGCGGCGCGGTTTGTGATTCCAACGCTGGAGGATAGATAACCATGGCCAAGTACCGCGTGCAGAACCCCGCGACCGGTGAAATTCTCGAGTCGTTCGAATCCGCGACTGACGCCCAGATCGAGGAGGCGCTCGCCGCTGCGGACGCCGTGTACCGCGAATGGCGTGAGCGAAGCGTGCAAGAACGCGCGGCGGTCGTCGAGCGCGTTGCCGAGCTGTTCGAGGAGCACAAGCAGGAGCTTGCCCGACTGATTGCCGTCGAGATGGGGAAGTCGCTCGCGGAATCCGTTGACGAAGTCGAGTTCGCCCGCGACATCATCGAGTACTACGCCGTGCACGGGCCGAGCCTCATCACCGACTTCGAGATTCCGTCGACCGTTCCGGGGAAGGCAATGATCGAGCACCTGCCCGTGGGCGCGCTGCTCGGGGTGATGCCGTGGAACTTCCCCTACTACCAGGTCGCAAGGTTTGCGGCGCCAAACCTGCTGCTCGGCAACACGATCCTGCTCAAGCACGCCGACATCTGCGGGCGATCCGCGCTGCGGATACAAGAAATCTTCGAGGAGGCCGGGGTGCCCGTGGGCGGGTACCAACACCTCTTCGCCTCCCACGAACAGGTCGCCACCATCATTGCGGACCCGAGGGTGCAGGGGGTCTCCCTCACCGGCTCGGAACGCGCGGGGGCCATCATCGGGGAACAGGCCGGTCGCCACCTCAAGAAGTGCGTGCTCGAACTCGGCGGCATCGACCCCATGGTGGTGCTCGATGCGGATGACGTCGCCGCCGTTGCGAGGGAGGCGTGGGAGTTCCGCACATACAACGTGGGCCAGGTGTGCAACTCGAACAAGCGCCTCATCGTGATGGACGACATCTACGACGAGTTCGTGGCAGAACTGGTGAGACTCGCCGAGGGCCTGCGCCCGGGAGACCAGCTGAACCTCAATGACGGGGAGTTCGTTCCCATGTCGTCTCGTGCGGCGGCGGAGACCGTGGACCGTCAGGTGCGTCAGGCCGTCGCCGAGGGTGCCAAGCTTCTCGCGGGCGGAGTGCTGTCCGACGGACCCGCCGCCTACTACTCGCCGGCGGTGCTCGTCGACGTGCCGAGAAACTCAGCCTCGTACGGTGAGGAACTCTTCGGGCCGGTGGCCACCGTCTACCGCGTGTCGAGCGACGAGGAGGCGCTCGAACTCGCTAACGACTGCGCCCTGGGCCTCGGCGGCTCGGTGTTCTCGACCGATGAGGCTCGTGCAGCCCGCGTCGCATCACGACTCGAGGTCGGAATGGCGCACGTCAACACGATCGCCGCTGAGGCTGCGGAGTTGCCGTTCGGTGGAGTCAAGCGTTCGGGGTTCGGTCGCGAGATGGGGCCGCTCGGCATCGGAGAGTTCGCGAACAAGCGGCTGTACTTCGTCGCGCGGTAGGCAAGAGACGGCGTCTGGGGGTCTTGACCAGAATGTTATCTCGTGGTGACCCTCACAACGGCGGTGTGAATCTGCGACTTTCCATCGTGGTTCCATACAGAATATGGACCCGACGAGAGAGCCGGTGCTGATTCCGGTGGAGCCTGACGATACACTCAGAGCGAGATTCACGGAAGAGAAGACGGCCTGCCTCCGGCACCGCGCCGACCCCTGAATGAACAGGAGAGATCAATGAAGATTCGCTACGCGATTCCCGCACTTGCTGCAGCCGCCGCGCTCGCACTGACCGGATGCAGCAATGCCGACGCTGAGAGCGGCGCAACCGAGGGTTCGGAGTCGAGCCCGGGCAACATCACCACGGTCGAGGACATCATGGAATCGGGTGTGCTCATCCTCGCCACCGACGCGGAGTACCCGCCGAACGAGTTCAAGGACGACAGCGGCCAGCCCACCGGCTGGGGCGTCGAGCTCGCCAACGCACTCGCCGAGGAGATGGGCCTGGAGCCCGAGTGGGAGATCATGGGCTTCGACTCGATTCTGCCCCGCATCGAAGAGGGTGTCGTGAACGTCGGCGCATCGTCGTTCACCGACAACGTCGAACGGCAGAAGACCGTCGACTTCGTCAACTACCTAAACGCTGGAAGCCAGTGGGCGGCGCTCGCGGGCACCGACATCGACCCCGAGAACGCGTGCGGTCTCACGATTGCCGTGCAGCAGGGCACGATTCAGCACACCGACGAGCTTCCCGCGCGCGACAAGGCCTGCACCGACGCCGGTGAAGCGAGCATCGAGATCCTGCCCTTCGACGGACAGCCCGAGGTGACCAACGCGGTGGTCAACGGCCAGGCCGACGCCTTCTCCGCCGATTCACCCGTGACCGGCGACGCAGTCATCAAGACCGGTGACCAGCTCGTACTCGTGGGCGAGCTCTTCGACGCCGCACCCTACGGCTTCGCCGTGCAGAAGGAGTCCGGCATGGCAGAGGCCGTCCAAGAGGCGCTCCAGGCGCTCATCGACAACGGCACCTACCTGAAGATCCTCACCGACGCCGGCATCGAGTCGGGCGCCCTCACCGAGGCGACCATTAACGCCGGCGCGTAACGACAGGAGCCCGCGAGTCATGTCCGACACGCGTGACGGGGGTGCGAAGTCTCAGGCTTCGCACCCCCTCACTGCAGCAGAACCCGAGGCGATCGAGGCGATCCGACTGCGCCACCCGTGGCGCACCGTCTTCGCGACGGTCATCGTCATCATCGCCGCACTGTTCATCTACGACGCGGCCGTCAACCGGCCCGTCTACTCGTGGGATGTCGTCGGGCAATACCTCTTCGACGTCCGAGTCGTCTCCGCGATCGGCTACACCCTACAGCTCACCGTGTACTCGATGATCATCGCGATCCTCCTGGGTGTGGCGCTCGCCGTGATGCGACTCTCGCCGAACCCGGTCGTACGTGCCGTCGCCTGGGTCTACCTGTGGGTCTTCCGCGGCACCCCGGTGTACGTGCAGCTCGTCTTCTGGGGTCTCGTACCGGTCATCTACAAGACCATCGACATGGGCATCCCCTTTACCGAAGCGATGGTGAGCTTCACGACGAAGGACTTCCTCAACTACTTCGTGCTTGCCATCATCGGCCTCGCGCTCAACGAAGCAGCCTATATGGCGGAGATCGTCCGCGCCGGCCTGCTGTCGGTCGACAAGGGACAGGACGAAGCCGCCGTCGCGCTCGGCCTCGGCTGGTGGCACACGATGACCCGCGTCATCCTGCCGCAGGCCATGCGCGTGATCATCCCGCCCACCGGCAACGAGGTCATCTCGATGCTGAAGACGACCTCTCTCGTCACCGCCGTTCCATTCACCCTCGAGCTGTACACGCGCACCCGCGACATCGCCGCCGTCACCTACAAACCGGTGCCGATGCTCATCGTCGCCTCGATTTGGTACCTCGTGATTACGTCGATTCTCATGGTCGGTCAGTACTACCTCGAGAAGCACTTCGCCAAGGGCGCGGGCGACCGCCCCGACGTACAAAAGCCGACCGTTGAGACGGACACGGTACTCGTCGTCGGCAAGGGCGATGCCAGCGGCGCGAGGTATCCGACCTACCCGAATGCGGGAGGCGGAGAAACCATCGTGCCCCCGCACGACCGACCCGGAGGAGGAGGCGCATGAGCGTGGCAGATACCCCGATGGTGAAAGCGGAGGCGGTCTCAAAATCCTTCGGCTCGAACCAGGTGCTCAAGTCGATCACGCTCGAGGTGCAGCGCGGCGAAGTCATGTGCCTCGTCGGCCCCTCGGGCTCCGGCAAGTCCACCTTCCTCCGCTGCATCAACCACCTCGAGACCGTCAGTGCCGGGCGGCTCGCAGTCGACGGCGTGCTCGTCGGATACCGGCAGCAGGGCGACAAACTCTACGAGATGCACCCGCGCGAAGCGGCGAAGCAGCGGCGTGACATCGGCATGGTGTTCCAGCGGTTCAACCTCTTCCCACACATGACCGCGCTCGAGAACGTGATGCTCGCGCCCACCCTGCTGAAGAAGGGTGGCAAGGCCGACCTCAAACGGCGGGCCATGGAACTGCTCACGCGCGTCGGCCTCGCCGACCGGCACGACTACTATCCGGCGCACCTCTCAGGTGGACAGCAGCAGCGCGTCGCAATCGCCCGAGCGCTCGCGATGGAACCGAAGCTGATGCTCTTCGATGAGCCGACCTCCGCCTTAGACCCGGAACTCGTGGGGGAGGTGCTCGAGGTCATGCAGGGCCTCGCCGAAAGCGGCATGACCATGATCGTCGTCACCCACGAGATGGGGTTCGCCCGACAGGTCGCAGATCAGCTCGTCTTCATGGACGGCGGCGTCGTCGTCGAGGCCGGCGACCCGACAGAGGTGCTTTCGAACCCCCAGCGCGAGCGCACGAAGGCGTTCCTCTCGAAAGTGCTGTAGGCCTCAACTGCATCCGTTCGGGGAAGAGGCGGGGTGGCGAGCGCATCAGGGTTGGCGCGGCGCGATGCGACGCGCCGGGGTCCCCTGTGGTTAGCTCGCCACCCCGCCTCTTCCCCGAAGCCGGTCAGCTGACGCGATGTCCGTTACGCGTTGACGCCGAGGTCGCGTTTGATCTTCGTCGTGGAGACGCCCTCGGTGCGGTCGAGATAGATGACCTCGCAGTGGTCACGGAGGATCTCGAAGCGCTCATCGCCGGCCCAGTCACCACCCATGACGACCGCGTCGATCTCGTACTTCTGCACGTCACGGATCTTCTGGTCCCACGCCTCCTCCGGGATGACGAGGTCGACGTAGCGGACGGCCTCAAGCATGTTCTTCCGGGTCTGGAAATCGTGGTAAGTCTTCTTGCCCTTGCCTGCGTTGAACTCCTCGGTGGAGGCGGCGACGACGAGGTAGTCGCCCAGATCCCTCGCCCGCTTGAGGAGTCGGATGTGACCCCAGTGCAGGAGGTCGAAGGTGCCGTAGGTCAAGATCCGCTTCATCCCACCAGTCTACGGCGGGGTGGGTGAGCGCGCCTCGACGGCCGCTGCGTGCAACCCCTTCCCGACCGTCGTGCGCCAGCGTACGCTTGGAGAAGGCGGCACGCTCCTCCGGAGCGGTGCCCCTGAGCGAAGGAGGCCGACGATGTCGAACGAACAGCAGCGAGTCCCGGACCACGAGTCGGACCCCGCACGCACCCCCGGCGACGGCTGGGTTGGTGAGGGTGGAGCCTCGCATCTCGGCCCGGCCACGCACATCAGCTCGGGCCACCCGGAGCACGAGGAAGCCGCGGCGGAGAAGTCGTCGGAAGACTCCGACGCGGGCTAAGCGCCGCCAGAGCGTTACGCGACGAGCAACATGATGCCGGCGACCGCAGACACCACCGCGATCACCAGCGCCAGAATGATGAGGATCGCGTGCACGATGAGAAACTTCGTCGGCCGCCCCTCGGGGGTCCGGGCGCGCTCATCCTTGGCAACGCGCGTCCAGAAGCGCGGCCACACGATGATGTTGTAAAACGCGTTGACGAGCAGCATGATTCCTGCGAAGGCGGCCATGAGGCAAGTCTACGACCCGCCGGAGGGTCGGTGGATCCCTCAGCGACCGGAATGGGGGAAACGAGGTCGAGAGTGATCCCTCAGCTGAGACGCTCAACCTCAACGAAGACCACATCGGCCGCCGTGTCACGGTTCTCGATCTGGTGCTCGGCTCCGGCGGGCCGCGTGTAGCTCACGCCCTCGCTGAGGTCCGCGACGATCTCGCTGCCGTCGGCGTTGACGACGTGCATGGACGCATTCACGAGCGGGATCACGACGTACTCGAAATCGTGGCGGTGCATCGGAATGGCGCCACCAGGTTTGACCGTCCACCGGGTGACCCGGAAGAACTCGTTCTCCAGTTGAACCTCGCCGTGCGATCCGGTGTGCATGAGTCCTCCTTGAAGCGGCCCTCGAGAGCTCGTCGGTGCACCGGTCGGTGCTCCTATCAGCGCTCTTTTGCACAGCATACGCCCGCGAGATTTCCTGCGCACCGGCGTGAAACCTCCAACGGCGACCGTTTTTGCGGAATGATGGGGCACAGGCCCGACACTTGACGGATCGGCTGTACTCACAGGAGGTACCATGACAACCGCGGAAACCACGACCGGCCACCGGACGCACGATGGGCTGCGCATCGCACTCGGCGTCGGCGGCCTCATTGCATTCGTACTCGGACTGTTCGTCATCTTCGCCCCCGGCGCTTCGGCGGCCGTCGCGCTCACGATTACCGCAGTGCTGCTCGCCGTCTACGCGATCATCACGGGCATCGTCTACCTGGGGTCGTCGATCTTCTCGCGCACACTCGGTGGGTGGGCACGCACCGGCTACATCCTGCTCGGCCTGCTCTACATCATCGGCGGCGTGATCATGCTGACGAACCTGATGGCGACCGGCGCGCTGCTCGCACTGTTCATCACGATCACGATCGGCGTCCTGTGGCTGTTCGAGGGCATCATGGCGTTCTCGCTCGCAGGCAAGAGCGAGAGTAAGACCTGGGCGATCATCATGGGCATCGTCAGCGTGCTGGCCGGCCTCGTGCTCCTCTTCTCGCCGCTCATCAGCGCCGCAGCGCTGTGGCTGCTGCTCGGCATCTCGATGGTGGTGCTCGGCGTCGTGCAGATGGTCCGCGCATTCGGGATGAAGCCGCGCGCGTAGCGCACACACTGTTTCGGGCCGGGTTCCTTCGATGAGGGATCCGGCCCGACGCGTTTCAGCGGTCAGCGCATTCGACGCGGTCCGCGCGGCGCACGAGCGGCCGCACCAGCAGGCTCAGCGCATCGACTCGACTGCATCCGCCGTGATCGGGTCGTCGCCTGCCGCGAGAGCGACATACTTCCGGAGCACCACGAGGGACGCCGAGCCCTTGTCGAACTCCGCAGCGACGAACCGGTCCGTGCTGATGAGTGCGAGCGCCTCGCGCGCCGGCATGACGGCGCCGCGCAGCTGATCGCGTCGGTCCGCGGGCACGATCGCACGCAGCTCGGCCATCGAGGAGAAGAGCGGGAGCACGAGCTGCCCCTTCGTCGACCGAATCGTGCGAATCCGGGTGCCCTTCTTCTTCGACGGGGCCCCCGACACGTCGACGACGAGATAGCCGTGCCGCAGCGACTCGAGGAATGCGGCGAGACGCGTGTAGTCCGGTGTCTCCTGCAGCGCGCGCAGTGCCGCCTGCACCTCCGTGTTCGCGTAATCCGCGTGCACCTCGTCGGGGATCTGCGCTTCAGTCATGCGTCCAGCCTACGGGTCGTGCCGGTCAGACCTGCGAGGTGGTGCGCTCATCTTCCGCGGCGCGGGCATCGGCGATGCGCTGCTGCTGCTCGGGGGTGCGCACGAGCGGCGGCACGACCTCGTGCTGGTCGTTGACGATCACCACGTCGTGATCGACGTGATCGACCATCGCGTGCACGGCGTCGATGAAGTCGCGGCGCCGTATGGCGTCGAGCACTCGTGCGTGATCACGCTCCATCTCGTGGCCGGTCGCAACGTTCGCGAGCCGGCCCCGGTGCTCGGGGGTGCGCAGCTGGTCGTTGATGCCAGCGTACAGTGAGCCGAGCAGACGGTTCTTCGCGGCATCGAAGATGAGCCGGTGGAACTTGCTGTCGAACGCGTTGTTGTCTTCACCGCCCGCGAGGCCGAGCACGGGGCAGCGGGTGCAACCGACCTCTTCGATTGCGGCCTGCTCCAGCGCCGCGACATCTTCCTCAGTGCGGTGCAGCGCGGCCTGCTGTGCGGCCTCGATCTCGAGCGCACGGCGGTAGCTGAGGATCTCTTCGAGCGTGAAGTCGTTCAAAAACTCGTTGAGCAGGGTACTCGTGGGTGCGGCCGAGCGCACGAATGTGCCGCGGCCCGGAAGCGTCTCGAGCATGCCCATCGTGGCAAGGGATCGCACGGCCTCGCGCACGGTTGAGCGGCCAACGCCGGTCTGCTCTGCGAGCTCCGGTTCGATCGGGATGCGGCTGCCGACCGGCCACTCGCCGGTCGAGATCTTGCGGCGCAGGTAGGCGAGGGTCATGCGTGCGCGATCCGAACCTGTTACTACTGCCACGGGTACCTCACTTCTGTGCGGCGGGGTGCCGGATGCGGCCCAGTATATCGACCGGAGCCGCTTCCGGCCCCGGAACCGGGGGTGCGGCTAGGCTGGTGGCGTATCGCATGGGACTTCGAAGGGGAGGATTCGACGATGACGCTGCAGCCGAGTCAGGGCAAGATCAATCCATACGCGGGAATGCGCGAGGTGCCGTCGTTCACGCTGACGAGCTCCGACATTCAAGATGGAGAGCCGCTGCCGGCCGAGACCTACGCAGTGCACGCGGGCGGAGCGAATCGCTCGCCGCACCTGAGCTGGTCAGGCTTCCCTGAAGGAACGAAGAGCTTTGCGGTGACCTGCTTCGACCCCGACGCGCCGACGGGCTCGGGCTACTGGCACTGGTCGATGATCAACATTCCGGCTTCGGTCACCGAACTTCCGGCCGGCGCGGGAGCACTGAACAGCGAGTTGCTCCCCGAGGGCGTGACGGTCATGCCGAATGAGGCCCGTGAACCCGCATTCACCGGTGCGGCCCCACCCGAGGGCACCGGCGTGCACCACTACTGGTTCGTGGTGCACGCGCTCAGCGAGGAGCGCATCGAGGTCGACCCGCAGGCGACGCCCGCGGTGATGGGCTTCATGATGCGCGATGCGCTGCTTGCCCGCGCGATCATCGTGGCGACCGGGGAGTACGGGCAAGCCGCCTGAGGTCTGCGCCGGGTCGAGTGCCGGCGCGCCTGGTGAGTGGGTGATGGCGCTGCGGATGCGAGGATCCCTCAGAAAACAATGACCGATAGACAACGGCTCGATCACGAACCCTCCAGTCGGTGAGGGATCGCGTCGCGCTACGTTTACGATGCTGTGAGCGGTCGTTCACAGAAGAATCTACGACGGCCGCGTCCGTATTCCATCTGTAAGGAACCGATACACATGCGACAGACCTCGTTCCGCCGTCGTGCGCTGGCCTTCGTCGGCCTCGCCGCCGCTGCCTCACTCACACTGACCGCCTGCTCCGGTGGCGGTAGCTCCGACGACTCAGCAGACGATGCCGCCAGCGGCGATTCGTTCAAGATCGGCATCAGCCAGTTCGCGCCGCACCCCGCGCTCGACGCGGCGGCCGAAGGGTTCCAGGAAGCGATCACCGCGGCCGGGCTCGACGTCGAATTCGACCTGCAGAACGCGCAAGGCGAGCAGCAGAACGCAGTGACGATCGCGGAAGGGTTCGCCACATCCGACGCCGACCTGGTGCTCGCGATCGCGACCCCGGCGGCGCAGGCTGCGGTGAACTCGATCACCGAGGTGCCGGTGCTGTTCACCGCCGTCACCGATCCGGTCGAGGCGGAGCTCGTCACCTCCAATGAGGAGCCCGGCGCGAACGTCACCGGCACGAGTGACGCGGTTCCCGCCGACGCGCTCGCGGGCCAGTTTGAACTCATCGTCGAGCTCGTACCCGACGCCAAGAAGGTCGGCATCGTCTACGCCTCCGGTGAGGTCAATTCCGAGGTGCAGGTGAAGGATGCGACGGCCGTGGCCGAGGGCATGGGCATCGAAATCGTCACGCAGACCGTGACGACCGGCAACGACATCGCTCAGGCGACTGAGGCACTTGGCGACGTCGACGCGATCTACGTGCCGACCGACAACATGGTGGTGACCGGCGTCGCCGCGCTCATCCAGGTCGCTGAAGACAAGCAGATCCCGGTCATCGCAGCCGAGGCCGGCACCGTCGAGGGCGGCGCGATCGCCACCCTCGGCATCGACTACTTCGAGCTCGGCAAGCAGACCGGCGAGATGGCCGTCAAGATTCTGCAGGACGGCGAGGACCCCGCCACGCTGCCCGTCGAGTTCGCAACGCTGCTCGCGAACACCGTCAACCCGGGCGCCGCCGAGCGCATGGGCGTTGAACTCCCCGCGTCGGTGCTCGAGGGCGCCGAAACCGTAGAGTAAAACCGTCGCAGTCGGGTGGTGCGCGTACGGTGCACCACCCCTCGCGGGCGGCCCGAATGGCCGCCCGCTTCGACGTTAGGCAAGAAAAGAGGAATAGGATCACCTCATGATTGGCGCGCTAGAGATCGGCCTTATCTACGGGGTGATGGCCCTCGGGGTCTACCTCACGTTCCGGGTGCTCAACTTCCCCGACCTCACCGTCGACGGTAGCTTCACCACCGGCGCGGCGACCGCGGCGGCCCTCATCACGCTGGGTCACAACCCGGTGTTCGCGACGGTCGCGGGCGGGGCGGCGGGCCTCGTCGCCGGTGCGATCACCGGCGTGCTCCACACCAAGGGGAAGATCGACGGACTCCTCGCGGGAATCCTCACGATGATCGCGCTGTGGTCGATCAACCTGCGGATCATGGGCACCACGAAACCCGATGCGACGAGCACCTCGAACCTTCCACTGTTGCGCGCCGAGACCGTCTTCACCCCGCTGAAGAATCTCGAAATCGACAAGACCTGGTTGAGCATGCTCATCATCTTCGTCGGTGTCATGATCATGAAGTTCATCGTCGACTGGTTCCTCTCCACGAACCTCGGCCTTGCCATTCAAGCGACGGGCGACAACGGCCCGATGATCGCGAGCTTCGGGGTGAGCACGGATCGCATGAAGATCCTCACGCTCGCACTCTCCAACGGGCTCGTGGCCGCCTGCGGTGCGCTCGTCGCCCAGTATCAGGGCTTCGCCGACATCAGCATGGGCATCGGCCTCATCCTCGTCGGCCTCGCCTCCGTGATCCTCGGCCAGGCGATTTTCGGCCAGCGATTTATCTGGGTCGCGACCTTCGCCGTCGTGTTCGGCGCGGTGCTCTACCGGATGATCATCTTCTTCGCGCTGCAGGTCGGCCTCGACCCGAACGACATGAAGCTCATCACGGCGCTGCTCGTCATCGCGGCACTGCTGCTCCCCCGGTGGGGGTTCCTCAAGCGCATTCCGTCGTGGAAGGACCGCGGGGGTAAGGTGACGCCGCGCGAGACGCCGCCGGATCCCTCGCCGCCCGGTGAAGCAGCGGCGCCCGCTTCCGCTGCGACCGCACCGCCTGCATCCACACCGTCAGCATCTGCGCCATCAGCATCTGCGCCATCAGCATCTGCGCCATCTCCATCAACGCCGTCGGGCCCGACCGAAACCTCAGGGAGGTAGTCGTGCTCGTCATCGACAACATCGCAAAGACCTTCTTCCCCGGGACCGTTAACGAGCGGAAGGCGCTCGCCGGCCTCAGCCTGCGCATGAGCGAGGGTGACTTCGTCACCGTGATCGGCTCGAACGGCGCCGGTAAGTCCACTCTGCTCAACGCGATCTCCGGCCGCTACACGGTCGACACCGGCACTATCGAGGTCGACGGTACGCGCGTCAACCGGCTCCGCGAATTCCAGCGGGCGAAGTACATCGGTCGTGTCTTCCAGGACCCGATGGCCGGCACCGCGCCGAATCTCACCATTGAGCAGAACCTGGCGCTCGCCGTGCGGCGCGGCCGAACCCGCGGCCTCGGGCCCGCGCTCACCAAGGCGCAGCGCGCGGAGTTCCGCGAGCAATTGACCACCCTCGAACTCGGGCTCGAGAACCGGCTCACCGCGAAGGTCGGGCTCCTCTCCGGTGGGCAGCGCCAGGCGCTTTCGTTGCTCATGGCGGGGTTCACCCACCCCAGCATCCTGCTGCTTGACGAGCACACCGCCGCGCTTGATCCGCAGCGCGCCGCGCTCGTCACCGAACTCACCGAACGCATCGTTCAGCAGGGCAAACTCACGACCCTCATGGTCACCCACAACATGGAGCAGGCGCTGCGGCTCGGCAACCGGCTCATCATGATGCACGAGGGCCGCATCGTCTTTGAAGCCGGGGAGCAGGCTAAGCAGCAGCTGACCGTGCCGGCGCTGCTCGAGGAGTTCGCGAAGATCAAGGGCGCTCAGCTCGACGATCGCGCCCTGCTGACGTAGGGTGATCCCTCGCCCCTCCTACGCTTCTGCTTGCGCGCTTCCTTCACTGCGCGAGGTTTCTTCGCTGTGCGGGGGGCTTCCTCTTTCCGCGTGGGACTTCTGCGCTGCGCGGGGGATCTCTGCTCTGCGTACCAGAATTGCGGGATCCCGGTACGCAGACGCGAGATCGCCCGCTGAGGGTAGAGATGAGCCGAGCGTGCGGGTAGGGATCGCCCACACTCTTGCCGGCAACTTCGTGCTCGGCTGAGAGACGCGTGATCTGCGGCGCGTATCCACCGCCACGGCGCACCCGCACCATACAGTGGGCACATGGGTGATCAGGAAGTCATCGTCTGGAGTGACATCGTCGACGCCGCGGGCGACCTTGCCGAGCGCTGGATCGCCGATACGAGCCGCAGCTCGACGGGCGACAGCCTTCTCGGCGGCCTGCGGCGAGACCCCGAGAGCTTCGAATTCACCCGTCGACTCATCGACCTCGTGGCGGGCACCGACGACGCCGTCACCTCCGCAGTCGGGCTGCGAGAAATCGCCCAGGACCTTCCCGCCTCGATGCCGGTCAAGGACCGGATCGCGGTGCGCGCGGGCGGCGCCGTCTCGCTCGGGCTGCCGTGGGCCGTCATGCCGGTCGCCCGGAAGTGGCTGCGTGACCGCGTCTCGGAGCTCGTCCTTGCAACCCGGCTGCCCGACGACGCACGCCACCCCGGCCGGCTCACCGCACTGGGTGAGGCGCTCCGGCAGCACGGCGAGGCCGGGCTCGCACCCGTGATCGCGCCGCTCGGGGAAATCGTGCACGGGCCCGACGGGGTGCGCGCGGAAGTGGCGCGGCTCTCAGGTCTTGCCGGCCATCCGCTCGTGAAGCACCTCGTCGTCGATCCGGGCCGCTTCGCACCCGGTGGCAGCGACTGGTCTGCCGAGGATGACGTGCGCCGGGCCGCCGAAGCGCTTGATCCGCTGCTCCGAGCGGTCGTAACGCACGACACGACCCTGCACCTCACTCCGACGACGGTGCGGTGGGCGCGGCTCGTGCCGGCAATCCTCTCCCGTGCCCTCGCCGACCCCTCGCTCGACCGCGCACGAATCGGAGTGCGACTCTTCGCCGACCTGCCTGAATCGCGCGAACAGTATGCGGCGATCGCGCGGTGGGCGCAGCGCCGCGTTGCCGACGGTGGCTCACCTTCCGAGGTCACGATCGGGCTGAGTCACGCACTCCACACGGAACGTATCGTCTCCATCCAGACCGGCCTCGCTGTGCCACTCATCGAGGACCGCGACGACGCTCGGGCGCAGCTCCTCCGACTCGTGGAGCTCGCCCTCCACCCGGGCCGCGCCGCATCCCTCCGCCCCGTCATCGCCACCGAGGACCCGCTCGTGCTCGCCGGAACCGCTGCACTCGCCGCGCGGCTCGACTCAGCGGATCTCTTCAGCGTGCAACTGCGCAGTGGATTCGCCCCCGGATTCGCCGCTCGCATCGCGCAAGACCTTCCCGAAGTGCGCCTCGTGCTTCCCGTGGTGACCCCGCAGGAATACACCGGGGCGCTCGACCTGCTCCTCGGGTTCGCCGCTGAAGCCGCGGACCCGGAGTCGGAAATCGCGCGCCTCGAAGCATGCCTCGCTGCCGCGGCGGTCCGCAGCGCTGCAACTGCATCGGACGCCGAAGCGGCGAACACCGCGCCCGAGTCTGACGCACTGCCCGGGTCCGCATCTCCTTCCGAGTCCGACGAGACTCCAGGATCCGCTGCTACGTCTGAGTCCGACTCGGTGTCTGCGTCTGCGCCGGTGTCTGCGTCTGAGTCTGCCCGCGACGCGACCGAGCGATCCCTCTTCCGTGAGGCGGCACGAGCGGCGGAGGATCCCTCGCCACCTCCGCATCGCACCCAGCTCCGGGCGCGCGAGTGGGATCCGAGCGAACGCGACAGCGCCCTGTTCTACCGCGCACCCGACGAGCCGGCCCGATTCGACACCGGCGGGCTCACCGCCGCAGTGCTCGGCCTCACTCGCGGATCCACCGGTGAACTGAAGCTGCAGGAGCACGGCAGCGCCCGACCCATCCCGCCGATCTCACGATCGGGATTTGCGAACGAACCCGAGACCGATGCGAGCCTCGCCCCGAACCGCGAGTGGGCCCGCGGCCTCCTCCGTCGCGCCGCCGAAACCGCCGCCGAGATCGACGAAGAGAACCCCACCGTCGCCCTCTCCCGCGCCGACATCGACCCGGAAGCCGCAGCGGCAGAGGCCAGACGTGCAGGTGACGCCTGGGGCGCGCAACCCACACACACCCGCGCAACTCGACTGCGTCGCATCGCGCTCGCCACCGTCGCGGCCCGCGACCGCATGTTCCAACTCCTCGCCCAAGATACCGGCGCACCAATCGCCGAGCTAGACCGCGAGGTCAATGACATCGTCGACTCCGCGCGCTACTCCGGCCAGCTCGCCGACGCGCTCGGCGCAGTGCGCGGTGCGGTCTTCGAACCGGAAGGTCTTGCCCTCGTCGTCGCCGACGAGTCGACACCGCTCTCGATGCAGGCGGAATCAGTACTCGCCGCACTCGCCGCGGGCAGTGGAGTGCTCTGGGCCGTCTCGCTCAGGGTCGCAAGCTCCGCCGCCGTCCTCCTCGAAGAGTGGGAGGTCGGCGGACTACCGGCAGGCACCGTGCGCCTCGAACCGGTCGCCGCCGACCGCACGCTCGGCGCGCTCGCCGCAGCGGTCGGAATCGACCGTGCCGTGGTGCTCGGCAACCGCGCCGTCGCGAGGGATCTTGCGCACCGCCGACCAGACCTCCGCGTCGACGGTGTGTTCCCCGGGCCCGGCACGATCATCTTGGGCCCCTCCGCCGACTTCGGGGCCGCCGTCTCAGACGTCGTCGCCTCGGCGTTCGTGGGCGGCGGCGCGGACCCGCGCTGCGTGCGCGGCGCGATCCTGATGGGCAGTGCCTCCCGTTCCCGGCGGTTCCGCGACGGTCTCGCCGACGCGGTGCGCGCGCTGCGGGTGGGGGACACGGCCCACCCCGGCGATGCCGACCCGCTGAGTTTCGACGTTGGCCCGCTCCCCGAGCCACCCAGCGCGGCAGGGCTGCGCGCGCTTACCGAGCTCGGGCGTGGAGAGGAGTGGCTCGTCCGCCCCGAACAGCTCGACGACGAGGGCCTGCTCTGGCAGCCCGGGGTGCGGGTCGGAGTCTCGGCGTCGTCTTCGTTCTGGGCCGACTCCGTAGGGGTGCCGGTTCTCGGCGTTGCGCACGCGCACACGCTGACGGAGGCAATTGCTCTGCAGAAGCGCGGGGGAGCGGTGGCGGGTCTGCTGTCGCACGACGCCGACGAGGTGCAGGTGTGGCTCGGCCGAGCCGAAGCCGCGACGCTCTTCATCAACCGGCCGACGACCTGCACTCGCGTCGAACGGCAACCGCTCGGCGGCTGGAATGAGTCCGCGATGGGTCTCGGTGCTCTGAGCGGAGGCCCGAACCGCTTGCTCACACTCGGATCCTGGCAGCCACGGGAGGGCACGCGGAGCGAGACCCTGCACCTGCGCGGCCTCGAACCCGAGGTGCGACTGCTCATCGAGGCGGCACAACCGTCGCTCACCTACGAGGACTTTGATCGGGTGCGCCGTGCCGCGCTCGCGGACGCGCTCACCTGGCGCACGACCTTCGGTGCAATGCGAGACACCGTCGATCTCGGAGTGGAACGCAATGTGCTGCGCTACGATCCGGTGCCGACGCAGGTAAGACTCGCCGAGGGTGGGCCGGCGGCCGCGCTTGTCCGAGTGGTCGCGGCGGCGCTCCTCACGCGCGCCCCCGTCTCCGTTTCCACGGGCGAGGTGCTGCCCCACGAGCTCACCGCTGTGCTCGCGAAGCTCGACATCGAGGTGTCGCTCGAGCGCGATGACGACTGGGTTGAGCGGCTCGCTGTCTCCGGTCCGGTCGGTGACGCTGGGACGCCGGCCGCGCGGGTGCGCCTCATCGGCGGCGACCGGGTGCGGGCCGCCGAGTGGCTCGGAGGTCTCGACCGGGTGTCGCTGTGGGCGGAGCCGGTGACGATGGCCGGGCCGGTAGAGCTCATGACACTGCTGCGGGAGCAGTCGGTGTCGGCGCGCGCGCACCGTCACGGGCTCGCGGTCTCCGTGCCGGGCATCGACGAACTCATCGAGGACGCATCGGCCGGCGCGTGAGGGATCAGCCGATCCGCATCGGCAGGTGAGGGATCCCGTCCTCGAGAAAGCCCGGGCCACTCGTCACGAACCCGAACCCGCCGTACCAGTCCTCCAGGTGCGCCTGCGCGTGAATCAGGATCGGGTGCCCCTCGCACTGCGCGATTGCGGAGCGGAGGAGGGCTGCTGCGATCCCTCGCCCGCGCCATGCTGCGCCCGTGACGACACGACCGATGCTGCGTAGCCCGGGCTCGCGCTCGTCTTCGTTCAGGATCCGGACGGAGCCGGCGACAGCGCCGTTCGGATCCTCGACCCAGAGCTGCAGTGTGTCGAGTTCAAGGTCGCGGCCGTCGAGGTCGAGATACACGCAGTCCTGCTCAACGACGAACACTTCCTGACGCAGCTGCGCGATCCGGTAGAAGGTCGAGGTGGGGATGCCGGCGAGGCTGCGAGCGATGCGCAGTGTCAGGCCGGCGGGGAGTTCGCTCATGCGTCGATCCTTCCACACCGCAGGTGGGAGGTCTGCCGCGACTCCGATTTCCGTTCGCGGAAGTGAGACGGTAAACTCGACTCCTGGCCGTATTGTTGCGGTCGACGGCGGATTACCCGAGCGGCCAAAGGGAGCTGACTGTAAATCAGCTGGCAATGCCTACGGGGGTTCGAATCCCTCATCCGCCACAGCAAGAAAATAGCCCCTGACCAGGTATTTAGGTACCGAGGTCAGGGGCTTTTTGTGTTCCATGTGCTGTCTCATGCGGCAAGCGGGGTCCCTGGGCCTATGGGCCCCGCGCGCAATCCGGCACTTGTGCGCGCTATTCTGCCCGGGAATCCTGCACGACTGCCGGATTGGTTGGGGCTGGGGGCTGAGCGCTGGGGATTCGGGGCGGTTGGGGCATGGTGGGCTTGCCTGGCACGCGATAGCCGGGCCGGCAGCGTGGAGCGAGCAGGGATCACCCCGTGGCGCCACCCCTCGGGGTGTCGAGCGACCACATCTCGGCCCGATCCCAGTCGATAGTGTTCCAGCCGTGGTCAGCCTGACCGCTCGAGCCCGGCACCGTCCAGGCGAAACGGGCGACAGCGCCCGTGGGGAGGTGGGTGATTTCGCCCGCCGAAGCCCGCTCGGCGAGCTCGGTGATGCCGGGGTCGTGCGCGACGAGCATGACGCGGCGCACGCCGGAGTCCGCAGCCATTGAAGCGAGCGTCGAGGGTGATGACGCGTACATTTCGGGACGGAGCTCGACGGGCAAACCGAGAACGTCGCCGAACGCCTGAGCGGTCGTGCGAGCGCGCAGCGCGGTGCTCGAGAGGATCCGGTCGACCCGGGCTCTCGAGGCTGCGAACCGCTGCGCCATTTCGGGTGCGTTGCGCCGACCGCGCGCGTTGAGCGGTCGATCGTGGTCCGCGAGCGAGGGATCACCCCAGTCGGACTTTGCGTGCCGCACGAGGACCAGTTCAAGCGTTGATGTGTCTGGAGTCACTCCCATGCCGAAATTGTAGGTCAGGGCGACGAATGGGGGCGCATGCGCCGGACACGTCGCGCGCCGATGCCGGAATCAAGTCAATCCGGAGTGTCGAGAGTGATGATGTCCTCGTCGTCTCGGCGCTGCTGCGCATCCTTGATGCGGTGAGCCTCACGACGGGTTTCGAGCACGTCAGCAGCCTCCTCCGGTTCAAGGTCCGCTGGCGGAGCGTCATCCTCAGCCTCGCCGGATTTCCTGGCGGCTCGTGGAGGGTCGGCCGCGTCAGGTCCGCTCTTGCCCGCGTGGTTTGCTTCGCCATAGACGGACTTTTCGACGGAGTCCGGAGCTGCTGCCGTCGGGTCCTTACGTTCCTCTGTTGACATGTTCACGTCTCCTTTCGGCGTTCCGGCATTCGTTCGACGGCCGGCGTTCGGGCTCGACGTGCTTGCGGGGCCGACATGCTTGTCGATACCGCCCTGCTCGTCGGCCCGCACCGCTCGACTGGCCGCAGTCCCGTGAGCGTAGCAACGTTGTTGAGCGGGAATATAGGGGATTGCTTTTCAGGGTGGAGTCGGATCCCTGACTCAGGGCGTCTGCAAAATGAGCTGTCGTAGTCCGTTGTGTTGAGCGGGTTGGCACCAAATCTCAGCATGAAAAACGCCCTGCCCTTCCCGCGGTCGCGGGCGGACAGGGCGTCGTGAATGCGCTTAGAAAATGCGTTCGGGGCGGTAGGGTGGAAGCACCTGCGTGTCTTCCAGGTCTGACGACGACTCCGTCTTGATCTCCGCGGGCTCCGGCCGCTCCCATGGACTTCGCCCGCTCGCGCTTGCACTGCTCATGATGATCCCCTCGATCGGCTGGACCCCCAGTATCGGACATTCCTGGAGCAAAGGGGAGGAATCGCAGGGAATTCACCGGTCAGCGCTGAACTGGCAGTGGCGAACCAACAGCAAACATGTGCGCGAGCTGGGAGTTGAGCGCTGGAGGCTCAAGTTTGGGTCGATCGACTTGACGGGATCCCTGGCCGCGGTAAACTTGAGTGCATCGGGCTCAAGGTCAGGTGGCGAGGGATCCTCACCGCCGAGAGTCGCAGACGTAGACCACGAACTCCTGGCATCGACGCGTTGACCGGAGAGTTCGGCAGTAAGCAGATCAGAGCAAGCGGATCAGGAAGATCAGAAGGAGAACACATGTCACGTGCAGTAGGCATCGACCTCGGCACCACCAACTCGGTCGTATCCGTTCTTGAGGGCGGCGAACCGACCGTCATCGCGAACGCGGAAGGGTTCCGCACGACCCCCTCGATCGTCGCATTCACGAAGGATGGCGAGGTGCTCGTCGGTGAAACCGCGAAGCGCCAGGCCGTCACCAACGTCGACCGCACGATCGCGTCGGTCAAGCGCCACATGGGCACCGACTGGAAGACCGACGACATCGACGGTAAGAAGTACACCGCTCAGGAGATCAGCGCGCGCACGCTCATGAAGCTGAAGCGTGACGCCGAAACCTACCTCGGCGACAAGGTAACTGACGCAGTCATCACCGTTCCCGCATACTTCAACGACGCCGAGCGCCAGGCCACCAAGGAGGCCGGCGAAATCGCGGGCCTCAACGTGCTCCGCATTATCAACGAGCCGACCGCCGCAGCCCTCGCGTACGGCCTCGATAAGGGCAAGGAGGACGAACTCATCCTCGTCTTCGACCTCGGCGGCGGGACGTTCGATGTGTCACTCCTCGAGGTGGGCAAGGACGACGACTTCTCGACGATCCAGGTGCGTTCGACCGCGGGCGACAACCGCCTCGGCGGCGACGACTGGGATCAGCGCGTCGTGGACTGGTTGATCACGCAGTTCAAGAACTCCACGGGAGTCGACGTCTCGAAGGACAAGATCGCCCTGCAGCGCCTCAAGGAGGCTGCTGAGCAGGCGAAGAAGGAGCTGTCGAACTCCACGAGCACCCAGATTCAGCTGCCGTACCTCTCCCTCACGGAGAACGGCCCTGCGAACCTCGACGAGACGCTCACCCGCGCCAAGTTCGAGGAGCTCACCAAGGATCTGCTCGAGCGCACCCGCAAGCCCTTCGAGGATGTCATCCGTGAGGCCGGGGTCAAGGTTGGCGACATCGCACACGTCGTGCTCGTCGGTGGTTCGACCCGTATGCCCGCCGTCACGGAGCTCGTGAAGCAGCTCACCGGCGGTCGCGAACCCAACAAGGGTGTCAACCCGGACGAGGTCGTGGCAGTGGGCGCGGCGCTCCAGGCTGGCGTGCTGAAGGGTGAGCGCAAGGACGTGCTGCTCATCGACGTCACCCCGCTCTCCCTCGGCATCGAAACCAAGGGCGGCATCATGACGAAGCTCATCGAGCGCAACACGGCCATCCCGACGAAGCGCAGCGAGACCTTCACGACGGCAGAGGACAACCAGCCGTCGGTTGCGATCCAGGTGTTCCAGGGCGAACGCGAGTTCACCCGAGACAACAAGAACCTCGGCACCTTCGAGCTGACTGGCATCGCGCCAGCCCCGCGCGGCGTGCCCCAGGTCGAGGTGACCTTCGACATCGACGCCAACGGCATCGTGCAGGTCTCCGCGAAGGACAAGGGCACCGGCAAGGAGCAGACGATCACGATCTCGGGCGGCTCGCAGCTCTCCGAGGAAGATATCGAGCGCATGGTGCGCGAAGCAGAGGAGCACGCCGCCGAAGACAAGCAGCGTCGTGAAGCCGCGGAGACGCGCAACAACGCCGAGCAGCTCGCCTACTCGACCGAGAAGCTCATCATCGAGAACGAGGACAAGCTCCCGGAAGATGTGAAGACCGAAGTGCAGGGCGACGTCGACGCGCTGAAGCAGGCGCTCGCGGGCGAGGACGACGACGCGGTGAAGACCGCCGCCGACAAGCTGGGCGAGAGCCAGACGAAGCTCGGTGAGGCGATCTACGCTGCAGCGCAGGCCGAAGCTCCGGAAGCCGACGCCGCGGGCGACGCGTCGAGCGACGACGATGACGTGGTAGATGCCGAGGTCGTCGAGGACGAGGACGAGGAGCAGAAGTAACGATGACGAACGAGGAGCAGCGTACACCGGGGCCCGGTGGCGAGGACGAGGCTCCCGCGACGGGGTCGGAGGCGAATGCCTCCGGCCCCGTGCCGCAGGAAGGCTCGTCTGACGAGGGCCTCACGGTCGAAGACATTCTGAACTCGGAGCAGAACGCGGCGGCTTCGGCCGCCGACCAGGCGGGGGAGGCTGCTGAGGCTGTGGATCCCTTGCAGGATGAAGAGAACCCCTACCTGGAGGACCTGCGCCGTCTGACTGCGGAGTATGCGAACTACCGCAAGCGCACAGAGGCGAACGCCGAGCTCGAGAAGCAGCGTGCCACCGCAACGGTGGTCATGCCGCTGCTCCCGGTGCTCGATGATCTCGACCGTGCAGAACAGCACGGCGATCTCGTCGAGGGATCTGCGTTCACGACAATCGCTCAAAAGATTCGGGGCTCGCTCGAGCGGCTCGGCCTGCAGGCCTTCGGCGAGAAGGGGGAACCCTTCGACCCGCAGGTGCACGAGGCCATCGCTCAGGTACCCGTGCCGGGTACCGAAGAGGAAACGGTCCTCGACGTCGTCGAGCGGGGGTACCGTCTCGGCGAGGTCGAGCTGCGCCCCGCCAAGGTCGCGGTGGCGGTGGGGGCTGATGGCTAGTCAGGATTGGCTCGAGAAGGATTTCTATCAGATTCTCGGCGTCTCGAAGGGCGCCGACGAGGCTGAGATCAAGAAGGTCTACCGGAAACTCGCGCGCAAGTATCACCCGGACTCCAATCCGGGTGATACGGCGGCCGAGGCGAAGTTCAAAGAGATCAGCGAGGCCTACTCGGTGCTCTCCGACAAGGAACAGCGCCAGGAGTACGACCAGATCCGTGCGATGGGTGCCGGCGGCGCGAGGTTTACCTCGGGTGGCGGCGGGTCGCAGGGCTTCGAGGACGTTTTCGGGGGCATGTTCGGCGGTGGCGGCGGAGGCCGGCAGTACAACTTCCAGCAGGGAGGGTTCCCGCAGGGGGGTGCCGGTGGGTACGACGACATCTTCAACCTCTTCGGCGGGGGCGCCCCGCGCGGTCCGCAGCCGGGGCGTGACATCCAGGCGTCGACCACGCTCGATTTTGAGACCGCGGTGACCGGCCAGACCGTAACATTGCAGGCCCCGAGTGGATCCGTGAAGGTGAAAATTCCCGCGGGCGTTGCGGACGGCCAGAAGATCAAGGTTCGCGGCAAGGGAGAGCCCGGCCCGAACGGCGGACCCGCCGGGGACATCATCCTCACGGTGAGCGTGCGGAAGCACCCGGTGTTTGAGCGTGACGGCCAAAACCTGCGGCTGAAGCTGCCGGTGACGTTCTCTGAAGCCGCGCTCGGCGCAACCGTCGAGGTGCCGACGCTGGGCGGCGCACCCGTGCGGCTGAAAGTGCAGCCAGGCACCCCGAGTGGCCGCGTGCTGCGGGTCAAGGGGCGCGGAGTGAAGAGCGCGAAGGGCACGGGCGATCTCCTCGCCGAGGTGCAGGTCGTCGTGCCGGCACACCTCTCGGACGAGGCGAAGGCCGCGCTCGAAGCGTTCCGCGAAGTAGAGCCGAAGGAGAGCCCGCGCGAGGACCTCCTCGCACGGGCACGCGGCTAGCAGCAGAAGCGGGGCCGGGAGAGCGCCAACCAGGCAGTGTTTGGGCGGAGGTTGGCACTCCCGGATCCCTCGCAGATCACATGAACGAAAGCAGGTGAGTTCCATGGCCGAACCTCAGATGGACCGGTACACCCCGGTGTTCGCGATCGCTGCGGCGGCCGAACTCGCCGAGATGCATCCGCAAACGCTGCGGCAGTACGACCGAATCGGGCTCGTCTCGCCGCAGCGGACCCGCGGCAACACGCGCCGGTACTCGCTGCACGACATTGCCAGGTTGCAGGAGGTCGCGCGCCTCTCGTCTGAGGGGCTGAGCCTCGAGGGGATCCGGCGGGTGCTGCAACTCGAGGATCGCGTGCGCGACCTCGAACGGCACGTGCGCGATCTCGAGCGCGCCCTCTCCGAGGAGCGGCTGCAACGCCCCGAACGTCGAGTATTCGCCGCGGGGTCGACCGGCGGCGAGGTCGTGACCCTGCGCCGCGGCACCAGGGTGCGCCGCAGCGCCGAGGTCGTCGTGTGGAAGCCGTAGTTCACGGGGCGCGTGGCCGTCGATCCCTTCGCACCTTCTTCCCGAATCAATCCGACAGTTGTGCGCGATTCGACCGAGGAATAGCCTGCACAAGTGACCGATTGTTGGGGGATGGGTAGGGGAGAGGGATCCGCCGACGCCGAGCTGCTTGCGAAGCTCGAGGCGCTCTTCGCGGAACTCTCACGCGCACCAGACCTTGAGGCACCGGAACTGCGCGCGTTCGACGCGGCCGACGAATTGATCCTCATGACGGGCGCGGCCGCGGTGCACGCGGTGGCGCGGGGTGAGCTCGCCGTCATCGGCGACCGTCACGGCGCCCTCACGATCGGCGCGGCGGAACTCCTCGGTGCGCGAGGGATCCGCACGCACCAGGATCCGCTGCTCGGAGAGCGGGCCCTCGCACGCAACGCGGAACGGCTCGGACTCTCAGGAGCCTACGAGGCGCACGCGCTCGACGCCGACCTGCTGCGGGGCGCTCGCGTGGTGCTCCTGCAACTGCCACGCAGCCTCGATGAGCTGCACGAGATCGCGTGGTCGATCGCGCAATGGGCCGCGCCCGAGGTGACCGTGTACGCGGGCGGCCGCGCGAAGCACATGACCCGGTCGATGAACGACGTACTCGCGCGCTCCTTCACCGACGTCACCGCCGGCCTGGGGTGGCGAAAGTCGCGCGTGATCACCGCCACAGGTGCGCTACCCGCCTCGGGCCCAGCGCCGTCTCCCCGCTGGGGTGCAGACCCCGATCTCTCGTTCCGAATCGCGGCCCACGGTGCCACGTTCGGTGGGCCCACCCTCGACCACGGGAGCCGGTTGCTGCTGTCGACACTGGGTCGAGATGCACCGGGCGGAAATGCGCCGCGCCGAGCCGCGCCGCGCCCGTCGCGCATCGTCGACCTCGGGTGCGGGAATGGATCCCTCGCGGTATTTGCTGCGCTCAGCTGGCCCGAGGCGCAGGTCATCGCGACCGACCAGTCTGCCGCGGCCGTCGCCGCCACACGTCTCACCGCCGAGGCCGCAGGCGTCGCCGACCGGGTCGATGTGCACCGCGGCGACGCGCTCGAGGCGGTTCCAGACGGTTGGGCGGAGCTCATCCTGCTCAACCCGCCATTCCACACGGGCGCGACCGTGCACGCGGGAGTCGCTCATCGTCTGATCCGCGCGTGCGGGGCCGCGCTCGTCCCGGGCGGCGAAGCTCGCATCGTCTTCAACTCGCACCTGCGTTACCGGTCGCTCATCGAACGGACCATCGGGCCCGTGCGAGAACTCGCGCGCAACCGCACCTTCACGGTGCTGGCGGCGACGAAAGGCCCGTGATGAAGCGGCTCAGGCCTTTCGCTGCTCCTGTTCGGCGCGGGCCCGAATGAGGTCGCGCGCCGAGAGCTGGTGCAGTCTTCGGCCGTAGTCGTTCGCCGTGATGCCGCTCAGAAAGCTGCCGGGGTCAACCTCGAGGGCGGTGGCGAGCCGCACGAGCGTCTCCGCGGTCGGGCTCGAGACACCCCGCTCGATCTTCCCGATGCTCGTCCAGCTGATTTCGGAGAGTTCACCGAGATCCTCGAGGGAAATACCGAGCCGATGTCGGACGGATCGGATACGCTGACCGATCTTGAGCGCGGCTTCGGAGTGGATCTTGGGCACGGATCAAGCGTGCTCGACCCATGCGACAAGCACCAGAACTCAAACACCTTGGATGCAAACGCTTCAAAGAGCTGGCAGACGGATGCGAATGCGGGAGCGGCTGCGGGCGTCGCGAGAATCGGTGCTGAGCGCCGCCCCACCGCGGGGCTGCCCGGATATTGGGTGAGGACTTCTAGACTGGAGCCGGCCCACCTACCTGTGTGCCGACCACCGACCGATAGGACTCCCGCATCACCGTGAGCACCAGCGATCGACCCGAGCACCTGCGCATCCTCATCGGCTGCGACACTTTCGCCCCCGACGTAAACGGGGCTGCCCGCTTCGCGGAGCGGCTCGCCGCCGGCTTCGTTCGTCGCGGCAACGAGGTACACATCGCTGCGCCGTCGGTCGGGCACCGAAATACGGGTACGTTCACCGAAGAGGTGGAGGGCGAGCGGCTCACGGTCCATCGCTGGGCGAGCTGGCGTTGGTACCCGCACGACTGGCTGCGATTCGTGCTGCCGTGGCGCGCGGGGGTGTACGCACGTCGGCTGCTCGATCGCATCAAACCCGACGTGATCCATATTCAGTCGCACATCATTATCGGGCGCGCGCTCGCGAAGGAGGGCGCGAAACGAGGGATCCGCATCGTCGCCACGAACCACGTCATGCCCGAAAACGTGCTCGACTTCACGATGCTGCCCGAACGCACGAAGCGGCTCTTCGTTCGTTGGGGCTGGTGGGACGCGGATCGGATCATGGCGCGGGCCGCCGCGGTGACGACGCCCACGCAGCGCGCCGCGGATTTCCTGGAGCGCAACACCCACCAGCGAGACGTACTGCCGGTGAGCTGCGGGCTCCGGGCCTCCGACTACACGGCGGACCTCACCCCGCGCAGCCGGAACGAGATCGTGTTCGTCGGTCGCGTGACCGCCGAAAAGCAGGTGGACACGATTATTCGTGCGCTGCCGAGGTTTGCTCCCGAGCTCGACGTGCACCTGCGGGTCGTCGGTCACGGCGACCAGCTGAAGAACCTCGAGAAGCTCGTGGAGGAACTCGGCCTCGCCGACCGCGTTCACTTCGACGGGAGGGTGAGCGATACTGAGTTGCGCGCCGCCCTCACGCAGGCGAGCGTCTTTGCGATCGCCTCGATCGCGGAACTGCAGTCGATCGCGACGATGGAGGCCATGGCGTCGGGGCTGCCGATCGTCGCCGCCGACGCGATGGCGCTGCCGCACCTCGTTCGCGATGGGGAGAATGGTTACCTGTTCCAGCCCGGCAACGACCGCGAACTCGCCGTCGCCGTCGAGAAGATCCTCACCATGCCGGCGGATGACTACCTGGCGATGCAGGAGGCCTCGCTGCGCATGGTGCAGGCCCACGACATCGACCGCACCCTCGACACCTTCGACGCGCTCTACCGCGGGGAGCCGGTCCCCGAGTGATCAGGCTGTTCTTCGACGCGCGGTATATCCGCACCGACTTTCACGATGGAATCAGTCGATTCTCCGCGGAGCTCGCGCGCGCCACGAGCGGGCTCGCGGCCGAAGCCGGCGTCACCGTCGTCTACCTCATCCATGACGACGCGCAGATTCCTCTGCTGCCGCCCGGCGCCCGCACCCACCGCATCCACGCGCCAACGTCGCCACTCGAACCGTTCACCGCTCTGATCCTCAACCGCTTCAGACCCGACGCGGTGTTCTCGCCGATGCAGACGATCGGATCCCTCGGCCGTCGGTACGCACTCATCCTCACCCTGCACGACACCATCTACTACCGACATCGGACGCCGCCGCGAGATCTCCCCGCGCTCGTCAGATTCGGGTGGCGCATCTTCCACCTCAGCGCCGCACCCCAGCGCCTCGTGCTCAATCGAGCCGACGTCGTCGCAACGGTGAGCGACACGAGCCGGCGTCAGTTCGCGGCGATGCGGCTCACGAAGCGCCCCGTGGTGGTCATCGGGAACGCGCCACAACGACTCGCTGAACTCCTCCCCGAGCGCGGGCAGCGCGTCGATGCGTCGCCTCGCAACATCGTCTACATGGGCTCGTTCATGCCCTACAAGAACGTCGAAACGCTCGTCCGCGCGATGGGCGACCTCCCCGAGTACACCCTGCACCTGCTGAGCCGGGTGAGCGACCGGCGACGCGAGGAGCTCGAGGAGCTCGCCGCCCCCGGCGCGAACATCGTGTTCCACGACGGGGTTTCCGACGCGGAGTACGCGCGGCTCCTCGACGACCGGGCGATCCTCGCAACCCTCTCCCTCGACGAAGGCTACGGGCTCCCGATCGCGGAGGCGCTGGAGTTCGGCGTCCCCGCGATCGTCAGCGACCTCGAGATTTTCCGTGAGGTCGCGGGCCAGGGGGCGCTCTTCGTACCGGCGAGGGATCCGCAAGCCTTCGCCGCCGCGGTGAGATCCCTCGACGACCCCGCGACCCGTGCGGAAACGATCGCGGCCGGGCGCGCCCACGCCGCCGAATACTCGTGGGAACGTTCGGCTGCCACGCTCCTCGACACCGTGCGATCCCTCGTCGCGGGCGAAGGCGCCGCTCCTGGCCGTGACGAACCCCACGGCGCTTCCGCAGAACGCGACGTCCCGGGCAGCTAATGCACATCCTCATCGTCGCCGACCAGCACCCGGCGTCACTCGGGGGCGTACAGGTCGCGATTCGGCAGCAGCGGCGCTTCCTCGAACGGCTCGGGCACCGCGTCAGCATTGCGGCGCCGGCGCTCCACCGACCCGGCTTCGTGACGCCGCAGGCCGACCGAGAAGCCATCATCAATCTCCCCTCCCGCCCCATCACGAGGGATCGCGAATACGCCGTGAGCTGGCCGAGCGCCCGGTCCGACCGCGAACTCGCACGGGCGCTCGCGAAGCGACCACCGGTGGACCTCGTGCACATCCAGGGTGACTTCTGGGGCGCGATGATCGGGCTCCGTGCCGCGCGCGGCCTGCGCGTGCCCGTCGTTCACACGATGCACAACCACGTCGATGCCGGCATGCGGGCCGTCACGCGGGTCGCGCCCGTCGCGTTCGCGCTGCTGCGGCTGTGGCGATCCCTCGCCCTGGGCCGCCCGCGCGCACCAGTCTCGACGCGGGCGCGGGGCGTCTGGCGGTACCTCGCGGCGCTCGCCGCCGAGGCCGACATCGTGACCGCGCCGTCGCAGCACTTCGCCGAAGAGCTCATGGGTCGGGCGGTTGCCGAACGCGTGCTCGTCACCCCGACCGGGGTGGATGACGACGCGGTCGCGGCCGTGCGCGCACTGCCACGCACCGCCCGTGAGCGGCCCCGACTCGTGTGGCTCGGCCGCATGAGCGGCGAAAAGCGGGTGCTCGAACTCATCGAGGCGCTCGCAGAGGCCCGGCTCGACGCCGACATCGAGCTCTACGGTGCGGGTCTCCTCCTGCCCCGGGTGCTCGAACGGATCGAGGCGCACGGGCTGCAGAGCCGTGTCACCGTGCGTGGTCCGGTTCCCCACCACGAGGCGCTCGTTGCGATCCGTGATGCGGACGCGCTCGTGCAGACCTCGGTTGGTTTCGAAACGCAGGGGCTTACCCCGTTCGAGGCCGCGGCACTCGGAACGCCGACGGTGTACTGCGACCCGAGGATCGCCGACGACGTTTCGGCGCGACCGGAATGGCGGGTGCGAGACTCGAACGTCACAGCGCTCGCGGAGGCGCTGCGCGGCGTGGTCTCCGAGCTGCGAGCGGCAGGCCCGGATGGGCTGCGCGTCGCGGAGGGGGCTTCGGGATCCCTATTCCAATCGAAACGCACCGAGCGAATGCTCGAGATCTACGATCAAGCGGTGTCGGGCCGCTGAACCGCCCGCTACTTCTTGAAAATGCTGCGAAGCAGCTGGTTCACGACCGTGCGAGCATCCGAGGTGATGACCGAACCTACGCGGTCAGCGGTCTTCTTGACCGCGGCGTTCCGCCCGCGCTCCTTGCGCGCGTCTTCCCGCTCGCGGGCCCGCTCGGCTGCCGCCGCTTCGCGTTCGGCCTGCTTCGCCTCGGCATCGGCCGCTTTCTCCGCCGCTTTCGCTTCGGCCGCCGCTTCTGCTGCCGCCACGGCCTGACGCTCCGCTTCTGCCTCCGCCTCGGCGTGATCGGTCGCCCGCTCCTCGAGCATCTCCGCCGCGGAATGCGCGTCGACGGGCTCACCGTACTTCGCCTGCAAGGGTGAGACGAGCACGGCCGCCTGCATCGTCATCTCCGGCAGCGGCTCCATCGAAGCCTGCGGGGCGCGCAGCCTCGTCCAGGCCACCGGCGTGGGGGCACCCTTCTCGCTCATCACGGTGACGACCGCCTCGCCGGTACCGAGCTGCTGCAGTACCTCGGCGAGATCGTACGGCGACTTGGGATAGGTCGAGACGGTCGCCTTCAAAGCCTTGGCATCCTCGGGGGTGTGCGCTCGGAGGGCGTGCTGCACGCCGGGCACTTCGAGCAGACTGATGATGCCGGTCCCGTCGGGGGCCGTGCGAAGGAGGTCCGCGGGGTCGAAGGCCGGCTCGCCGAAGAACGCGTCGGCACCCCGAGCGGCGAAGGCGATGACGTTCCGCTGGATCACCCCGACGGTCTGCTTGGAGAGCCCCCGATCACCGCGATCTCCGCCTTGCCCTCGTCTCCGGTGAGGTAGGCGAGCAGTGCCTGCAGGTCTCGGAGATCGATGAGGGGCATCCCCTGCTCGGCCGCGTAGTGGAAGATGAGCCCGAGGCTCGACTCCTGGGTCTGATTGAGCCCCAACACCTTCGCGAGTATCACGGGCCCGAACTGCTCGAGCGTCGCGCGGATCGGCGTGCCGATCCCTTTCCCGCCCAGCGTGAAGAACTCGGCGCTGGCGGCACGGGGCTACCAGTCCTGCCCGAGACTCGCGGTGCGGGCGAGGAGCTTCTCAGACGATTCACCAGGTGCAGCAAGGCCCGACAGGTCGCCCTTGATGTCGGCCGCAAAGACCGGAACGCCGTGCGCGGCGATCTGCTCGGCGAGAAGCTGCAGCGTGCGGGTCTTCCCGGTGCCGGTGGCGCCGGCGACGAGGCCGTGACGATTGAGCATTCCGAGAGGGATCGTGACCTGCACGTCAGGGCGCGGTTCGCCGTTCACGAGGGCTCCGAGTTCGAGTATCGGCGGCCCCTCTGGGGTGACGCTCGCGTATCCCGCACGGATCGTGTCGACGTGCTCTTCGCTCAGTGTCGACGGCTCGGCTGCCTCGGACATACTGCGCCTCCTCGGCTTGATTTCGGCTCCGAGGCGATGCCATCAGCGGCGTGTGACGCTCGTACGGCTCGTTTGGCTCGTACGTGCGTATGGGTGTGACCCGTCCGTGCGGCTAGAAGCGCCAGACGACGGCCTGGAAGCCGGCGGGGGGAGCCGGGGTCCAGCTTTCGTCCTTGCTGACGAGGCCCGATCCGCCGGGGTTGTTCGACTCGATGATCACGAAGGTGCCGTCGTCGTTCACGTCCACGATGAGGAGCGTGTGCACGCCCGTCACCCAGGAGGTGGGGGATCCGATGTACTCGTACTGGACGATGTCGCCGGGCTGCGCGTCGGCGAGGGTGAGACGTGCGGCACCGTCGTAGTTGCTGACCGGGTTGCCGCCGCCGACCCAGTTGCCGCCGCCGGCCTTGATCCACCGCTGGGCGGACATGATGCATTCACCGGGCTGGCTCCAGCCGGTGGCGCGGCTCGTGCCGATCTCGCTCTCGGCGAGCGCGATCGTCGCTGCGACATCGAAGTTGTGGGGGATGGTCACTGATTCTGCGAGCGTCAACACGGATTCGAGCGACTCGCCGGAGAGCTCTTCCTCGCTCATGCTGGTGTCGAGCGTCTGTGCAGTGGTCGTGGGGAGCACTGCAGCGGCCGAGGCTTCGAAGGTCTCGAACGGCTCTGCTGCGACGGCTGGCGCGGCCCCAAAGGCGAATGTGATCGAGGACACGAGTCCGACGATGAATGCCTTGGAAGGTGCTTGCACGCGTAGTTCTCCTGAAATGTAACCAATAGAAAGCGCGGGTTCGAATCCCGCGCCTGAACCAGTATGCGTTACCAATCTGTTACTTTCAAGTTCTCCCAGGAAGTTCTCACTGCTCGAGGTGGAGCTGGCACCGGAGCTGGAGGTGTGGCTGCGTCCCGGACGGTGAGCGCGTCGAGGCCTCGAGGTTCGGCAGAACGTTTCGCCCGATATGACGCAGGTGTCGGATAACGCTAGACTGGTGCGCGCTGGTCTCGCGCCAGTGAGGAGGATTCGCCTAGCGGCCTATGGCGCACGCCTGGAACGCGTGTTGGGTTCACGCCCTCGGGGGTTCAAATCCCCCATCCTCCGCCAAATTGCACAGCCCCTGACCCGGAGTATTGATACTCGAGGTCAGGGGCTGTTCTCGTTTATTCCTCGTTCATGCGGTCGAGGCGCATCTGGGCCGTCGCCTCGTGCGCGGCCATTCCCTCCGACGCCGAGATCGTCACCGTCGCCGGAGCCACGAGCGGTGTGGCTTCGCACTCGACGCGCTGGTAGGTGAGCGGCTTCAGGAATCGTGACACGGAAAGGCCCGCGCTGTGCTTCGCGCCGCCGGCGGTTGGCAGGGTGTGGTTTGTGCCGGCCATCCCTTTGTCGGAGTACGCGACCGTGCTCCACGGGCCGAGGAAGATCGAGCCGTAGTTGCGCAGATTGGCGTGGTACCAGGCGTCGTCGGCAGTGATCACCTCAAGGTGCTCGGGTGCGAGGTCGTCCATGAGCGCAACCGCGGCTTCCCGGTCTGCGGCGACCGTCACCGAGCCGTAGTCGCGCCAGGCCGGTCCGCAGATCTCCGCGGTCGCGAGCGTCCAAAGCTGGCGTTCGACTTCGGCGATGACCGCACGCCCGTGCGCCTCGTCGGTGGTGATGAGCGCCGTCGGAGAGTTCGGGCCGTGCTCGGCCTGGCCGAGTAGATCCGCGGCGACGAGTTCGGGGTCCGCGCTCGCGTCAGACAGCACGGCGACCTCGGAGGGGCCGGCCGGCAGATCGATCGCGACCCGACCGTAGAGCTGCCGCTTCGCCTCCGCGACGTAGGCGTTTCCGGCGCCGACGAGCATGTCGGCGGGCAGATCGTCGATGAGCCCGAACGCCATCGCCGCGAGCGCCTGGACCCCGCCGAGCAGGTAGATACGGTCGGCACCGGAAACGTGCGCGGTGTAGAGGACGGCGTCGTTCGCGCGGCCGTCCGGCTGCGGCGGCGTGCACGCGACCACGTGCGGCACGCCCGCCGCCTTCGCGACGCCCACCGTCATGAACGCGCTCGCGGTGAGCGGGAAGCGGCCCGCGGGCATGTAGGCGCCGACTCGGCCCACCGGTATGTAGCGGACCCCGGTGTGCAGCCCCGGGGCGAGCTCGGCGTCGAAGTCGACGTGCCCCTCCCGCTGGCGCCGCGCGAACGCCTGGGTGCGTTCCGACCCGAGTTCGATCGCCGCACGCAGTTCGGGATCGAGGCGGTCGCCGCTCGACGCGATGACCTCGCGGGGGATCTCGAAGTCGCCGCTCGTGGTGCCGTCGAGCTTTGCCGCGTAGTCGCGGACGGCGTCGATCCCTCTCCGCTCGAGATCGAGGAGCATCTCGGAGACCGTGGCGATCACCTTCGGGTCGCGCTGCGCGGCAGGTTCGTCGAGTGGAGTCTTGAGGTGCGAATAGCGTCCGTCGAGGGCGCGGAGAACTGGAGCGGTGAACTTCATATCTCGAATGCTACGAGCGGTTTATCCGAAGGAAAAGAGGGGGAAAAGTATCTCCATGCATAGAGTGAAGCTATGACTCTCACGCAGCTCCGCGCCTTCGTGCGGTCAGTCGAGCTCGGCTCCTTCACCGCAGCCGCCGCGCAGCTCGGTGTGTCGCAGCCCACGGTCTCGGCGCTCGTCCGCAAACTCGAGGAGCACCACGGGCTTCCGCTCCTCATCCGCTCGGGGCGCCGGCTCGCCGTGACAGGCGCAGGCGAAGAGCTCCTCGGATGGGCCCGTACGATCGTCGACGCGGCGGAGCACGCGGACGAGGCACTGAGCGAGTTCCGCGGGCTGCAGCGAGGGATCGTCATGCTCGGCGTGCTGCGGAACGCGAACCTCTACTTCCTCGCCGAGGCCGTCGAACGGTTCCGCAGCCAGCGGCCCGGTGTGAGGCTGCGCCTCGTCGGGCAGAACTCATACGAGGTGGTTGCCGGGGTACGAGAGGGCAGGTTCGAAGCCGGGATCGTCGTGCTGCCCGTCCCTGATGACGAGCTGGAGGTGTTTCCGCTCGCCCGCGACGAGGTGCTCTGGGCGAGCAGCGACCCCGCGCGCGTAGCCGAGCCCGTACAAATCGAGCGGATCCTCGAACACCCGGTCGTGCTTTACGACGCGAGCTACGGTTGGGACGACCCGACGCGCAGGCAGATCGTCGAGCGGCTCCAGGAACGGGGGCTGCGGTTGGAGCCCGAGGTGGAGGTCGAGTACCTCGAGGCCGCGCTCGAACTTGCCTCTCGCGGTGTTGGCGACACGATGGTTTCGCGGGCGGTCACGCAACGCGCCAGTTTCCCCACCGGGATACACGTCGCGCCGTTCGCGGAGCCCCTCTACGACACCATCGCGCTCATTCGTCGACGCAACAGCGTCATGTCCCCGGCGGTCGTCGAACTCGTCGACGTGATCCGCGGCGTGCTGCATCGCGCAGGGCTGAGCGCACTGTGAACGCTCGGGGATCCCTCGCAACACGCCCGGCAGTTGCCGACATCCCGGATCTCGCGTAAAGTAACCCCTTGGCTGTGTTCCGTCCCAGAGCACAGACCGCGGGAGTTCGGTCACGAACATCATCGAACGCCTGCAGACAAGAAATCTTGGGTGAGGCCGTCCGGCTTCACGGTATGAGAGGAAACACCATGGCAGCAGTGTGCCAGGTGACCGGCGCCGTTCCCGGCTTCGGTCACAACATTTCGCACTCGCACCGCCGCACCAAGCGACGGTTCGACCCGAACATCCAAAAGAAGACCTACTACGTGCCGTCGCTCGGCCGCAAGGTGACCCTCACCCTGTCGGTGCGGGGCATCAAGGTTATCGATGCCCGCGGCATCGAGGCCGTGGTTGCTGATCTGCAGAAGCGTGGGGTGAAGATCTAATGGCTAAGGACAAGGACGTACGTCCGATCATCAAGCTCCGCTCCACCGCGGGCACCGGCTTCACCTACGTGACGCGCAAGAACCGTCGCAACACCCCCGACCGCCTCGTGCTGAAGAAGTACGACCCGGTCGTTCGTAAGCACGTCGAATTCCGAGAGGAGCGCTAAGCATGGCTAAGAAGAGCATGATCGCCAAGAACAAGCAGCGCCAGGCAATCGTTGAGCGGTACGCCGAGAAGCGTGCCGAGCTCAAGAAGGCGCTCGTCGACCCCAACGGCACCGATGAGAGCCGTGAGGCCGCTCGCGTGGGCCTGCAGAAGCTGCCCCGCAACGCCTCGCCGGTGCGCGTTCGCAGCCGCGACGTCATCGACGGCCGCCCCCGTGGCGTGCTGTCGAAGTACGGCATCTCGCGTGTGCGCTTCCGTGAGATGGCGCACCGCGGCGAGCTGCCCGGCATCACCAAGTCGAGCTGGTAACAAGACGACGCTAGGCAGGCGGGCCCGGATCCATCAAGATCCAGGCTCGCCTGCATTTTTCCCCCGGTTTCGCGACTCGTGGGCGTGAGTTCGCACGGGTTACGAGTTGCTCAGTACGTGGACGGCTGCAGGGACGGCTGCGAGGATGTGCGCCTGCATGGCCGCGGCGCTGAGCTCGGAATTTCGTTGTTCGATGCCTCGGATGATGTCGCGGTGCGCGACGATCGTCCGCTGCAGATCCTGGCTGGAATAGCCGCGAAACGCTCGCCGGACGAATGAGGCCGAGTGCAGCGTGGCGATGATGCCGCTAAGGAACGGGGTGGCTGCGAGCTCGATGATGACGGCGTGGAACCGGGAATTGGCATCGGCTACCGTGTCGAGCCATCCGGCCGGTCGGCGCTCTACGGCATTCTCCAATTCGTCCTGGAGCTCGCGGAGCCGGGCGAGGCCCACTTCGTCAGAGCGCTCCACCGCCCGGCGGGCAGCGTAGCCCTCGAGTAGGGAGCGAAGCGCGTAGGTGTCCTCGAGCTGTTCGACGGTCCAGCTGCGCACCTGAGCGCCCCGATTGCGGATGATGTCGACCAGACCCTCGGCGGCGAGTGATCGTAGGGCCTCCCGCACCGGGGTGCGGCTCACCCCGAGCTCATCCGCGAGGGCGGCCTCGCGCAGGCGCGCGCCCGGCGGAAGCTCCCCGTTGGTGATCCGCTCGAGAAGCTGGGCGTAGGCCGAGGTGTGGCTCTGCCCAGCCGCTTCGACCGGGGGGGAGTCCTGGCGGTTGTTGCTGTGATCCGTCATACTGCACCAGCGTATCGTCGTCGTGCAGATTGGGTGCCGCGCGCCGCAGATGGTGCAACAGTGCTCACGGGTCTGGACTTTAGTAAAGGGGTGAGCTGCTCAGCACAGGGGCGTTCAGTTCTCCGGGGAGAGTGAGAACTCTGCGCGGATCGCCTCGGTTTGCTCGCCGATGCTCGGCACCGGATCCCATCGGTATTCGAATGAGTCGACATCTACCGGTGGCTTGATCACCCGCACTCTTCCCCCGGGAGTTTCGATGTATGACCACCGTGCGCGCTCGGCGAGCTGTGGATGATCGGCGAAGCCCTCGACTGATCGCAGTACGGCGTTCGGGACCTCCGCCTCGTCAAGTCGGGTGATCGCCTCGGCGGTGGTGAGTTGCCCGAGCCGGCTCTCGATCAGCTCCTGCAGCTCTGTACGATGCTCGACACGCAGGTCGTTGGTAACGAAGTCCGGGTGATCGACGAGGCTAGAGTCCTGGAGTACGACCTCGCAGAACCGCTCCCATGCACCCTGGTTCTGCACGCTGAAGAACACGGCCCCGTCGCTCGTCGTCGCAGGTCCGTACGGGGCGATTGTCACGTGATTGGCCCCCGAGCGCTGGATGAGCCGCCCAGAATAGGTCGAAAAGAGATAGGGCTGACTCATCCACTCCCCGACAGCGTCGAGCAGCGAGATCCGCAGGTGATCACCCCGGCCGGTGCGTGACCTCTGGATGAGTGCGGCGAGGATCCCGCTGAACGCGTAGCTGCCGGCAGCAATATCGACGACCGAGATGCCGACCCGGGCTGGTTGTTCTGAGGTGCCGGTGATGCTGACAAGTCCGGCCTCGCAGGCGACGAGCAAGTCGTAGGCTTTCTTTTCCCGGTAAGAACCCGTATCTCCGTAACCGCTGATCGACGTGTAAATGATCTTCGGATTCGCGGTGCTGACCGTTTCGTAGTCGAAGCCGAGTCGTTCGATCGCCCCCGGGCCAAGGTTCTGGATGAAGATGTCGGCGCTTCGAAGCATTTCACGCAGGAGTTCGCGATCCTCAGGCGACTTCAGGTCGAGTACGATGCTTTCCTTGTTCCTGTTGAGCCACACGAAATAGCTTGACTGCCCGTGCACCGATGTGTCGTATGCGCGGGCGAAGTCTCCGCTCGGGCGTTCGACCTTGATCACCCGTGCTCCGAGGTCGGCGAGGTGGCGTGTCGCGAAGGGTGCGGCGACAGCCTGTTCGATGGCTACGACGGTGATGTCGTCAAGAGGTTGCATGGGTGACCTACTTACTTTCGATAGCTCGGACGATGCGGTTCGCACGTTTCAGCACGGGGGCATCGACCATGTCGTCGCCGACGCGGGATGCGCCGGACTCGGATGCGCCGTCGATAACCTTCCAGGCCCAGGCAATTTCGTCGGTGCTCGGGAGATAGCCCTCCCGGATGTAGGGGATCTGCACGGGATGGATGCACAGTGATCCGCCGAACCCCAGTTCGCGCCCCTGGCGGGCGTGATCGCGAATTGCTTCCGAATCCTCGATGGAGAAGCAGGGGGTATCGAGTGGGGGGGTGAGCGCGTTCGCAGCCGACGCGACGGCGATGGCGCTCCGCGGGAGGAGCAGACTCTCCGCAGTGAGCGCGCAGCCGACGTCCGCCGCGTAATCGGCTGCGCCGAATGCGAGCTGATCGACCCGGGCATGCCCGGCGATCTCACCGATGCGCATAATGCCCGCTGCTGATTCGACGAGCGCGATGCATGAGGTCGCGTCGTCGAGTTGATGCGCCACCTCGTCGAGGGACCGAGGGTCCTCCGATTTCGGGATGATGACGGCCTCGGGAAGATGCCGAGCTGCCCTAAGCGTGGCGAGCAATTCGGCGTCGGCGGTGAACTCCTCGCTTCCGACCGGATTAACCCGGATCGCAAAGCCGGAAGTGTCATCCATCTTTCCCAGATGCAAGGCGACCGCCTCGCGCGCGGCAGCCTTATCCTCAGTGGGGACGGCGTCTTCGAGGTCGATGATGACGATGTCGGCGCCCGCCCGACTGGCCTTCTCGAACCGATCCGGGCGTGAACCTGGAACGAACAGCGCGGCGAGTACCGGCCTCATCATCAACCTGCCAGGGAGGCGATCTTGAAGATCGTCGTCTTCGTTTGCGTCGTGGCGAAGAGCGCCTCGATACCCTTCTCGCGGCCGTAGCCTGACTTCTTGAAACCGCCGAAGGGGAGCTCGACACCGCCTCCGGCGCCGAAGTTGTTCACGAAGACCTGGCCCACGTGGACTCCTTGCGACACTCGGAACGCGGTGTCGATGTTCTGCGTCCACACGGCGGCGATGAGGCCGTACTCGGTCGAGTTCGCGAGGTCGATCGCTTCATGCTCGTCGTCGAACGGCATCGAGACCAGCACGGGCCCGAAGATTTCCTCCTGGGCGATGGGGGAGCGCGGATCCACCTCATCGATCAGGGTCGCCTGGAAAAAGCATCCGCCGCTCCCTGTCTCGGCCGTCGCGCCGCCGGCGATGATGTTTCCGGAGGCGCCCGATACGTACCCTTCGACCCGGGAAAGCTGTTTCTGCGAGATGAGTGGTCCGAGGTCGGGGTCGTCGGTGCCTCGGCCGATCCGGAGCTGCTCCATCTCGCGGGCGATGCGGTCGATCACTTCGGCATGGACTCGACGATCCACGATAAGGCGGGATCCTGCCGAGCAGGTCTGCCCGGCGTTCTGGATGATGGTCTTGACCGCGGTCGGGACAACGGTGTCGAGATCGGCATCTGCGAAGACGATGTGCGGAGATTTCCCGCCGAGTTCGAGGACCGCGGGGATGAGGTTCTCAGAGGCTGATGCCGCGATCGACTTGCCGACCACGGTCGAGCCGACAAAACCGATGTGGTCGATGCCGGTGTGCGAAGAGAGCACCGCGCCCGCCTCGGTGCCGATGCCGGGTATGACGTTGATTACACCGGCCGGGATGCCGGCCTCGACGGCGAGTTGCGCGAGTCGGACCGCGGTTCGCGGGGTCTCATCGGCGGGCTTCACGACGACCGCATTGCCCGTTGCGATCGCGGGGCCGACAGCACGTGCGAAAAGCTGCATCGGATAGTTCCACGCCAGGATGTGTGCGATGACGCCGTAGGGTTCGCGTGTGATCACCGTCTGGAACTGCGGTTCGAGCGGGATCTGGTAGCCGTAGAAGGTCTCGATCGCCCGTGAGTAGAACTGGAAGTAGCGGGCGCAGACGTTCACATCATTGCGGGCCTGCGAGATCGGCTTCCCGGTGTCCTCGCTCTCGAGGAGGCTGAGCTCGTCGATGTGCTCGCGGATGAGGTCGGCGAACGCATTGATCGCGTTCGCGCGCGCCGTCGTCGACGACGCGGCCCACCCCCGCTGCGCCTTGCGGGCGGCGTCGACCGCCATGTCGACTTCCGCAGAACCGGCTCGGGCGACTTCTCCGAGCACCGTTCCGGTCGAGGGGTCGATATTGTCGTAGTGAGCCTTGGTCGCGACGTCGGTGCCATCGATGAAGCAGTGCGTGGTCATAAGTGGTCTCCTAAATCTTCAATCCTCGGTGCGTGTCGGCTCAGATGGACGGGTCGAAGACGATGCCGCCCCGGGTGATGGATCGCTCGGCGACCGCTTTGATGCCATCCATCGCCTGGTCGAAGGTGTACTCCTGATCGACGAGGGTCTCCCATGGGAGGTCGGTTGTTGATGAGATGAAGTTCACAGCGCGCCCGAGCACGGGGGCCGGGTAGCGCAGCGCTGCTCGCATCTGGATACCGCTGCGAGTGAAGTATCCGGGGTCGAAATCCGTGTAGCGACCTGGGCTGATGCTGCCGATGGAGATGAAAACGCCGCCCTTTCGCACGGCCTGCACCCCCTCCCAGAACGCGCCGGGGACGCCGGTGAGGTCGATGACGACATCGGCGCCGTCGCCACCGGTCGCGGTGCGGAGCTGCTCGATGCGACCTGCGCCGTCCCCCGACTGCGAGAGGTCGATCGCGTTATGTGCGCCGAATTCGAGCGCCTTCGGCAAGCGAGTGGGCACCATCTCGGCGACGTGCACTTCAGCGCCTCGTTTCGAGGCGACTGCGCTTGCGCACACCCCAAGCCCGCCGGCGCCGAGGACGATCACTGACTGGCCGCGGGTGACCTCGGCGAGCTCGATGCCGAAGGTCACCTGGGAGAGAGCGCAGTTGGCAGAGGAGACGGCGCGACTGGTCACATGGTCGGGCACCTTGTAGACGAACTGGTTCGGCCCGACGGCCCAGTGGGTGCCGTATGTGCCGTGGAAGTGAGGGGCTTCATCGGCACTCTTGCTCCACCCCTCGTAGCCGTTTCGGCACAGGTTCCAGTGACCTGAGTTGCACTCGGGGCAGCGGCGGCAAGCCTGGAAGTACGTCACGACGACACGGTCGCCTTCCTGGAGGGGCTTTCCTGAGAAATCGGTGGTGACACCGGCGCCCAGTGCGTGGACGATGCCGATCCCTTCATGTCCCATGCAGCAGCCGACATTGATGCTCGGGTGCTTGCCGTTCAAGATTGCTACGTCGGATCCGCAGACGTTCGCGCGGACCATCTTGAGTACGAGGCCTCCCGGAACCGGGTCCGGGATCGGGTATTCTCGATGCTCCATCTCACCTGGTTCGGTGATGATTGTGGTGATACCGGTGGCTGCCATGGTGTGCTCCCTCTGATGGTGTTCGTCATTGAACCGCACGAATCCAAATATCTTGCGATTTGCGTAAATTATTGTGACATCGGACCTGGCGCGGAGTCAAGTACTCGCCAGAATGCGCGGAATTTCGGAGATTCGATAACATTTGCGAAGTTATTATTTGCGAAAAACGCATAGCGCAATATAGTTACAGAAGCTTCCCGGTCGTCGGCAGATGCATGCGAGGGGAACTACTCAACCGACAAGGTCAAGGAGGATCACATGGTTACGGACATTAATAACCGGACTCGCTTCAAGCGCCACGCGAAGTGGATCGCACCGATCGCTGCGGCATCACTGCTGTTCACCGGTTGCACCAAGGCCGACACCGGCACAGGGGCCGCGAGCGGGAGCGGCAGTTCTTCAGAGCCGGTCCTTGAGGGGGATATCTGCGAGGACTACACGAACAAGACCATCGGCGTCGTGCACCTCACGTCCGCTGATGAGAACGAGGGCACCCTCGTCGCCGCGCTCAAGCAGGCGTCGGAGAAGGCAGGCTTGAACTGGGAGTTCCTGGAATCCGATTCGCAGGGCGAGGCTGCCAAGTCGCAGCAGGCCGTTTCGGCCTATGTGAACCAGGGCGTCGACGCCATCATCCTCATGGTCGTGAGCGCCCGCGACGTGCAGGCACAGCTCGAGGAGGCGGAGGCAGCGGGCATCCCGGTGTTTGGGCAGTGGTCGTTCTCGGCACTCGATCCGATGATCACCAGTGACTACACGGTCCCGATGAGTATGGATGGTGCGCTGCTCGCGACATACATGTTCTCCGACCTCTCCCTCAAGTACCCTGAAGGCGATATCGAGGTCGCGCTGGTCAACTCGAACGGTGACATCTTCCAGCCACGCAACCAGGCGGTGCAGAGCCTCGCCGAGAGCTACCCGCGTATCAAGATTGTCGACAGCGCCGATATCGACTTCACCGATCTCGAGGGCAGCACCACCCGCATGGTCGACGGCTTCATGACGAAGCACCCCGATCTAAAGGCCATCTGGAACATATATCCGGTGACAGTGACCACGAGTGCGCAGGCGGTGCTGAAGAATGGCGCCGACATCGGGGTCTACGGCCCGGTCGCTCAGTCGGTCGGCATCGCGGCGCTCCAGGACCCGGAGAACCCGTTCCAGGCGATGACCTGGATGGACTTCGACTACGAGTCGTACAAGACCGTCGAGAGCATCTTGAACCAGCTCGCCGGTAATGACGCGAACCGGCTCGAGGCGTTCGAGAATCCTGCGCCCTTGAAGCTCTTCACCAAGTCGACGGCGGACGAGCTCAACGGTGAGGGTGTCGCCTCGGGTATCGGCTGGAGCCAGAACGGCGGCGAGTGGAAGGACTCGATGGTCAAGGCCTGGGGCGGTCAGTTCCAGTGCGACGCCTAGGCCAACGACGAGACTGAGGAGATTTCAGCATGACCGAGACGGCGGAAAGAGTAGCCGAGGCGGCCCCTGCACGAGTGGTGTCGCGGGGCACGATTCTGCGACGGAGACTGGGTCCGTGGGGAGTGCCATTCACCATGGTCGTACTCGTACTGGTGTTCCAGCTGATCAACGAGAGATTCCTGTCGTGGGGGAACATCACTACGATTCTGGAGTCGGCGATGCTGCCCGCGATCGTTGCGTGCGGTCTGACCGTCGTACTAATTATGGGCCAGTTCGACCTCTCGATCCAGGCCGTGGCGGGCTTCGCGACGGTCTTCTCGGCCGCGCTGATGGCGAACTTCAACCTGACGCTCGGTTCGATGTTGCTGATCATGGTGGTCGTGGCGCTGGCGATCGGCACGATCATCGGGTGGTTCGTTGCGTATCGGGGACTGAACGCCCTTGTGGTGACGATCGCTGCGGGATCGCTGCTCAACGGTGGGGAGTTCTTTGTCTCGGACAGCAAGTCGATCGCGGTCGGGATCGACCCGGCGCTCGTCGATTTCGTCCGTTCCTCGCCGCTTGGCATCCCGATGCTCGTCTGGATCGCTCCGATCGTGGCGGGTCTCGTCTGGCTCATGCTGGACAAGACCCGCCTCGGGCGAGAGCTAAAGGCAGTCGGATCGAACGTCGAGGCGGCGAAGTTCTCCGGTGTCAATGTACGCCGGGTGATCCTTGTCGGATTCATCATCACCGCGGTGCTCTGTGTCCTCGCCGGTGTCCTTTACACCGGCCGCCAGGCACAGGCCTACCCGCTCACGGGACTACAGGTTCTGCTGCCCTCCTTCGCCGCCTGCTTCATCGGCGCAGCGATGTTCAAGGTGGGTAAGTTTAACATCCCAGGGACGCTCGTCGGCGCGCTGTTGGCCTCCATCGTCTCGAACGGTCTGCTGCTCGCCAACGTCGGCGGCTACACGAGCTACTTTTTCCAGGGCGGTATCCTGCTCGGTGCAGTCTGGTTCGCGCGCGCGATCACGGGTAAGGGAGGCGTCTGACATGTCGGAGCAGCCCGTTCCGGTGCTGCGTGCTCAGCACCTCTCAAAGCGTTACGGCGGCACTACCGCACTCCGGGACTTCTCCATGGATCTCGCTCCCGGTGAGGTAGTGGCGTTCGTTGGGCACAACGGCGCAGGGAAATCGACCGTGAGTAAGATCATCGCCGGATTCGTACAAGCGGATGAGGGCACGTTGGAGATCGCCGGGGAGGTGGTGGAGAACTGGAGCCCTAAGGAGGCCACTAAACAGGGGGTGAGTTTGGTGCCTCAGCAGTTCGCTATCGTCCCTGAGCTCACCGTCGAGGAGAACATCCTGCTCGGTGGACTCGTTTCGCGGGAGAAGTTAGAGTCCGCAGCCCAGTCGCTCGGACTGACAGGGGTTCTGCGCACTCCTGCGGGAGATGTGTCACCTGCGTTGCACCGCTTGACCATGATCGGCCGGGCCCTGGTCCGTGAGCCGAAGATCATGATCCTCGACGAGCCCACGGCGGCGTTCTCGAGTGCGGAGACGCGTCGGCTCTTTACCATCGTCGAAACGCTGAAGCAGCAGGGCATCGCGTTCATCTATATCTCCACCGGCTCCAAGAGGTGCTTGATATCTCCGACCGAGTGATCGGGATGTCGATGGGAGCTATCATCTGCGACCTACCATCCGGTGAGCTCACGAAAGACGGTCTGGCCGACATCATCTCCGGCAGCCATGGTGTAATGCATGGCGGTCAGACGGATGCGCAAGTCGCCAGGCGCGAGTCCGTGGGCCAGGCGGAGGCGCTCATGCGTGTTGAGAACTTGCGCACCCCTGAGAAGCTCAGGGAGGTGAGCTTTGAGGTCCATCGGGGCGAGGTGCTCGGTATCACAGGCCTGATTGGGGCCGGTCGGAGCTCGCTGCTCAACACGATCTGGGGTATGCATGGCCGGCCGGAGGCAGATCGCCTCGAGGTCGGTGGGCGGCCGCTCAGCGCCTCGTCGCCACGAGCTGCTGTCAAGCAGGGGCTGGCGTTCGTGCCGGAGGGGCGGATGCGTACCTCGGTCATCCCTGACCTCGACGTGACGGAGAACGTCATGATGGCGACGTTGAGAGCGGGGAAGCGATTGAAAAACCCGCTCATAAACAAGGCCGGTGAGGTAAAGACGGTCACCCGAGTTCTCGATCAGCTCGATACGAAGCCCGCCGGCGCAGCGCGCATGTACGTCGGCGAGCTCAGCGGTGGCAATCAACAGAAGGTCGTCATCGCCCGCTGGTTGCTCAGCGACGCGAAGGTCTTCATGTTCGACGAGCCGACGGAGGGTGTCGACATCGCCGCGCGCAAGGAGATCTATGCGGGGCTGCGCGAGCTCGCCGATCGTGGCTGCGCGGTGATCGTCTCGTCATCCGACATTGAGGAGGTCGTGGAGTACGCCGATCGGATCTTGATCATGCGTGACGGTGCGATCGTCGAGGAGATCCCCGAGGACTGCCAGAATGTCGAGTACGTCAGCCGGGCCTGTCTGTGAGTGGCGCGAAATCCAATGAATAGTAACGAGAGGGTGAAAAGAAGTGAGTTTCGACTTGCAAGATGTGGTGACAGGGATGAGGTTCCCTGAAGGAAACCGTTGGCGAGACGGCAAGCTCTGGTTCTCGGACATGCACACCGGGGAGGTGTTCGTCTTCGATCCCGCCGTTGATCAGCAGCCCCGCTTGCTGGCAACACTGGACTGTCAGTCCTCGGGGCTCGGCTGGTTGCCCGACGGGCGATTCATCGTGAGCGCGATGAATGAGCGCGTGCTTCGGACGATCAAGGCGGACGGATCGACCGAGGTGTTCGCGGACCTCACGGGCGTGAGCGATTCGCTCATCAACGACCTCATGGTTGACGAGGACACCGGGCGCACCTATGTCGGCGCCTTCGGCTACGACGTGTACGGAGGCGAGGAACCGAAGCTTGGGCCACTCTATGTGGTCGAGACCGATGGATCCGCAAGTTTGGCCGCCGATGGCTTCGTGTTCCCGAACAGTGCGAACATCATCCCCGGCACTCGCACATTGGTCCTCGGGGAGACCTGGGGTCATCTGATGACGGCGTTCGACATCCAGCCCGATGGCGGGCTGGATAATCGGCGGACCTGGGCGGAACTGCCGGACGACAAGACCCCGGATGGGAGCTGTGTTGATCTCGAGGGGGGGATCTGGATCTCATCCCTCGACACCGGTGAGTTCCTGCGTGTCCTGGAGGGTGGTGAGATCACGGATCGTATCGAGGTGCCGGGCAGATGCGCGATCGACTGCGTGTTGGGCGGTCCCGATGGGCGGACGCTATACATCTCGACCGCTGACAGCTACATGCCCCCGGTGACAGAAGCGACCAGGGACGGCAAGATCCAAGCCGTCCGGGTTTCGGTTCCCGGACCCGTATAATCTGGATCAACAAATCTCGGGGCTGATTTATTGTCGATCAGCCCCGTTTTTTGTAGGTGGCTCGCGCTGATGCAGGGAGAGCCTGCAGCGATCCCCGGCCGGACTGTGAGAAGGTGATGAGATGTCCGCATTGTTAGGACCCCTCGATGACAACGTGACGAAGAGCTCTATGGCTGCTCGGGTGCTCCGTGAGGCGATTCGTGACGGCGTCTTCCCCCCGGGAACCCAGCTGAAGCTCACGATGCTGGCCGAGGAGCTCAATATGAGCTACACGCCGCTTCGCGAGGCGCTGCAGATGCTGCATGCTGAGGGGCTGGTGGCGACGCGCCCTCATTCGAGCGCCGTCGTCCTCGGGCTCGATGTCGAACGGGCTCGAGAAGTCTATCGGCTGCGCATGGTACTTGAGCCATACGCCGCTCGGCTCGCCTGTGAACGGGTGACCTACGATGAGATCACCGAGCTCATGCGGATCAACGACCGGATGAAACAGGTGGTAGCCGACGACCGACTCGATCTCATCCCCTCACTAAATAAGCAGTTCCACATGAAGCTCTACGAGTTCTCGGGCTCTCCGATCCTGCTCGACTTCACCCAGCGGCTGTGGAATGGTGTCCCATACCAGGCCATCAGCCTCAGCGATCGGGCGCTCGACTCGATCGCAGGGCATGATGAGGTGCTTGCCGCGCTCCGCTCGAGCGATCCTGACGCGGTGGAGAAGCAACTGCGGGAGCACATCTCCTCGGGCTCCGAGGCGGCGATGAAGTTCCTCGAGGAGACCGGGGAAGATGAGTCGGCCGGTTCAGACCGTTCCTGACCGCTTCAACGCATCGATCTCGTCCGGGGATTTGCTGAGAATCCGTGTAAGCACGGCCTCGGTGTCGGTACCGAGTTCGGGTCCCGCGTGTTTGATGACGCCGGGCGTGCGGGAGAGACGAGGCATCGGCGCGGGCATTGGCACGTCGCCGATACCTGCGGCATCGACCCATGCGACTGCCCCGCGCTCGAGGATGTGCGGGTCTCGGAGTATGTCTCGCGCCGTGTTGATTCCGCCGGTGGGCACCCCTGCGGCATTAAGTTCAGTGATGAGCTCCTCCGAGGGGACCGTTTTCGCCCAGTCGCCGATGATGCCGTCGATCTCGTCCTGGTGCTCGCCGCGGGCGATGTGGGTTGCGAAGCGCGGGTCGTCGGCGAGCTCGGGCTGCCCCATTGCTTCGGCGAGGCGGCGGAACACCGTGTCCTGATTTGCCGCGATTACGACGTACCTGCCGTCCGACGCGGCGTAGGCGTTGGACGGCGCGATCTTTGGCAAGGTCGGGCCGGTCCGCTCACGGATGACATCGAAGATGGCGAAGTCGGCGAGCAGAGACTCGGTGAAGGCGAGCACCGACTCATAGATCGCGGTGTCCACCTCTTGTCCCCTGCCGGAACGCTCGCGTTCGTAGATCGCGGTGATAACGCCAAGGGCGGTGTAGAGGCCCGCCAGTGAGTCGCCGACGGAAAGGCCAACGCGGACGGGTTCCCGATCGGGAAAGCCGGTCAGATAGCGCAGACCGGCCATCGCCTCGCCGATGGCGGCATAGCCCGCGCGCTGGGCATACGGTCCGTCCTGGCCGAATCCGCTTACGTGGGCCACGATGAGGCGCGGATCCCGCTCCATCAAGTCGGACGGCGCTAGATTCCACCTAGCAAGAGTGCCCGGACGGAAGTTCTCGATCAATACGTCTGATTCGGCGATGAGGTCCCTGGCGATCTCCTGGCCTGCCTCCGTACGCAGGTCGCACGTCACTGACTGCTTGTTCCGGGCGATCGCAGCCCACCAGACGCCCCGACCGTCTTCCGTCTGCCGGCCCCAGGTGCGCATGGCATCCCCCTGCCCAGGCGGCTCAATCTTGATGACCTCGGCGCCGAGGTCGCCGAGCACTTGGCCGCAGTAGGGGCCCGCGATCAGAGAGCCCATTTCGATAACGCGGACTCCTGAGAGCGGGCCGGTGTGGTGAGCCATAGGACATGCCCCCTAATTGTATGCAAAAGGTGCAAGACGAGTGGATGGATTGCCCCAATTCTGCCGCACGCTAAACGAAAGGACAAGAGGTCATCCGCATGAATTAGTCACTTTTGAATCTTTGAGATATTGACATGGGGCGCCCTGGGCCACATAGTTGTATGCAATAAGATCTGTGGTGGTGCAGGCGGCAGGTCTTGCAAGAGTTTGTATTCAGTGATGCCGGATCGCCGTCTCCGACGAGTGGGCCGGCCGTGGAAGGGAAGCCATGACCGAGCGCAATGATGCCGACGTCATCATCGTCGGGGCGGGTCTATCCGGGGCGATCGCCGCAATCGAGCTCGCACGTGCGGGCCGCTCTGTGTTGTGTCTCGAGCAGGGTGACTGGCCTGATTACGCGGCTGATGGAGCCGTGCACGATCTCGATTCCGAGATCCTTGCCGAACGCTGCTGGAAGCGGGACCCGAATGCTCGGCGGAACCCGGCCGACTACCCCATTGACGACACCGATTCGGACATCACCGCGCTTATGTGGAACGGTGTCGGGGGGAGCACGGTTCTCTATCTCGCGAAGTGGAATCGAATGACTCCCGGGGACTTCCGAGTGCGTTCTCAGGACGGTGTCGCAGACGACTGGCCCCTCAGTTACGAGGACCTGGAGCCGTACTACGTTGAGGTTGAGCGGGAGCTCCGAGTGGGCGGGCTTGCCGGAGATCCCGCCTATCCAGCTGGTGATGGGCCCGAGCTCCCGCCGATCCCGCTGCGCGAGTTTGGTCGCCGGGTCGCAGGGGCGTTCAACGATCTCGGCATGGCGTGGTGGCCAGGCGCGAGCTCGATCTATCCGGGCAAGCGGGCGGCCGCGTCCGGCGAGCTGGACGGGGCGGTGAAGCTCTCTACCGATGTGCTCGGTTGGCCGACCGCGCTGGAGCTAGGGGTCGAGCTCCGTGTCGGAGCGCGGGTGAGTCGTGTTCTGACCGAAGGAGATCGCGCGGTCGGCTGCGAGTACATCGATGCGGACGGTGAGCGCCACGAGGTGCGGTCTGGGTCGGTGATCCTCTGCGCCAACGGACTGGGCACTCCGCGCATCCTGCTTATGTCGGCGAGCGATGAGCATCCGGCGGGCCTGGCTAACTCCTCCGGTCTCGTGGGGAAGCGGCTAATGATGCATCCGTTCGGTGCGGTCGCCGGGGTCTTCCCCGATGAGGTCGATTCGGCGGTGAGCCCGCTCGGCCAGCAGATCCAGAGCATGCACTTCTACGAGAGCGACCCGACGCGAGGCTTTGTCCGTGGCGTCAAGTGGGGATTGCAGCCCACAGGAGGCCCGCTGAGCCTCACTCGGTCCTATCCATGGGAGGCCGCGAACGAGACGCTATGGTACGAGAACTTTCACCGCACGATCAAGCGCCGGTACAATCGTTCGGCGATGTTTAGCTTCGTTGGCGAGGACCTGCCGCTCGAATCGAACCGTATCGAGCTAGATGCGTCCGCCGTCGATGCCGCCGGGCTGCCGGGGATCCGAATCCACTATCGGGCCGACGAGAACTCGCGCGCGCTGCTCGACTGGCACACGCAGCAGGCGAAGCGCGTGTTCGAGGCTGCAGGGGCCATCGAGGTCGTCGTGGCCCCCATGGTGAGACAGAGCGGCTGGCACCTCATGGGTACGACGGTGATGGGTGAAGATCCCGCGACCTCCGTGACGGATCGGTATGGGCGCTGCCACGATGTGCCGAACCTTTTCATCTTCGATTCAAGCACGTGGGTGACCTCAGGCGGGCTGAACCCCGTCGCGACTCAGGCGGCGCTGGCCCTGTGGTCGGCCCGCGCATTCATTGATCAGGGGGAGCGGCGATGACGAACGAACTGAGCGACGAGCAGAGGGAAGCGCTCGGTGTGCTTGCAGTGACCTTGATCCCGCAGAGCGATGACGGCCCGTCCGCACGAGAGGCGGGAGTCACCGAGATCTGGATTGATGTCACCCTGGCCGAGCGCCCGGACCTTGCGGAGCAGCTTCGAATGACGCTCGATGCCTATAAACCAGAGGAAGGGGCACGTGCCTATCTCGATCGACTGGAGCGTGATGCGCCGGCGGAGTTCGCGCAGCTAACCTATGCGATCGCGGCTTCGTTCTTTAAGTCTCCGGTGGCTCAAGAGTGGTTGGGCTCAGGGCGGATCCTCGATGAGTACGAGGGCGCCGAACCAGAGCCGACAGCCGTGACGGAGGAGCTGTTGCGGCCGGTGCGGGCGATGCCCTCGTTCTATCGGCCGACTGATTTCGTGGGAGGAAACGGCGATGAGCGAAATTGAGATCCTTGAGGTCGGGCCTCGTGACGGGCTGCAGAATGAGGCGAAGACCCTCGATGTGGAGACCCGTGTTGAGTTCATCGAGCGGCTGGTCGAATCGGGCGCGCGCAGGATCGAGGCGGTGAGCTTCGTCCACCCCGATCGCGTGCCGCAGATGGCGCATGCGGAGGCAGTGCTGGCGGCGTTGCCGCAAGCGGATGAAGTCTCCTACATCGGGCTGATCTTGAATCTGCGCGGCGCAGAGCGTGCCGTCGAGACCGGTGTGCACGAACTCAACATGGTCGTTCCGGTCACGGACGGATTCGCGATGCGCAATCAGGGTCGTACAACCGAGCAACTGCTCAATGAATCGGAGACGGCGGTCAGGATTGCGCGCGACGCCGGTCGGCGATCGAGCGTCACCTTGGCTGTCGCCTTCGGCTGTCCCTTCGACGGCCCGGTCCCGCTGGAACGCGTGCGTGACGCAACGCTCCGGGTGCTCGATATGGGGGCTGATGAGATCGCCTTCGCCGATACGGTCGGAGTCGGCGGTGCGCATCGGGTGCGTGAGCTCACGGATCTCGCCGCGGAGCGATTTGCCGATGAAGGGTTGCGCTTCCACTTCCATAACACCCGAAATACCGGCTACAGCAACGCTATCGCTGCCGCCACCGCTGCGGAGGCAATCGGCCGCCCTGTCGCGCTCGACGCGTCGGTGGGTGGATTCGGGGGGTGCCCCTTCGCCCCTGCGGCAACTGGCAATATCGCGACGGAAGACTTACTCTACAGCCTCACCATGGACGGTGCAGACGTGCGCGAGCGATTCGACGCGGAGCAGTTGATCGAGATCGCCGGATGGCTCTCGCGACAGCTCGAAAAGCCGGTGGATTCGCTATTGCCGAGGGCAGGGTGGTTCCCCGGGTGAGCAGGGCTGGTCATCCGGACGACACCGTTATATATTTACGATCAACATTTAACGCAAATTCGAAGACATCAGAAATGCGTGACATGCAGCCGGCGACGAGGTCGGCGCCCGATTCGAGAGGCAGGTAACAGAATTGAGTACACCCGGCGGCCGTATCGAAGTGGCAGGTCTTCTCGACCTGCTCGCGCTCCCGACCCAAGGAGAGGTCTTCGATCTCGACCCCGGCCGGTGGCCGGGGATGCCCATCTGGGCAGGGCATCCGCCGTTCCAGGTGATGACCTACCGGAGCCCGCGAGGGATCCGCGTCGACGGAGACCAGGAATGGCTCGCCCCCGAGGTGAACTCGGAGAATATTGGCCTGATCTCCGAACTAATGATCGCGACGAACCACTCGGGCTCCCATGTGGATGCCTTGGGCCACATCAGCTGCGGTGAGGACGACGAGTGGAACGGCGCGAACGCTGCCGAGCATCTAGGCGACTTTGGCGTGCGCAAGGGCGATGCGGCATCGATCGTGCCGTTCATCACCCGGGGCGTGCTGATCGATATCCCAGCCTTTCTCGGGGTCGACCAGCTCGAGGCCCACTATCCGATCTCATTGGAGGAGTTCTTAGGTGCGGCCGAGGCTCAGGGGGTCGACGTACGGGAGAACGACGTAGTGTTTGTGCGCACCGGTCTGATGCGGTCGTGGCCTGACACCAGCAAGTCGATCGGTGCCGGGATCACCAAACCCATTGCGGAGTATTGCGCCGAGCGGAAGGTTCGGGGCGTGGGAGTTGATACGGAGGCCTGCGAGGTCATGCCGTCGATCATCGAGGGCAATCCGCACCCAGTGCACCAGGTGCTGCTTATCAAGAACGGGATCCACATCCTGGAGAACATCTACCTCGAAGAACTCGCGGCGGAGAACGTGCATGAGTTCCTGTTCGTCGGCCTGCCGCTCAAGATCCGGGGGGCAACTGGCTCCATGCTCCGTCCGATCGCGATCGTCTGACTCGGGGCTCGCACGGGAGGATCCTTTCGCTCGAGTGCTAGTACCCGGTCGGAAGGATGGGCACCTTGTGTAGCCACCGGGGCACGTCGTCCCTTGACGGTGCTTCCGGGGCCCGAGGCCTTAGCGGGGTGGCAACACGAGAACTCGCGGGCCGCAGCAGCGTGTCGCTGATCCAGGCGCTCGTCTCTGCAAGCGCATCGAGGTCGATGCCGGAGTCGAGCCCGAGACCGTTGAGCAGCCACACGAGATCGTCGGTGGCCAGATTGCCGTTTGCTGAACGTGCAAAGGGGCAGCCTCCAATGCCGGCCGCTGGGGCACCGAAGCGACGAATCCCGGCTTCCAAGCTGGCATAGACGTTCACGAGCGCCTGCCCGTATGCGTCGTGGAGATGTAGCGCGAGCTCGGTGTGGGGGATCCCCGCATCGGTGAGCGCCCGTATGATTTCTACGACCCGGCCGGGGGTCGCGACGCCGATCGTGTCGTCGAATGAGAACTCGCGGATCCCCCAAGACCGCATGAGCGAGGTGAGACGCACGACCTTGGAGACCGGAACTCGCCCCTCCCACGGGTCGCCGAATACCATCGAGAGGTAGCCGCGAACCCTTACGCCTTCTGTCAGGGCACGTCGCGTCACCGCTTCGATCTCGCACTCCATCGTTTGACGGGAAGCTCCGAGGTTGTTCCTGGAGAAGGTCTCGGTGACGCTGAGAACGACGGCGATGTCATTGGCACCCGCCGCTCGTGCGAGGTCGTAGCCGCGAGGGTTCGGAACCAGGACGGGCAGGCGGGCAAGCAGGTCGGTCACGCCCGCCAGAACTTCGGCAGAGCCAGCCATTGCCGGAACGCGGTCGGGTCGCACGAAGCTTCCCGCCTCGACGATCCGGGCGCCTGCTCTCACGAGGCGCCCGATCAGCTCGATCCGGGACGCCACGTCGAGGATCATGCGTTCGGCCTGGAGCCCGCCGCGCGGCGAGACCTCCCAGAGCTCGACCTGATCATCGAGGCCGGCCCGGGGTGCCGGCTCCTGCAAGCCGAGGTCCCGGATTGCGCTCACTCCCGCAACCTGAGCTCTGTGAGCACGACCTCTGCGACATCGGCGCGCACCGCTCCGCGCTCGACGAGGGCGGCTGCTACCGTGTCGATTTCAAATGACTTTGCGCCGGCGGCGATGGCGACATTTCGGGCATGGAGCCCCATGTGTCCGCGTTGGATGCCCTCAGCGGCGAGCGCCCGCACGGCTGCGACGTTTTGTGCCAGGCCGACAGCGCAGATGAGCTGCGCGAGTTCGATCGCGCTACCTACCTCAGTCAGAGCGACCGCGGCGCGCGCGGCAGGATGGGACTTGGTGGCTCCGCCGACCAGACCGACGGCCATCGGCAGTTCGAGGGTCGCGACGAGGTTCCCGTCACGGTCGGCTTCGAAACGGGAGAGCGCTCGATACTGACCGCTGCGGGCGGCATAGGCATGCGCGCCGGATTCGACCGCACGGCTGTCGTTCCCGGTGGCGAGCACCACGGCGGTGATGCCGTTCATGATTCCCTTGTTGTGCGTCGCGGCTCGGTAGGGATCGTCGTAGGCCAATGCGGCTCCAGCGATCATGTTCGATGCCACCTCGGGCCCGCCGAGTTCGTTGGGGTGGATCGTCACTCGCGCACGGGTCAGTCGACGGTCCGCCAGATTGGTCAGGATGCGCAGCAGCTGTCGGCCCTCGGCGATTTCCGCCACGCGGGGTGCGACGGCTTCCGCCATGGTGTTCACGGCGTTCGCCCCCATGGCGTCTCCAACGTCGACGATCAGATGCGCGACAAGGTGGTGGCCGAGCACGCCATCGATGGTGCGTACGATCAGGTCGCGAGCGCCACCGCCGATCTCGACGAGCTTCGGGTCCTGCGCGTTGGCGAGATCGAGGATCTCGGTACGGGCGTCGAGGATACGGGCACGCGCCCCAGCAGGATCCGTCACGTCCACGATCTGGATCTGTGCCTGCATGAGCGGAGGATCCGCGGTGACGGTGATGCCACCCGTACGGCGTGCCATTCGTGCGATGTTGGAGGCGGCCGCGATGACAGAGGGCTCCTCGGTGGCCATCGGCACGAGCACCTCGCGGTCGTTTACGATGAAGTTCGTTGCGACACCGACCGGGATACCGATCTGCCCGATGACGTTCTCCACCATGCGGTCCGCCTGCTCCGGGCTCAGCCCGTTCTCGGCGAGCGGCGCGAGGAGCTCTGGTTCCACTCCGAGCGCCTCACACACCGCAGCCCTCCGTTCGTCGACACCGAGGTTGCGGAGTCCGCGAATTCTGGAGGTGCTGGTCACGTCGTTGTCCTTCCTGAAGTGCGGCTTCGTCGCCGCTTCTGCCATGCAAGCAGAACGGTGTGTTGGATTTGAGGTCTTTCTCGGACATAAATTTTGTCGAACCTATGGCTGATCGAGTGAGCGTCGAGCGAGTTCCGCGCGTACGGCGAGCTCCAGCCGGAATCGTCCCTCAGGTTGCCTGAGATCTTCTCCCAGGATCTCTCGCAAGCGCTGCACCCGCTGTTTGACGGTGTTCAGATGGAGGTGTAGGGAACGTGATGCAGCGGTGAGGTTCCAACGCTCGTCGAAGAGTGTCACGAGCGTGTCGAAGAGGCGGCTGCCATGCGAGCGATCGCGATTGAACACCTCGCCGAGACGCTCTCGGATGAAGGCCCCGAGCAGTGCACCGTCCCCCGCGAACAGCGTCGCATAGGGCGCGAGAGTGGCCTCGGGGTGGATGCCGTGCGAGAGCTCAAGGCCCTTTGCGAGCTCGGTGGCGAGCCAGACGCGTTCTGCTGCTGCTGCTGCTGCGCCGAGGCCGTTCCTCTCAGCTGTCAGCGCGAGTTCGGCCCCTGAGCCGGCATGATCGAGGATCCGTTGCGGTGACGGCCCGTCCGCACCGAAGGGCGCGAGTACTGCGACACCGCCCGGTGCCGTGGTCACGAGCCAGGCTGGATCCCCGCGCAGCCGACTCAGCACCGCGCCGCGCTGCTCCGGTGCGCATGCGATCGTTACCAATGTCCACGGCCCGTCGACCGGATATCCGCGATCGGCGGCCCGTTGCACACCAACATTGCGTGAGGCTTCACCGAAGAGTTCCGCGGCCAGCTCCCCGCGGACCCGGTCCTCGGCATCTGTGATCGCGTCGCGCCGCAAGGTGACGAGGGCGGCGACCATGGCAGCCCGTTCGGCTGTGCGTTGTTGGACCGGGGACAGAGGTGTCACACCACGGGCGACCACGAGGGCGCCCGAGTGCCCAGCCGCGGTCACGAGCGGTGCCACGAACTCAATGGGGCCCTTCCCCAGCACCTCGCTGCGTCCGGTCGAGGCTGCGCGCGCGATATCCGGTGCGACCGGGGCCGCTGAGATAGCGGTTCCGGTCGGGATGACGGGGGATCCGTCGGTGCCGACCAGGGCGACGTCACGGCCGAGGGCGTCGGCGAGGGTTTCGATGATTCCGCCGGAATCAGCATCGTATGCGGCGAGCCGGGTGAAGCGTTCGTGGATCAACGCGCCCCACTCCGCCTCGCGTTGTCTTTCAGCCGCACGCGATGTGGCGTCACGGGCTTCGTGCAGCAGGTTCGTTCGGTGTAGCACCAGGGCCGCGTGCCCGGCAAAGGTCGACAGCAGCGAGACCTCGTCGGGGCGGAATGCGTGAGGGGTCCGGCTCGCCCCGAAGAGCACGCCGAGCACCTTGCCGGCGACCACCAGCGGTGCGCCGAGCAGTGAACGAAGCTGCTCTTCCCGCACTATCTCGTCGATGACTGGATCGTGCGGGACGGCCGACAGGTTCACGTAGTCCTCGACCCAGTGGGGCTGTCGTGTGTGGACCGCCAGGCTTGCGATGCCGATACCGGCAGGCACGACCATGTTCACGAAGCGCGGTGAGGTAACCCCGGTTGCTGCGCGCACGTGCAACTGGTCCGTGGCCTCGTCGTGGACCGAGAGGTAGGCGACGTCGAGTTCCATGAGCTCGTGCGCGCGGTCGACGATCCGCTGCAGCAGCTTATCTGGATCTGTGATGGCAAGGAGATCACGGGTTGAGGACATGACTGCCCGCAGTTCTGTGCTGCGGCGTCGGAGTGCCTCGGTGCGATGGGCGAGCTCGATCAGGGCGTCTGCTGTGGTATCGTCCGTCGCGGCGCGTCTGATTTGCTCTGCCTCGATCGGGGCATCGGTGCTGATCGCCTCGACGATTTGGGCGAGCGAGGGTGGCTGTGCGACGTCGGACATGCCTCCCATTGTGCCTGGGGTTTTGATGGCGCGCGGAGCTTGATGGCCGTGGCCCGTTGAGCGCGGGGCGCTGGGGATCAATGGGCCGGTGCAAGCGTCGTCGCGAGAGGGCCTCGCACGTCCGAACTCTTGCCCGTCGGGGACTCGTGGGCGCGACTCCGCTCGAAAATCCGCGGGCTCTCGCCGCCTTCACGCAGAAATTTCGGAGATTCCGTGACGAATCCCCGCGAAATTCCGCATGAAACCGCCGAACTAGGGTAGATTCGTTCGCGATCACCCGATCGGAACCGCCTCCCGGCGGAACACCTGAACCAGATCAGGGGCGTGGCCAAACGCGGCGGATGCCCTGGAAGGAAACAACATGGCACTCAACAAGACCGAGCTCGTTGCCAAGATCGCCGCTGAGACCGGCCAGAGCCAGGCTGCCGTCTCCAGCGTGCTCGACGGTCTGTTCGCCGCGGTCTCCGAGACCGTCGCTGCGGGCGAGAAGGTTTCTATCCCCGGCTGGATCTCCTTCGAGACCGCCACCACCGCAGCTCGCACCGGCCGCAACCCGCGCACCGGCGAGACCATCGAGATCCCCGCGGGCAAGCGCGTCAAGGTCTCGGTCGGCTCGAAGCTTAAGGCTGCCGTGAAGTAGGCTTCTCAAGGTATTTGGAACCCTCGGTCCGCGCATGCGGATCGGGGGTTTTCCTTTTGGCGTGCCGGGTCCCTTGCCTGCGAACGGTATGCGGTCTGCAAGATATATAGCGAAAACGGCGATTTCCGGTAGATATTTTGCGGATTCCATGTGACTTGCTTGGGCGAGGCACGGCTGGACGGAGAGTGGAGAGCGGCGGCGAAGGATCCGCGCTTCGGCGGGGGATCCGCGCTACTCGTCCACCGCAAAGAGGCCGCTCGCGCCGCGCTCGGCGTCCACCATCAGGTGCGAGACGAAGGGATAGTTCCCAGCCTCGGGGAAGACGAGCTCGACGTACCCGCCCTGTGCCGGCTGCAGGGCGAGCGCCTGCGATCCCGTGTCTGCCGAGCGATCGAGCAGAAACGCACCCTCGGCCCACACCGTGTCGAACTGACCGCCGATCACGTGGAAGCTCGTGGCGCGATTCGGCCCCGCATCGAGCAGCCACACCCGCACCCTCTCACCAACGCGGGCCGGCAGCGGGTCACGCTCGTACTGTGCGGCGACACCGTTGAACACCACGAGGTCGGGCTGCTCGGCCGCGATCTTTTCGACGTCTACCTCGCCTCCCTCAGCGCCGAGATAGTACTCGGACTGCATCAGCACGTAACTGCGGTCGACCGGGGGCAGATCCGTGGGCTCGATAATCACGGCGCCGAACATGCCGTTCGCAATGTGCGCCGACATCGGCATAGTGGCGCAGTGGTACATCCAAATCCCCGCGCGCGTTGCGGTGAACGTGTAAGTCAGGGAGTCTCCGGGCGCGATCGTGCGCATCGGTTCGTCAGGGGCGAGGGATCCCGCGTGGAAGTCAATCGAGTGCCCAATCGTGCCGTCGTTCACGAGCGTGATCTCGAACCGATCCCCGACGCGGCCGTGGAGCACCGGGCCGGGCGCGGTGCCCCCGAACGTCCACAACCGCTGGGACACCGGCCCCTCGGCTCCCGGAGCGACTGCCAGATCAAGCTCGGTTACGGGCATGGTTAACGTGTGCACGACCGGCCCACTCGCTGCCGGGAGTTCGGAAAGCACTGCGTTCACCGGCTGGAAGTTCTCACCGAGGTCTCCCGACATGAGGTCGACGAGCCCTGCGGCGCTGCCGTCGTCTGCCGCCGCACTCGACCCGGCGGTGTTGCTGTGATTGTGAGCTCCGGGTGCCGTGGGGCCCGCACCCGAGTCGTCGCCAGAGTGGGTGCTGGTGTCTGTGCCGGTGCCTGTGCCGGTCGCTACGATGTCGAGGGTCATTCCCATTTCTCGGTGCCCGATGATGGAGCACCAGCCCTCCAGGTCCTCGGTGATCACTCCGACGTCGATCGTCGTGGAGTCGCCCGGAGCGAGTCGCTGCCCGCCAGCGCCGTTCGCGAAGACGAGGTCGTGGGGTTGCTCGTCGTCCGTGTTCGTGAGCTCGATCACGAGACGGGTGCCGGCCGGCACGTCGATCCGGTCAGGAGTGAATCGCATGTCGGCTGCGGATACCGACACCCGCTGCACCGGCGCCTCAGCGTCAGATCCCGCGCCGCCGGAGGAGGCTGCGAGCCCCGAGACTGAGCCCGAGACGGAACCCAGACTGTGCGGTGCCAGCGCACCGCCCACCACTGCGACGAGAATCACCGCGAGGAGGCCCGCCATCGCCTGCCCTGCACGGCGCGTACCGGGCGGAGGTTCGAGCGGCCCGGCCTCTGCGGTCGCCCCGGCCGGCTGAACTGCCCCGGCTGGCGCGGCCTGTGTTGTCTGCGCGGGCTGCCCGGCCTGCGTCTTTCCGGGTTGCCCGGCGGGCCCCGGTAGTCCGGCGGGCCCCGGCAGCCCAGTGCCAGCTGCTGCTTTCGCGCGTCGTTGTGCGCGCAGCCCGATGACGAAGATCGGGAGGAACGAGGCCATTGCGACGAGGTACACGAGCGATGCGGCGACGCGTATAACACTCGAGACCGGCAGCACGCAGACGAACAGCGCTGTGTTCGCGGCGGCCACGCGCAGTGCGGCGCCCCGATCGAACGCCGCGGTGCCGATGCGCACCGGCCCCGGTCCGCCGCCCAGCGCCACGGGGATGAGGTAGCTCAGCGCGCCGAGGATCACCTGCGCGACGAACCCCGCGGCGAGGTAGGGCGCGAGCCAGTCCATCGCGGATCGCAGTTGCCCCGGCCCGCCTCCCGCGAGCCAGGCCACGATGGCGATCACGGCGAGACCCACGGTACTCCCGAACCACCACAGCAGCGCCGCGGCGACCGACAGTGATGCGTAGCTGCTCGGCGGCGCGTTCCGAGCCGCGCGCCCGAGTGAGACGCCGATGAGTGACAACCCGGAGGCATACGCGAGCAGGCCGACCGCGAGCACGGGAAGGAAGCCGAGAGCAGCACCGAGCGCTGCGACCGCGACGCCGGCCGCGAGGATCGGCAGCGCACGGGCGGCCTCGCGTGCGGCCGAAGTCGCGGCCCGGGTGCGCAGCATCGTCGGCCACAGCGTGACCACGGTGCCGGCGACGGTGAGCCCGATCCAACCGAGCAGGTTCGTCAGGGCGTGCGCGAGCACGAGGCCGCCGCTGCTCGCAGGGGTCGCGATCCACACGCCGAGCACCACGCCGACCGGAAGGAACGCGGCCGACGCGAGATAGTACCGCAGCGTGCGCGTGAAGTGCCCGGGCAACGCCCCGCGCAGGCGCCGCCAGATGCTCAGCCCGTGCCAGATGACGGCGGTGACGATGAGGGCGGCGCCCGCGACAGTCAACGCGAGGACGGGGGTTGGTACTCCAATGAGCACCAGCACGGCGCCGAGATTTCCCAGGATGAGACGAAGATTCTGCGAGCGCCGTGCTGCGTGAGTGTGCCGACTTCGCGTCAGCGCGAAGCTGAAGTGCTGGCTCCACACGAGGATCGAGTGCGTCGCGACGCCGAGAAACAGAAGATGGAGGAGTAGCCATCCCGGCATCGGCAGCCAGCGGTGGAACGCGGCCGCCGCCACGAGCAGAACGAGCCACACGAGGGTCGGGAGATCCCTCATCACCCAAAACCCACGACCCGGAGGCCGGTCTGCCGGCGGCTGCACACCAATCATCGGTTCGGCCGTCGCAGAGCTAGTAACGCGCTGCCCACTGCGGTGAGGAGGAAGAGGAGGATCGCGATGATGCCGAGCACGCCGCCGAGCTGCCAGGCGAGCCGCAGGCCGAAGGCGTCGCCGAACCACAGACGGATCACGAGACTCAGGTGGAGGAGGACCGCGGGGATCCACATGATCGAGCGGTAGGGGAGCGTGACGCCGAGTACCGCCGGCAGGATCGTCGTCGCGTGCGCCATGATCATCGAGATCGCGAAGCCCAAGAGCACGCCGTGGGTCACGGCGTCGTATGCGGCAGCGGACGTTGGGTGCCCGAAGAGCAGCACGACGCCCGCGATGAACAGCCAGAAGTAGCCCGCGAGCATGGACGCCGCCATGAACCGGGTTGCACCGCGCGCGCGAATCGTACGGCGCGCGATATCGGCGCGAAAGAGCCACACCGTGAGCGACACGAAGGCGAGACCCAGCACGATCGCGCCCGCGTGAGGCAGAGCCAGCCCCACGAGCAGCGCTCCGGCGACGACCCACGCGTGAACGAGGAGCACGAGGTTCGCGCGGGCACCCATCGTGATCGCGGCGAGCTCCACCCGCTCAGCAGCGATCGTGAGCACGACAAAGGCGAGGAGCCACGGCAGCACTCGGCTTGTCGCCGCTCCGCCGGCCCACAGGATCGCGGCCGCGAGCGCGAGCCCGGCGGCGAGGAGCTGCACGAGGATCGGAGTGTCGTAGCGCCTGCGCCACAGCGGCACGTAGATCGCGGTGAAGGCGGCGGTGCCGGCGACGAGGACCCACTGGCCTACCGCGAGCGGGAGCGCATCCACGAAGAGCAAGATCCCTCCGAGACCGAGGAGCGCAGGCGCCGCGTAACCGAACCAGCGGCCGAGGGCGGTCGCGCGTTCGAGTGAGATCAGCGTGCCGAGAAAGCCGAGCACGAGCAGCACCCCGTGCACTTCGGCGAAGCGCTGCGCCGAGAGGGGAGCGGGGAGCCCGAGCAGGATCAGCGCGGCGTCAAGCCCGACGAGCAGGGCGAGGCCGCCGGGGATCATCCAGACGAGTTTCAGCGGAGATCGGCGGCGAGCACCAGTCGTCGTGTGCACCGCCATCAGGCCACTCGCAGCCGCAGCAGGCACTCGCCGGGCGCGCTGAAGGGGAGGAGCTCGGATCCCTCGTCGCGAGCACCAATTGCTTCGAGAGCCCCCGTGACCATGCCGTGGTGAGCCGCGCACACCACCTCCCGGTGCCGCGAGGCCGCCTCGATGAGCGGGCAGCGGTGCAGCACGATTTCCGTCGGGATCGTGGTCGTGGTCGTCGTCTTCGACGGTTCGGGGGCGAACCCCTGGCTGCGCATGAGCTCGAGAATGCTGCGCCGCGCGGCATCGGGTGAGGCGGCTCGCGGGAGCGTGTTCCCGAGGGTTTCCCCCCACGCGTGTCCGGCCGCGCGGGCGTCGGAGGCTGGGGCCTCGCTGACCTTCGCGAGCGTTGCGGCGAACACCGAAGCGAGGGCGGCATAGGGATCCGCCGGCGCCCGCCACGTCGCCCGCCACTGCTGCGAGGGTCGCCCGCGCCCCTCACTGCGCTTGTCACCGCATGCCGTACCGCGCCCCTCGCCGCGCACCGACGGCTCGGTTGTCGCGTACCCATCGCGGTGCAGAGCCTGCAGGTGTCCGCGCACGGTGTTCTCGTGCCACCCGGTTTCGCGGGCGACCTCTGCGACCGTCGTCGCCGCGCTGCGCGATTCCAGCACCCGCAGGATCGTCTCCCGCGTTTGGGTGGGGGAGCGTCGCGTCGCGCGGTCGCGGGGGGTTCGCTTATTTTCCACATCATCTAGTGTAGTAAATGCTGGGGCGGGCGTTCCAGTTCGGAGTTTCGAGGCTGCGAGGCCTCTGGACAGGGGGAAAGATGGCCGACATTCAGATTCATCAGAGCCGGGAAACGGCTACTGTGGGTTCGTCCTGCGCGTGCGGTGGACACGACGAGGAGCTGCCCGAACTCGATGTGCAGACGATCCCTCACGCCGTTCGTCACTCGGCGATCTTCGGCGTGCTCGACGGCTTGCGCCCAGGGTTCGCGGTCGTGATCTCCGCGACCCACGACCCGGTGCCTCTACTGCAGCAACTGGGAGAGCGCTCGCCCGATCAGTACGACGTCGAATACCTCGACCGCGGGCCCGAACGCTGGCGGTTGCAGATCCGTCGGCGCTGAACGCGCCGTCGCCCTGTCCCTCCCCCCATTTCTCCACTCCGCGGGGGATCTCCGCTCTGCGTACCGCAACCCCCACGTAGCTGGTACGCAGAGCGGAGAGCCCCCGCGTTGTGGAGAACGCGTGCGGGGTGTGGCGCGTGCGGAGCGCGGGGCATGGGAATCACGCGGGGCATGGGATCCAGGTGCGGGGTGCGAAGGCCCCAGCGGCGCCCGCCTTGGGCAGGGGCGGAGTCGCAGGGATCAGCGCGTAGGCTAGTGGGGTGGTCCGATCCCTGCGCGTCTTCGCTCCCGCCGTGCTGCTCGCGGCGACGCTCGCGGCGCTCATGCTCGGCCTCGCGATCGGTGGTGCTGCGGATGAGCGGACTCTCCTCGACCCCGGCGCGGTCGTCCGCTACGGGTCGCCGATCGCGCGCACGCTGGTCAATGTGTCGATGGCGGGGCTCATCGGCTCGGTCGTGATGGCGGTGTGGGCGCTCGCCAACGTGAACCCGACGGTGGGGCAGCACACGCGCAGGCCCGCTGCCGGCGCTGAGCCCGCCGCCGAAACCCGGGTCGCGATGGACGTTGCGGCTGCATCGGCGGCGGTGCTCACCGTGGCGAGTGCGGCAACGCTGCTCCTCTCTTACGTCGACGTTTCGGGCATGCCGTTCTCGACGGATCCCTCGTTCGGTGCGGGCCTCGCGCAGTACGTCACCGAGATCGAGCTCGGGCAGCTGTGGCTGTTCGAGCTTCTGCTGGCGGCGATCACCACGGTGCTCGCCTTCGCGATCCGCGGCCGGCGCCTCACGCTTCTCGTGCTGCTCGCGGCGATGACGACGGCGCTCCCGCTCGCCCAGCAGGGCCACGCGGCCGGCGCATCGGGGCACGCGCAGGCCGTCAACTCCCTGCTCGTGCACCTCATCGGAGCGTCGGTCTGGCTCGGGGGGCTGCTCACGCTCGTCTTCATCGCCCAGGTTGTGGATCGACGCAGACTCGCGGTGCTCACGTCCCGCTACTCGACGCTCGCGCTGTTCGCCTTCATTGGGGTGGCCGCTTCGGGAGTGGTGAGCGCGTGGCTGCGCGTGGGATCCCTCGCCCAGCTGTTCGAGACCGGTTACGGGCAGCTGGTGCTCATCAAGACCGCGGCGCTCGTGGTGCTCGGCGTTTTTGGTGCGGTGCAGCGCACGCGACTGATTCCGCGCATTGCCGCGGCGCGCGAGCGGGCGTTCCTGTGGTTCGTGCTCGCCGAGCTCGCCGTGATGGGCGTCGCGAGCGGAATTGCGGGCGCCCTCGGCCGCACCGCGACGCCGGTCGCGCTCGAGCCGCTGCGAGATCAGGGCGGGAACATCAGCCCGGCAGAGTGGCTCACGGGAGACCCGCTGCCCCCCGAGCTCACCGTCGAGAGGTATTTCACCGAGTGGCGGTTCGATCTCGCCTGGGTGCTCGTGTGTGCGTTCGGCGCGGTGCTCTATCTCGGCGGCGTGATTCGACTCGCACGCCGGGGCGACCGCTGGCCGATCGGCCGCACCATCGCGTGGCTCGTGGGGCTCGCGCTCCTCTTCTACTCAACGAACGGCGCACTCAACGCCTACGAGCAGTACCTGTTCAGCATGCACATGCTCGCCCACATGATGCTTGCCATGCTCATCCCGCTCGTCCTCGTACTCGGCGCCCCGGTGACGCTCGCGCTGCGTGCGACGGAGAAACGCGACGACGGGTCGTGGGGCGGTCGCGAGTGGATCCTGTGGGCGGTGCAGACGCCGTACTCGAAGGTGATCACCCACCCGGCGGTGGCGGCGGTGATCTTCGTGGGATCCCTCTGGGTGTTCTATTTCACCCCCATCGCCCGTTGGGCGGCTTCCGAGCACCTGGGGCACCAGTGGATGATCATCCACTTCCTGATCGGCGGCTACCTCTTCAGCCTGTCGATGGTCGGGATCGATCCGGTGCCCTATCGCTTT
>JBBAFK010000009.1:0-74454 GCA_041655455.1 Leucobacter sp. | reverse complement strand
CCTTCTCCACGCCGCTGCGACAGCAACCGCTCGCACTCGGCGCCGACATCGTTGTCCACTCCGCGACGAAGTTCATTGCCGGGCATTCCGACGTGCTGCTCGGGCTCGTGGTGGTCGCCGACGCGAAGCTTCGCGCCCGCCTTCTCGCGCAGCGCACACTGCACGGGGCAGTGCCTGGTCCCTTCGAAGCCTGGCTTGCGCTTCGGGGGCTGCGAACACTGGCGCTGCGGCTCGACCGGGCGGAGGCTTCAGCTGGAGTGCTCGCCGAGCGATTGCAGACCGCGCCGGGTGTCGAGCGGGTGCGCTACCCGGGGTTGCGCTCGGACCCCGGATACACGTTGGCGACCGCCCAGCTGACCGGCTACGGGGCACTCGTTTCAGTTGAGATTGCTGGGGGTGCGGCCAGAGCCGAGAGGTTCGTCGAGGGCCTCGAGCTGATCACACCGGCTACCAGCCTGGGTGGAGTGGAGACCCTTGCCGAACGCCGCCGCCGACAGACTGCCGAGCCCCTCGAGGTGCCCGAATCCCTCGTTCGATTGAGCATCGGCATCGAGCACGTAGAGGACCTCTGGGCGGACCTCGAGCAGGCGCTCGAACGCGCCAGCGCGTAGGGGCGCCTCCCCACTCTCGCTCTCCGGTCGTGCCCTGCAGCATCTGCCGAGGCTACGCGCCGGTGAGCAACACCTCACAGCTAGCGGGTGCTTTTCTGCCGCTCGACCGGGTCGGTGGGGGGAGTGGCCGCGACCTCGCCGACGGGTGCGGATCCACGGGGGCGCTTGAGCCGCAGAACGACGACGGTCATCGCTGCCGCGGTCAGCGCCGCGAGCACCATGTGCACCCCGACGGCAAACGGCGGCAGCCCGTTGCGTGCCTGGTAGACGCCGACGACGATCTGCACGATGAGAGTGATCAGCAGCGCAACGCTCCAGGCCGTCGTGCGGAGGCGCTGAACGATGGACCAGCCCGCGAGTAGCACCACGAGTCCGAGCGCGATGTAGCCGGGCCAGGCGTGGACGTGTGCGAGTAGGCTCGCGTCGAAGCCGTCGCGGACGACGTTCTCGTCTCCCGAGTGGGGGCCTGCACCCGTCGTTAAAACGCCCACAAAGATGGTGACCGCCATTGCGAGCGTCGTGACGTGGGTCAGGATTGTGACGGGCACTGGTACCGCGCGTTCGCGGCTTCCCGGAGCCTCGTACATCCGCACGAGGAACGCGGCGGAGACGCACACGATGATGAGCGACACGACGTAGTGGACGCCCACGAGGTTGGCGTTGAGGTGAAGCCAGACGACGAACGCGCCGATGAGAGCCTGAGTGATGACGAGCGCGAGTACGACGCCGGCAAGCGCCGTGAGGTCCTTCCGCTCTCGCCGGCTCCGCCAGGCGAGGACGAGCACCAGAATTGCTGCGATGAGCAGCGGGCCGGTGATTGTGCGGTTAGCGAACTCGATGATTCCGTGAATGCCGAGTTCGGGTGTTGGGACGAGGGATCCTGGCGTGCAGACTGGCCAGTCGCTGCAGCCGAGCCCCGAACCGGTGAGCCGCACGGTGCCGCCCGTCGCGATGATCACCACGTTGAGCACGAACGAGATCCACGCCGCGATTCGGAGGAAACGCCCGCCGGACACGGCCGTGTTCGGGCGCTCGATCGTGGTCGGACTGGCCACCGGAATCTCCTCCGTTCAGGCGCTTCCCGAGTACGAGCTGTGCCGTTGGGGCAAGCCCCTCCCACTTTCAGGGGGAGTCTGTAGAATAGGAAGCTGCGGTTACGTACGACGAACCGGGGGAGTAACGCGTGAGCATCGCCCCGGCGCGGTTCCGTCCGAAGCCCAGACTACTGCACCGGTGCGGGGCCAATCTGTGCGCCCGAGGAATTTACATGCACCGGGCTGCCGACCGGCGAGAACAGAAAAATTGAGGGAGGGATCATGCCAGAGGTATTGATCGACCGACCCGAGCTCGAAGGCTTGGGGCAGTATGAGTTCGGCTGGCACGACAGCGACAAGGCGGGCGCTGAAGCGAAGCGCGGCCTGAACGAGGGCGTCGTGCAGAACATTTCGGGGTTGAAGGAAGAACCCGATTGGATGCTGCAGCGACGTCTGAAGGCGCTCCAGATCTTTGAACGCAAGCCGATGCCGACGTGGGGTGCAGACCTCTCGGGCATCGACTTCGACAACATCAAGTACTTTGTGCGCTCCACTGAGAAGCAGGCAACGACCTGGGAGGAACTTCCCGAGGAAATCAAGGAGACCTACGAGCGACTCGGGATCCCCGAGGCTGAGCGTCAACGTCTCGTCGCCGGTGTCGCCGCCCAGTACGAATCCGAGGTCGTGTACCACCAGATTCGTGAGGACCTTGAAGAGCAGGGCGTGCTCTTCCTCGACACCGATACGGCGCTGCGCGAGCATCCCGAGATCTTCGAAGAGTACTTCGGCACCGTGATTCCGTCGGGCGACAACAAGTTTGCGGCGCTGAACACCGCGGTCTGGTCCGGGGGCTCCTTCGTCTACGTTCCGAAGGGCGTGCACGTCGAGATCCCGCTCCAGGCGTACTTCCGTATCAACACGGAGAACATGGGGCAGTTCGAGCGCACGCTCATCATCGCCGACGAGGGCAGCTACGTGCACTACATCGAGGGTTGCACGGCCCCGATCTACAAGAGCGATTCGTTGCACTCCGCGGTCGTCGAGATCATCGTGAAGAAGAACGCACGCGTTCGCTACACGACGATCCAGAACTGGTCGAATAACGTCTACAACCTCGTGACGAAGCGCGCCGTGGCTGAAGAGGGCGCGATCATGGAGTGGGTCGATGGCAACATCGGCTCGAAGGTCACCATGAAGTATCCCTCCATCTTCCTCACCGGGGAACACGCAAAGGGCGAGACGCTCTCTGTGGCATTCGCCGGCCCGGGCCAGCACCAGGACGCGGGGGCGAAGATGATCCACCTCGCGCCGCACACGACCTCGTCGATTCTCTCGAAGTCGATCGCGCGCGGCGGTGGCCGCACCGGGTACCGCGGGGAGGTGCGAGTCGATTCGAACGCGCACAACGCGGCGAACTCCGTCGTCTGCGATGCGCTGCTCGTGGACACGATTTCGCGCAGCGACACCTATCCGGCGATCGATATTCGCACCGATGACGCGATTCTCGCTCACGAGGCGACGGTCACCCGTGTCAGCGAGGAGCAGCTCTTCTACCTCATGAGCCGCGGCCTCTCCGAAGAGGAATCGATGGCCATGATCGTCCGCGGCTTCATCGAGCCCATCTCGCGCGAGCTCCCGATGGAGTACGCGCTCGAACTGAACAAGCTCATCGAGATGAGCATGGAAGGATCCGTCGGTTAAAGATGTCCACGCTTCAGAAAGAACAGCTCGGCTTCACGGCGCATAGCGACGGCGACTGGGAGAACCGCGCCCCCGTGCAGACCCGCTCGGAGCGCTTCACGTCGAAGAACCTGGCCGACTTCCCGGAGGTCACGGGACGGGAAGTGAACTGGAAGTTCACGCCGGTTCGGGAGCTCGGGGCTCTGCTCACCGGAGACTTGACTGGTGGCGAACAGCCCGTGTCGATCACCGAGGTCGATGGTCTTCAGGTGTCGATGATCCCAATGGATTCTGAGCTTGTCGGTCGCGCAGGGATCCCCGAGGACCAGGCGGCTGCGAATGCTTGGGGTCATGCGAGCGTTGCACAGCACATCCTCCTGACGAGCCCGGAACGGCAGACCGTCATCGTCGACCGTTCGCGGTTCACCGCGAACCCGACGGCCGCCCACACGATCATCGAAGCGGCGCCCCAGGCGAACGCACTCGTCATCATTGAGAACTCGGGGAGCGCGAACCTCACCGAGAACGTCGAGATCGTGGTCGGTGCGGGGGCGAACCTTACGGTGGTGTCCATCCAGGAGTGGGACGACGAAGCGATTCACCTCGCAAGCCACTATGCGACCGTGGGCCGCGACGCGAACCTGCAGCATATCGTCGTCTCGCTGGGCGGCAAGATCGTTCGGGTGAATCCCTCGCTGCACCTCGACGAGCAGGGCGCCAACGGCGAAGGGTACGGCGCGTACTTCGCTGACGCCGGGCAGCACCTCGAGCATCAGGTCTACATCGACCACAATGCACCGCACACTCGCAGCCGTGTGGCCTACAAGGGTGCGCTGCAGGGGGAGGGCGCACGCGCGGTGTGGATCGGCGATGTGCTCATCCGTCGTGTCGCCACCGGAACCGACAGCTACGAGGAAAATCGCAACCTCACCCTCACGGAGGGCACGCGAGCTGATTCCATTCCGAACCTGGAAATCGAGACCGGCGACATCGCGGGTGCCGGTCACGCATCCACGACGGGCCGCTTCGACGAGGAGCACATCTTCTACCTGCGCAGCCGCGGAATCTCTGAGGACGAAGCGCGCAAGCTGGTCGTCCGCGGGTTCCTGGTCGATGTGATTCAGCGCATCGGTAACCAGCAGATTGAGGAACGTCTCCAGGAAGCTATCGATGCGGAGCTCGAGCAGAGCGTGCTCGCATAATGGCTCGGATGAAGGCGCTCGATCAGAGCGACCTGGTGCAGGATCAGGCGGTGCGCGTCGAACTCGATGGCATCCCGATTGCGGTCGTGCTCGACAGTCAGGGAGAGATCCACGCGATCGGCGACACCTGCTCCCACGGCCAGATCAGCCTGTCGGAAGGATTCGTTGAGGGCGACACCCTCGAGTGCTGGGCACACGGCTCAGCGTTTTCCCTCCGAACCGGCATCCCACAAAACCTTCCGGCATATGAGCCGGTTCCGGTGTACGTCGTCGAGATCAAAGACGGCGCCGTGTACATAGATCCCCACGTTACGAAAGAGATTCCAGCATGACTTCTGTTCTCGAGATCAAAGACCTGCACGTCAGTGTCGAGACTGACCAGGGCCCGAAGCCGATCCTCAACGGCGTGAACCTCACGATCCGTAAGGGTGAGACGCACGCCATCATGGGGCCGAACGGCTCCGGCAAGTCCACCCTCGCCTATGCAGTGGCGGGGCACCCACGTTACGAAATCACCGAGGGATCGATTCTGCTCGACGGTGAGGACATCACCGAGCTCGGACCCGACGAGCGTGCACAGGCGGGTCTCTTCCTCGCAATGCAGTACCCGGTTGAAATCCCAGGCGTTACGAACGCCAACTTCCTTCGCACCGCGAAGACCGCGATCGACGGTGAAGCGCCTGCGATCCGGACGTGGATGAAGGATGTGAAGAGCGCGATGACGAATCTGCGCATGGACGAGTCCTTCGCCTCCCGCAACGTCAACGAAGGGTTCTCCGGCGGAGAAAAGAAGCGCAATGAGATCCTCCAGATGGAGCTGCTCAAGCCGAAGTTTGCGGTGCTCGACGAGACCGACTCCGGACTCGACGTGGACGCGCTGAAGGTCGTATCCGAGGGCGTGAACCGTGCGAAGGAGGAGACCGGTGTCGGTATCCTCCTCATCACGCACTACACGCGGATTCTCAGGTACATCAAGCCCGACTTCGTGCACGTGTTCGTCGACGGCCGCGTCGCCGAAGAGGGCGGTCCCGACCTGGCTGAGCGTCTTGAGGAAGAGGGGTACGACCGGTTCCTCTCGAACGCCTCTGCCTGAGCCGCGAAAGAAAGCGTAGGCTGAAACCATGAGCGAGGAAACTACCACCGTTCCACAGACGATCGACCCCGAGTTCCGCGAGCAGGCACTCGAGGCACTGAAGAACGTCTCCGACCCGGAACTCGGGGTGAACATCGTCGACCTGGGACTGATTTATGATCTCGCCTTCGACGAGGAACATGACGCGCTCGTGATCAGCATGACCCTCACGAGTGCCGGTTGCCCACTCACCGACGTGATCGAGAACGACATCGGTGAGTCGCTCGACGGGCTCGTCTCCGCATTCCGTATCAACTGGGTGTGGATGCCACCGTGGACGCCGGAGCGCATCACCGATGACGGCCGAGACATGATGAGGGCGCTGGGCTTCGCCATCTGATGCCGCATAACCCGCTGCGCTCGCCCGATGATCCGCGCTTAAGCCGGATCGCCGGGCCGAGCGCTCTCGTCATTTTCGGGGTGACCGGCGACCTTTCCCGCAAAAAGCTCATGCCCGCGGTCTACGACCTCGCGAATCGGGGGCTGCTTCCGCCCGGCTTCGCGCTTGTCGGGTTTGCTCGACGCGACTGGGCGGACCGTGACTTCGCGGAGATTGTGCACGACGCGGTCCGCAAGTACGCACGCACCCCGTTCCGCGAGGAGACTTGGCGACAGCTCGCCCAGGGGATTCGTTTCGTGCAGGGCCGGTTCGACGATCCGGCCGCGTACGAGCGGCTGCGTGACACCGTCGCAACGCTGGATCGGGAGCGCGGGACGATGGGGAACCACGCCTTCTACCTGTCCATTCCGCCCCGAAGTTTCCCAGAAGTCGCTCGAGAGCTGTCGCGATCCCGTCTCGTCGACCGCGAGCCTGATGATGCCCGGTGGCGCCGCGTCATCATCGAGAAGCCGTTCGGGCATGATCTCGCTTCGGCGCAGGTACTTGGAGAGACCCTCGAGAGGGTATTTCCACCGGAATCGATCTTTCGTATTGACCACTACCTGGGCAAGGAGACGGTCCAGAACATTTTGTCTCTGCGTTTCGCGAACACGATGTACGAGCCACTGTGGAACCGAAACTACGTGGATCACGTGCAGATCACGATGGCGGAGGACATCGGGGTCGGTGGCCGTGCCGGGTACTACGACGGGGTCGGCGCGGCGCGGGACGTGATCCAGAATCATCTGCTGCAGCTTCTCGCGCTGACAGCGATGGAGGAGCCGATCTCCTTGAGCGCTGAGCATCTCCGTGCAGAGAAGGAGAAGGTGCTCGAGGCAGTTCGGCTGCCGGAGGAGCTCGACCGTGCCACGGCGCGGGGTCAGTACGCGGGTGGATGGCAGGGCGGCGAGCGTGTCCGCAGCTTCCTCGACGAGGAGGGAATGGACCCGCGCTCCCGGACGGAGACCTACGCCGCACTCAAACTCTTTGTCAACACCCGCCGGTGGGCAGGGGTGCCATTCTATCTGCGCACCGGGAAGCGCCTCGGCCGTCGCGTGACCGAAATCGCGGTCGTGTTCCGAAAAGAGCCGGGCGAGCTGTTTGGAAAGTCGGATACGACGGAGCAGGGATCAAATGCACTCGTCATCCGCGTCCAGCCCGACGAGGGTATTACGATCCGTTTCGGGGCGAAAGTGCCGGGCACCGCGGCCCGGGTGCGGGACGTGACGATGGACTTTGGCTACGGGAACGCCTTCACGGAGGCCAGCCCGGAGGCTTACGAACGGCTGATCCTTGACGTCTTGCTCGGTGATGCGCCGCTCTTTCCGCAGCAGCGGGAGGTCGAACTCTCTTGGCGCATCCTCGACCCCGTCGAGGCGCATTGGGCGGAGCAGACGGGGCAACTCGAGCAGTACGCGCCCGGCTCGTGGGGGCCACTTGCGGGCGACGCGCTCCTTGCGAGGGACGGCAGAACCTGGAGGCGACCGTGATCGAACAGATGCCCGGCACGACCATCAGTGCCGTCACCCGGCGTCTCGTCACGATGCGTCAGGAGAGCGGGGTATCGGCGCTCGGGCGTGTGCTCACGCTCGTGATCGCTGCGGGAGACGAACTCGACGAGGCGGCCGTCGTCGCAGCGAACACCGCGTCGAACGAGCATCCGATGCGCGTCGTCGTGCTCCTCACCCGTGAAGATGTGGACGACGCGCGCCTGGATGCCGAGATTCGTGTCGGTGCAGATGCGGGTGCGAGCGACGTCGTCGTACTGCGCGCATACGGCGAGGTGTGTTCCGGGGTCGAAAGCCTCGTCACCGGGCTGCTGCTTCCGGACGCCCCGGTGGTGGTGTGGTGGCCCGGTAATGCCCCTGCCAACCCGGGCGAATCTCCCCTCGGGCGCATTGCACAGCGGCGCATCGTCGATAGCGCCGCAATGACGCTCGGACCTGACGTGGATCGCAGATTCACCGGTTATACGCCCGGGGACACCGATCTCGCGTGGACCCGTGTCACCCGGTGGCGGGAGCATCTCGCGGCGATTCTCGATCAACCGCCCTACGAAGGGGTCGTCTCTGTTGAGGTCGTGGGTGCGGCCGAGTCGCTGTCCACGCAGCTGCTCGCCGCATGGCTGGATCTCGCTATTGAGGCACCGACCACCTGCCGGTTTCCGGTGGGTGACGACCCGGTCGAGGGGCTGAGGTCGGTGACGCTGTCGCGACCGAGCGGGGAGGCCGTGCTCGCACGGGAGACCCGCTCGGAGGCGGAATTGCGCCTTCCGGGTCAGCCACTGCATCGGATCTCTCTCCCTCGGCGGTCGCTGAGCGAGTGCCTTGCGGAGGAGCTTCGCAGGCTGGATGAGGATGTGATGTACCGTCGGGTCCTCGAGCGCCTCGGCCATATTCGGTCGCAGACGAATGCTGGCACCGGTTGGATGAGTGAATGGAGCACCGTGTATGAGTGAGCAGCAGGCGAATATCGGCGTGGTCGGTCTCGCGGTGATGGGTGCGAACCTGGCCCGAAACCTCGCGAGTCGTGACGGAAACACGGTCGCGGTGCTGAACCGCAGCCCGGGGCGCACCGATCAACTTGTGACGGCGTACCCCGAAGCCGGGTTCGTCGCCACGTATTCGGCTGCCGAGTTCGCCGAAAGACTCGCTCGGCCTCGAACGGCGATATTGATGGTGCAGGCCGGAACCGCAACGGACGACATGATCGATGCGCTGGTTGAGGTGTTCGAGCCGGGCGACATCATCGTCGATGGCGGAAACGCATACTTCCCCGACACGATTCGTCGCGAACGCGCAGTGCGGGAGACGGGAATCAACTTCGTCGGGGCCGGCATATCTGGCGGCGAGGAGGGGGCGCTCACCGGCCCGAGCATCATGCCCGGCGGTTCGGACGAGGCCTGGCGGACGCTGGGTCCGATCCTTCGCCAGATCGCAGCCGTCGCCGACGGTGAGCCGTGCGTCACCCATGTGGGGCATGACGGTGCGGGCCACTTCGTGAAGATGGTGCACAACGGCATTGAATACGCTGACATGCAGCTCATCGCCGAAGCTTATGACCTGATCCGCAGGGGGACCGGCCGGTCGCCTGCGGAGATCTCAGAGGCGTTTTCCCGCTGGAATCTTGGTGAGCTCGAGTCGTACCTCATCGAAATCACCGCGGAGGTGCTGCGCCAGACTGATGAGGACACGTCCGCACCCCTCGTCGATGTGATTCTTGATCAGGCCGGAGCGAAGGGGACCGGGGCGTGGACCGTGCAAACCGCGCTTTCGCTCGGTGTCCCAGTTTCCGGGATCGCCGAAGCGACGTTCGCTCGTTCGCTTTCGTCCAGCTCCGAGCAGCGCGCTGCTGCGCGAGAGTTGCCGGGCCCCGCGGATCCGCCGACCGTCGATGAGGCTGAGGCGTTCATCGAGGATGTTCGCCGCGCGCTCTATGCCTCAAAGATCGTGGCATACTCGCAGGGCTTCGATGCGATTCAGGCAGGGGCCCAGGAGTATGGCTGGAATATCGATCTCGGTGCCGTTGCGAAGATCTGGCGTGCCGGCTGCATCATCCGGGCCCAGTTTCTGAACCGGATCGCGGAGGCATATACGGAGGCGAGGGATCTCCCCGCGTTGCTTACCGCACCGTACTTCGCCCAGGCTCTCGGGCATGCACAGGATGCGTGGCGACGGGTTGTCGTGCACGCCGCTCAGACGGGTATTCCCGCTCCGGCGTTTTCCTCCTCGCTGGCCTATTACGACGGGCTTCGCGCCGAGCGGCTTCCAGCGGCGTTGATCCAGGGGCAACGAGATTTCTTCGGTGCACACACCTACCGCCGCGTGGACCGGGAAGGAAGCTTCCACACACTCTGGTCCGGAGATCGGTCGGAGGTGCGGATCTGATGCGCCTCGAGCGCGTCGAGGATCTTGCGGACCTCGGCGGCCGTGCCGCGACGGCCGTGATCGATTTGTGCCGTGAACGCCAAGCCGAGGGTGCGATTCCCTGCATCGTGCTGACCGGGGGCCGGGCCGGCGCTGCGCTGCTCACGGCTCTCGGCGAACACCCGGCTGTGGCACTCGTGAACTGGCGACGGGTCCGCTTCCTCTGGGGTGACGAGCGCTGGGTGCCGAGCGGCGACGCGGAGCGGAACGATCGACTTGCCGACGAGGGGCTGTTCGCTACGGTCGACACGGATCCCTCGCTCATCCACCGGGTGGCTGTTTCGGACGGTGACCGCACACTCGCGGAAGCGGCAGCGGACTACGCAGACGTCGTCGCGGGTGTGGAGAGCATTGATCTCGCGGTGAATGGGGTGGGTGAGGACGGACATGTCGCGTCCCTCTTCCCAGACCGGCCTGAACCGCAGCTCGTCGATGCCGAAACACCGCAGGCACTCCCCGTCACTGAATCACCAAAGCCGCCAGCAGAGCGAGTGACGCTCTCGGTGCCCGCGCTGCGGCGTGCGGACCGGATCTGGTTCTTTGCGGTCGGAGCGGGGAAGGCAGATGCGGTCCGCAGGATTGTGGAGCGCCGTGCGGACGAGGATCCGCTTCCTGCGGAGATCGTCGCACGCGGGCGTGATGCGACGCTGTGGGCGGACGCTGAGGCGCTCGGCCTGCTGTCAGCGCTCCCGGAGTAGACTGGGGAGGTTGCCCACACGCGGCAGACCGAGCCGATGATCCCGAGGAGTCCCGCAGCGAAATGATCACCGTCGAAGGCCTGGCTATCGATGTCGGGGCCAGACGCCTCATGTCTGACGTGACGTTTCGGGTGAACCCCGGCGACAAGATCGGGCTGGTGGGTCGCAACGGCGCCGGTAAGACCACGCTGACGCGCACGCTCTCGGGGGAGCTGCAGCCCACTGAGGGGAGCATCTCCATCAATGGAGAACTGGGTTTTCTCCCGCAGGATCCACGCACGGGTGACCCGGAGCAGATCGCACGGCACCGTATTCTCGATGCGCGAGGGCTCGGCACACTGACGCAGAACATCGCCAAAGCGACCGAGGACATGGCTTCCGATGACCCGCGGATCGCAGAGAAGGCGATGCGACGTTTCGGGAACCTCACCGACCGGTTCCATGCGCTGGGAGGGTATGCAGCAGAGTCAGAGGCAGCGTCGATTTCCCACCACCTCGGCCTGCCGGATCGAATTCTCGACCAGCCGTTGAAAACGCTGTCGGGTGGACAGCGCCGTCGCATCGAACTCGCCAGGATCCTCTTCTCAGACGCGGACACGATGATCCTCGATGAGCCTACGAACCACCTGGATGCCGATTCGATCGTCTGGCTTCGCGAGTTCCTCAAGACCTACCGCGGCGGGGTCATCATCATTTCCCACGACATCGACCTCGTTGGCGAAACGGTGAACCGAGTCTTCTATCTCGATGCGAACCGCCAGGTCATCGACATTTACAACATGAACTGGAAGCTCTATCAGCGGCAACGCGCGGCCGACGAGGAGCGCCGACGCAAGGAACGCACCAACATCGAGAAGAAGGCCTCAGCCCTGAAGGAACAGGCCGCAAAGTTCGGTGCGAAGGCTACGAAGGCGGCCGCGGCGCACCAGATGGTCGCGCGCGCGGAAAAGATGCTGTCAGGGCTCGAAGAGGTGCGACAGGTGGACCGGGTTGCGAAACTGCGCTTCCCTGATCCCGCACCGTGCGGCAAGACACCGCTGATGGCGAAGGGGCTGTCGAAATCTTACGGATCCCTAGAAATCTTTGCGGGTGTCGACCTTGCGATCGATCGCGGCTCGAAGGTCGTCGTGCTCGGACTCAATGGTGCCGGAAAAACGACGCTGCTCCGGCTGCTTGCCCAGGTCGATGAACCGGACATCGGCGAGATCATTGCCGGTCACGGTCTGAAGGTCGGCTACTACGCGCAGGAGCACGAGACCCTCGACGTTCGCGCAAGCGTGCTCGAGAACATGGTGGGTGTTTCGCATCACCTGACCGAAACGGAAGCCCGAAAGGTCCTCGGATCGTTCCTCTTCTCCGGGGACGATGTGCACAAACCGGCGGGTGTGCTTTCCGGTGGTGAGAAAACGCGACTCGCGCTCGCTATGCTCGTGGTATCGAGCGCCAATGTGCTCCTGCTCGACGAGCCGACGAACAACCTCGACCCTGCGAGCCGCGAAGAGATCCTCGACGCACTTGCCCACTTCCGCGGTGCGGTCGTACTCGTCTCGCACGATCAGGGCGCGGTCGAGGCGCTGAATCCCGAGCGGGTGCTCATCATGCCTGACGCTACGGAAGACCACTGGTCAAAGGAGTACCTCGAACTTATCGAGCTCGCGTGATGACCGGAAATCACTCGCCGCGGGGACCGCGATCGCCTGTCTCAGCCTCGCCGCGTGCCGGGTCCAATCGGGTGATCACGAAGGCAGCACCATCCTGCTGCATGCCGTTACTGTAGTAGGCGACATGACCGGACTCGTCGAGATCGAGCCGGCTCTGGCACATGAAGTCATCTCGAACGCAGTAGTCTCGGGCGCGGTCCGCGTAGGCGCCAAGGCTTCCCTCGGGGCGTGGGAGGAATCCGTCGAGGCTCGGGAGGTAGCTGCCGACGGCGTACTCTTCGCTGCCGTTGAATCGGGGGTTGCCGTAGAAGACGACGGCGATGATGCGGTCGGCGGTCTCCGACTCCAGCCTCCCCGCGGTCCCTCCCACGAGTCGCGCGTCTGGATCACTGAGCGCGTCGCCGAGGACGAGTGCGCCCTGCGAATAGCCGAGGAGCACGAACCGCTGGCCGGGGCAGGCGTCGGTCTGCACATTGAGCGTGTCGATGAGCAGGCGAACGCCGAATGTGCCCCCTTCGCGCACGTCGGTGTCGGCGGGGTAGGGGAGGTCCAGAATCTGTACGTCGTCGGGCCGCGACTCGGAGATCTCGCGTGCGACGGGGGAGAGGAGCTGGCCCTTCGTCGGTTCGCCCATGCCCCGCGCCGTGACGACGAGGTACGGGGAGCAGTCGACCGGGTCGACGATCGGTTCGGGGTGGAGCTCGGCATCGTACGTTTCCGCGGCATCCGGGGGAGAGGGATCCTCGGTTGCCTGCGACAACGATTCGCGCGTTGCTTCGGCGTCCACTTCCGGGGCGCACCCCACGAGGCCGAGCCCGCCGAAGAGCACGATGAGGGCGGAGCCGAAAAACCGTCGAACCCGGCTTGCGCTCCAGGCAGAGACGTCACGCATCGAGCAGAGCGTCCTCTTCGTCAGCGTCGGTTGGCCCGCGGCGGCGGCGGCGCTCGGCGCTTCTGCGGTCCAGGGCCTCGACCTCGCGGCTGCCGGCGTTCAAGCCGCGGTACTCCCGCTTTGCCGCATACGCCACCCCGATCGCAGCGATAAGGATGAACACGTACCACTGCAACGCGTACGAGAGGTGGGGGCCCTCATCTCGTTCGGGCTTAGCGGGGAGCACCCCGTGCTCTGCCGCTGGCGTTTCGGACACGAGCATTCCGTAGGCGCCGGTGACCGCGGTTGACTCGGTACCGGTGAGCCGCGCGATCTCTGGAAGGTCGATGCTCGCGACGGTCGAACCTGAGGTGGTGCGGCCAGCGATCGAGGGTTCGGAAGCACGTAGCCGCGCCTCGACCTCGACGAGGCCGGTCGGTGGAGAGGGAAGGACCGTGGTTTCCACCCCGCCGCTTTCGGCAGCGACTCCGTCTACCGGCACCCAGCCGCGGTCGATGAAGAATACCTCACCGTCGACGGTGCGAAGAGGCTGGATGAGGTTCGAACCGACACCGGTCGGACCTGGGCGGTTGCGCGCGAGAATCGGTTCTCCGACGTATTCGCCTGCGACCCGCACGATCTGCCACTTCTGCGCATCCTCATCGAAGGTGCCGAGCTCTGGCACCGCTTCTTGGAGCGGGATCGCCGCGGCATCGTAATTCGCGTCGATGCGGGCGATCTCGGCACGCGCCTCCGCCCTGCGGTCAAACTGCCAGTTGCCGAGCAGAACACAGGCGATGGAAAAGACCGCGAGCATCGCGAAGTATCCGATCCAGCGTTTCGAGTGCAGGAACGACCAGCCGACGCGCGCAACGGACTCCGGCGCGGGTTTCGTCACTTCAGTCATCGAGTTCACCGACGCTTCGCACCTCGAGTGGAAAGTCCCGGGCCGCCAGAAAGTCGTGCAGGACCGCCCGATGCGCCGCGCAGGCGAGCCACGTCTTTCGTCTGTCGGCGGCGTGGATTTTTGGATTGCGCCATACAAGCGCCCACTCGGCGGTTTCGCGGCAGCCCGCGCGCGAGCACTCGAATCGGTGTCCGGTTTCGCCGCCGAGTCCGAAACCCGGGAGCGTCACCCCGCTCATGGCGAGGCCTCCGGTTTGGGGGCACGCCTCGTTGGTTCGACGTCGACGATGATCACCGAGTCCGTGCTCGACTCTGAAGTATCGCACTCCGGGCGTGGTGCACCCTCGAGTTGGAGCGGGGCGGGGGTTTCTGGCGCAGTTTCGCCGCCGTGCGCGACCGCATTGCCGATCATCACGGCGAACCACGGCAGAAAAACAGCACCGGCGGCGACGAGCAGCACCCACCAGCCGCGAACCCAGAAGAGCGAGACCACGCAGACCACGCGCAGACTCATTGCCAGGAAGTACATTCGCATGCGATGCGCGCGATCCTCGGCCGGATTCACTCCCGCCGATGTGACGCTGTAGCTCTTCGACATGCGCTCCTCACTGCCCTCTCGAACAGCCTACGCCGTCTAGGCTGGACCACAGCTGTCTGGATGGAAGGAACCCCTCAATGACTACTTCGCGCACGGTATTCATCACTGGCGGAAATCGCGGCATCGGTTACGCCATTGCAGAGCGGATGCTCGCCGATGGGCATCGCGTGGCAGTCACTGCGCGCTCCGGCGAGGGCCCAGCGGGATCCCTGACGGTCCGTGCCGAAATGACAGACTCCGCGACGATCGATGCGGCCTTCACGCAGGTTGAGGCGGAGCTCGGCCCGGTCGAGGTCGTGGTTGCGAACGCGGGGATCACCCGTGACACGCTCCTGCTGCGGATGACGGAGGAGGAGTTCTCGAGCGTCATCGATACGAACCTCACCGGAACGTTTCGCGTTGTGAAGCGCGCTGCGAAGGGGCTCCTCAAGGGGCGCTTTGGGCGGGTCATCCTCATCTCGTCGGTCGTCGGCCTTTACGGTTCGCCGGGGCAGATCAACTACTCCTCCTCGAAGGCGGCGCTCGTCGGGTTCGCCCGTTCCCTGACGCGCGAACTCGGCTCCCGCAACATTACGGCGAACGTCATCGCGCCCGGGTTCATCGAGACGGACATGACCGCTGAACTGCCCGAGGCGCAGCAACAGCAGTACCTTGCCTCGATTCCCGCTGCACGCTTCGGGCAGGTCACCGAGATCGCCGGAGCGGCGTCATTCCTGGCGGGCGACGATGCGGCATACATTTCGGGTGCCGTGATTCCGGTCGACGGCGGCCTCGGCATGGGGCACTGAGGCGGTCAGCGCGTCAACCCAATCGATCGAGTTCAGGGATCGCCCGTGCGAGGTCGGTCTCGATGGAGACGTCGGCCTGTTCCCGCACGATCGATTTCGCGTTGAAGCCGATGCCGATGCGTGCCACCTCCATCATGCGAAGATCGTTGGCCCCGTCTCCGATCGCGACGGTGGCTTCAAGTGGAATGCCGGCTGCGGCGGCCCACTCGCGCAGCGCCGCGGCTTTCGCCTCCGCATCGATCACCGGACCCACCGTGCGACCGGTGAGCAGTCCCTCACGCACCTCGAGCCGGTTCGCACGCCAGAAGTCGATACCGAGATCTTCCGCGATCGGGTCGAGCACCTCGTGAAACCCGCCGGAGACGACTCCGACCTTTCCGCCTCGTGCGTGCACCTGCGCGATGAGCTCCCTGATGCCCGGAGTGAGTCGAACCCGTTCGTAGGCCTGCGAAAAGACGCTCTCCGGGGTGCCGCGCAGCGTCGCAACTCGTTCCGTGAGGCTTTCCGTGAAGTCGAGTTCGCCGCGCATCGCCCGCTCTGTGATCTCGGCGACGAGTTCGCGAGTTCCCGCGGCATCGGCGAGGAGCTCGATCACCTCATCCTGGATGGTGGTGGAATCGCAGTCGAGCACGACGAGGGGTGAGACGGTCATGTGAACAGTCTATGGAGTGAGGGCGCAGGCGAGAGCCCGCGCGCCGTTCAGCCCAGGGGGCACTGTCTCGTTAGGCTGGAACCCATGGTCAACGTGCTGCGGCTCACCGATGTTTCTTACGTGCGGAACCGGCGTGCGATCCTCGACGGGATCGACTGGTCGGTCGACGATGCCGAACGGTGGGTGATTCTCGGTCCGAACGGTGCGGGCAAAACGACGCTCATGAAGCTTGCGACGGCGCACGATTTTCCGTCATCCGGCACCGTTGACGTGCTCGATCAGCGACTTGGCAGGGTAGACGTTTTTGAATTGCGCAGTCGAATCGGGTTCGTCTCCTCGGCAAGTTCGCGTCGAATCCCGCCGAATGAGCGCGTGCGGGACCTGGTTCTCACGGCGGCCCACTCCGTCGAAGGGCGTTGGAACGAGGAGTACGACTCGCTCGACCTCCGCCAGGCGGACCGAGTACTCGCGGAGTGGGACCTCGCAGAGCTCGCAGACCGAACTTTTGGCACGCTCAGCGACGGTGAGCGGAAACGCGCTCTCATTGCCCGCGCGGTGATGACCGACCCGGAGCTACTGCTGCTTGACGAACCGAGCGCGAGCCTCGACCTCGGTGCCCGGGAGCGTCTGCTCCGGTTGCTCACGGGATTTGCCGAGTCCCCCTACTCACCGGCGATGATTATGGTGACGCATCACGTCGAGGAGATCCCGCCCGGCTTCACCCACTTACTGCTGCTGAATGACGGACATATACAGGCCGCGGGTCCCATCGACGAGGTTCTGACCCCCGAGAATCTTGAGGCGACCTTCGGTCTGCCCTTCGAGCTCACGCGGGCGAATGGCAGATTCACTGCCGTGGCGCGCTGACGGGTTCGCAGCAGATACGTTTGAATCTGGTAAAGTAGAACCCTGTGCGGTTCGCCGCAAGCTCCCAAGTCCTCGGGGCGTGCTGTTACACGTCCCTCTCCAGGCAATTATTTTGTAAGGAACACGCATGAAGACCGACATTCACCCCGAGTACAACGCCATCGTATTCCGCGACCTCGCCTCGGGGGAGACGTTCCTCACCCGGTCGACGCTCAGTAGCGATAAGACGATCGAACTCGACGGCCAGACCTATCCCGTCATCGACGTTGAGATCTCGAGCGCGTCGCACCCCTTCTACACCGGCAAGCAGCGGATCATGGACTCCGCGGGCCGTGTCGAGAAGTTCAACCAGCGCTTCAAGGGCTTCGGCGCCTAAGTCGAATCTCCCTCACAATTCCCCCCGGTTACGGCCGGGGGGAATTTTTGTTCCGCCGCCGTGTGCGGGTCAGCGTTGGGGCCACCGGCCGTCGGCGATGAAGGAGGGATCCCGCACCCGCCGCATGTAGTCCTGGAAACTCGCCGCCTGTTCCGCTGCCCATGTCACCTGGGAGCGGTGCAGCTCATCGAGGTCGCCCGGAATCACATCGGCGTACTTGTGCGCGAGCTGCTGCAAGACGCGACCGGCGGCGATCGCGTCGTCGCCGGCATCGTGGGCGTTTCCAATCACGACCCCGTGGTGGGCGGCCACGGCTTCGAGGGTGCGCTTGCCCTTTCGATAGCGATCAAACTGCTTGTCGATGATGAGCGGGTCGATGACGGGCGAAAGATCTTGGGGCCAGTTCACCCCGTATCGCGCGGCCTCGGCTCCGAGCAGCGTCAGATCGTAGGGAGCGTTGTATGCGACGATCGGGAACCCGCGTTCGATCATCTCGAGCAGGCGGTCGCGGATCTGCTGCACGCCGACGGCGGCGGCGATTCCGCTCGATCGGGCAACCTCGGTTGTGATTCCGTGCACTCGCACTGCGGGCTCGGGAATCTCGACGCCCGGGTCGAGCAGCCAGTCGTAACGCTCGAGCACTTCGCTCTCGGGTCCGAGAAGCGCGACGGTAGCGCTCACGATGCGTGCCTCGGCGGGGTCGACCCCGGTCGTCTCCGTATCGAACACGGCGAGGTTCGCCGCCCAAAGCGGAAGTTGATCGGCCACGTGGACCCCCTTTTCTTTCCTTCCGATGCTACCGATTTCCGGCGTCGCGCGAATCGAGACGAGGCCAGATTGCAGCCGTCTGACAGCGCACGCCGCTACGATCGATCCGTGATCTCCGATTCCCCTGACCTCGTTGTGCCGACACTCGGCAACGAGACGCGTGCCTGGTCCTACGGAGCTCCCGACGGCCCGCCGCTCATTCTCGTGCACGGGTTCCGGGGCGACCATCACGGGCTCGACGGCTTGGCGCGGGCGCTGACGGCGAGGCTGCCTGAACTACGCGCCGTCGTGCCCGACCTGCCCGGGTTCGGCGCAACCCCGGCGGTTCCCGGTCGCTCCCATGATTTGGCGCTCTACGGCGCGTGGCTGCGGGAATTCGCCTCTGGAATCGCCCCCGACGGCCGGTTCGCCGTGCTCGGGCACTCCTTCGGCTCACTCGTGGTGGCGTCCGCGATCGCTGGCGGACTGCAGCCGCGACGGCTTGCGCTCGTGAACCCCATCTCGGCACCCGCACTCAAGGGTCCGCAGGCCGCGCTCACACAGTTGGCGGTCGCGTACTACCGCGCGGCGGAACTCCTTCCCGAGCGCGCGTCGAGATCACTCCTCGGTCACCCGGTCATCGTCCGGGTGATGAGCGAGGTGATGGCGAAGACCGGGGATCGAGAGCTGCGGCACTGGATCCACGGGCAGCATGCAGCGTACTTCAGCAGCTTTTCGGATCCCTCCACGCTGCTCGAAGCGTTTCGGGCGTCTGTCTCACACACCGTTCTCGAGTTCGCTGATCACTTCACCATGCCGTCGCTCATCATCGCGGGGGAGCGCGACGACATCACTCCGCTCGCACAGCAGCTCGACCTCCATCACCGGGTAGCGGACTCCCAGTTGCGGATCATCCCGGGCACGGGACACCTCATCCACTACGAGGCCGTGTCCGACGCCGCAGCGTTCCTCAGCGATTTCCTGACCGCCGCCGATATTGAAACAGCCGCCGCGTGAGGGTCGAACGGATCGGCGATCTCGCAGTTGACGAGCTCGCCGACTACACCTCCCTGACCGATGTGGCGCTCCGCAAAGTACGAGAACCCGCGGAGGGGCTCTACCTCGCAGAGTCGCCAAAGGTGATCGAGCGTGCGCTCGATGCGGGACACCGGCCGCGGTCGGCGCTGATTCTCGAGGAGTGGCTGCCGCGAGTCGTCGAGCTGTTCGCCGCATTCCCCGACGTTCCCGTGTATGTGGGGGAGTCGGCTCAGCTCGAGCAGCTCACGGGGTTCCACATGCATCGCGGAGCCCTCGCCTCGATGCATCGGCCGGCACCGCTCGATCCGGTGGACCTCCTGCGGCGTTCCCGCCGAGTGGTGGTGTTGGAAGATCTCGCAGATCACACCAACGTTGGCGCGATCTTTCGGTCTGTCGCCGCGTTGGGCGCCGACGCGGTCCTGCTGAGCCCAGGGTGCGCGGATCCGCTCTACCGACGCGCGGTCCGCGTGAGCATGGGTGCGGTCCTGCAGGTGCCGTGGGCTCGACTGCCAGACTGGCGCGAGGCGGGCCCGCTCTTTCGCGAAGAGGGCTACGCGCTCACCGCATTTGCGTTGTGCGACGACGCCGAGGATCTTGCAGATTTCGTCCTAGCCGCGCCGGAGCGGCTGGCTCTGCTCTTCGGCACCGAAGGGGCGGGGCTCTCGCGGCGCGCTCTCGCCTCCTCCGCACGAACGGTGCAGATCCCGATGGAGCACGGTGTCGACTCGCTGAACGTCGCGACCGCGGCCGCGCTCGCCCTGTGGGCGGTGCGAACCGCGGACCGGGGCCGTGCCTCCCAAGCCGTCTCGAACAGGGCGAATGGAACCTCCGAGCCGGGGGATCACCGCTCGTGAGTGCCGCGAGGCGCCGCGCCCTGTGGATCGCGATCTTTTGGGCGATCGTCGGCGGAGCATCGTACGTTCTCGCGGTCCAGAGCGAGTTCGGCCAGCGCGCAGAGGATTCGGTGCTCGAAGCCGCCACATTCACGACGAGCCCGCCGCCACCCCTGAACCTTGTGTCGGAGCTCACGGTGGGCGTTGCCCTCCTGCTCATTGCGCTGGTTGCGCTCGCACGGTTCGGGTGGCGTCGGGCGCTCGCGGTGGCGGCTCTGCCGGTCGCCGCCATCGTGGCCTCACGACTGCTGAAGCTGCAGGTTCTCAGTCGACCGGAGCTGTTCGAACTCGATGCGCCGAACACCTTTCCGAGCGGACACATGACGGCGTTCGTGGTGCTCGTCGGAGCCCTCGTCTGGGCCGTTCCTGCTGCGATTCGCGCGGTGACCGCGGTGGGGGGAGCGGTGCTCTTGGCCGTCGTGGGCTGGCAACTGCTCGCCTTCGGGTGGCACCGGCCGAGCGACGTGATCGGCGCGGTCGCGGTCGGCGTGCTGGTATTTGCGCTTGCGGCGCTCGTCTCGCCGCCGCGAACCGACGGGCGGGCCGCATTCGGCCGCGTCATCTCGACCGTGTTGGTTATGTCAGCTTGGGTGCTCGTGGCGGGCGCCCTCGTGCTACTCGGCGTCGCCGCGATCGGTGGCAACTCCGATCTGCTGCTGTTCGCCGGACAGATCGGTGCGTTCGGTGCGAGCGCGCTTGCCAGCCGCGCGTTGTTCCTCCTCGTCGAGCCGCGCTGAGAGGCTCGGGCGGAGCGCGGCTATTCATCGTGCGGCGTGGCGGAACGCCGGGAAACGGCAACCAGCCCGCTCCGCGGATAATCCATATTATGTCAGGTTAAGAATCTAGAGCCTACGGGAGGCTCCGAACGTGTCGAGATCAGGCCCCTCCCCAGCGTCGTCTCGCCTCCCGCTCGAGCGCGGGAATATCCGCGTACGAGGCGATCCCTGCGAGACTTTCGAGTTCCTCAGTCGAGCAGGAACCATTCAGAGCGGTGAGAGCCGCCTCGCGACGCGCCCGGTTGCTGGCCGTGCTGTGGAGCACGGGATCCGAAGCTCGAGCAACGACCCTGACAATCTCGGTGTGCACGTGTATCTCATCCATGCTGCCATTGTCGCTGACCGCGCGGCGGAATTCGAGAGGTGCGCCCTGAGAGACTCGAACTCCCGACCCTCTCGGTGTAAACGAGATGCTCTAACCAACTGAGCTAAGGGCGCAGGTCCGCGAACGGACTTCACTAGCTTAGACGACCTGGGCCGGCTCTCGCGAATCCCTACCCGATCGCGGCGAGCGCCTCCCGGTACGCTGCGAGATCGCGAGCCTGACCCGGAGCGGTTTCAAAGGACGCGAGCACGCGGCGCTCGGCACCGATGAGAACTGTCGCGCGAGTAGCGATGCCCCGCTCCTCGATGAAGACCCCGTAATCTTGTGCGACCGCACCGTGCGGCCAGAAATCCGACAGGATCGAGAAGCCGTAGCCCTCGTGCTCGGTCCAGGAACGCAGCGCAGGCACGGGGTCCACCGAAATGCCGAGGAGACGCACCTCACCGTCGTCGAACAGCGCGAGGTTGTCGCGCAGCTCGCACAGCTCCCCGGTGCAGATGCCGGTGAACGCGTGCGGGAAGAACACGAGCGCGACGGGCCCCTCCTCCACGAGCTCGGAAAGCGTCAGTTCCTCCCCGTGCTGATCCGACAGGGTGAAATCTGGCGCCTCGGCGCCAACTGCGAGCACCACGGTGCCCCCTTTCCGGCGCGCTGCGCCCTCTGTGCGTGATTCTTCTCAGACTAGCGAGGATCGTGTCGCTTACCGCAGGATCTCCGGTGTTCCCCCGCACAGTGGCAGCCTCTCCCCTGTTCGCCGAATTTTGTGCAGTTTGTGACAGATGCGACAACGAAACTCCCGGATTATCCGTCGATATTCGATAGTCTGGTTCGGCACCCGCGAATCCCGCGGGGAATCCGTGTGCCCGCCGATCGCCGCATCAACCCGCGCCGCGTCTCGGCACGCACCACGCTGAATGGAGCTGAACCTTGGCTGTGAACACGCAGGATCCCTACGCGCCTGATCACGATGACATCGATCCGGAGGAGACCGCGGAGTGGCGGGAATCCCTAGACGCCGTCGTCGAGAGTCGAGGCGCTGGTCGTGGCCGTGAGATCATGACGAGTCTGCTCGATCGTTCTCGCCAACTCCACCTCAATGTGCCGATGGTGCCGACCACGGACTACGTGAACACCATCGCGAGTTCCGATGAACCAGACTTCCCCGGTGACCACGACGTGGAGCGCCAGTACCGTTCGTGGATCCGCTGGAACGCCGCAATGACGGTGCACCGGGCGCAGCGGCCAGGCATCGGTGTCGGCGGACACATCTCGACTTACGGCTCGGCCGCATCACTCTACGAGGTGGGTTTCAACCACTTCTTCCGCGGCCAGGGCCACCCGGACGGCGGAGACCAGATCTTCATCCAGGGGCACGCCTCCCCCGGTATCTACGCCCGCGCATTCCTTGAAGGGCGCCTCACGGATCAGCAGCTCGACGGTTTCCGTCAGGAGAAGTCGCAGGCACCGAACGGACTGCCGAGCTACCCTCACCCCCGACTGCTCCCGGATTTCTGGCAGTTCCCCACAGTGTCGATGGGTCTCGGTCCGATCAACGCGATCTACCAGGCGCAACTCAACAAGTACCTGACAAATCGAGGGATCAAGGACGCGAGCGATCAGCACGTGTGGGCATTCCTCGGCGACGGTGAGCTCGACGAAGTCGAGAGCCGCGGGCAGCTGCAGGTTGCAGCGAATGAAGGGCTGGACAACCTCACCTTTGTTGTGAACTGCAACCTCCAGCGGCTCGACGGCCCAGTCCGTGGCAACGGCAAGATTATCCAGGAGCTCGAGAGCTTCTTCCGCGGTGCGGGATGGAACGTCATCAAGGTGATCTGGGGCCGTGAGTGGGACGACCTCCTTGCACGCGATGTCGACGGAGCCCTGCTCAACGTCATGAACACGACGCCAGACGGCGACTACCAGACCTACAAGGCCGAGAACGGCGCCTACGTACGTAACCACTTCTTCGGCAAGGACGAGCGAGCACTGCGCCTCGTTGAGGACTACACCGATGACGAGATCTGGGGATTGCGTCGCGGCGGCCACGATTACCGCAAGGTGTACGCCGCCTACCAGGCAGCGCTCAAGCACACGGGTCGCCCCACGGTGATCCTGGCGAAGACGATCAAGGGCTACGGGCTCGGCCCCCACTTCGAGGGTCGTAACGCGACTCACCAGATGAAGAAGATGACGCTCGACGACCTGAAGCTGTTCCGCGACACGATGCACATCCCCATCACCGACGCGCAGCTCGAAGAGAACCCTGCGCTTCCGCCGTACTATCACCCCGGTGAGAACGATCCGACGATCAAGTACATGCACGAACGTCGCAACGAGCTCGGCGGGTATCTCCCCGAACGGCGTTCGACGCACATCGATCTCGCAGTGCCCGAGGCGAAGAGCTACGCGATCGCCGCGAAGGGCTCGGGTCAGCAAGAGGCCGCCACGACGATGGTATTCGTGCGGTTGCTCAAGGATCTGATGCGTGACAAGAACATGGGTCCGCGCTTCGTGCCGATCATCCCGGATGAGGCCCGCACCTTCGGTATGGACTCCTACTTCCCCACGTCGAAGATCTACAACCCGCACGGCCAAAATTATGTCTCCGTGGACCGCGAACTGCTCCTCGCCTACAAGGAGAGCCCGCAGGGCGTGCTTCTGCACGTGGGCATCAACGAGGCCGGTGCGACGGCCGCGTTTACCGCCGTGGGCACGTCGTATTCGACGCAGGGCGAGCCACTCATCCCCATTTACATCTTCTATTCGATGTTCGGGTTCCAGCGCACCGGTGACGCGTTCTGGGCTGCCGGCGATCAGATGGCCCGCGGGTTCGTGATCGGTGCGACCGCCGGTCGCACGACGCTCACGGGTGAGGGGTTGCAGCACGCTGACGGACACTCGTTGGCTCTGGCTGCGACCAACCCGGCCGTCGTGTCCTATGACCCGGCGTACGGGTACGAGATCGGCCACATCATGCGCTCGGGAATCGAGCGCATGTACGGTGGAACGCACCCGGATCCGAACGTCATGTACTACCTGACGGTGTACAACGAGCCGATCATTCACCCCGCCGAGCCGGAGAACGTCGATGTCGAGGGAATCACTCGCGGCATCCACCGCGTGAGCGAGGGATCCGGAGAGGGTCCCCGCGCGCAGATTCTCGCCTCGGGCGTGGCCGTACCCTGGGCGATCGAAGCGCAGGAGCTGCTCGCCAGCGACTGGGGCGTGACCGCCGACGTTTGGAGCGTGACGAGCTGGACCGAGCTGCAGCGTGACGGACTCGCGGCAGAAGCGCATAACTTCCGTCACTTCGACGCTGAGCCGAAGGTGCCCTACCTCACGGAGAAGCTGCAGGGGGCGGATGGTCCGTTCGTCGCGGTGAGCGACTGGGCCAGTCAGGTTCCCGAACTCATCCGAGCGTTCGTTCCGGGCGACTACTCCGTGCTTGGTGCGGATGGCTTTGGCTTCTCCGACACCCGCGCTGCCGCCCGGCGATACTTCGGGATTGACCGCGAATCGGTCGTCGTCCGCGTACTCCAGCGCCTCGCGCAGCAGGGGAAAATCGATGCGAGTATCCCGGTGCGCGCCGCGGAGCAGTACCGCTTGGACGATGTGAACGCGGGGACCACCGGCGGCGCCGGCGGCGAATCCTGACACGGCGAGACGCTATGGATCGGACGAAGGAGCAGGAGCTCGCCTGGCTGCGCTCGGTCACGGGCGAGCTCGCCACGCGGACGATTACGAGGCTCGACGAGACGCTCCCCTGGTACGGTGACATGCCACCTTCCAGGCGGAGCGCCGTCGGTCTTGTCGCGCAGACCGGGATCAGTTCGTTCATCCAGTGGTACGAAGATCCGAGCTCCACGCCGTGGATCGCGTCGGATGTCTTCGGTGCGGCACCGCGTGAGCTGCTGCGATCGATCAGTCTCCAGGAGACACTGCAACTCATCCGTGTGGTGGTCTCGGTGGTCGAGGAGCGGGTCGCTCCCCGCAGTGCAGCTCTGCAAGAAGCGGTGCTGCACTATTCGCGGGACGTCGCATTCGCTGCGGCAGACGTGTACGCGCGCGCCGCGGAAGCCCGCGGTCTGTGGGATGCGCGACTCGAGGCCCTCGTCGTCGATTCGATCCTCACCGGAGAGAGCGACGACGAGTTGCCGAGCCGAATCGCCGCGCTTGGGTGGCACGGAGACGGCGAAGCCGCGGTGCTCGTCGGCACCGCAGAACGCCTTGTCGACGTGGATCAGCTCCGACGTACGGCGCGACACGCCGGCGCTGACGTTCTCGTCGGTCTGCAGGGGACGCGACTCGTGCTGGTGTTGGGGCGCATGGAGGATCAGCGACCCCGCGACGCCAACGGTCGTCAGCCGGAACCTCTCGATTTCATCGAAATCGCGAGTCTACTTGCCGAGGGGTTCTCCGACGGTCCACTGGTGCTGGGCCCGACCGTCGAGAATCTTGTCGCAGCCTCGCGCAGCGCTCGGGCGGCCCTCGCCGGTGTCGCGGTGGCACGCTCCTGGCGGAAGGCGCCCCGCCCGGTACCCGCAGACGACCTCCTTCCCGAGCGCGCACTCGCCGGCGACGGTCTCGCGAGGCGCACGCTCATCGAGCAGATCTACGATCCGCTGCACGCCAGCTCGGGCGAGCTGCTCGAAACGCTCTGGTGCTATCTCGACAACGGGCGATCGCTCGAAGCGACGGCTCGCGAGCTCTTCGTCCACCCCAACACGGTGCGATATCGGCTGAAGAAGGTGTCTGAACTTATCGGCTGGAACGCCACCGGTGCACGTGAAGCCCTGATCCTGCAAGCGGCGTTGATCGTCGGTTCAATCGCGCAGCACGGCTCCAAACGAGGCGTTTCTCAGAAGAAATAGGATGAAACCCACAAGGTTTTTCCTAAGTTGTCGTTGACCATATGCAGATTCCTGCCGGTTGATCTGAGAAGATGAGTGTCGTGATTGTTATCGCCTGCCCCGGACAGGGCTCACAGACCCCCGGATTCTTGGATGCGTGGCTTGAGGCACCCGGAAGTCGTGCGTTTCTCGAGGAGGCCTCGGAGCGCTCGGGAGTCGACCTCATTCGACACGGAACCGTAAGTGACGCCGACACGATACGCGACACTGCGATTGCGCAGCCCCTCATCGTCGCTGCGAGTCTGCTCGCATGGCGAGAGCTCGCCGCACGGGCAGATCTCACCGGGGTCGGCGTCGCCGGTCACTCGGTCGGTGAATTCGCGGCCGCCACTGCGGCCAGAATTCTCCACGAGGGCGATGCACTCGGCCTCGTTGGCGCGCGCGGACGAGCGATGGCCGAGGCTGCCTCGCAGGCCGACACAGGAATGTCGGCGGTCGTGGGCGGGAGCGAGTCCGAGGTGCTCGCCAAAATCGAGGAGCACGGTCTCACGCCCGCTAACCGCAATGGCGGTGGGCAGATCGTCGCCGCAGGTCCGATCACCGCGCTCCGCGCGCTCGCGGAGGACGCGCCGCGAGGTGCCCGGGTGATCGCGCTGCAGGTTGCCGGTGCGTTCCACACCGGATATATGGCCTCGGCGATTCCCGCGCTCGAACAGGCCGCTGCAGGGATAGAGATCGCAGATCCGATGCGGCGCATCTGGACGAACGCCGACGGGTCAGCGATTACGGACGGCGCGAAATACGTCGAGCTACTCGTCTCCCAGGTTGCGAGTCCCGTGCGCTGGGACGCCTGCATGGCCGGTTTCCAGGAGTCCGGCATATCGGGGCTCATCGAGCTCTCCCCCGCCGGTGCACTCACCGGAATCGCAAGGCGCGCGCTCAAGGGCGTTCCTGCAGTCGCGATCAAGAGCCCTGAAGACCTCGACTCGGCGGTCGCAATGATCGCAGAATCCGACTGACGGAAGGACCGCTCACATGGCAACTCTCGTGCAGCCGACCGGCCCCGCACACACCAGGATCCTCTCGATCGGCGCCGCCCGGGGCGATCTCGACGTCCCGAACGACGACCTGGTCGGCCCCATCGACTCTTCGGACGAATGGATCAGGCAGCGCACCGGCATCGTCCAGCGTCGCCGCGCTAGCGCCGACATTTTGGCGGTCGATCTTGCCGTGTCCGCCGGTGAAGAGGCGATCACACGCTCGGGCCTCGACCGGTCCGAAATCGACGGCGTAATCATTTCGACAATCTCGAATGTCGCGGTCACACCCTCGATGGCATCGCTCGCGGCCCACCGACTGGGGCTCACACCGGCCGCCGCCTTCGATATTTCTGCGGCATGCGCCGGCTACGTGTACGGGGTGGCGCAAGCCGACGCGCTCGTCCGCGCCGGAGTGTGCCGGAACGTGCTGGTCATCGGTGCGGAGAAGCTCTCCGACATCGTCGACCCCACTGACCGCAGCATCTCGTTCCTCCTGGCCGACGGCGCGGGCGCAGTGGTCGTCGGGCCAAGCGACCACACCGGCATCGGACCCACGGTGTGGGGCTCTGACGGCGAACGGTGGGACACGATTCGTGTGACCTCAACGTTCGAGGAGTATCGCGCAAATCCGACCGAGGTCCCGTGGCCGACGCTGCGCCAGGACGGGCAGACGGTCTTCCGTTGGGCCGTGTGGGAGATGGCGAAAGTGGCGCGCCGCACCCTCGAGGAGTCCGGTATCGGGCCTGCCGATCTTGCCGCATTCATTCCGCACCAGGCGAACATGAGGATCATCGACGAGTTTGCGAAGCAGCTGAAGCTGCCCGAGTCCGTGGTGGTGGCTCGCGATATTGCGATGCAGGGCAACACCTCGGCAGCCTCGATCCCTCTCGCCATGCATGCGCTGCTCGAAGAGCGGCCCGAGCTTTCTGGCGGACTCGCGCTCACGATCGGCTTCGGCGCCGGCCTCGTCTACGGAGCGCAGGTCGTCGAGCTGCCATAACCCCGCGCGTCGCACCGGTCTGATGCCGCATTCGGGCCAGACTGGTACGGTCGCACACCGACCTTTGACCCCCTATCAACACAAGGAGAAACCCCATGGCATTCAGCAACGAAGAGGTCCTCGCAGGTCTTGCCGAGCTCATCAACGATGAGACGGGCATCGCCGCAGACGTTGTCGCTCTCGACAAGTCGTTCACGGATGATCTCGACATCGACTCGATCTCGATGATGACCATCGTCGTGAACGCCGAGGAGAAGTTCGACGTGAAGATCCCCGACGAGGAAGTCAAGAACCTCAAAACAGTGGGCGACGCCGTCGACTACATCGTCAAGGCACAGGCCTAACCCTCAGTAGTTGCGAGCAGGCGCGCCACGGCATTCAACCCGGGCTCGCCTGCTCGCGTCACTCGACACCCGGCACCCAGCTGGACTCGGAGCAACCCCCCATGACACGCGGAGCAGGAATATGACGAAGAAGATTGTCGTTACCGGTATCGGCGCATCCACGCCGATCGGAGGCACTGCCGTTGAGAGCTGGGAAGCCCTGCTCGCCGGCGACTCCGGAATCCACTCGCTCGACAATGATTGGGCCGAGAAGTACGGACTCGCAGTAGATTTTGCGGGAACCGCAAAGGTGCAGCCGAGCGAAGTGCTCGAGCGGCCGGTCGCGAAGCGTCTCGACCCCTCGAGTCAGTTCGCCCTCGTCGCCGCGAAGGAGGCCATCGCCGACGCCGGGAACCCTGATATTGAGCCCGAACGGCTCGGGGTTGACTGGGCGACCGGGATCGGCGGACTCTGGTCACTGCTGGATGCCTGGGACACTCTTCGGGAGAAGGGTCCACGGCGTGTGATGCCGCTCACGGTACCCATGCTCATGCCAAACGCGCCGTCAGCGGCGATCTCGATGCATCTCGAGGGGCGCGCCTACGCGCGGACGGTCGCCTCGGCGTGCGCGTCCAGCTCTGAGGCGATCGTGAACGCGTATGAACACTTGCAGCTCGGTCTTGCCGACGTTGTCATCGCCGGCGGTTCGGAGGCTGCGATCCACCCGATCACGCTCGCGGCGTTCAATTCGGCGCAGGCGCTGTCGAAGCGCACGGACTCCCCCGAGACCGCCTCCCGCCCGTACAACATCGACCGCGATGGATTCGTCATGGGCGAGGGCGCCGCGGCGCTCGTGCTGGAAACCGAAGAGCACGCGCTCGCCCGCGGGGCGAAGATTTATGCCGAACTCGCCGGCGGCGGGGTAACCGCTGACGCCTACCACATCACTGCTAACGACCCGGAAGGGCGAGGTGCTATTCGGGCGGTCGAGATCGCGCTTACCCGCGCCGGCGCGAGCGCAGATGATGTCACGCACATCAACGCGCACGCGACGTCAACACCGGTCGGCGACGTGAACGAATTCGTTGCCCTTGAAAAGGTATTCGGAGATCGTGTTCGGGAGATCCCCGTGTCTGCGACGAAGGCCGCGACCGGTCACCTCCTGGGTGGCACGGGAGCGCTCGAAGCGCTCTTTACCGTGCTCGCGGTCCATCACCGGACTGCGCCCCCGACGATCAATCTGGTGGATCAGGACCCGGAGATCCCCTTCCGAGCCTCTACGGCGGCGCAGCCGCTCGGCGAAGGCCCGCAGCTGGCCATCTCAAACTCGTTCGGCTTCGGCGGGCACAACGCCGTCGTTGTGGTTCGTTCCTACGATCCGAGCTGACTTCGTCATACTTCGAGACGTTGTGCCGGCGGACCGTATGCGAGCGCTACGGTAAGGGGTATGAAACCGTTCTTACTCATTTCGACACGGAGTGAGGATCACGAGGCTGCGGACGAGCATGCCGCTTACTGCAGACTTACGGGCCTGCTTCCCGAAGACCTCGAATGGCGTCGTATCGACCGTGAGCCCCTGGGTAGGGTCGAATTCGCGCGGTACTCGGGCATTATTCTCGCGGGGAGCCCGTTCACCGTCAGCGAGCCGATTGAATCGAAGTCGCCGACCGAACTGCGGGTCGAGCGCGAACTTGCCGCCCTACTGGACGATGTCGTGCGTCTCGACGTCCCGTTCCTCGGCGTCTGCTACGGAATCGGAACGATTGGAGCACACCAGGGGGCACGCGTCGATCGCACGTACGGGGAACCCTCGCAGGCGGTACGAATCAGTCTGACTGCTGAGGGGGCGAGCGACCGGCTGTTTCACGAGCTTCCGCCGCAGTTTGACGCGTTTGTGGGCCATAAGGAAGCGATCAGTGCGGTCCCGAGCAGTATCGTCGTGCTGGCCGGCTCGCCAACCTGCCCAGTCCAGGCGTTCCGCGTCGGGAAGAACGTCTACGCGACCCAGTTCCATCCCGAACTTGGCGCTGCTTCGTTTGCGTCGCGCGTGCGTGCCTACGCGGATCACGGATACTTCGACCCGGGCGAGGTTGAAGCGATCCTCACCCAGGTCGAACGTGTGGACGTCCGAGCGTCACACATGGTGCTCGGCAGGTTCGTCGAAGAGTACATCTCTTCGACGCCGGTCGACACAGGCGCGCTCTACTCCGCGTAGTGCGAGAACAGGAACCAGCGATCCTTGTCGAGCTGCTGCGCGATACCGATCACGATGTCCTGGCTGACGAGGTCGATATCGTCGAGCCCCTTGACCGCGGCGTAGAGCGTTTCGAGGGTCGCGTCGAGCTGCGCGACCATCTCGCGAGCCGTGTCGGTCGACTGCTGGAAGCCGTCGCTCAACTCTGGCGTGGTCGTGCGTGCGGCGACGGTTGCGATCCGGCCGTCGACGGGAAGCCCGAGGGCGACAACCCGCTCTGCCACCTCATCCGCCGCGTCCTGCGCGTGCGCGACAACCTCGTCGAGGAACTCGTGCACACCCATGAAGTTCTCGCCGCGAACGTGCCAGTGCGCCTGCTTCGCGTTCACACCGAGCGCGACCAGGTCGTGGAGCACCGGGCTCAGGTACTGTGCGACTCCGGTGGGGCGTTGCAGGTCGCCCTGCGCCGCGGGAATATTGATCTGCTTGGTAGCCATCGGGTGGTCCCCTTTCATTTCCTGCGATCTCTTGGTCTCAACGCTACGCCGATTTTCGATCGGCGCAAGCAAGGTAAGGCTGGTCTTCTTTGGTGCGTGTGGCGCTGCGCTCAGCGGAGGATGCGCTCGAGGAGCTCTTCCGGTGGCCTGCGTGGGCCCGTGAAGAACGGTGTTTCTTCAATGACGTGGAGCCGAGCCCGGGTGGCCCGCAGTTCGCGCATGAGGTCCACGATCCTCGTGAGATCGTCGGCCTCGAACCCGAGAAGCCACTCATAATCTCCGAGGCCGAATGAGGCGACGGTGTTCGCGAGAACATCCCCGTAGTCGCGGGCAGCGGCACCATGCTCTCGCAATTGCGTGCTCCGCTCCTCATCGGAGAGGAGATACCACTCGCTGCTGCGCACAAAGGGGTACAGGCACAGGTACCCGCGAGGCGTATCCCCCGCGAGAAACGCCGGCACGTGTCCGCGATTGAACTCGGCCGGACGGTGCACGCCGATGTTTGACCAGACCGGACTCAGTCGGCCGTCCGCCCACTCCAGCAGAGTGCGGTAAGCCTGCTGCAGGGCCTCGGTATTGGGGGCATACCACCAGACGAGGATGTCGGCGTCCGCGCGAAACCCCGCGACGTCGTACCAGCCGCGGGTCGCAAGGCCGTCGATCGCTGAGAGTTCGTCGAGGAGTCCCCGGGTGATTTGAGGCCAAGCGGGTGACACCCCGACACGCGCGGAACCGGCTTCGGCTCGGAAGACGGCGTACATCGTGAAGTTCACTTCGTCGTTGATGCGTTCGGCGACGGCACTGTGGTCGATTGAACGGTGATCGGTGGCCGTCCGGTGGGCATCGCGGTCTTGAGTCATCTGTGGTTCTCCTGGTCGCTCGTTGGTGTGCAGAGAGGGCGTGTCAGTCCTCGGTACCGGCAATCACCGGAATTCCCGTGACTTCTCCGTGGCGCATGCGGCAGCTTCCCGGCGGTGCGACATCGGGAAGTGCTGCGAGGAATCCCGTCACCACCGGTTCAACCGGCTCACCGCGTTCGCGGGCCGCGCGTTCGAACACCATGTCGACGAGCCCGGAGACGAACGCACTTCGAATTCCTGCGGTGCCGGCGCGGACGGCCGAGATCCCTTGAGCCTCGGCGGTCTCGAGCGCTTCAACATCCAGATCGAAGGCGACCTCCATGTGGTCTGAAATGAAGCCGATCGGTGCGATCACGACCTTCGTCACCCCGGCTTTGGCGAGCTCGGTGAGGTGGTCGTTGACATCGGGTTCGAGCCATGGAACTTGAGGGCTCCCCGATCGGGAGCAGTAGCTTAATGAGGAGTTCAGGGGGCCAGCGTGACGTTCGGCCAGCGCGGCATCGAGCGTGGCCCGAACATCCTCGTGCTGCTCACGATATCCGGGGCCGGTGACCGCTGACGCTTCCTGCATTGTGTCCGGAATGGAGTGGGTGACGTAGACGATGTGCGCGCCTCAAAGCCCCCGGGGAGGCCGGTGGCCGCCTCCTCGATCGCTTCGAGGTTCGCACGAATGAATCCGGGATCATTGAAAAACGGGCGCACGATGTCGATGTCGGGTGCCACGTCTCCAAGCTCTGCGACCGCAGCCGCGAGATGCTCCCGATATTGTCGGCTCCCCGAATACGATGCGTACGCGCTCGTCACGACCGCGAGCACCCGTTTCGCGCCGAATGCGGCAGCATCGCGGAGCGAATCGACGGTGTAGGGATGCCAGTTTCGGTTGCCCCAGATCACAGGGAGATTCACGCTCCTCCTCGTTCTCCGTGCAAGGCAGGGCCTCGGATCCGCCACCATCATCCTGGTGGGCGTCTCCCTGAGCGCATTTGCGGGCGCGCTGATCAACATCCTCATCGCGAATGCCGCCGATGATGCGCTCGTCCGCAGTGCCATGTTCTGGCTCGCCGGTGACCTCGAACTCCGCAACTGGCACCACCTGGCGGTTGCGCTTGGCCCCGTGCTCGCCGGAATCGTCTACTATCTCTCGCGCATCCGCGCGCTTGATGCGCTGGCGCTTGGAGATCAGGTCGCCGCGACCTCGGGGGTGAACGTCAGCCGCGAGCGCACCATACTGCTCCTCGTCGCGTCCCTCGTGACCGGAGCGGCCGTCGCCGTGAGCGGCATCATCAGTTTTGTCGGGCTCGTCGTGCCTCACGCGATACGGCTGCTGGTCGGTGCCTCGCACGCGCGATTGATCCCCCTGTCCATCGTCGGAGGCGCGCTCTTCATGGTGCTCGCAGACACCGTTGCCCGGACCGCATTTGGGCCGGTTGTCGTGCAAACCGGTGTTGTCGCCGCCCTCGTCGGTGCACCGATTTTTCTCGTACTGCTGCTGCGAAGGAACGCCGTCTGATGCTCGCCGAAACCCTCACACTCGACGCCTTCGGGGCCCGCCGAGCCGGCCGGGCTCTGGGCCACCCACTCTCGCTGGAACTGCAGGCCGGCACGGTCCTCGGCGTCGTCGGACCGAATGGGGTCGGCAAGTCGTCTCTCCTGAGTGCGGTCGTTGGCACCGATGTGACCAGCTACGGTGACCTGCACTACGGTTCACGTGATCTCAGGCGCTTGCGAGCGCGTGAGCGAGCACGCCTCATTTCCCTACTCCCCCAGGACCTTCGGGCCCCTGACGAATTGCGTGTGAGGGAGCTTGTCGAAGTTGGTGCATTCGCGGGGGGCCGCGCGAACGCGAACGGCGCCGCAGAGCAGGCTCTCCTCGACGTGGGTGTTGCGGGGCTGCGCGACCGACGAATGGGCACCCTCTCCGGCGGGCAACGCCAACTCGTGCAGCTTGCGAGAGTGCTTGCGCAAGACTCCCCGATCGTGGTCCTCGACGAACCCACGTCTGCACTCGACCTGTTCCATCAGCGCGCGGTCGAACAGGCCATGCGCAGACTCTGCAACGACGGACGGATCGTGATTGCTGCGCTCCACGACCTCAATCTCGCGCTCGGTGCCTGCACGCAGGTGCTGCTCCTTGACCGTGACGGTGCTGCGCACTCCGGCCCACCGGCGGAGGTGCTCCGCCCCGACCTCGTGCACGCGGTGTACGGCGTGCGCACCACCATCCACACCACACCGGGCGGGCGCGACCTGATCGCCCCCGCCGAACACTGAACGATTTGAACACTGAACGAAAGGCCACTCGTGCTCAACCGCAAACACTTCGCCACGCTCTTGCTCCTCGGATCTGCGCTCGTGCTCACCGCCTGCGCCTCCGCACCGCCCGACGGGGGGTCGAGTACGACGACGCAGAAGACCGCAGGCTTCCCACGAACGATTGAGGTGCCGGGGGCAGGATCTCTCTCAATCGAACAAGAACAACAACGTATCGCGGCGCTCGACTACGAGAGTGCAGAGGTGGTGGCTGAGCTCGGCCTCGCGGATCGCCTCGTCCTCGTTCCGGAGGCCGTCACGAACCTGACGCTCAGCAGCCACGTCGAAGAGCTCTCCACCGTACCGAATACGATCCCGGTCGCGATGGAGCTCGACGCAGAGACCGTCATCTCGCTCTCACCCGACCTCGTCATCATGAGCCCGCGACACGGCGCCGAAGAGCGCATTGGTGCGGTCCTCGAACAGGCGGGTACGACCACACTGCTTCTCCCCGCCTCCTGGACCGGTCTCGATACGGCAATGCAAAATATTGACCTGATTGGGCAGGCCACCGGAGAAGACCGGGCCGCGACGCAACTCTCCGAGAAATGGGAATCAGGTGTGGAGGCTTCAACCTCCTCCCCCGCGGCGGACGCCCCGCGAATCCTGATGCTCACCAACCAGGCCGGCCGCCCCTTCGCCATCGCCGGGCATGCATTCCCACTCGACCTCCTCGACCGCGCAGGTCCTCACAACGTCACCGAAGAGATCGGCCTCACGGTGACCGGAAGCATCTCACCCGAGCACATCATCGAGGCCAAGCCCGACGGCATCGTGCTCGTCGATATGAACGGCAGCGGTGAACGCCTCTTCGCTGACCTTCTGCAAAATGAGGCTGTCGCTGCGCTCCCCGCAGCACAGGACCCGCTCCTCCTGCAGGGGAAGCACGTTCAGGCGCTGGGCCTCACACAAACGATCGACGGCCTGAACCAGCTCCAGGAGTGGCTCGGGACGTTTGATACGCCATCGCTATAGTTGAGGTTCCGGGAACAGCAACGGGGGTCGACCATGGCACATGCGACGCGAGGCTCGCAGAAGGCGCGCGACACGCTCGATTACTTGCGCGCGAGAATCTCCTCTGGTGAGTGGAACGTCGGCGATCTCATTCCGAAGGAGGTCGAGCTCATGGAGCTGATCGGCGTCGGAAAGTCGACTGTGCGGGAGGCCGTGCGTTCCCTCGCGGCCTTCGGGATGCTCCAGACGGTGCCGGGCGTCGGCACGTTCGTGCGCTCACGAACGCCGGTGAGCACGATCCTCTCCGAGTTCCTCGCCGAGCACGACCTTGAGGAGGTGCTCGTCTACCGGCGCTCCTTGGAGATCGAAGCAGCCCAGCACGCCGCCGTGCATCGTACGGAGGAACAGCTGGAGGCTCTGCAAGGTGCCTATGACCGATCCGTCGCCGCAACGGACGGCACGGCAGACACGTGCGATCGAAGCGCGACGCCCGGCGCGTTTCACCTGCTCATCGTGGAGGCGAGCGGGAGCATGCTCCTCCGGGATCTCTACATCGGAGTGCTCGATGTGCTGCAGCGGGCGAGCAAAGAGGGGCGGGTGATTCTTGGCACCACGACCGACACGATGCACCGGGATCACCGTGCGGTGCTCGACGCCATCGCCAACCGCGATGTGCGCGACGCCGCCCACTCGATGGCGCTGCACGTGGACCGGGATCTTGGCCTTCGCACGGACATGCTTGATTTTGCTCCACAGACGGAACGAGCCACGACGCTCATCGACGCCGGATATGATTCGGAAGAGATCGCGGCGAGGTAGCCCAATTGAACTGCGACGACGCGCTAGGCTAGGACGGTCGCCTGAGGGGCGTTAGCTCAGTTGGTTAGAGCAACGGACTCATAATCCGTCGGTCGCGGGTTCAAGCCCCGCACGCCCTACGATGCCGCTACATCGGCGAGGCACGGGCTTCTCTCCGGGATCCCTGTCACACTTGAGAGGTGCCGACCTCTCAGAACGGCCGCGTAGCGGTCTACCTCGACTTCGATAACATCGTGCTCTCGCAGTACGACCGGGTGCACGGCCGCAACGCGTTCGGGCGCGACCGGCAACGGATCATTGAGCAAACGAACGACCCGGAAATCTCGAAGAAGCTCCGCGAAGCGGTCGTCGACGTGGGTGCCATCATCGACTACGCCTCCTCGTTCGGAACGCTCGTTCTGACTCGCGCCTACGCCGACTGGTCCTCCCCTGTGAATGCCGACTACCGGTCCCAGCTGGTCTCACGCGCGGTCGACCTGGTGCAGCTCTTTCCGGCGGCGGCGTACGCGAAGAACGGCGCTGATATTCGCCTGGCCGTCGATACGGTCGAGGACATGTTTCGGCTGGATGATCTCACGCACGTCGTGATCGTCGCGGGCGATTCCGACTATGTGCCGCTCGCGCAGCGCTGCAAGCGGCTTGGGCGTTACGTCGTTGGGATCGGTGTCGCGGGGTCGACGGCGAAGGCCCTCACTGCGGCATGCGACGAGTTCGCCATGTATGATTCCTTACCCGGTGTAGAGCAGATCTCTCAGGAACCGCAGGCGCAGCGGCCGAGGCGGGGCCGGCAGACGAGCGAGCGTCGGGAACAGGAAGCTCCAAACCCTCAACCTTTAGAAGACGAGCCCAAGAAGGGTGCGTCGACGGAGCCGGTCGAAGTTTCTTCGGACCCCACAGCAGACGCAGTTGAGACGATCGACCTCGACGACGGGGATGATCTTGAGACCGAAATGACGGGTCTGCTGATCCGCGCCCTCTGGCTGAGCCAGGAGAAGGACGATTCGGGCTGGCTGTACAGCTCTGCGGTGAAGCAGCAGATGCGCCGCATGGATCCCTCCTTCAACGAGAAATCTCTCGGGTTCCGTTCCTTTTCGGACTTCCTGAAGTCCAGGTCGGATGTCGCGGAGCTCGAAGAGTCCGGCCACGAGCGACTGGTTCGCCTGCGCGATCAGTCGGCGTGACCGGTTCGTGGCGACGAACCGCAATGGATCGCGAGTTCTTTACCCCGCCCGCACTGGAGGCTGCTCCGCGGTTGCTCAGCGCGACGCTCCGTGTGGATTCCGACGCGGGAGCAGTCACCGTTCGCATTACGGAGGTCGAGGCATATCACGGCGTGGGTACACCGGGTCCGTACGATCCGGGTTCCCACTCGAAGGATCGGCGCACCGAACGCAACGCGTCGATGTTCGGGCCGCCCGGACACGCGTACGTGTACTTCAGTTACGGCATGCACTTCGCGATCAACCTCGTCTGCTCCCCCGAGGGGACCGCTTCGGGGGTGTTGCTGAGAGCCGGGGAAATTATCGAGGGGCACAGTCTTGCCGAGGCCCGTCGTTCGGTCAGACGCGAGGGATCGCCGATCAAGCACCGGATGCTGGCGCGCGGCCCCGGAAACCTCGCGCAGGCGCTTGGCATCACCCGCGAAGTGCATGACGGCCGTGACCTCCTGGCGGCACCGTTCGAGATTCGGCTCGCTTCGAGCCCCATCATCGAGGTCGCCGCCGGCCCCCGCGTCGGAGTCGCCGGAGTGGCCGGTGGGCCGGCCTTCCCTTGGAGATTCTGGATCCCTGGCGACCGTACGGTGTCTGCCTTCAGGCCGGGTCGTGGCGCACCGCGGACCACACCGGACGACTCTCGGACTCTCTAATCTCGTGAGTCGTCGCTCTGGGCGGTGGGCCTAGGCGACGCCGAAGCCGCTTCGGGTCCGTCGAGCGCCGAGACGCCGCTCTGTGGATGGAACTTCGCCAGCCCGAGCACACCGATGATGGCGACCGCTCCGGAGAAGACAAAGGCCGCATATGCCCAGCCCGACGCGTTGGCCGCCTCACCGAGCACGATAATGCCGATCATCACCGCCACCATTGGGTCGACCACGGTGAGCCCGGCCACGACCAGATCGGGCGGGCCGGACGAGTAGGCGTTCTGCACGAATACCATGCCGAGGAGCGCGCCGATGATGAGCGCGAGCACACAAATCCAGGTGAGCCAATCGAACTCCTGCTGCTGCAGGCGACCGAGCACAGTCTTCGCGAAAGTTGCGACGAACCCGTAAAGAACCCCGGCCCCAACAATATAGATGAGGGCAATGCCGCGGTGCCGAAATACGAGGAACGACAGCAGCGCAACGGTGAGGGTGACCGAGAAAGTGACGAGGATCACGATGAGCTTCTCATCAGTCACCGGCCGGTCCGCAGCGGAGAAGGCCGCCACGGTCACGAAAACGACGATGCCCAGGACGGCGAGCGCGATCGAGCTCTTCACACGTTTACCGAGCCGGACTCCGCTCACGCGAGAGTTGAGCACTGAGGTGATGACGAGGCCGACGACGCCGATCGGTTGCACGATGATGAGCGGTGAGAATACGAGGGACCCGATCTGGAAAACCACCGCGAGCGCGAGAAATCCCGTACCGACAACCCATGACGGGCGTTTGAGCAGGTTCTTGATGTGCCCGAAGGAGAGGCCAGAACCGGCGCTCAGCCCGACGATGCGCTCGACCTTGTGCAGGCCGCGCGACTGATATTGGGCGCCGAACGCGAGCAGAGCCGCGCCCACGAGTGCGAGCGGGATGCCGAGAAACTGCCTCGGATCCAGCTCTGCAACCTGATTGAGCACGGTCAGCGATTCTCTGACGTGTCGCCGCGCATGAGCTCGACCAGCCGTGCTGCGGCACGGGGCACCTCGTCATTCACGATGATCTCGTCGAACTCGTCTGCGGCGGCGAGCTCCACCTTCGCGGTTTCGAGCCGGCGAGCCCGCTCCTCCGCGTTCTCGGTGCCACGCCCGACGAGGCGCTCGACAAGTTCATCCCAGCTCGGTGGAGCGAGAAAGACGAGGCGCGCTTCCGGCATGTTGGCACGCACCTGGCGTGCGCCCTGAAGGTCGATCTCCAGGAGCATCGGTTCCCCCCGTTCCGCAGCCTCGACGACCGGTCCGCGCGGGGTGCCGTAGCGGGAGCGATTGTGCACGGTCGCCCACTCGAGAAACTCTCCTCCCGCAAGCATCCGATCGAAGCCCTCATCGTCGACGAAGAAGTAATGACGCCCCTCCTCTTCGCCCGGGCGCGGCGGTCGCGTCGTCGCCGACACGGAGAGTCTGATCTCGGGATGGTGCGCGCGGATATGTGCGGCGACGGTTCCCTTGCCGACGGCCGTCGGCCCCGCGAGCACAGTCAGCGGCGGGCGTCCCCCCGAAGACGCGCCGGTCCGATCTCGAACGAAGCCTTCGAGCCGATCGCGCTGGAGCTTGCCGAGCCCGCCGAGGCGCTTACGCTCAGAAATGCCCAGCTGTTGCCGCACCCGTTCCGCCTTGACCTCGCCGATCGCCGGAAAGGAGAGCAGATAATCAGTGATCCGCAGCGTCGCTGCAGCGCTCCCCGGAATCCGAGACTGCTCGAGCACCCGCATGGGAGAGAGCTCTCCACTGCGTAGACGCTGTTTGAGTTCGGCTCGGGCTCGACGGGCGGCGATCGCTGCACGGTTCGCTGCCAACCGGTCCACCTCCGGCATCGCAGTCCGGGTTTGCTGGGTCTCGCTCATTTCGTCACGCCCTCCTCGGGTACCCAGCCTACGAGTGTCTCGCCACCGCGCTGGCGATCGCCTCGGCGCGTACGGTGATTCGTTCCACGAGTCCATCCGCACCGCCGCGCAATATCCCCCGGGACTCGTTCGCGAGCAGGGCTCGACCGATGCCTCCGAAGATCACTCCGGCATCCTCGATGCGGGCGCCCTGGTGACCGAATCCCGGTGCCAGGACCGGGAGCGCCGGGCCGCTACGCGGGGTCGTGGTGTCGATGCCGAACCGCGAAAGATCGAGTGTTGCGCCGAGGACCACACCGACCGACCCCACGGCAGCCTCGGCCTCCGCGCGCTCGTTCCAGCCGATCGCATCGTCGACCATGGCGGCAGCGACCGTGCGGCCGTCCTGGCGTCGCGCGAGCTGCACTTCCGCCGCCTCGGGGTTTGAGGTCGCTGCGAGAACGAAGATGCCCTTCCCGTGCGCTTGAAGCCGAGTGAAGGCACCGGTGAGCGTACCGAAGCCTTGATACGCCGCAACGGTCATCGCATCGACCTCCAGCGGAGTATCGGGGGTCAGCCAGGCGGCGGCGTAGGCGTCGAAGCTGGAACCGATATCGCCTCGTTTGACGTCGGCGATCACGAGAAGTCTCGCCTCGCGAGCATCGGCGAGCACGCGCTCCAAAGCGAGGAAGCCCGCGGCGCCGAAGCGTTCGAAGAATGCGACCTGCGGTTTCACGCAGGCGGCCCGACCGGCGGCTGCAGCGACGATCGTGCGGCCCATCCATTCTGCACCCGAGGCGTCATCCGGGAGCCCCCATTCTGCGAGAAGGGGGGCGTGCGGGTCGATTCCGGCGCAGAGGTGCCGGCTCGCGGCGAATTCGGCCGCGAGCCGGTCTCCGAAGGAGGTGACGGTCATCGGTGGTCCGCTGAGCCGTTCAGCGCGGCAGCACGGTCCGCCTCATACTCCTGGAGCGACTTCACGTCAAAGCCGCTCTTCTGCGCAGAGATCGCAGCCACGGCCGCGGAGAGTTCCGACACCGTCGTGAAGATCGGCTTGTCGGCCGCGATCGAGGCGGCACGGATCTCGTAGCCGTCGGCGCGTGCCGCGCTGCCCGACGGCGTGTTTACCACCATGTCGATCTCACCGCGATTGATCAGATCGACGACGCTCTCACCCTCGGAGTGTGCCGAGTGCTTCCGCACGGCCTCGGAGGCGATGCCATTGCGCCCGAGCACCACTTGTGTTCCCTGTGTTGCGAGCAGGCGATAGCCGAGCTCCTGCAGGCGGAGGGCGGGGAGCACGATCGAACGCTTGTCGCGGTCGGCCACGGAGAGGAACACGGTACCGGAGGTCGGCAGCTCGCTACCCGCGGCGGACTGGCTCTTTGCGAATGCCGTAGGGAAGTCGAGATCCATTCCCATGACCTCACCCGTCGAGCGCATTTCCGGGCCCAGCAGCGAGTCGACGACAAGGCCATCGTTGGTGCGGAAGCGTTTGAACGGCAGGACGGCCTCCTTCACCGCGATGGGCGCGTCGACCGACACACGGGATCCGTCGCGCTCGGGCAGGAATCCGGCGTCGATGAGCTCCTGGATGCTCTCCCCTGCCATGATGCGGGATGCGGCCTTGGCAAGCGGAATGCCGAGCGCCTTGGAAACGAACGGCACGGTGCGCGACGCACGCGGATTCGCTTCGAGCACGTACAGCACTCCCTGGCCGATGGCGAACTGCACGTTCAGGAGCCCACGCACGCCGATTCCTTCAGCAATACCGAGAGTCGCCTCGCGTACCCGTGCGATCTGGTCGTGACCGAGCGTCACCGGCGGCAGCGTGCAGCTCGAGTCGCCCGAGTGCACGCCGGCCTCCTCGATGTGCTCCATGACCCCACCGATATACAGCTGTTCACCGTCGTAGAGCGCATCCACGTCGATCTCGATCGCGTCGTCCAGGAAGCGGTCGACGAGCAGCGGGTATCCGGGGCCGACGAGTGCGTGGCCCTCGATACGGCCGAAGTAGCCGCGGAGCGATTCCGTGTCGTAGACGATCTCCATCCCGCGGCCGCCGAGCACGAACGAGGGGCGTACGAGCACCGGGTAGCCGATCTCCTCGGCGACCCGAATTGCACCCTCCTCGTCGATCGCGGTGCCGTTCCGAGGTGCGACAAGACCCGCACGCTCGAGAATTCCGGCGAACGCGCCGCGCTCCTCGGCGAGGTCGATCGCTTCGGGTGTTGTGCCGAGGATCGGAATGCCCGCGTCCTTGAGCGGTTGAGCGAGCCCGAGCGCCGTCTGTCCACCCAGTTGGACGACGACACCGAGCAGCTCGCCGGAGGCCTGCTCCGCGTGAATGATTTCGAGCACGTCTTCAAGGGTGAGCGGCTCGAAGTAGAGCCGGTCGGAGGTGTCGTAGTCGGTGGAGACGGTCTCGGGGTTGCAGTTGATCATGATCGTCTCGAAACCCGCGTCCGAGAGAGCGAATGATGCGTGCACGCATGAATAGTCAAACTCGACGCCCTGACCGATGCGGTTCGGGCCGGATCCGAGGATCACGATCTTCTTCCGGTCCGTAGGCTCGACCTCGGTTTCGAGGTCGTACGAGGAGTAATGGTAAGGCGTCAGCGCCGGGAACTCACCTGCACAGGTGTCGACGGTCTTGAAGACCGGCCGGATCCCGAGCCCGTGACGCAGACCACGGATCTCGGACTCGGAGACACCGCGGATCGCGGCGATCTGCTCGTCGGAGAAACCGTGCTCCTTCGCTTCGCGAAGCACCTCGTGCGCGATCTGCGGCGCCGTGCGTACGCGCTCCGCTACCTCGTTGATGAGTTGGATCTGGTCAAGGAACCAGGGGTCGATCGCGGTCTCCGCGTGGACCTGCTCAATCGACGCTCCAAGCCGGAGTGCCTGCTGCACATCGACGAGACGCCCATCGGTCGGCCGGCCGATCGTGGCGAGGAGCTCTTCGACGCTGCGAGGCTGATCGCCCCAGTGGAACGAGCTTCCGCGCTTCTCGAGGGATCTCAGAGACTTCTGCAGAGCGGTCGTGAAGTTCCGACCGATCGCCATCGCCTCACCGACAGATTTCATCGTGGTCGTGAGGGTGTCATCGGCCGCGGGGAACTTCTCAAACGCGAAGCGCGGGGCCTTCACCACCACATAGTCGATCGCGGGTTCGAAACTCGCCGGGGTCTTCTGGGTGATGTCATTCGGAATCTCGTCGAGTCGGTACCCGATCGCGAGCTTCGCCGCAATCTTCGCGATCGGGAAGCCCGTGGCCTTCGACGCGAGTGCCGAGGAGCGAGAGACGCGCGGGTTCATCTCGATGACGATCACTCGGCCCGTTTTCGGATCCACAGCGAACTGGATGTTACAGCCGCCCGTATCCACTCCGACGGAGCGGATAATGTCGATCGAAATGTCGCGCAGCTTCTGATACTCGCGGTCGGTCAACGTGAGCGCGGGCGCCACCGTGATCGAGTCACCCGTGTGCACGCCCACCGCGTCGACGTTCTCGATCGAGCAGACCACAACGGTGTTGTCGGCCTGGTCTCGCATGAGTTCGAGTTCGTATTCCTTCCACCCGAGGATGGACTCTTCGAGCAGCACCTCGCTGGTCGGCGAGTAGTGCAGGCCGTCACCGGCGATCCGAACGAGCTCCTCTTCGGTGTAGGCGAAGCCCGAGCCCAGGCCTCCCATGGTGAAGGAGGGGCGAACCACGAGAGGGTAACCGAGATCCTTCGCGAACTCCTTCGCCTCTTCGAGGGTGTGTGCAATGTGCGACCGGGCGACATCCGCCCCCGCCTCGAGGACGAGGTCCTTGAAGATCTGTCGGTCCTCACCGCGCTGAATCGCCTCGACCTTCGCGCCGATGAGCTCGACGCCGTGCTTGGCGAGAACTCCGAGCTCGTGGAGTTCCATCGCCGCGTTGAGCGCGGTCTGTCCGCCGAGAGTCGGAAGGATCGCGTCAGGCCGCTCCTTGACGATGATGGATTCGATCACGGCGGCCGTGATCGGCTCGACGTAGGTCGCATCTGCGAAGTCGGGATCGGTCATAATCGTGGCGGGGTTCGAGTTGACGAGGATGACGCGCACGCCCTCCTCCCGGAGCACGCGACAGGCCTGCGTGCCTGAATAGTCGAATTCGCAAGCCTGACCGATAACGATCGGTCCCGAGCCGATGACGAGGACGGAGTTGATGTCTGAACGCTTGGGCATGGTTTAGGCCTCCGAGGCGGGTGAGCCGGTCGAGCGGTCGGAACGGGTCGAGACCAGCTGGCGGAAACGATCGAAAAGATAGAATGCGTCGTGCGGGCCGGCGGCGGCCTCAGGGTGGTACTGCACTGAGAAGGCGGGGATATCGAGGCACTCGATGCCCTCGACGACCTGATCGTTCAGGCTGACGTGGCTCACTCGAACGCGGCCGAAGCCCGCAGGCGAGTCGATCTCCCCTTCCACCGGGAGGTCAACGGCGAACCCGTGGTTCTGCGCGGTGATCTCCACCCGCCCCGTGCGCTTGTCGACCACCGGCTGATTGATGCCGCGGTGACCGAACGGCAGCTTGTACGTGTCAAACCCGAGCGCGCGCCCGAGCAGCTGATTGCCGAAGCAGATACCGAAGTAGGGTACCCCTCCTCGGAGGAGATCCTGCAGCAGCGCGACATGACGGTCGGACGCCGCGGGATCCCCGGGTCCGTTCGAGAAGAAGAGCGCGTCGGGAGCGAGACGCTGCACCTCCTCGAGTGTGACCGACTCCGGGAGGACGACGACATCGAAGCCGTGCTCGGCGAGAAAGCGCACGGTGGATCGTTTGATCCCGAGGTCGAGCACCGCGATGGTGCCGATGCGGGTGGCCCCGCTCGCGACAGCGAGTTCGTAGCGCTCGGGGGTGGACACCTCGGCGGAGAGGTTCTTCCCGGCCATTCCAGCCTGTTCGCGCACGAGGCTCAATTGCTCTTCGGCAGGGAGCGCAAGGTCCTCGCCTGAGAAGATGCCCGCACGCATCGCACCGGCCGAACGGATCCGGCGTGTGATTGCCCGCGTATCGATGTTCGAGATTCCCACGACCCCGTCGGCGACAAGGTCTTCGTCGAGGGAGCGCTGCGCGCGGAAGTTCGAAATGCGTCGCGCAGGATCCCGCACCACAAATCCTGACACCCAGATCCGTCGAGATTCCATGTCGTCATCATTCACACCGGTGTTGCCGATGTGCGGGGCCGTCATGAGCACAATCTGACCGGCGTAGGAAGGGTCAGTGAGCGTCTCCTGGTAGCCGCTCATCCCCGTCGAGAAAACCATCTCTCCCAGAGTGCGTCCGGTCGCACCGTAGGCGCGCCCGTCGAATCGTGAACCGTCCTCCAGCACCAGCACGGCGGCACCTTCGGGTACCGCCGTCGCCGGGGGCGACGTCACTTCGGTCGTGTTCGTGGTCACGCGTCCTCCTGGGTCGTGTCAAAGGGGTGTGCAGTCATGGTTGCGCCGGCGAGACCGGCGATTGCGTCGGCGAAGCGCTGCTGGTCGCCAGGATCCGCGAATCGGAAGCTGGCTTCGACGCTGTCGAACTCCGCGCTCACGGGATCGCCATCGGTGGCGACCATCGATTCGGGGCGCCACCGGAGCAGCACAAGCCCGTCTCGCTCGACGGCCTTTCCGATGCGGCCACTTGCGGTTGACGTGCCGAGGATCTGGTCGGCTGGGATACGCACCGGGGTTTCTCCCGTGACAGCTACGGAGACGCCGTCGCTGTGGACGGCAAGCTCGGCGTAGCCCTTGTACCGGAGGCCCGGAAGCGCTAACCGCTCGAAGGGACGCCCGGTCGGCGTCGTCGAAACGTAGGTCACTCGCGGGAAGTCGGCAAGCAGTGTGCCCGTGAGCGGCGGAGACACGGTGAGGAGTGCCTCGTCTCGCCTGGCTCGGGCGCGCCAGGCGAGCCACATGCCGCCGAGCGCGGGAATCGCCAGCGCGCCGATGATCAGTGCGAGTGTGTACGCGCTCATCGGGCCGCCGCCTTTGCGGCCGCTGCCACGGTCTCGCGATCCACGAGTTCGCCGTCGGCAAGCGTCAGGTATCCGTGCCGGATCGTGGTCGTGACACGGCCGGGCAGTTCCATGCCGAGGTACGGCGAGTTGACGCTGAGCCCGTGCAACCGGTCGAGGCCGAAGGCGCTTGATCCGTGTGGGTCGAAGAGTGCGATATCGGCGACTTCGCCGACGCTCAGCGATGTGGGGTGTCCTTCGAGCTTTCCGATCGCCGCGGGCCGGTGGGAAAGCAGCTGTTCGAGTTCAGCCCAGCTTGCGTGCCCCTCGGAAACCAGCGTGAGAAGAGCAATTGGGAGGGCGGATTCCAGACCGACCATGCCGAACGCCGCAGCGTCCCACTCGCACTCCTTGGCCTCTACCGGGTGTGGCGCGTGGTCAGTCGCGACGATGTCGATCACGCCGTCGGCAACCGCTCGGCGCAGCGCGAGAACGTCCTGTTCGCGGCGCAGTGGCGGATTCACCTTGTATCGGGGATCGTAGCTGCGCACCAGCTCCTCGGTGAGCAGGAGGTGATGCGGCGTGACCTCGGCGGTGACTGCGATGCCGCGCGCCTTTGCCCAGCGGACGACCTCGACGGATCCTTCCGTTGAGAGATGGCAGATGTGCAGTCGAGCTCCGATGTGCTCGGCAAGAAGCGCATCGCGGGCGATGATCGACTCCTCCGCGACGGCTGGCCAACCCTTCAACCCGAGCTCGCTCGAGAGCGCGCCCTCATTCATCTGCGCACCCTCGGTGAGTCTTGGATCCTGCGCGTGCTGCGCGATCACACCATCGAAGGTTTTCACGTATTCCAGTGCGCGGCGCATCAGGAGCGAGTCGTGCACGCATTTGCCGTCGTCAGAGAACACCCGGACTGCGGCGCGAGACTTTGCCATCGCTCCGATCTCGCTGAGACGCTCGCCCGCAAGATCTTCGGTGACGGCGCCGATTGGGCGAACCGTCGCATATCCGGCGTCGTCACCCAGACGCAGGACCTGCTCCACGACCCCGGCGGTGTCCTGCACCGGCATGGTGTTGGCCATGGCGAAAACGGTCGTGAATCCGCCGGCGGCCGCGGCCCGGCTGCCCGTGAGTACGGTTTCCGACTGCTCGAAACCGGGCTCTCGCAGGTGCGTATGCAAATCGACGAGACCGGTGAGTGCGATCTGGCCGTCAGCGTCAATCACCTGCTCGCCCGCACGGGGCTCAATACCGCCGTCTGCGGAGTCGGCCCGTTCGACGATCACTCCGTCGCGGATTCTGAGGTCGACTGCGGGCGCATCGATCGCGTCGGCTCCTCGTTCATTCAGGTCGGCCGCGATGCGTACACCGTGAATCAGAATGTCGGGGTTGCTCATGCGCTCTCTCCTCGTTCTCCGGACAGCAGTAGGTACAGTGCGGCCATTCGCACCGAGACTCCGTTCGCGACCTGTTCGAGCACGGTGGAGCGCTCGGAGTCAGCGGCACGGGACGAGATTTCGAGGCCGCGATTCATGGGGCCCGGGTGCATGATGATGGCCTCTTCGGTGAGTCTGCCAAGGCGCGCATCATCCAAGCCCCAGTGGCGCGCATACTCGCGTTCGTTCGGAAAAAACGCCGCGTGCATCCGCTCGCTCTGGATGCGCAGCATCATTACGACGTCGGGTTGTTCGACACGGATCGCCTCATCGAGCGAGTGGTGAATCTGCACGGGCCACTCGCGGGCGCCGTACGGAACGAGCGTCTCGGGTGCCACGAACGAGACGTTCGCGCCGAGCGCGTGCAGCAACCAAAGATTCGACCTCGCGACTCGCGAGTGGGAGATGTCTCCGACGATCACGACCGAGACGCCGTCGAGGTCACGGCCGCGGCTCGTGTCTCCGAACAGTCGCCGCCGCATCGTGAAGGCGTCGAGCAGGGCCTGGGTCGGATGTTCGTGCGTGCCATCGCCCGCGTTGAGCACCCCGGCGTCGATCCATCCGCTTCTGGCGAGTCGCTCAGGGGCGCCCGAAGCGGGGTGGCGGATGACGACGCCGTCTGCGCCGATCGCTTGCAGGGTCTGCGCCGTGTCTTTCAGCGACTCGCCCTTCGACACCGAGGATCCCTTTGCGCTGAAGGTGATGACGTCGGCCGAGAGCCGCTTCGCTGCAGCCTCGAAGGAGATGCGAGTGCGCGTGGAATCCTCGTAGAAGAGATTGACCACCGTCTTCCCTCGCAGGACGGGGAGCTTCTTGACGTCACGTTGCTGGGTCGCGGCCATTTCCTCGGCGGTGTCGAGGATGAGGATGGCGCGTTCGCGCTCGAGTGTGCGGGTGTCGAGCAGATGCCTCACGAGCGGGCCTCGTCCCCGCTGCCGATCGTCACGGCATCCTCACCATCAATCTCACTCAGTCGTACTGAGATGCGCTCCTGCTTCGCACTCGGGAGATTCTTGCCGATGTAGTCCGCGCGAATCGGGAGCTCTCGGTGGCCGCGATCGATGAGGGCGGCCAACCGGACGGCTCTCGGCCGGCCATGATCGCCGAGCGCATCGAGTGCGGCACGTACGGTTCGACCCGAGAAGAGCACGTCGTCAACGAGCACGACGACGGCGTCGTCGACTCCGGCGACTGGCATCTCGGTGGGTCGAGGTGTGCGGGTCGGCTGCTGTGCGAGGTCATCGCGATACATGGTGACGTCGAGGGATCCTACCGGAACCCTTGCGCCTTCGATGCGGGAGATGATCTCCGCGATGCGCCGTGCGAGCAACGTTCCTCGGGTCGGAATGCCGACGAGAACGAGGCCGTCCACACCTTTGTTCGCCTCGATGATTTCATGCGAGATTCGAGTCAGCGCCCGCGAGATCTCGGCACCGTCAAGCACCGTTCGCGTACCCATATTCGAGCCTCCCTTCTCCGCCTCACAGGACGGCAGTTAAAGAAAAGCTGCAACTCTCCCAGTCTAGCGCACGGCGGTGCCGTGAGTCACGAACCGGCCTGCTCCGCGATTCGGCCGAGCACACCGTTGACGAAGCGACCCGAGTCATCCGTCGAGAACTCCTTCGCAAGATCGACAGCTTCATCGATCGCCACCGCGGTCGGCACCTCGTCGTTGTAGAGGATCTCCCAGGATGCGATACGCAGCAGGGATCGATCCACGTTCGGCATCCGGTCGAGGGTCCAGCCCTGGGCGTAGCTCATGATCAGCTCGTCGATCTCGTCGCGGTGGTCGGTGACCCCGTCGACAATCTCTCTCGCGTAGAGCCAGGATGCGGCCCGATCAGGCTCGCCGGCGGCTCGACCCGCCTCTGCCCGCACGACCTCGGCGATCGGCTCACCGCGCAGATCGGCCTGGAACAGCATATCGAGGGCGCGTTTGCGCGCCTTCCGTCGTGCACTCACTAGTCGTTGACGCGGCCGAGGTAGTCGCCCGTCCGGGTGTCAACCTTCACCTTGGTGCCGGTGTTGAGAAACAGCGGCACCTGGATCTCGGCGCCAGTTTCGACTGTCGCGGACTTCGTGCCCCCTGTGGAACGATCCCCCTGCAGGCCCGGCTCAGTGTAGGTGATCTCAAGGACCACGCTTGCGGGAAGCTCCAGGTAGAGCGGCTCCCCGTCGTGCAAGCCGATCTGAACGTCCTGGTTTTCGAGCATCCACTTCGACGCGTCACCGACGACCGTTCCGGCGACGGTGAGCTGATCGTAGTCGCTCTTATCCATGAAGACGAAGTCGGCGCCATCCTGATACAGGTACTGGTAGTCACGGCGATCGACGTTCGCCGTCTCGACCTTCGCTCCCGCGTTGTACGTTTTATCGATGATCTTCCCCGAGACGACGTTTTTCTGCTTCGTGCGCACGAAGGCGCCGCCCTTGCCCGGCTTCACATGCTGAAACTCGACCACCGTCCAGAGCTGGCCGTTCTCCTTGATCACGGTGCCGTTCTTGATGTCGTTCGAGGTTGCCATTCGAGTGCTCTCCGAGTTCTGTGGGTACGGGCGAATGATCGCAACGACCCATCCTACACCGGCGGGCGCGCACCGAGGTGCGGACCCTGACTCCCGATCTCCCGGCAGGTGATGCGTACGGCGCGTTCGCTCTCGTCAAAGACATGGCGGGCAGCGAGACGGCCGTCGGCGAGGGGTCCCGCGAGCCAGGTGAAGCTCGCCGGATCGACCGGGTCGCTCCCCCGTTCACGGAGCATGAGCTGGAGCATGAGCATCTCCGGCAGCGTGGGGTGCGAACCGTGCACGAACCCCAGACCGAGCAACGGTGGTTTCTGCGCGGCTGGAATGAGTCGGACCGTCCACGCGCACCCGTCAGAGTGGACTGTTACGGTCGAGGGGGCCGTATCGAGTCTCGGGAACTCTCGAACCGCCTCGCTCGCAAGGATCAACGTGTCGGCTGAAGCGGTCTTCCGCTCAGCGGAGCCGATCTGGTACGTCGGCACCGGGGCGAAGGCCTCCTCCCACACCCGATGACCCAGTCCGTGCGGGGTTGGCACGGGCTCCAGGGTCGGATCGTTCGTGAGTGCGTGCGACATCGACTCGAGATCCATGCCGGCGCCGATGAACTCCGCTGTTTCTGGGAGACGCACCTTGAGTTTTCCGGCGACAACTCGGGCGGTCTCGAAGGCCCGGGCGAGTCGGTCGGCAACTTCCGAGTCCTCGATGCCGTCGAATTCAGCGACGCTCAGTCGCTCCGCGGCCTCGGCATCCAGCCACGCATCGAATTCCGCTGTCGCGTCATGCGTGACGTTTCGGGCGAGGGCCGCATCGAGCTGATTCGCGAGTTCCGGAAAGAGCAGCCGGGCGAGGCGCGCACCCTCAGCGGTCGAGTCATGCACCATGCCGTCTCCCTCGTTGGTCGCCGTGTTGAACGTTCTTCACGGTAGCTCATCTCGGACGATGGCTTCGAGGGCTGCTGGCAGCCGGATCGGATCGTCGACCCGATAGCCGGTCGGGGCATAGCGGTGAGCCAGGTCGTCCACGCCGATCCCGATGCCGTGCACCGCAACCCCCGCAGCACGCAGCCGCCGGATTTCCCGCGCGGCCGCGTGCGGGTCGTTGGAGCCGCCGTCGCTCACCAGGAGCAGGATCCGTCGCCGGCGAACTCCATCTACCGACTGCAGGTCGCTCATGTGAGAGTCGGTGGGCGACGGCCGGTCAAAGCCGAGTTCATGAGCCGCGAGGCGGAGCGCTGCCGCGTCGTTCGTCGATCCCTGTGGTGCGCGAATCGCAGCATGCATGCTTCGGCGCGCACCGTCGTCCAATCCCCGAGAGAGAGGTTTGATGAGCGTCGGCGCCGCGTCGAAAACAATGAGGCAGGTACGCAGGTCGAGATCGAGTTCCGTGCGTTCCGCGCGCTCCACGTGCGCAATGTCTCGGCCCACGCCGGCGAGCGACTCGAGCATGATCAGTGCTGCATCCGCGGCCGCCTCGGCAATCGGACCCTGCATCGAAGCGGATCGATCAACCAGTAGCACATAGTCTGTGCTGCCGGGGAGACGCTTGCGCCGGGAACGCAGCTCGCGCGCGCGAAAGGCGTCCGGCCGCGCGATCCCTGCACGCACCTGCGCAAGCGCCCTTGCGAGGGCGTTCACGGCGAGTTCTTCCCCCGCGGGAAGCGCTCGGCGGCCTGCCACTGAGCGGAGTGAGACCCGATCCGCGATGACGCGATCCCAGACTCTGCGCATTCGCTCGATCTCGCCGGCCAGTTGCGCCGCTCGTTGCCGGTAATCGGCGAGCGGGGTCTCCACAGCGGAGGATGCTTCGCGTGGGCGTTCTCCAGTGGGGGATCCCGCCCCGGCTCCCGGTTCCGCGCGAGCATCAGTGGGCAGCTCCTTGAGCAGCTCTTGGAGGCCATCGTGGCCGTCGAGAGGAGTCGCCAGAATGCGTCCAATGAATCCCGCTCGCTCTGCGGCGAAGAGATCTGAGCCCTCCGCCTCTTGTCTTCCTGCCCCCTGACGGGCGCGATCATCCGATGGTTCCGGGGCCTGAGTCGGAGCATCACCCTCACCGGGGGCGTCTTCGGCGGAGGCTTCGGAAGCTTCATTTCCCCCCTGCTCCGCAGCGTCGCCACCGCCGAGCAGATCCTCCGCAGAATTATTGTCCACCGGCCCGTCACCACGTGTTGCGATCCCCCGCCCCTCGAGGTCACGCGCGAGCAGCCTGCGATACGCAGGCTCGAGCAGGGTCAGGGCGCGCTCGAGACGTTGCGTGGTCGACCGCGTGAGATCCGTCGCGATCACGCGCCGCAGTGGATCCAATTCCCCTCGGCCGAGCCGCCCAATTTCACCCCACTCCACGAGCACCTCGTCGACGTAGGCATCCCCGAGCGGAGACGAGCCGGTGATTCCACACACGAGCACCAGGTGCACCCACTGGAGATGACGGGGAAGCGCGGTGGGGGCTGCGCCGACCTCTCGCAGCAGCGCGGCCCCGAGCCGTTCGCGAAGCGCCGGCATGGCGGTCAGCAGGTCTGCTGCGGCCTGCAAACGGGACACTGCCGTGCTCAGCGGTTCCAACTCCGGTGAGCGGCGCGAGAGTGCGCCCAAGCGGCGACTACGCTCGGGCGTGAGAACCGCTGCTCGCGGACCCTCCCACAGCTGCAGCATCGCGAGTGCGAGCGCCTCTTGCTCACCGTGCCCGCGTGCCGCATACCAGCCAAGGCCGATCTCCAGCCCGGCATCCGAGAGCTCCCACGCATCACCGTCGGTCACCTGCACGGACACGCCGAGGATTGATCCGGTCGCTCGCAGCCCCTCGCGCAGCCCCGAATCTAACCAGTCGGCCGTCGTCATGTTCTCAGCCTAATGATCTCGGTCTCCTCTCCCGCCTTCGAGAGTTCCGTCTCTGCTCCCGAGCACTCACGCGCACGAGTGGTAGCGTGGCGGCATGCCTCCCCACGACGTGCATCCCGCGGTCGCCGAAGCGCGTGAAATCAGCGCGGAAATGCGGCTCGTGACCCGTGCGCTCAAGGCCGCACACGGTGAGCACGGCAACAGCGATCACCTCACTGCTGGCGTCGCTGGACGTGCCGCTGCGAGCCACGCAGCCGATCTCGAGGTGCTGCGCGGGCGCTTGGTCTCGCTCGACTCTGACCCCTCCGCGCGCTCCGCGGTGATCGCCGCACTCGAGGAACGTGCACGTGTGCTTCGTATGGCAGCGCAGGCTCGCGTGGAGGAGCGTCGGCTCATTGAGCTTCGCGGACAGGCGGACGCGATCGTCGCGGGCGCCGCGGCCTCCGGACGGGCGCTTACCGCCTCGGAGCGGCTGCGCATCACGAAGCTTCGAGCCGAGGCGGAACGGTCTCACACCCCCGACTGGCAGGACGGAATCACGAGCGCCGCGCGGCGGGACGGCGTGCTCGATGCCCTCGGCGCTTCGCGCATCCGCGATGCGAAGCGCGAACTCGACGACGGCCTCCTGCTGACCGAGCAGATGCGCGGCATCATCGCCGAGGCACTCCCGGCGCTCAGACGCGGCGATCCGGTGCTCCTCGTGGGAGAGACCGGTGGCGCGAAGACGGCACTCGCCGAGCACCTCTCCCGGAACGGGGTCAGACGTGAACCCGAGCTCGTGTCCGGCTACGGCGACATCACGAGCGCTCAGCTCATCGGCTCGCACGAGCTGCGAGCCGATGGTGGTGCCACGACGAGCGTGTTCGTACCTGGCCCCCTCCTGCGCGCCATGACCGAGGGTCGTCCGGTCATCCTTGACGAGATAAATGCTATGCCGGCAGAGTTTCTGAAGCGGTTGAACCGGATACTCCAGCTCAGACCGGGTGATGAGCTCGGCGTGCAAGAGGATCTGGGCCGCCGAGTGCGCGTCGCGCCGGGTTTCGCGATCCTCGCGACCGCGAACGAGCAGACGCCGCACCGCTACCGCGGGCTCGAACGATTAAGCGCCGAACTCGTCAACCGATTCGGCGCGAACGGATACCGCGTGCACTACCCTGACTCGGGCCGGCCCTTCGAGGAGTTTCCGGTGGAAAATGGGCTTATCGCGGCAGCAGCTGTCGCTGACGACCACGGTGAGCTTCCCTCCGGGATCTCGGTTGATGCTCTCGCGCGGGTAGCTCGGGCCGCCTTCATCAGTCAGCAGGTCTTCGCGGGAGCTCACGGGCCGGGGTTCGGGGACTACGTCGGCACGGAACAGGAGATCGACGGTCGACCAGGACTCGAAGAGTCCGTGCTCGCCCCGCGCACCCTCGTCGCAATTCTCCAGAAAGTCTCGAGAAGTGCCGGCGCCGTCTCACTCGACCTCGCCCTGTCGAGATTCATCGAGAGCATCATGCATCCCGGCGATCGGCGAGTGCTCGCCCTGATCCTCGACGGCCAGGGATTCCGGCTCCCCTGATACCCGCCCGCAATCATTCCGACGTCACTCGAGGCGTCTCGTCGGTCAGCTCGCGATCTCCTGGTACGCGAACTGCAGTACGGACTCATCAACGCCGGCGAGCACTCGCGGCTTCGCGATGTCGTCGAGGACGATGAACCTCAGCATCCCTGCGCGGGCCTTCTTGTCGCGCTGCATCGCCGCAAGTAACCCGGGCCAGCGTCCGGCCGGATACGTGAGCGGAAGCGTGAGCGACGAGAGCACCCTGCGGTGCCGCTCGACCGCTTCATCCGACAGTGATCCGGCCATCCTCCCCAGCTCGGCCGCGAACATCATCCCGATCGAGATCGCGACGCCGTGCCGCCACTGGTAACGCTCGGCATGCTCGATTGAGTGCCCGAGGGTGTGACCATAGTTCAGGATCTCCCGGAGGCCGCCCTCACGGAAATCTTCCGAGACGACCCGCGCCTTCACGCTAATCGCGAGTTCGATCGCGCGCCTGAACTCTGGCGTTGTCGGGTCGGTGGCCCGATCCACGTTCGACTCCAAGAGATCGAGAATCTCCGGCTCCGCGATGAACCCGCACTTCGCGACCTCAGCAAACCCGGCGAGAATCTCGTTCCGCGGGAGCGTCGACAGAAGTTCGAGGTCGCAGATCACCGCCGCCGGCGCGTAGAAGCTGCCGACGAGGTTCTTGCCCTCCGCGGTGTTGATTCCGGTCTTCCCACCAACCGACGCGTCGACCGCCGCGAGCACGGTCGTCGGGATCTGCACCAGTTTCACGCCCCGCAGCCAGGTCGCCGCGACAAACCCTGCGAGGTCGGTGACGGCACCCCCGCCGAGGCCGATCACGGCATCGGTCCGGGTGAAATCCGCCTGCCCCATGATCTGCCAGCAGAACGCCGCGACCTCGACCCGCTTCGCGGCCTCGGCATCGGGCACCTCCGCCAGCAGCACCTGGCTGTATCGCTCCTGCAGTGACGCCCGCAGCTCGTCGGCGAGCTTCCCGACGGTCGCCGTGTGCACAATCAACACCTGAGATACGCGATCGCCGAGTGCCTCAGGCACCAGGTCGATCACTCCACGACCGACGGTGACGGTGTATTCGCTCTCTCCGGTCACCTCGATGAGTGTGGGCGTCTCAGTCATTCGTGCTCCTTGGTCATCTGCGTTGCTTCAGTAGTCCAGCGCGTCAGGTGGGTGCGCATCGATTCGGTCACTTCTCTCCTGGCCGTGACTGTGCTCCGCGATCGCCGCGTTCCCCGTTGTCGCCGAGACGGCTTGCACCCCGGTGTCGTCTCGGGCCGGTTCGTGCCCAGTGCGCGATCTTCCGTGCGAGCTGTTCTTTCGTGGCGCGATCGGTCCGGTACGTGATATCGGCGACCTCCTCGTACAGGGGGCGTCGTGCTTCAAGGATTCGCCCCCAAGCTTCCGGATCGTCCCGCAGAAGCGGGCGCCGCGCAATATTTGCCGTTCGGAGGACCGCCTCCTGCGTCGTCATGAGCAGCACGACCGGGTGCTCACGCAGCAGGTCTCGAGTGCTCGCCGTGAGAACGGCTCCGCCACCGAGCGCGACGATGCGCGGACCGTGGGCGGCTAGCTCATTCGCGATCACTTCCGCCTCGACGCGCCGGAACGCCTCCTCGCCGTGCTCCTCGAAGAACGTCGTGATGGCGCCGTGCTCGCGGACGATCACAGCGTCGGTGTCGATGAACGGTACCCCGAGCTCTCGTGCAACGCGTTTGCCGAGGCTGGTCTTCCCCGCGGCCATGGGCCCCACGAAGACGATCGCCCGATCCGGCAGAGCTCCACGCCTACGCCGACGGCGACGGCGCCGAGACTTCGGAGCAGAAGCCCGCGGCAAACCCGTCGCAGATGTTCGGTTACCGCTCGATTCTTCAGCGGCCGGGCGACGATCGGCCGTGCTCGCCGGAGGCGGTCCGGGCTTCGGTGACGAGCTGCCCGGGTCGGGAAAATCGGCGGATCGCACGGCGCGGCGCCCGAGAATCACGACTCGACGACGGTCGCGAGGCGTTCCGGGATCGATGCGAGATACGCATCGAGATTGCGTCGGGTTTCCGTCAGGCTATCGCCCCCGAACTTCTCCACCACTGCATCGGCGAGAATCAACGCCACCATCGCTTCCGCGACAACACCCGAGGCTGGAACCGCCGAGACGTCACTGCGCTGATGGTGAGCCTTCGCTTCTTCACCGGTCGCGGTGTCGATGGTCGGAAGCGCGTGGGGAACCGTGGCGATCGGCTTCATGCCCGCGCGCACACGGAGCACCTGTCCGGTCGTCATGCCACCTTCGATGCCACCTGCGCGATCAGTGTCCCGCGTAATGCGTCCATTCTCGAGGTGTAGCTCGTCGTGAGCCGCTGATCCTCTGCGGCGGGTGGTTTCGAACCCGTCACCGACCTCGACAGCTTTGATCGCCTGAATTCCCATGAGTGCGCCGGCGAGTCGTGAGTCGAGCCGGCGGTCCCAGTGCACGTAGGATCCGAGCCCCGGAGGCAACCCGTACGCGAGTACCTCGACAATTCCGCCGAGGGTATCCCCCGACTTTTTCGTGTCGTCCACCTCCGCAACCATGCGGGCGCTCGTCGCTTCGTCGAAGCAGCGCAGCGGGTCAGCGTCGAGCCTGGCAACATCATCGGGGGTCGGGACCGGTGACCCCTCGGGAACGCGCACCTCGCCCATCGACAGCGTGTGGCTGACCAGGCGAATTCCGAGTTCCGCGAGAAATGCGCGCGCGACCGCCCCGAGTGCGACCCGGGCGGCCGTCTCGCGCGCACTCGCCCGCTCGAGCACCGGGCGTGCTTCCTCGAACCCGTACTTCTGCATGCCGACGAGATCGGCGTGACCGGGGCGGGGTCGCGTGAGCGGTGCCCCCCTGCCGCGGGAACGCTCCGAAAGCTCGGTCGGCTCCGCCGACATCACCTCGGTCCACTTCGGCCACTCGGTGTTGCCGATCCGAATCGCGACAGGGCCGCCGATCGACACGCCCTGCACGACGCCGCCGGAGAGGTGCAACTCGTCCTGTTCGAACTTCATCCGCGAACCGCGACCGTAGCCGAGCTTCCGGCGGGCGAGGTCTTCACGGATCCCTTCGAGCGATACGGGGACGCCGGCAGGCAGCCCTTCGAGGACGGCAATGAGTTCGGGGCCGTGAGATTCTCCGGCCGTGAGCCAACGCAGCATGAGGTCCATCATTCCACACCGTAGCTGTCGGGCGTGAACGCGGAAGTTTCAGAGGCCCGCAGCCGCCCGCATCGACGCCCGTACGTCGTCCTCGTTACGGAGCACTGCCCCGGGGTCGCCGTTCATGAAAATTCGAATCTGTAGGATCGCCTGCTCCACGAGCATTTCCACGCCGGGGATCGCGACTCCCCCACCCTCTCGCCACCGCAGCGCAAACGGAGATGGCCAAGGCTCGTAGGCGACGTCGAACAGCGGCGCGTCCAAGAGCTCAGCGGGAACCTGTGTCTCTGCGGCAGCCGGTCCGGGAAGTGTCGAGATCACAAGCGTTGGGCGAGGCATGACGACCCCGAACACGGCGGGCTCGTTTGGCCGCAGCGGCGTGCCAACGACGTGCAGCGGAGTGCCCCCCGGCTCTCGGGTGTCGCCGAAGCGCGCAACCAAATCGCTGGTGGCCGGTACGTTTCGCGCCAGAATATCCACGTGCGCCGCCCCGAGACGACGCACAGCCATGATTGCAGACACCGCGGTCGCGCCCGATCCAATGATCACGGTGCTCGATACGTCCAGCCCCGCAATCTCGAGGGCCGCGGCGAGTCCGCCGACGTCGGTATTGAAACCCGCCCACGGGGTCGCCTCACTGTCCAGACGCAGCAGCGTGTTGACGACGCCGCTCTCCTCGGCGACAGGGTCTAGGAGCCCGGAAAGCCGTGCCGCCTCCTCCTTCAGCGGCATTGTGAGGGAGAACCCGCGCCACCCCGAACTGCGGTCCGCCAGATATGTAGCGAGATCGTCGGGCTGCAGCTCGGCTCGCCCGTACGTCCAATCGAGTCCGAGCCGGCGGTAAGCGGCAGCGTGGATCGCCGGAGACTTGGAGTGCGCAATCGGTGACCCGAGGACGGCAAGTGCGGCTTGTTCCGGGAGCACGTCAGCACCCCTTCCCGGGGTTCGCGAGGCACCACTCGTTGAGCTGTGCGACCGCTGCCTCGTGTTCCTCGACCGTTGTCGAGAATACGGATTCACCGGTGTCGAGGTTCACGGCGACGAAGAAGAGCCAGTCTCCCGCCTCCGGGTTCAGTGCAGCCGCGATCGCGTCCCTTCCAGGATTCGCGATCGGTCCGACCGGCAGCCCTTCATGGACGTAGGTGTTCCAGGGGTTGTCATCGGTGAGCGCCTCGTTCGTCGACCAGACGCTGCCGTCGGTATGGTGCCCCATCCCGTACTGCGCCGTCGAGTCCATCTGCAGTCGCATGCCCTGCCCCAGCCGGTTGTGAATCACTGCGGAGACTCGTCCGAAATCTTCGAGTCGGCCGGCTTCTCGCTGAATCATGGCTGCGATGTTGAGCACTCGCTCTCGATCGTCTTCAGCGATACCGAACTCGTCGAGCACGCGTTTCTGCTCGGAAACGAGTCGCTGGATCGCCTCCGCGCCGGTCGTCGAATCCTCGAACTCGTAGGTCGCCGGGAACAACCAACCCTCGAGGCTGTCGATACCGGCGGGAAGGCCAAAGCGCGAAGGATCCTGAGCGGCATCCTGCAGTTCCTCGAGGGGAATGTCCGCGCCCGCGGCGATGATCTCAAGCGTCTGGTCGACCGTCTTCCCCTCGGGAATCATCGCGGTGAACGCCAGTCGGTTCTCGGGGTTCTGGATCGCGTCGAGGGCCGCCTGGGCGCTCATCTCGAACTTCAATCGGTACGAACCGGGCAGGAACTCCACCTCGGGATCCTGCGCGAGCAGAAGCTCGTAGAACCCCTCCTGAGTCTTCACGACGCCCGCATCCGCCAGCGTTTGAGCGACGACGTCGCCGTATTCGCCGCTGCTGATCACGATGAGGACATCACCGTGCCCGTCCCCCTCGTAGTCATTCGAAGTCCACCCCATCGCCTGGGAGATCCGATCACCGTACTCAGACCAGAGGGCGCCGGCCGCAATTGCGAGCCCACCCAGCAGGAGCGCCGTTACGAGCAGGGAGATGAGAATCCGAACCGCCGTACGCCGTCCGCGCCTCTGAGCCTTCACGCTGTGCCACCCTCTCCGCCCGATGCGGCGCTGTCCACACTGTGCCCGGGCGGCGTACCCGAAGATCGTTCGACGTCCAGCGCGTGCTGCAATATCACCACTGCGGCTGCCTGATCGATGACTGTGCGGCTGCCTCGGCTGCGGCGACCCGCCTCGCGCAGTTGGCTCTGGGCGGCCACGGTCGACAGCCGCTCGTCAACGAGCCTGACCGGCACCAGTGCAGCCGCGAGCCGGTCGGCGAGCCGGCGGGCAAACTGCTCTGCATCGTCGGTGGACGCCGTCCGCCGGCCCTGCAAGTTGATCGGCAGACCGACGACGATCTCGACCGCGCCCTCCTCACGCCCGATCTCCTCGATACGGCGCAGGTCAGCGTCACCGTGAGCGTCACGCGGTACCGTCTCGACCGGCGTCGCCAGCATGCCGTGGGGGTCGCACTTCGCCACGCCGATGCGGGCCCGGCCCACATCGACCCCCAGCCGAACTCCGCTTCGCACTAGCCTGCGAGGCTCCGCCGGATGCTGTCGAGGGCATCACCGATCTTCTCCGGATCGGCACCACCGCCCTGCGCGAGGTCAGGCTTTCCGCCGCCCCCACCGCCCAGCACGCCCGCTCCGAGCTTCACGAGATCGCCGGCGCGGATCCCTCGATCCCTCGCCGCCGGGGTCGTCGCTGCGATGAGGACTGGCTTCGCCGCCGAACCCTCACCGAGGATCTCTCCCGCGAGAACCACCACACCGGCCTCACCGCCGAGTCGGTCCCGTACCTGCACGGCGAGGCCCCGCACATCGTCCGCTGAGGCCACCCGGCCGAGCGACTGCAACACCACGCGCACCCCAGCAACCTCTTCCGCCGATGCGGCGAGCTCGGGCACACGGCCCGCGAGCTTCTCGGATTCCATCGCGGCGATACGCTTCTCCGCTCCCCGCAGCTGCGCCCCCAGGTCCTGCACCTTCGCAACGAGTTCGGCCCGCGGCACCTTCAACCCGCTCGTGAGCTGCTGAACAATCGCCCGCTCTGCAGCGAAATTTCGAAATGCTTCGATACCGACCAGGGATTCGATCCGTCGATTCGTCGAACCGACCGAACTCTCCCCGATGAGATTGATCATCGCGATCTCTGAAGAACTCGAGACGTGCGTACCGGCGCACAGCTCGCGCGACCACGGGCCACCGATATCGACCACGCGCACGCGGTCTCCATACTTCTCGCCGAACAGGGCCATCGCCCCCAATTCCTTGGCCTCGTCCAGTGACATCTCGCGCGTCAGGACCTCGAAATCGGAGCGGATCGCGAGGTTCGAGATCTCCTCGATCTCGCTCTTCGTTTCCGGAGACAAAGCGTCGCTGTGCGTGAAGTCGAGGCGCAGGTAGCCGGCCCGGTTGTAAGAGCCCGACTGATGCGCGTTCGGCCCCAACACGTCACGCAGGGCAGCGTGAACGATATGCGTGCCCGAGTGAGCCTGCGCCGCCCCCCTGCGATAGTCGGCGTCGACGCGCGTTTCGGCGCGGGCATCGAGCCCAATCGTTCCCACCTTCACCCGTACGGTGTGCACGATCAGTCCGGACACCGGCTTCTGAACATCCAGGACTTCAGCTTCGAAGCCGTCCCCCACGATCAGGCCCTGGTCGGCGTCCTGACCACCCGATTCCGCCCACAACGACGTCTCGGCGAGCACGAGCTCAGCGATCTGCCCCTCATGCGCCTCACGGACCGACACGCCGTCGACGAGAAGACCCAGCACCCGGCTCTCATGGTGCAACTCGTCGTAGCCGACGAACGAGGTCTCACCCAACGCCCGCAGCTCCTGATAGATGCCAAGGTCAGCGCGCTGCCCCTTCTTCGCCTGCGCATCCGCCTTCGCGCGGTCACGCTGCTCCTGCATGAGCGTCGTGAACACCCCGCGGTCAACCGGAACACCGGCTTCCTCCGCGATCTCGAGCGTCAACTCGATCGGGAATCCGTAGGTGTCGTGCAGCAGGAAGGCGGTATCGCCCGAAACCGGAGAAGCATCGCGAGCCGCAGAGTCAATCGCGGCGTCGAGAATCTGGCTGCCCGAGGCGAGGGTGCGGAGGAACGCGCGTTCCTCGGCGTAAGCCGCCCGCGAGATGAAATCAAAGTCGGTTGCAACTTCGGGGTACGCATCCCGCATCGCATCGCGCGACGCAGGGAACAGCTCTGCAAAACTCGGGCCCTCGAAGCCGAGGAGCCGCATTGACCTGACCACGCGTCGAAGCAGCCGGCGCAGGATGTAGCCGCGCCCCTCATTCGACGGCGTCACTCCGTCGGCGATCAGCATGAGGCCAGAGCGAACGTGATCCGCGATCACTCGCAGGCGCACATCATCCTCGTGGTTCTCGCCGTAGACCTTGCCCGAGAGTTCGGCAGCGCGGTCAAGTACCGGCCGGACCTGATCGATCTCGTACATGTTGTCGACGCCCTGCTTGATGAACGCCACCCGTTCGAGACCCAAGCCCGTATCGATGTTCTGCTTCGGCAGCGGGCCAACGATCGTGAAATCGGTCTTCGACTTCACATCGGTGATCTGGTACTGCATGAAGACGAGATTCCAGATCTCGACGTAGCGGTCGTCATCTGTCGCGGGGCCGCCGTCGACGCCGTACGCTGGGCCGCGATCGAAGAAGATCTCGCTGCACGGTCCGGCCGGGCCAGGCTGTCCAGTCGACCAGTAGTTGGTATCTTTTCCGAGTCGCTGGATACGCTCGTCTGGAAGAGTGGAGTGCTCCTTCCAAAGCGCGATCGCCTCGTCATCTTCTTCGTAGACGGTCACCCAGAGATCAGCCGGATCGAAGCCGAGACCACCGTCGTCTTCAGGCGACGTGAGGAGTTCCCATGCGAGCTTGATCGCACCCTCTTTGAAGTAGTCACCGAACGAGAAGTTGCCGCACATCTGAAAAAACGTGCCATGACGAGGGGTTTTGCCCACCTCTTCAATGTCGTTCGTGCGGATGCACTTCTGCACGCTCGTCGCGCGAGGATACGGTGCAGGAACCAACCCCGAAAGGTATGGGACGAACGGCACCATACCGGCCACCGTGAACATCAGACTGGGGTCGTCGCTCACCAGCGATGCGGACGGGACGACGGTGTGCCCCCGCTTCTCAAAGAAGTCGAGCCAGCGGCGATGGATTTCAGCTGTCTGCATCCTGATCCTGTTCGTGGTGCAATGTCCTATACGGTCCGGATGACCTGAAGCGAGGGATCCGGATCACTGCTTCTGCTCGAGGCGCTGCAGTCGAGTCTCGACATCGTCGATCGCCGACTGGAGCTCACTCTCCGCATCGTGGTATCCGGTAGCAAACGCCCGACCGAACTCGTCGACACCACGGTTGACGCGATCGAAGAAGCGCTGCCCCTCCGGGGTCTGATTGACGAAGTGAGCTGCGACGAAGCCGAGTACCACGCCGCCGAGCACCCACATCAGTCTGCGCATATCCCGATCCTCCTGCGAACGTCGGAGCGCAACAGGCCGTCGCGCTTGAGAAGCACACCCCAGCTTAGCGGGTGAGCGCCAACGGCAGGCGCATGCAACACGGGCCGTCTGGCGTGACGCGGCTCCGCGGTGAGCGGCAGAAAAGCACCCGAGAAGTCCAACAAGAGGGCACTTATTCGCCAGTCACCGCGCACTGCGACCTGTCACAGTGATGCCCGAGACGAAGAAGGGGGCGGTGGAAATCCACCGCCCCCTTCAACTAGCACCCGCCGAACGGAGTGTCGGCTGAGTCGCTTAGCGAGCCGCGTAGCGGCTGGAGCTGACGCTCCCGCCGAACGCAGTGTCTGCTGTGTCGCTTCGCGACCCGAGTACTACGCGTCTCGCCTAGCGAGCCGCGTAGTACTCGACGACCAACTGCACGTCACAGGTCACGGGGACCTCTGCGCGCTTCGGGCGGCGCAGCAGGCGCGCCTGCAGCTTGTCGAGTTCGACCTCGATGTAGCCCGGAACCGGAGGCAGCACCTCGGCGTGACCGCCAGCAGCCGCCACCTGGAAGGGCTCGGTGCCCTCGGAGCGCTCCTTGACGTGGATGAGCTGTCCCGGCTTGACGCGGTACGAGGGGCGGTCGACGATCTTGCCGTCAACGAGGATGTGACGGTGCACGACCATCTGACGTGCCTGCGCGGTCGTCCGTGCGAAACCGGCGCGGAGCACGAGTGCGTCGAGGCGCATCTCCAGCAGCTCGACGAGGTTCTCACCGGTCAGGCCATCGTGGCGGCGAGCCTCGTTGAACGCGATAACGAGCTGCTTCTCACGGATGCCGTACTGTGCCCGGAGCCGCTGCTTCTCCCGCAGACGGACGGCGTAGTCGCTGTCGCTCTTGCGCTTGGTGCGTCCGTGCTGGCCCGGGCCGTACGGACGCTTCTCGAGGTAGCGTGCAGCCTTCGGGGTCAGCGGAATCCCGAGCGAGCGGGAAAGTCGAGTCTTGGACCGGGTGCGTGACGTAGTCGACACGTGGTTCCTTTCGGGTTTCTGTTGCAAGGCCGGAATCTCCGGCCCGCGTGTTCTCTCGGCCATGTTGCGCCCGCATCCACGAGTGATGCACGCGACGCAACGAACCGTCTTCGGTGAGGGAACGACCACTGCAGAAACCCGGCTACTGGGCGACTGCCACCATCACCCCGACTGCAGCCTGCATCGGAGGCGGTGTTGGCCAGCGACTACCTTATCACGGTTCGGTGATCCGTCGGATCTTCTCGAGACGCTCGGCGATCTCGCGTTCGCCACCGTGCGTGGTGGGCTCGTAGTACCGGCGCCCGATGAGCTCATCTGGGAGGTGCTGCTGCGGCACCACGCCGCGAGGGTCGCTGTGAGGGTAGCGATACCCCTTGCCGTGCCCGAGCCGCTTCGCACCCGGGTAGTGGGCATCACGCAGGTGCACGGGCACCGCTCCGAAGCGCCCCGCGCGCACATCCGCGATTGCCGAGTCGATTGCCGATATCACCGCATTCGATTTAGGAGCGGTAGCGATATAAATCGTGGCCTCTGCGAGTGGAAGTCTCGCCTCGGGAAGCCCAATGAGTTGCGTCGCTTCCGCCGCAGCCACCGCGATCTGCAGCGCGCGAGGATCAGCTATACCCACATCCTCGGCGGCGTGGACCATGAGCCTGCGCGCGATAAAGCGAGGATCCTCGCCCGCCTCGATCATTCGGGCGAGGTAGTGCAGCGCCGCGTCGGGATCAGAACCGCGCAAAGACTTGATAAACGCACTGATGACGTCGTAGTGCTGGTCGCCGTTGCGGTCGTAGCGAAGGAGCGCACGGTCTACCGAAGCCGAGACGACCTCTGCGGTGACGGGTACGGGACCGGCACTCTCTGCTGAGGGCACCGTCGAGGCCAGCGCAGAGCTTCCCGCAGCTTCGAGCGTTGTCAGCGCTCGGCGAGCATCGCCGGATGCGAGCTGGACGATCGCCTCGAGCGCCTCCTCTTCCAGCTCGACAGCACCTGCGAGGCCGCGGGCGTCGGAGACCGCGCGGCGCAGGAGAACGCGGAGGTCTTCGTCGGACAGTGACTCCAAGGTGAGGAGGAGCGAACGCGACAGCAGTGGACTGATGACGGAGAACGACGGGTTCTCGGTGGTCGCCGCGACCAGGGTGACCCAGCCGTTCTCGACGCCAGGAAGCAGCGCATCCTGCTGCGCTTTCGTGAAGCGGTGAATCTCGTCGAGAAAGAGAACCGTCGAAACATCGAAAAGGTCACGGTCGTTGAGCGCTTTGTCCATGACCGTACGTACATCCTTGATGCCGGCGGTCACCGCCGAAAGCTCGACGAACCGACGCCCGCTCGAATGTGCGATCGCCTGCGCGATCGTGGTCTTCCCTGTGCCCGGCGGCCCCCACAGAATGATCGATACCGCGCCGGCGCCGGAGGTCTGATCCGAGCCGAGTACTCGTAACGGGGAACCCGGCCGCAGCAGGTGCTGCTGTCCCACCACCTCGTCCAGTGAGCGCGGTCGCATCCGAACCGCGAGAGGTGCGGTCGACGAGCTGCCGGATTTGGATTCCACGAAGCCCATGGTACCGAGCAGGTCGGACAACCAGCTGTGGCATAGTGGAGGGGTCTATTCCCGAAAGCGGTCGGTATGCCGACCCACACATGACAGGTGAGCAGAACGGTGAGTGAAGCGAGCAACGCAACCCCCTGGGGCCGAGTCGATGAAGACCGCACCGTCTATGTGCGCGAGGAAAACGGAGAACGCGCTGTCGGCTCCTTCCCTGATGGCACACCCGAGGAGGCACTGGCCTACTTCGAACGAAAGTTTGCCGACCTCGACGGGCAGATCACGCTGCTCGAGGCGCGTGTCGCACGGGGAACCGCGGATGAATCTGCCGCCGATTCGGTCGCGCGGCTTCAAGCCCAACTGGTCGAACCCGCCGCAGTCGGAGATATCGCTGCGCTGCGGGCGCGCGTCGAAAAGCTGGCCGGGAAGACCGCCGAGCTGAGTGAGAAGCAGCAGGCGGAGCGGGAATCCGCCCGACAGGAGGCGATCGCGAAGCGCGAGGCCATCGCGGCCGAGGCGGAGCGTCTCGCGGCGCAGCCAGCGGCTTCAATCCGCTGGAAGGACACCAGCCAGGCATTCGAGACGCTGTTTTCTGACTGGCAGACCGCGCAGCGGACGGGTCCGCAGATACCGAAGTCTCAGGCGGACGCACTCTGGAAGCGCTTCCGCACCGCTCGTCAGACCTTTGACTCCGCACGGCGGGCGCACTTCGCGCAAATGGATGCGACCAACAAGGAAGTCCGACAGCGCAAGGAACGTATCATCGCCGCTGCGGAGGCACTTGCGCCGCGCGGCATGGATGGGATTCCGGCCTACCGCGCGCTACTCGACGACTGGAAAGCTGCGGGTCGGGCCAGCCGGAAGCTCGACGACCAGCTCTGGGCGCGCTTCAAGGCCGCCGGGGATGTGCTGTACCAGGCGAAGGCTGCGGACGTCGCGCAGACCAACGAGGAGTACGCCGCAAACCTGGTCGCGAAGCAGGAGATGTTGGACGGTGCGGCAGGAATCCTGGAGGAGAAGGACCACGCCCGAGCACGAAAGCAGCTCACGGAGGTGCAGCTACGCTGGGACGAGGTCGGCCGGGTTCCAAGGGAGTCGCTGCGCGAGATCGAGGGCCGGCTCCGCCAGATCGAGGACCATGTGAAGGGTCTCGAAGACGATCACTGGCGCCGCACGAACCCGGAGACAAAGGCACGGAGCGAGGGTCTTCGTGGACAGCTCGAGGCATCGATCGCTGAACTCGAATCCGAACTCGCCGCAGCGAAGTCCGCAGGTGAGGCGCAGGCCGTCACCGAGGTCGAGGCGAAGCTCTCGACACAGCGGTCTTGGCTCGCCGCAATCGGTGATTAGGCCCCGACGGTGAAGCAATCGACAGCTGCGGTGCGCGCACACCACACCCCGTCGGGTGTGAGTTATCCACAGGGCGACATCTACTCTGGCGTGCCAGTGTAACGTGTCGCAGTATTGAGGCATGACGCCCCATGCACTTCACTCCCGCCCACGACCGAGACGGGCTGTACCGGTCCCGCCTCGGCTCGATCGATGGCCCGTGGCACTGCAGTCGGCAGCGCTGATTCAGGGTACGGCGGTCAGATGCGGTCCGGGGATACGGCTCGTGTCCTGGCCGGAGACCCCGAGCGTGCGTGCGGCCGCGATTTCCCGCTGTTTCGACGGCGACGGTATCGCGGTGCACAGGACTGCTGCATGGATCTGGGGTGCCACGAGGGATCCCGGGCAGATCCTCGAGTTCACCATCGTACGCGGACGCGTTCACGACCGTCCCCGCGACGACGGGGTGCGCATGCATCAGTACCAGATTCGGGAGGCGCAGGTTTCGCGTGTTGGTGGGCTCGCCGTCACCACCCCGCTGCGAACCGTCTACGACCTGCTTCGGGCCACGGAGTTCGGCCGCACAGAGCGGCTTGCCTGCCGCACGATCCTTGTCAGGCTCCCGACCGGCCGCGAAGACCTGCGGGAGTTTCTCAGCGGCACGCCTCGCCCGTACAACCGTCGCGTGCTGCAGCGACTCGAAGCTCTTTGAGCCCGGATCAGTTCGTCACGCGGTAGACATCATAGACACCGTCGATCCGCCGCACTGCGTTGAGTACGTGGTCGAGGTGGGTCGCGTTCGCCATCTCGAAAACAAACTTGCTGATGGCGAGGCGAGACGTCGAGGTGGTCACTGACGCCGACAAAATGTTGACGTGATGATCGGAAAGAGCCCGGGTCACATCAGAGAGCAGGCCAGACCGGTCCAATGCCTCGACCTGGATGTGAACGAGGAAGACGCTCTTGGGTGTTGGAGCCCACTCGACCTCGACGACGCGCTCCTCCTGCTTGCGGAGCTCAATGAAATTGTGGCAGTCCGTGCGGTGCACCGATACGCCCTGCCCCTTCGTGACGAAACCAAGGATCTCGTCACCCGGCACGGGCGTACAGCATTTTGCGAGCTTTGCCAGGACATCGGATGCGCCCTTGACCATGACCCCGCTCGTATCAGACGATTTTGCGACTCGAGGGGTCTCAATGATTGGCAGTGTCGCGAGTGCGGGCTCCGTAGAGGTCTGCTCATCGAAGAGCAGTGCGGTCGCTTTTTCCACCACCGACTGTGCAGAGACGTGCCCCTCACCGACCGCGGCGTAGAGGGCCGTGACATCGGCGTAACGCAGTTGTAGAGCCACCTGCTGGAGTGCCTCTGAATTGAGCACTTGATGCAGTGGAAGCCCCTGTTTACGAAGCGCCCGTGTGATCTCGACCTTGCCGGTTTCCGCGGCCTCTTCTCGACGCTCCTTCGTGAACCACTGCCTGATCTTGTTGTGTGCCCGCTTGCTTTTGACGAAGCTCAGCCAGTTCTTGTTCGGTCCAGCGTTCGGGTCTTTCGACGTGAAGACCTCGACGACGTCGCCATTTTGCAGCTCGGTCTCGAGCGGAACGAGCCGCCCGTTCACCCGAGCGCCCATCGTCCGGTGCCCGACTTCGGTGTGTACGGCGTAAGCGAAATCGACCGTCGTTCCCCCGGCCGGTAGGCCGATCACCCGACCCTTGGGCGTGAAGACGTAGACCTCCTTCGCCCCGATCTCGTATCGCAGCGCGTCGAGGAACTCGCTGGGGTCTTCGGTTTCTGCCTGCCAGTCAGAAATGTGGGCGAGCCACGCCATGTCGTTCGAGCTTGTGGTGGCGTCGCTCTGCCGCTGCTTGTACTTCCAGTGCGCTGCGACGCCGTACTCGGCGCGCTGATGCATCTCCACCGTACGAATCTGGATCTCGACGGCGCGGCCATCCGGACCGATCACTGTCGTGTGCAAAGACTGGTAGAGATTGAATTTCGGCGTCGCGATGTAGTCCTTGAACCGCCCGGGGATCGGTGTCCATCGCGCGTGTACGGCGCCGAGTACTGCGTAGCAGTCTCGGATCGAGTTCACGAGCACGCGAATACCCACGAGATCGTAGATGTCATCGAAGTCGCGGCCGCGAACGATCATCTTCTGGTAAATCGAATAGAGTTCCTTCGGCCGACCAGTGACCTCCCCGCGGATTCGCGCATCGCGCAGATCGGACTCGATCGAGCGAATGACGACGCCGACGAGTTCATCGCGTTGCGGATTCCGCTGCACGACGAGGTTCTGAATCTCCGCATAAAGTTTCGGTTTGAGCACCGCGAAGGAGAGATCCTCGAGCTCTGACTTGATCGATTGAATGCCGAGACGGTGCGCGAGCGGCGCGTAGATCTCCAGTGTCTCCTGTGCCTTACGCTTTGCGGAGTCGCCAGGGACGAACCCCCACGTGCGCGCATTGTGCAGGCGGTCGGCAAGTTTGATGACGAGGACGCGAATATCCTTCGACATCGCCACGACCATTTTCCGAACGGTCTCCGCCTGCGCTGAATCCCCGTACTTGACCTTGTCGAGCTTGGTCACGCCATCCACGAGCATGGCGATCTCATCGCCGAACTCTGCGGTCAGTTGGTCGAGTGAGTAGTCCGTGTCCTCCACGGTGTCGTGCAGCAGCGCCGCGGCTATCGCGACGGGTGCGACCCCAAGCTCGGCGAGAATTTGCGCGACGGCGATGGGGTGGGTGATGTACGGTTCCCCGCTTCGCCGCTTCTGGCCGCGGTGCGCGCGCTCCGCGACCGTGTACGCGCGCTCCACGACGGACACGTCGGCACGCGGATGGTTCGCCCGAACCGTGCGGATCAGCTGATCCACCGCACCCGGAGACCCCCCGCGGGAGAATATGCGCGGAACGAGGCGGCGCAGCGACGATGCACCGCTCGTTGCTGTCTCCTGCGTCGCCACGTCCACCTCCTCGCTTGGACTTAAGCTACACCTTTTGCTCTGCTGCCTGCGAATCCTGCGGCGTCTCGCGCGCGCGTAGCGCGAGAACCCGCTCATCGTGCTTCTTCACCGTGCTGTCGCTCGCCCGCAGTTGGGAGTACACGGGAGACGCGATGAAAATCGTTGAGTATGCACCCACGAGAATTCCGATGAACAGAGCAAGCGAAATATCCCGGAGCGTTCCGGCGCCGAGAAGGAACGAGCCGATGAACAGAATCGACGCGACAGGCAACAGCGCGACGATTGAGGTGTTAATCGAGCGAACGAGGGTCTGATTCACCCCGAGATTGATCGCCTCGGCAAAGGTTCGATCGCCGATCGCGTCTGGGGCCGTGTTCTCGCGGATCTTGTCGAACACCACGACGGTGTCGTAGAGGGAGTACCCGAGGATCGTCAGGAAGCCAATCATCGCCGCCGGTGTGACCTCGAACCCGGAAATTCCATAGATTCCGGCGGTGATCACGAGGTCGTGGAGTAGGGCGGTCATCGCGGCGAGCGACATCTTCCAGGTGCGGAAATAGATCGCCATCACAAGCGCCGCGAAGACGACGAATACAATGAGCGCGATCACCGCCTGTCGAGTGATGTCCTGCCCCCAGGCCGGGCCAATGTACGAAGAGGTGACCTCAGATTCGCTGACTCCGTAAGCCTCGGCGAGCGCGGCCGTGACCCCGAGCGTCTCCGGATCCGAGAGGGCCTCGGTCTGCACGCGGAGGTCGGACTGACCGAGCTGGCTGATGCGCGGAGCGCTGCTCGGCAGCACCTCCGCGACGGCGACGCGCGCGAGCTCGGGATCCCTATCCTGCTCCGCGGAGAGATGGACCTGGAATTGGCTGCCTCCCGTGAACTCGATGCCGAAGACGAAGCCCCCGCGGAGGAAGGGTCCGACGATCGAGATGAGGATCAGCACGACGGAGATCGCGTACCAGGTCTTCCGGCGACCGATGAAGTTGATCGACTTCTCGCCGGTGTAGAGAGCGTTGCCAAATTCGGCGAATGAGCGAGCCATGGTTAGCTCTCCTTTCCGGTGGTCACGACATCGGTAGCGGTGCCAGCGGCCTCGGCCGCCTTACGCTCGGCGATCGTTTGCCTGCGTTCAGCCTCCGCGCGACTGCGGGCATTCTTCTTACCGGCGCCCTTGCTCGTGACGACCGGTGCACGGAACTGCATCCGGCCGCGGTAGACGGCACCGAGTTGGCGCGGGTCGAGCCCGGACGCGGGGTGGCCGTCACGATAGAAGCTGGTTCTCCCGAGGAGGACGAGCATCGGATGCGTGAACAGCGCGACGACGAGCACGTCGACGATTGTCGTGAGGCCCAGCGTGAACGCAAAACCACGAACGTTGCCGACCGCCAGGATGAACAGGATCACGGCCGCGAGAAGGTTCACACTGTCAGACGCGAGCACCGTCCGGAAGGCTCGCTTCCAGCCGCTCTCGATGGCTCCCTCGAGCGGATAGCCGTCTCGAAGTGCGTCGCGAATACGCTCGAAATAGACGATGAACGAGTCCGCGGTGAAGCCGACCGCGACGATGATTCCCGCGACACCCGCAAGCGAGAGCCGGTAGCCCTGACGCCAGGAGAAGAACGTGAGGAGCAAATATGTGAGCACCGCTGCGATCGCGAGCGACGCGATGGTCACCGAGGCGAGTGCGCGGTATTGGAAGAGCGAGTAGATGACCACCAGCAGCAGCCCGATCAGGCCGGCGAGTAGGCCCGCCTGCAGCTGATTGGAGCCGAGCGTTGCCGAGATGTCTTCCTGACTCTGCACGGTGAAGTCCATCGGAAGGGCACCAAACTTCAGCTGGTCAGCGAGCGACTGCGCCGTTTCCTGAGTGAACGCACCGCTGATCGACGGGCGTCCGTCAAGAATCTGCCCCTGCATCGTCGGCGCGGAGAGAACCCGGCCGTCCAGCACGAAAGCGAACTGGTTCTGCGGCTCAGGTGCACCGAACAGGCGGGTGCTGATCTTGCCGAAGGTCTCGGCACCCTGCGAGTTCATCGTCAACTGCACGACCCACTCACCAGTAGTCGCACCGGTCTGGGTGGTTCCGATCTGAGCGACGGCGTCCGTGATGACGTCGCCCTCAAGCTCAACCGGGCCGAGGATGTACTTCAGGCTGCCGGTGTCGTCGCAGGTGATGAGCGGGCGATCGGCGGTGCCGCCGCGCGCGTCGAGAGCCTGCTCGGACTGACAGGAGAACGCGGTGAATTCCTCCACCAGTGCGGGGGTCAGCCACGCGAGGTCGCCAGCCCCTTCAGGAAGCGGATCCGGATACAGCCCTTCGGCCTCGGCGGTCTGCTCCGCGGTGTCTCCGGTCGACGACTCCTCGCCGGAGTCCGTTTCCTCTCCAGCAGCTTCCCCCGCCGCGCCTTCGGCGCCCTCGGAGTCGTCGGCCGGCAGCAGGGCCTCGGTATCGTTCACCGTGGCATCGTCGTCGAGCGGAAGGCCGGTCGACAGGTCGATCGCGAGAACCGGGCGGAAATCAAGCTTCGCCGACGCCTCGATTCGCTGCAGCGTGGGCTCGTCGATCTTGCCCGGCACCGAAACGGAGATATTCTGGCTCCCCTGGGTGGTGATCTCGGCCTCGGCTACGCCGGCAGCATCGACGCGTTGGCGAATGATCGACACCGCCTGTTGCAGCTGCTCCCCTGATACTGACTGGCCGTCGGTCTGCTCGGCTGCGAGCAAGACTTGGGTTCCACCCTGAAGGTCGAGCGCGAGCTTCGGCGTCCAGGTCGCATCACTGCGGAACACACCGTAGGCGATGAGCGCGGTCAATCCGAGGATGATAACCAGTAGGAATATGAGGGATCGGCGCGCCTTGCGCACGGCAGGTGACGAAGCCACTGGGAACTGCTTTCTCTCGGTGTGGGTTCAGTATGCGTCGGCAGCAACGCCGACGCTTGACAGGATGATCAGCCCTCGGACTTGCCGGGACCGGCCTTCCCGTCGTCCTCCCCCTCAGCCGACGTCCCCTCGTCCGCTGCGGTCTCGCCTTGATCCTTCGCGAAGCGTTCGCCGAACTCGGGATCGTCATCCGGAGCGAGCGTGGATGCCTCTTCCTCCACCGGCGCGTTCACCGGTTTCACGACCTGACCGACCGCATTACGGTGCACAACGATCGTGCTGGTTCCGCTGCGAACCGTGACGCGATTCTCCTCGTCGTCGATCGACTCGATCGTGCCGAAGATGCCGGACTGGAGCATCACCTCGGCGCCCGGTCGCAGCGAGTTCTGGAGTTCTTGCTGCGCCTGCTGGCGCTTCTTCCCATTTCGGAACATGAAGAAAATCAGCACGGCAATCAAGCCGAACATGATGAGTGTGATCGGATCCAGGGGCACGATGTTCCTTTCGGAGTGGAGGGCGCTCAGGCGCACAGACTCCCCAAGCTTACAGTGCTCAGCCTGTGAAGAGGTGTTCTGGAATCGTGGCGCCGACGTGTTCCCAACCGCGTCGCGTCGCGACCCGCCCTCGAGAGGTGCGAGTGAGCAGGCCAGCGCGCACCAAGAAAGGCTCGACGACAGCCTCGATCGTTTCGGCTTCCTCGCCAACGGAGACTGCAAGGTTCGCCAGTCCCACCGGACCCCCGCCGAATCTCTCGACGAGTGCTGTGAGCACTTCCCGATCCAACCGGTCGAGTCCGTGCCGGTCGACATCGTAGAGGGTGAGCGCGGCATGCACTGTGTCCGTGTCGCCCGGAACATCATGGACAAGGCTGTAATCACGCACGCGACGGAGCAGCCGATTCGCAATGCGCGGGGTGCCGCGAGATCGACTCGCAATCTCCGCCACGCCCTCCTCGGAGACGTCGAAGCCGAGCAGTCGGGAGGCTCGCCGAAGTACTCGCACGAGTTCGTCATCCGAATAGAACTCGAGGTGCGCAGTGAAGCCGAAGCGGTCCCGTAATGGGTTTGGCAGCAGCCCTGATCTTGTGGTCGCGCCCACAAGGGTGAAGGGCGCGAGTTCGAGCGGCACGGAGGTCGCACCGGCGCCCTTGCCGACCATGATGTCGATCTTGAAGTCCTCCATCGCGAGGTACAACATCTCTTCGGCGCTGCGCGCCATCCGATGGATTTCGTCGATGAAGAGCACCTCACCGGGTGTCAAAGCGGACAGCACCGCCGCAAGATCTCCCGCGTGCTGGATCGCGGGCCCCGACGTCTGGTGCAGGGGTCGATCAAGCTCAGCTGCGACGATCATCGAGAGGGTCGTCTTACCAAGACCCGGTGGGCCAGCGAGCAGGATGTGGTCCGGGGTGCGTTCCTGCATCGTCGCGGCCTCCAGCAGGAGACCGAGCTGACGACGCACCTTCGATTGGCCCACGAACTCTTCCAGAGTTGCCGGACGAAGTGCGCCCTCGTACCCCTGCTCCGAGAGCGCTGCCTGCGGAGAAAGCTCCCCGCTCATCGTGATCCCCCGCCCCGACCTGCCTGCAGCAGGGCGAGTGCAGCCCGCAGCAGGGCGGCACTCTCGCTCGGGGCCCCCGCTGCCAGCGCGTCCTCAACCGCCACCGACGCGGCCGCTTCTTTCCAGCCGAGCCCCACGAGGCCCTCGCGTACGGCATCCGCCGCAGCGTCTGCAGAGCTCGCGGAGTCCGCTGGCCCGTCAGGTGTTTCGAGAGCGCCGATCTCGGGAAGCTTGCCGGCGAGGGACACGAGAAGGAGCTTTGCCGTTTTCGGGCCGATACCGGAGACCTTCCGGAAGGGCATCTCGTCCTGGTCCGTCACGGCGCGGGCAATCTCCAGCGGCGTCAACGCGGCGAGCACACCGAGCGCGCTCCGGGGCCCGACTCCCGAGACACTTATCAGGTGACCGAACACATCGATCTCTTCCT
>JBBAFK010000008.1:0-75422 GCA_041655455.1 Leucobacter sp. | reverse complement strand
GGCCCTGCAGGAATCCGGCGAACTGGTCGGCGAGATCCGCAAGATCAGCCATCCGGTGAAGTTCTTCGAGAAGGGCGACCGCCCGCTCGAGATCGTCTCGACCCGCCAGTGGTACATCAAGAACGGTGCACGAGACGAAGATCTGCGTGCACGGCTCCTCGCACACGGGAAGGATCTCTCGTGGCACCCCGACTTCATGCGCGTGCGCTACGAGAACTGGGTGGAGGGCCTCTCCGGCGACTGGCTCATCTCGCGGCAGCGGTTCTTCGGGGTTCCCCTCCCGGTCTGGTACCCGCTCGACGCCGATGGCAACCCGGTTTACGACGAGCCGATCTTGCCGAGCGAGGAGCAGCTGCCCGTTGACCCGTCGAGCGATGCGCCCGCCGGATATACCGAAGCGCAGCGCGGAGCCCCGGGCGGATTCCTGGGCGAGGTCGACGTGATGGACACGTGGGCGACCTCGTCACTCACGCCTCAGCTCGCGGGTGGCTGGGAGCGCGACCCGGCGCTCTACGCTCTCACGTTCCCCTTCGACCTGCGCCCGCAGGGACAGGACATCATCCGCACCTGGCTGTTCTCCACCCTGCTCAGATCCGAACTCGAGTCGGGGACCCTGCCCTGGAAGAACGCGGGCATCTCCGGCTGGATCCTGGATCCGGATCGCAAGAAGATGTCGAAGTCGAAGGGAAACGTCGTCACCCCCGCGGGGATGCTCGACCAGCACGGTTCAGACGCGGTGCGCTACTGGGCCGCTTCAGCGAAGCTCGGGACGGATGCGGCGTTCGACCCGCAGAACCCGACGCAGATCAAGATCGGTCGTAGACTCGCCATCAAGCTCCTCAACGCCGCGAAGTTCACGCTCTCCTTCGACGCGAGCGGCGCGGGTACCGTCACCGAACCGCTCGACCGTTCAATGCTCGCCGGCCTGGCCGGGGTGGTTGAGGGCGCGACGCGCGCGTTCGACGCCTACGATCATGCGCGGGCCCTCGAACTCACCGAGTCCGCATTCTGGACGTTCTGCGACGACTACCTCGAGCTCGTCAAGGAGCGCGCGCACAACGGCGAGGGGCAGGTTCAGGCATCTGCGGTGACGGCGTTGCGCATCGCGCTCTCGATCTTCGTCCGCCTGTTCGCGCCGGTGATCCCGTTCGCTGCGGAGGAGGTCTGGTCCTGGTTCGGTGAGGGGTCCGTTCACCGAGCGGCCTGGCCTGCGAGTTCCGAGGCGAGCGAGCATGCGGGATCCGACGCGGATCCCGGGCTGCTCGACCTCGTCGGGGCCGCGCTGATCGGCGTGCGGGGCGCGAAGACAGACGCGAAGGCCTCGCAGCGTACCCCGGTCGAACTCGCGGTGGTCCAGACTCCTGCGGCGGATCGCGACCGACTCCAGCTCGCCGCTCCGGATCTCGCGGCCGTCGGCCGTATCGCTGAACTCAGGATCGAGGCGGCCGAGGTTGACGCAGTCACCGTCAGCGAGATCCGGCTCGCCCCGACCGAGAGCTGATCGTGCGGTTGGGTGCGCGGTGGGCGGTCGGGGCCTCCCCCCACCCGAGTGTGCCGAGGGAGCTGCACGGCACGATCGCGGAGCAGGAACAACGGCACGCGGGAGCGGGGTCATGGACGCTGACCTGGCTCGAGGGGCGACCGCGCTGCGCCCTAGATGACCTCGTCACCGTCACGCTCGGAGCTGAGGGCGGCGTGGTGATCGAGGAGGAACTGGAGACTGGTGACGATGACGACGACTGGCTCGCGTGAAACCCGTCCGAGGAGGAGCTGAGATGGCTGCGGAAATGCCCCGTGCGCGTCGCGTGACGCTCAGCTGCCTGAGCTGGCTTGCAGCGTCAACGCTGGCTCTCGGGATCGCGGGGTGCGCTCCCGAGCCCGGGAGTGACGTTCCGCCTCCGGAGGAGATTGCGGGCGCGGGCAAGGAGGGACTCGCGGAGGGTGAGCCCCGTCCGGCGCCGGATCCCGAGGCGTTCGAAAAGACTACCGAGCTTCCGCCGGGGTTTCCGAGCGACCTCTTCGCACTTCCCGAGGGCTCCGTTGTCGATGATGTCGGCGAGCGGTCGAGTGACAGCTGGTTCATCGTGCTGCGCGCGAACGCTGGAAGCGATGCGGACGCGCTCTGGGCAGCGGTGATCGAGCAGAACGGCCTGCAGAGCACCGAAGATGGCGGTGAGGGTGAGCTCGTCGTGCTCGAGGGAGCTTCGCTCCGCGTCGAAGCGCTCCGAGTGCCCGACGGTGATCAGGAGTTGCTGAGCTACGACCTCACACGCACTGTCGGCTGACACCGTCGGCTGAGGTTTCGCGCCACAGCCGTTCCGAACTCAGGCGCTGCGTTCGCTGCGCCCGCGAGACTGCAGCACGCGCGGTGGAGCTTCGCCGGCGACGGACTCGCGGGTGACAATCACCTTCGTCACATCCCCCGCGCTCGGCACTTCGAACATGACCGGCCCGAGCAGGTCCTCCATGATGGCCCGAAGCCCACGCGCGCCCGTCTTGCGATCGACCGCTTTCTCTGCGATCGCTTCGAGTGCGTCAGGCTCAAATTCGAGCCCCACACCATCGAGCTCGAACATTCGCTGATACTGCTTCACCAGCGCGTTCTTGGGTTCCGTCAGGATCCGCGTCAGTGCTGAGACATCGAGCGGGCTGACGGTCGCCACGACGGGGAGTCGGCCGATGAACTCGGGGATCAGACCGAACTTGTGGAGGTCCTCGGGCTGCACCTCGGCGAAAAGCGAGTCGTCGTTACGCGTGCTCGCGACGGGCGCGCCAAACCCGATGCCACCCTTTCCGAGGCGGGAGCCGATGATCTCCTCGAGTCCCGCGAACGCACCGGCCACGATGAACAGGACGTTCGTCGTGTCGAGCTGGATGAACTCCTGGTTCGGGTGCTTCCGGCCACCCTGCGGTGGGATCGACGCTACCGTTCCCTCGAGGATCTTCAGCAGCGCCTGCTGGACACCCTCGCCCGAGACATCGCGTGTGATCGACGGGTTCTCTGCCTTACGCGAGATCTTGTCGATTTCGTCGATGTAGATAATTCCGGTCTCGGCGCGCTGCACATCGAAGTCCGCCGCCTGCAGGAGCTTGAGCAGGATATTTTCCACATCCTCGCCCACGTATCCGGCCTCAGTGAGGGCCGTTGCGTCGGCAACCGCAAACGGAACGCCGAGCTGACGCGCCAGCGACTGTGCGAGATAGGTCTTTCCGCAACCGGTCGGGCCGATGAGCAGAATATTCGACTTCGCGATCTCCACCTGCTCGGAGGCCGCCTCCGCGCTCATGAGCGTCGAAGCGGCGCGCACCCGCTTGTAGTGGTTGTAGACCGCGACGGCGAGAGACTGCTTGGCGCGCTCCTGCCCGATCACGTACTCGTCAAGGAAGTCGGCGATCTCCCGTGGCTTGTGCAGTGTGAAATCGGTGGGCTCGGCGGTCTGGTTCTCCGCCAGCCGCTCCTCGATGATCTCGTTGCAGAGCGCGACGCACTCGTCGCAGATGTATATCTGCGGACCCGCGATGAGCTGCTGGACCTGCTTCTGCGACTTCCCGCAGAACGAGCACTTCAGCAGCTCACTGCTCTCGCCGATCTTCGCCACGGGCAGGCTCCTCACGCTCGATGTGAAACTACTTCCTAGAGACTAACCGCACCCGCTGACATTCGCTTGCGGGGCACGCCGCAACCCACCGCGCTCCGGGCCGCGACGACCCGGAGCGCGGCTGCTACTGTGCGATCGGTGCTGGCGGATTCTTCCGGCTCGTCAGCACCTGGTCCACGAGTCCGTACTCGAACGCCTCCTGCGCACTCAAGATCTTGTCGCGGTCAATATCCTGGTGCACCTCCTCAACGGAGCGCTTCGAGTGCTTCGAGAGGGTCTCTTCGAGCCACTCGCGCATGCGCATGATCTCGGCGGCCTGAATTTCGATGTCCGACGCCTGGCCGTGGCCCGCCTGCCCCGTCGAGGGCTGATGGATCAGTACCCGCGCGTTCGGCAGCGCCAAACGCTTGCCAGGCTGACCCCCAGCGAGCAACACCGCAGCCGCGGAAGCGGCCTGGCCCAGGCACACCGTCTGCACGTGCGGACGAACGTACTGCATGGTGTCGTAGATCGCCGTCATAGCGGTGAATGAGCCACCGGGCGAGTTGATGTACATGGTGATGTCGCGCTCGGGGTCCTGGCTCTCTAGCACGAGCAGCTGCGCCATCACGTCATCGGCCGAGGCATCATCAACCTGAACGCCGAGGAAGATGATGCGATCCTCGAAGAGCTTGGCATAGGGATCCTGGCGCTTGAAACCGTACGCGGTGCGCTCCTCGAAGGAGGGCAGCACGTAGCGGGACTGCGGCATGTGAAGGGTGTTCATCGGGTTCTCTGCTTCCTGATACTCGACGCCGGCTACTTGCTGGTCCCGCCGCCCCCGACAACGTCGGACGCAGAATCGCGGATGAAGTCGACGAAGCCGTACTCGAGTGCTTCGTCGGCGGTGAACCAGCGGTCCCGGTCACCGTCAGCATTGACCTGTTCAACGGTCTTTCCGGTCTGCGCAGCGGTGATCTCTGCCAGACGGTTCTTCATCGAGGTGATGAGCTGCGCCTGTGTTTGAATATCGCTCGCCGTGCCCCCGAAGCCGCCGTGCGGCTGGTGCAGCAGGACCCGGGCGTTCGGCGTAATGTACCGCTTCCCCTTCGTCCCCGCGGTGAGCAAGAACTGCCCCATCGAGGCCGCCATGCCGATGCCCACCGTGACGATGTCGTTCGGCACGAAGCTCATCGTGTCGTAGATCGCCATGCCGGCCGTAATCGAACCGCCCGGCGAATTGATATAGAGGTAAATGTCCGCCTCCGGATCCTCCGCGGCAAGCAGCAGGATCTTCGCGCAGATCTCGTTGGCGTTCTCGTCGCGCACTTCGGAACCGAGCCAGATGATCCGGTCCTTGAGCAACCGGTCGAACACCTGATTCGGTGGGGACGTCTGTTCTGCCATAGCGGCACTCCATTCCTCTGGTCTCTGCTTCGAGGCTATCGAGTCGGCGGGCCGTGCGCGGCCGTGTTCGCTGACGGCGACACCGCCGACAAACGGCTGAGGGATCCCTCGCCTCACGGCGGGGATCCCTCAGAGTTGACCGCGGAAGACTACTTGTCTTCAGCCTCGGCAGCCTCGACGATCTCTTCGGCTTCCTCGACGACCTCTTCCTCAGCGGCCTCCTCCGAGTCGACCGCGGTGAACTCACCGAGGTCAACGGAGTTACCGGACTTGTCGACGACCTTGGCCTTGCCGAGCGCCACAGCAAGCGCCTTGTTGCGGGTCACCTCGCCGAGGATCACGCTCATCTGGTCGCCCTGGCTGACGGCCTGCAGGAACTGCGAGGGGTCCATGCCGTACTGCTGCGCCGACTGGAAAATGTACTGCGAGAGTTCGTTCTGCGTCGGCTGCACATCTTCGCTCTCAACGATCGCGTCGAGGAGCAGCTGCAACTGGATCTGCTGCTCGGAAGCCTTCCGAACCTCGGCGCGGTGCTCGTCGTCCTCAAGACGCCCCTCGCTCTCGAGGTGGCGGTGCACCTCCTCCTCAACGAGTTCCTCGGAGATCGGAATCCCCGCCTGCTCGATGAGGGTCTCGGTAAAGATGTCGCGAGCCTGCTGCCCCTGCGTGAACACCGATTTCCGGGCGACCTGCTCCTGCAGGCTCTCACGCAGTTCGGCGATGGTGTCAAACTCGCTCGCGAGCTGCGCGAACTCGTCATCGGCCTCGGGAAGCTCCCGCTCCTTCACCGCGGTGAGGGTGATTTCGACCTCGGCGTCCTTCCCCTCGTGCTCGCCACCGAGCAGCTGCGAGGCGAAGGTCGTACTCTCACCAGCGGTGAGAGTGTCGACTGCTTCGTCAATTCCCGCGAGCAGGTTGCCCGAGCCGACCTCGTACGAGACACCCGTGGCCTGATCGACCTCTTCACCATCGATCTTCGCGATGAGGTCGATCTCGACGAAATCTCCCTTCGCCGCAGGGCGTTCAACGGTGACAAGCGTACCGAACCGCTCACGCAGCTTGATCAGCTCGGCCTCGACCTCATCTTCATCGATCTCCGCGTCGTCAACGACGATCTCGATGCCGTCGTAGTCGGGCAGCGTGAATTCCGGGCGCACCTCGACCTCGAACGCGAGCACGAGTTCGCTCTGCTCATTTCCAGTCTCGGGCCAGGCCTCGACGTCGGCGCTCGGGCGGCCCATGGGTCGCTCCCCCGACTCCTCCAGGGCAGTGCGGTAAAAGTCGTCGAGCGAGGAGTTGACGGCCTCCTGCACGACGGCCTCGCGGCCGACGCGTTGATCAATGATCGGGGCCGGCGCCTTGCCCTTCCGGAAGCCGGGAATCTGCACCTGCTCGGCGATCGTGCGGTACGCCTGCTTGAGGTAGGGCTCCAACTCAGACTGGGCGACGTTCACGCTCAGCTTGACGCGGGTCGGAGTGAGCTTCTCAGCGGTGGTCTTCGGCAATTTGGCCTCTCAATACGTCGTCTCCTGCAATTGCCCGGATGGGTCTGATGACCCTGGTCGGGGCAACAGGATTCGAACCTGCGACCTCCCGCTCCCAAAGCGGGCGCTCTAGCCAAGCTGAGCTATGCCCCGAAACCCGTGGGTTTCACCTAAACGATGCGCGTGCGACGCGCAACCCGAGCAAGTCTAGCCGACCAGCGCGTGAAGCACGAAACCCCCGCCGATCGGCGGGGGTTTCATATGGAGGGGCTGACGGGAATCGAACCCGCGTAACCAGTTTGGAAGACTGGGGCTCTACCATTGAGCTACAGCCCCGAGCTGCGATGAGCCAGGGTGCCGAAGCACCTCGTCAAGCATAGTGCATCAGCCCGACCGAGATGCACATCGCTCACTACGCGCGCGTCGCGAGCCGATGCCGCTCCGTGTATTCGGCGTACACGGCCGAATTCTCCCGCACCATTTCACGGTCCGCGTCGCGAAGTTCACGCACAACCTTGCCCGGCACGCCGGCGACGAGCGAGTGCGGCGGGACCACCGCATTCTGGGGTACGAGCGCACCCGCGGCGATCAGGGATCCCTCACCGACGACTGCGCCGCTCAGCACCGTCGAATTCATTCCGATCAGGCAGCCGTCACCGATCTTCGCAGCGTGCACGACCGCGTGATGCCCGATCGACACGTCGTCGCCGATCAGTGCAGCGCCGTGATCTCCGCCGTCACCACCGCGCATCGTGTGGATAACCACGCCATCCTGCAGATTGCTCCGCTCCCCGATACGCACTCGATTGGAGTCCCCGCGCACCACAGCGTTGTACCAAACGCTCGAGTCCGCACCGATCTCGACGTCGCCGACGACCACGGCGCCCGGCGCGATCCATGCCCCATCGTCGATGCGCGGAGCGCCATAGGGTGGGACGGCAATGATTCGCCCGTGATGGTCGGGATGCGCAGATTCGGACACGAAAGACCCCCTTGTGTGCAAAGAGCCCCTACCTCACGGTAAGGGCTCTGTGTCGGCTCCCCCGGCTGGGCTCGAACCAGCGACATCCTGATTAACAGTCAAGCGCTCTGCCAACTGAGCTACAGGGGATCATCGCCTCGCGGCAACTCGTCAATGCTACCAAGCCCTGCTCCAGCCTCGCAAATCCAGCGAGTCAGCCACGCGGAATAGGTGTGGCGAACCTACTCCTCGGCGATCTCGTCGTAGGCAGTAGCACGCAGGGCCTGCGCGAGCAGCTGCACGTACTCGTGGTCCGCGTTGCGGAAGATCTCGTTGATATCTCCCTCGCCGACCAGCCTGCCCTGCTGCATCACGAGCACCTCCTGCACGAGCGCCTCGAGCATCCCGATGTCGTGACTGATGAGGATCATCGAGGCACCGGTGCGCTCCCGATACCATTTGAGGAGTTCCACAATCCGCGGCCGGTTGTTCGCGTCCACGCCGAGCGTCGGCTCATCCGCGATGAGAAGCGCGGGATCGAGCATGAGCGCGCGGATCACCGCAACACGCTGACGCTGCCCCTTGGAAAGCTCGTACGGGTATTCCTGGAGCTTACTCAGCGGCAGCGCGACGATGTCCATCATCTCAGCGATCCGCTCCCCGAGTTCCTCGCGGTCGAAATGCTTCGAACGCTCGACAATCGGCTCGAACAGCACATCGCCGACATTAAGCTCGGGTGTGAGCGTCGCACCGGCGTCTTGGGCGAGGTGACCGACGTAGGCAGTGAGTCGGGCACGCGCGCGGCGTCCAAGTCGACGTAGGCTCGCGCCCATGACCTGGGCTTCACCGCCGATCAGCTTGATTCGCGACTCCTTCTGGCCCGCCTCCGTGCCCCGGCCCGCGAGAAACCGTGTAAGCGTCGACTTTCCGGAGCCACTCTCACCGAGCAGAGCCGTGATCCCTCCCCGCGGGAGTTCGAATGACACGCCCTCGACCGCTTGGAACGCACGACCGCCGGCATGCGCCGGAAAGGTGAGCGAAAGGTCGGAAACACGAACCACCGGGTCCGTCGCCGGGTCGAGAACGGCCATCAATCCTCCCTGAATCGCAGGCTCCGCGAGTGCGCGGGCACTGCACAAAGACTAGTACGCTCCACGACCCGTCATTCTGCACGCAATCCACGTCTCGCGGATTCGAGCGCGGCGAGTTGCTGTTGGATCCGTCGCGAAGCCGGATCCGCGGGGTCGCCGATACGCTGCATCCGGGCGAGAAGCTCCCGCTTCAGACCGAGGAGATCTCGGTCGAGCAGCGAGACAACTACATCTCTTGCGTACCCGCCCAGCTGCTCCGAACGTCGCTCTGGCATCGGCGCGATAGCAAGCTCGCGGACGAGACCGCGGTGCGATTCGGGGGCCGCATTCACGACAGCATCGAGCCACCCAGCATTGCCCAGCTCGGGCAGGGTTGCCGAGATCGCGTCTCGCACTACGCCGAGGTCGGGCGTGCCGATTTGGGCGGTCACGGCCTGCTGCATGAGTTCCGCACCGATGGCGGGTGCCTGCTGCAGCATCGCCATGAGCGCGTCGCGTTCGAGCCAGACCGTCGGGTGAGACGGAAGCGCGGAGATGGTCACCTGAGGTGCCGACGCCACAACCCGATCGCTCGCGCGCGGCGGCTCTTGTTGACTCTGCGTGCGCCCCGCGAAGGTGCGCACCGCCTGCTGCGCCTCTCCGAGTTCAACGCCGACCATGCGCGCGAGTTCGCGGGTGTACCCCGGCCGGAGCGAGGGATCCTTGATCTCGGCGATGATCGGCGCACCTGCCCGCAACGCGTTCACCCGACCCTCCACCGAGTTCAGATCGAAACGCCCGATCGCCTGCCGCAGGGCGAATTCAAACAGGGGCACCTTGCGCGTGAAGAGGTCGCGCACGGCCTCGTCGCCCCGGTGCAGACGCAGGTCGCTCGGATCGAGTCCTTCTGGAGCGGTAGCGACGTAGGTCTGTGCGGCGAAGCGTTTCTCCTCGCTGAATGCCCGAAGCGCCGCCTTCTGGCCGGCTTCATCCGGGTCGAAGGTGAAGATGACCTCGGCGGCTGCATCGTCGCTCATGATTCGTCGGAGCACCGTGATGTGTTCCGACCCGAATGCGGTCCCGCAGGTGGCGACCGCAGTTTCCACCCCAGCGAGGTGACAGGCCATGACGTCGGTGTACCCCTCGACAATCACCGCGCGCCGGCCGCGCGCGATCGCCCGCTTTGCGAGGTCAAGCCCATAGAGCACCTGCGACTTGTGGTACACGGGGGTCTCAGGGGTGTTCAGATATTTCGGCCCCGTATCGTCCTCGTAAAGTCGGCGCGCGCCAAACCCGAGGGTCTGTCCGCTCGTGTCGCGGATCGGCCACACGATCCTACCGCGAAAGCGATCGTATGCACCTCGCCGTCCCTCGGAGGCGAGGCCGGCCTGAACGAGTTCTTCCGGCGTGTACCCGACACCCCGCAGGTGTTTGAGCAGCTCGTCCCAGCCGCGAGGAGCGTAGCCGACGCCGAAGTGCGCGCACTGGGCACTGTCGAACCCGCGGGAATCCAAGAACTGTCGCGCTGCGGCCCCCTCGTCCCCGGCTAGCTGTGCAGTGTAGAAGGCGGCCGCCGCCTGATTCGCCGCCAGCAGTCGGGCGCGATTGGGGCCGTCCTCCCGCGTGAAACGGCCCTCCTCATAGGTGAGGGGGTATTGGATGCGTGCGGCGAGCCGTTCGACCGCCTCGACAAAGGTGAGGTGGTCGGTGCGCTGCACGAACGTGATGGCGTCGCCCGACTCCCCGCAACCGAAGCAGTGGTAGTAGCCGAGTCCAGGTCGAACGTGGAAGCTTGGGCTGCGCTCGTCGTGGAAGGGGCACAGCCCCTTCATCGAGTCCACACCAGCGCTCTTGAGGGTGACGTGGTCGCCGATGAGGTCCGCGAGGTTGGTGCGCTGTTTCACCTCCTCGACGTCACTCTGTCGGATCCGGCCTGCCATACGCACAGAGTCTACTGTCGCCGGCCCCTCCCGAAGCACGGGAGCGTCCTGCGCGATCGACAGATCAGACGAGAGGCGCCTCGCACAGGCGTCGATACCATGCGATTGCCGACTGATCGGTGAGCGAGGCGACCTGGTCGACAACCGCTCGACGTGCCGAAGCTTCACTTTCGGCAGCCCGGTAGTCTGCCGCGTATGCGGGCTCGAGTTCGATGCTCCCCGCTTCCCAGAGGGTGTGCAGCAGCTCGGTGAGAAGTGCTCGCTGTCGGCGGTATGTGGGCTGTCTGCGGCCGCTCTGCATCACGAACGCCGCGACGATTCCCTTGAGCACTGCGATCTCGGCCTGGATCTCCCGCGGTACGACGACCTCTGCACCGTAGCGAGCGAGCGAGCGACCCTCCGCCCCGTCGAGGGTTGCGCGGATCGCGGCCCTCGCGAAACGTCCGATCAGGTCGCTCGTGAGGTTCTTGAGTTTCGCCTGGTCTCTTCGCGAACCGTCCCAGCTCGTGAGCCAGCTGGGGCTGCCGGCGATACTCTCGTAGGCGGACCCGAGCTCGTCGGCAGTAAATCGGCCTCCCGCCCATTTGGAGACTGCGCGGATGAGCGCCTCATGCCCCGAACGGGCGGAGAGGATCGCGGGATCGATGTGCTCGCTGAAGATCGCGTCTTCGAAGTCGTGCACTGAGTAGGCGATGTCGTCGGAGAGGTCCATCACCTGCGCTTCCACGCACTTGCGTCGCTCGGGCGCTCCCTCGCGAAGCCAAGCGAAGATCTGACGGTCGTCCTCGAAATAGCCAAACTTCGTGCTGCCCGGCTGCGCCTCTGAAAGCGACCACGGGTACTTGCAGCTCGCGTCGAGTGTTGCTCGCGTGAGATTCAGACCAACGCTCTCACCAGCGGGGCCAAAATGTTTGGGCTCGAGTCGCGTCAAAATGCGCAGCGTCTGCGCGTTTCCCTCAAACCCTCCGAACTCTGCGGCCCACTCGTTGAGCGCCCGCTCACCGTTGTGGCCGAACGGCGGGTGCCCGAGATCATGTGCCAGGCAGGCGGTGTCCACAACATCCTGTGACAAGCCGAGAGCCACGGCAAGCTCTCGGCCAATCTGGGCCACCTCGAGCGAGTGAGTCAAGCGGTTCCGGGCAAAATCAATTCCTGCCGTCGGGCTCAGCACCTGAGTCTTCGCAGCGAGCCGCCGCCAGCCGCTCGAGTGAAGGACACGTGCGCGATCCCTCGCGAAATCGGTGCGATGGCCACCGTGCTGCTCCGGAAAGAATCGCTCCACATCATGGGCCGTATATCCAGTCTCGAGCGCGGGTGCCACGGGCCGCTCGGCCACGGACCGTTCAGCCACCGTCAACCCCGACGCCCGCGACCTCCGCGCCCATGAGCGCTTCGACGTCGATGTTCGAACTTTCGCGGGTGTCGAGCCAGCCGTCCGGCAACGCTACCCGCTTCGGGCTTCCTGCCCGGCCCCGCTGACCTTCGGCCCCCTGCCCCGGGTACGGTATCGAGGCATCCATCGTCGTAAAGATGTCGTCCATGTGGGCGAGCGATTCAACCGCGGCGAGGGATCGACGGGTGTCGCCACCAACTCCGTAGCCTTTGAAGTACCAGGCGACGTGCTTACGGATGTCGCGGCACGCCCGCGACTCGTCACCGTCGTAAAACTCGGTCAACAGCACGGTGTGCCGTCGAAGCGCGTCCATCACGAACCCGAGCGGGGGCTGAACGTGTGCGGCCTCCGCATCCGCTCGATCGATCTCACCGCGCTCTGCTCGGAACGCCGCCGCAAGGTCACCGAAGAGCCAGGGCCGCCCGAGGCAACCGCGGCCCACAACTACGCCATCACAGCCGGTCTCCCGCACCATCCGGGTTGCATCCTCCGCCGACCAGATGTCACCGTTGCCGAGGATTGGTACGCTCGTTACGGCCTCTTTCAGCGTCGCAATCGAGCTCCAGTCCGCCTGACCAGAGTAGAACTCGTTCGCGGTTCGCCCGTGCAGCGCGATCGCGGCGACTCCGGCCTGCTCCGCGGCTTTCGCGGCATCGAGGTAGGTGAGGTGGTCCGCGTCGATTCCCTTACGCATTTTGATGGTGAGTGGGATCTCCCCGGCCGCACGCACGGCACCCTCGACGATCGCACGGAAGAGATCGCTCTTCCAGGGCAGCGCCGAACCGCCGCCCTTCCGCGTTACCTTCGGCACGGGGCAACCGAAGTTGAGGTCGATGTGGTCGGCGAGATCTTCGTCGACGAGAAAGCGCACCGCCTCCGAGACCGTTCGCGGATCGACCCCGTACAACTGGATCGAACGCGGAGTTTCACTCTCGTGATGCTTGATCAGACGGAGCGAGGCCGGCGTGCGCTCCACAAGTGCGCGACTCGTAATCATCTCACTGACGTACAGCCCTGCGCCGTACTCGCGGCAGAGGCGTCGGAACGCGGTGTTTGTGATCCCGGCCATCGGTGCGAGTACGACCGGAACGTCGAGCCGAATCGGTCCGATGTGGAGGCGGGAATCATTGCGGGTGTGGGTCGTCATAGCCCGCCCATTGTCTCAGATAGATCTTGTGCCCCGGCTTATCCGCGAGGCCCAGCTACCCCGGGGGTATCGACGGCGCCGCCGAACCGCCGGTCACGCGAGTGGTAGATCTGTATTGCACGCCACAGGTCACGCCTGCTGAAGTCGGGCCAGAGGGTGTCGAGGAATACCAGTTCGGCGTAGGCGGACTGCCACAGCATGAAGTTGCTCGTCCGTTGCTCGCCGGAACTGCGAAGGAAGAGGTCGACGTCGGGGAGTTCAGGGACGTACAGGTGCTTCTGGATGGTGCGTTCGCTGATGCCGTTCGGCGAGAGCCTGCCGGCCTGCACCTCGGCCGCGATCGAACGCATCGTGTCGGTCAGCTCATTCCTACCCCCGTAGTTCACGCACATCGTGAGGGTCAGCCCCGTGTTACCGGCCGTCTCGAGTTCCGAGGTTTTCAGTTCGCTGATCACTGACCCCCACAGGCGGGGTCGACGACCCGCCCACCGCATCCGCACGTTCCAGGCGTGCAGCTGCTCTCGCCGCCGCCGCAGCACATCACGATTGAACCCCATGAGAAAGCGCACCTCATCGGGTGAACGGCGCCAATTCTCCGTCGAGAAGGCGTAGACGCTCAGGTGTTTCACGCCCGCTTGGATGCCACCGGCGACTACGTCGAGCAGCGCCTGCTCCCCCATGCGGTGACCTTCGACTCGCGGCAACCCCCGCCGGTTCGCCCACCGGCCGTTTCCGTCCATAACGATCGCGACGTGCTCGGGGGGTGGCCCTGCGAACTCGGGCGGGCGCTCCCCCGTCCAGTCGACAGGAACGAGTGACGATGGTGCGCGCTGCATGTCTGCGATTCTATTGCGCTCCAGGGTCGCGGAGCCCCAGGGAGCGCAGCCCTCGCTCAAGATGGAACTGCGTGTAGGCGGCAGTGATGCCCGACGCCTGCGCCCGGGCCCGCTCATCACTCACCAGCGCCGAATCCCAGTCACCGCGGACGAGGGCCGCGAGCAGGGAGATCGATGAGGGATCCAGCCGCGGGGCTCCCGGCACGCGACAGTCTTCGCAGACCACGCCACCCAGCTGCACCGCGACCGTCGTGTGGGGCCCTGGCGCCCCGCAACCCACGCAACGGTCAAACCCGGGGGTCCATCCGGCCACGCTCATCGCGCGGAGCAGGTAGCCGTCGCGGACCAGCGCCGGTGGAATGCGCGCGGCAGCGAGGGTGCGGAGCGCACCGACGAGCAGGTGGAATTGCTCTTCTGAGGGGCCGCCCTCAGCCAGCCGCTCAGCTGCTTCGACCATCGTGTTCCCCGCGCGATACCGGTCGTAATCGCTCGAAATGCTGGCTCCGTACGGCGCCAGAGTTTCCGCCTGCGTGATCGTGTCCAGTGAGCGCCCCTCGAAGCACTGCAGGTCGGCGACCATGAACGGTTCCAGTCGGGCACCGAACTTCGACGAGGTCCGCCGCACGCCCTTCGCGACGGCCCGCAGCAGGCCTCGTCCACGGGTGAGCAGCGTCACAATACGGTCCGCTTCGCCAAGCTTCTGCGTCCGCAGAACTACGCCAGCGTCACGATACAGGGCCACGATGACTAGTATCCCTCAGCCGGTGCGGGAGAATACATTCGTGTTCGAAGAAACCTACACGTTCCCAATCTAGGTGGACCTTGCCGCTGAGAAGCGTCGAGAAAACCCTCAGGAGCGCGCTCCTCGCCGACGGCCCCGTTTCGTCTCTGCCTCTCGCCACGCGCGCTGCGCCGGGGTTTCCGCGCCAGCCGCACCCGGCCGGCGCTCGAAACGCTCCATCCGGCTCGCGGCACCTCCCCGTCCGAGGTGCCAGGCGTGCGTGATCGCAAGTGCGAGCGCATCGGCGGCGTCGGCGGGCTTCGGTGGCGCCTCAAGCCCCAGCAGCCGGGTCACCATCGCGGTCACCTGCGCCTTCTCGGCAGCCCCGTACCCCGTCACCTGAGCCTTCACCTCGTTCGGCGTGTAGATCGAGACCGGGATCCCCCGCTCAGCGGCAAGATACATGACGACGCCGCTAATTTGGGCGACACCCATCACACTCGCCACATTGTCCTGGGCGAAGACACGCTCGAGAGCGACCCCCGCCGGCCGCTCCCCATCCAGCAGCCGCTCGATGCTCGCACCGATCCGATGGATGCGCTCCGGAAGCGGCATGTCGGCGGTGCTCGTGAGCACCTCCACATGCTCGAATCGCACCTGTCGAGACGCACCGGCTGTCACGATACCGATTCCGCAGCGCGTGAGGCCCGGGTCGACCCCGATAATGCGCATAACTCGCCGCTACTCGCCGCTACTCATCAGCGGCAAGCTCCGCCTGCACCTCAGGTGTGAGGTCGAAGTTCGAGAAGACGTTCTGCACGTCGTCGCTGTCCTCGAGGGCATCGATCAGCTTGAACACCTTCCGTGCGGTGTCCGCGTCGATCTCCACCTTCAGGTTCGGTACGAACTCCGCCTCGGCTGAATCGTAATCAATCCCCGCATCCACCAACGCTGTGCGGGCAGCCACCAGGTCCGACGCTTCAGTGAATACCTCGAAAGATTCGCCGTTCGGGGTGGGAGTGACCTCTTCAGCGCCGGCGTCGAGCACGGCCATGAGCACGTCATCCTCGGTCGTGCCTTCAACTGGAACGGTGATAACGCCCTTGCGGGCGAAGTTGTAGGCAACGCTACCGGGGTCTGCGAGTGTGCCGTCGTTGCGGCTCAGCGCGGTACGCACCTCTGCAGCCGCCCGATTCTTGTTGTCAGTGAGGCACTCGATCATGAGGGCGACGCCGTTCGGGCCATAGCCCTCATACATGATCGTGGTGTATTCGACCGCGTCACCCGTCAGCCCGGCACCGCGCTTGATCGCGCGGTCGATGTTGTCGCCCGGAACAGAGTTCTTCTTCGCCTTGTGCACGGCGTCGGCGAGTGCGGGGTTTCCGGCGAGGTCGGCCCCACCGATTCGTGCGGCGACCTCGATCACCTTGATGTACTTCGCGAACGCCTTTGCGCGCCGTGAATCGAGAATTGCCTTCTTATGCTTCGTGGTCGCCCACTTGGAGTGTCCGGCCATCGGGAGCTCCTTCGTCGTCTGTGTTGCGTACTGGGTTCGTGTCGGAGTGGGGTGCCGGCGACAGTGCGGCGGCACCGGCCTCACACGTTGGGAGGGTCTTCCCAGGCGGTCGCCAGTAGCGTGCGGACCTCACCCAGCAACTGCGGCAGCGCTTTCGTCTTCGCCACGATCGGGAAAAAATTCGAGTCGTTCGCCCACCTCGGCACAATGTGCTGATGCAGGTGTGCGGCAATACCGGCACCGGCGACTTCGCCCTGGTTCATGCCGATATTGAACCCTTCGCAGCCCATTGCACGTCGAGCCGCGCGCATCGCGATCTGCGTGAGCTCCCCGATCTCTGCGATCTCCTCGGGGGTGGCCTCATCGTACTGCGCAATATGCCGGTAGGGGCATACGAGCATGTGGCCGTTGTTGTATGGAAACAGGTTGAGGAGCACGTAAGCGGTTCGCCCGCGCGCCACGATGAGAGCGTCCTCATCGTCCCGGTCCGGTGCCGCGCAGAATGGGCAATCCGAACGCCCGGGCTGATGATGATCCGCAACATAGACGAGCCGGTGCGGCACCCACAACCGCTGCATATCGTCGGGCTCGCCGACCGCGGCCGTGGTGCCGAGGCTCTCGGGTGTGCTCATATTATTCCGACCAGGCCGTGTCGACCAGTTCGTGATCGGCGATAGCTCGCACGATCCGCGAAATCGCCTCGTCGACCTGTACACCGTTCATCTGCGTTCCATCTCGGAACCGGAAACTCACTGCACCTGCCGCGCGATCCTCTTCTCCGGCGATCAGCTGGAACGGCACCTTCGACTTGGTGTGTGTACGGATCTTCTTCGGCATGCGGTCGTCACTGTGGTCGACCTCGGCACGCACGCCCTGGGCACGTAACTGCGAAACAACACCGTCGAGGTACTCGCCGTACTCCGCCGCGACGGGAATACCTACGACCTGCACCGGCGACAGCCAGACCGGAAAAGCGCCGGCGTAGTGCTCGAGCAGGATCGCGAAGAAACGCTCAATCGAGCCGAGCAACGCACGGTGGATCATGACCGGCTGCTTCCGCGTGCCATCGGCGGCCGAGTACTCAAGCTCGAAGAGCTCAGGCTGGTTGAAGTCGAGCTGAACGGTCGACAACTGCCAGGTCCGACCGATCGCATCCCGCGCCTGCACCGAGATCTTCGGTCCGTAAAACGCTGCGCCGCCCGGGTCTGCAACGAGTTCCAAGCCGGACTCTTCGCCGACCTCGCGGAGCGTTTGCTCGGCGACCGCCCACTGTGCGTCCGTCCCGACCGACTTCTCCGGATCCCTCGTCGACAGCTCAAGGTAGAAGTCGTCGAGACCGTAGGCCCGCAGCGTCGCGAAGACGAAGTCAAGCTGCCGCTTGATCTCCCCCTTCACCTGCTCGTCGGTGACGTAGATGTGAGCGTCGTCCTGCGTGAGCCCCCGTACCCGGGTCAGTCCGGAAAGTGTGCCGCTCTTCTCGTAGCGGTACACGGTACCGAACTCAGCCATTCGCAGCGGAAGCTCTCGATAGCTTCGGGCACGCGAGCGGTAGATGAGGTTGTGGAACGGACAGTTCATCGGCTTCAGATAGTAATCCTGCCCCGGCTTGACCACAGCACCGTCATCGCCCACGACCTCGTCGAGGTGCATCGCCGGGAACATGCCGTCCTTGTACCAGCTGAGATGCTGACTCGTCTCGAAGAGCGCACCCTTCGTGATGTGCGGGGTGTTCACGAGCTCGTAGCCGTTCTTCAACAGCTCCTCGCGCATGAAATTCTCGATCTCGTGGCGGATGATCCCGCCCTTCGGGTGGAAGACGGCGAGCCCCGAACCGATCTCATCAGGGAAACTGAAGAGATCCAGTTCGACACCCAGCTTCCGATGGTCGCGCTTCGCCGCTTCCTCAAGGCGTGTCTGATAAGCACGGAGCTCGTCCTTCGTCGGCCAGGCCGTACCGTAGATTCTCTGCAGCATCGGGTTCTTCTCGCTGCCGCGCCAATACGCTCCGGCACTGCGCATCAGCGCCCAGCCGTTGCCGATCAGCCGAGTATTCGGGAGGTGCGGGCCACGGCAGAGGTCCTTCCAGCACACCTCTCCCGTCTTCGGGTCGACATTGTCGTAGATCGTGAGTTCGTTTCCACCAACCTCGACGTTCTCATTGTCGCTGCCCGTGTCGCCGCCCTTCAGCCCGATAAGTTCGAGCTTGTAGGGCTCTGCTGCGAGTTCCGCACGGGCCTCGTCCTCGCTCACAACGCGGCGCACGAAGCGCTGACCCTGCTTCACGATCTTCTGCATTTCCGAAGAAATGCGTTTGAGATCCTCCGGAGTGAACGCGACTTCAGGGTCGAAATCGTAGTAGAAGCCGTCGGTGATGGGCGGCCCGATCCCGAGCGTGGTTTCTGGGTTGATGCGCTGCACCGCCTGCGCGAGCACGTGAGCTGCCGAATGCCGGAGAATTGCGAGCCCGTCCTCCGAATCGATCGTGACGGGTTCGACGGTATCCGTCTCCGCCACCGATGCGGCGAGATCCTTAAGTTCGCCGTTGACGCGCATAGCGACAATCGAGCGGTCGGAGAACAGAGAGAAGCCGTCGGCCACAGGGGCACACTCCTTCGGAACGGAAGCACTGACCCGTCGATTCTACCCGGGCCGCACAACAAGAATGGCGAAGACCCCGGGCTGAGCAGCACGGGGTCTTCGCGGAGTGGTGGGCGATGCCGGGCTCGAACCGACGACCTCTTCCGTGTGAAGGAAGCGCGCTACCAGCTGCGCCAATCGCCCGAGGGATCATGGTTTCCCGCGATACCAACCTGATCGATCATACACGTTTTCGGGTTCGACGCAGACGCGTCCGCGCACTCACAGACTTTTCTCCGCGTCACCTCACTGCTCGGTCGGGCGTGTCGTGGGCGGGGCCAGGGTGCTATCGAGTTGCTGGTCCAGATCGGTGCTCAACCGCCCGAGCTCCCGCAGCTGCTCACGCAAGGCGTTGTAGTGCTCAATGTCAGCCTGCAGGCCTTCCTGCATGGCCTGCAGCCAGTCCCGGCGTTCTGACAGTTCTGACCTGATTCGTTCGAATCCATCAACGTCATCAGAGAACTCAAATCGTTCGTTGCGGGCCTGGAACACAGCGGCGTCCCCGTTGAAGCGTTTCACCTCGGCCTCGTACTCGGCGCTCCGCGCCTCAACATCACGTCGCAGCGTGGACATCTCAAGCTCAATAGCTTCCGCCTGCGCACTGAACTCCGCAAAGACCGAGTGAAAGGCCTCGAAGCGGTCAATCAAGCCGGCACGGTCCGAGAACCACTGCGCGTAGTGCGCTTCGAGCGACTCGGGGAGTTCTCGGACCTCTGTACCGAGCACGGAGTGGAGCTCATTCGCGAACGCTGCCGGAGACAGGTGCTCGTACACCGCCATGCGTTCGGCGAGGGCCGGGTCATTCGCGCTGAGTTCGTCGAAGACGTCCCGCAGCTCACGTGCGAGTGCTTGGCGATCCCTTTCGCCGAGCCGCGCATAGGCTGCGTGGAGCAACTCATGTGCGGCGGTCACCTCCACGATCCCCGTGACTCTTTCATCCTGGACGTCGAACAGGCGGATCCGCTGGTTCACGTAGCAGCCGAGTACGTGCCCCTGCTCGGAGTGGTCGACCTCAGCGCACTGTGCGTTGAAGTGCTGGCTCCCGTCCACGGTCGGGCGTGACGCGAGGAATAGCCGTTCACCCCCGGGGGTCAGCTCGATTGCGTCGAGAACCTCAACCGCCCGCGGGGAAGGATCGAAAGTGAGCGCCCGGAAGGTGTCGGATATCTCTTGCTTGTAGATCAGCCCACCCGCGATCACGAGCAGCAGGCAGCACAGCACGAAGGTTCCCAGGATTCGCCTGAGGACTGATCGACCGCGGTCCCCCATGCACTCAACAGTAGACGGCAGAGCATCCGGAATCGATCAAGACGGCCAGTATTTTGCAAGCTCGGCGACGCTAACTCGCGTGGGGTGACGCGGCGGGGCAGCGGCGCGCCCGGGCAAGGGATCCTGATTTGCGCTGCCTGCGATACGCTCATATAGTGGTTCAGGTCGCCACGGATGCGGAAACGCAGCGTGGTTTGATCGTGCGGATGTAGCGCAGTTGGTAGCGCATCACCTTGCCAAGGTGAGGGTCGCGAGTTCGAGTCTCGTCATCCGCTCCAGTAGCCGAGAACACTTCGGTTGCTCGTGACGCAAGTCACAACCACGGTGGCGTGGCCGAGAGGCGAGGCAGCGGCCTGCAAAGCCGTATACACGGGTTCGAATCCCGTCGCCACCTCGCCTCACAACTGAATAGCCTGATCAACAGGCGCGATTGGCGCAGCGGTAGCGCGCTTCCCTGACACGGAAGAGGTCACTGGTTCGATCCCAGTATCGCGCACAGATGAGCCCCCGGTTCCCCCGGGGGCTCAGTGCGTTACGGGCTACTCGTTGCCGATCTTCCCATCGAGGTCGTCGCGAACCTCGGCGATCTTCTCGGAGTGCTTCCCACCGGATACCTTGTTCGCGAGATCGGCTGCGCCGTCCAACAGTTTGTCGCTGATCTGCTCCGCCTGCTCGCTCTTCAGCGCATCCTGGATCTTGTCGGAGTTCTGCTTGGCAAACTCACCGGCCTGCCCTGCCAGTCCAGACGCCTTCTTCGCGAGATCATCGATGCCCATTGCACAGGTCCTTTCGGTCGTGCGCCGAAGTGCTCGGCGTCACCGCCAATTATGTCTCTCTTCATGCGTGGCCGGTAGCCGCCGGTGCGAGAATTCTCGGCTATGCGGCGATTCCAAACTTCCGTGCAACGATCTTCACAGGGGGTTCGAAGCGGTCCCGAGGGAGCACATGCCCCTCACGTCGCATTCCTGCCGGTGTGACCCGGAGGAGCCGTTCCGGCGAAAGGTAGCTCTCCCGCCCCTGCGAATCCCAACCCCCCGCACCGATGGGGATGAATCCTCGATGCTGCTTCGTGCTTAATGAGCAACCGACCACGGCTTCACTCCCCAGCCGACCGATGATGAGGACGGGCCGATCTTTGCCGCGGCCGTCGTTCTCCACGTACGGCACCCAGGTCCAGACGATCTCTCCAGGGTCGGGATCCCCGTCCGCATCCGGCGCATAGGCGATCCGGATCTGCGGCAGCTCTTCTCTCCGGACGTCCCTCGTCGCATCCGCCCCGTACTGTCCCGGGCTCTCCACCTGCCCGCTGCCGCTCAGACCCCTCCCGGTTCGCGGGGCACTCCCTGACCCCGGCCGCGGAGCACGCATTGCGTCGCGCAGGACGCGTTCGATCAGTCGGCCGAGCTCGCGCCACAACCCTCGAGCCAAGCTATTCCCCTACGTCGCTCGAGGTGAGTGCATTCAAACGGGACATGCAGCGCAAATACTTCTTCCGGTACCCGCCATCCAGCATTCCGCCACCAAACACCGACGTCAGCGGGAGACCCGTCGCCCGGATCGGGATCTGCGCGTCGTATACGCGATCGATGAAGGCGACGAAGCGGAGTGCAGCCGACTGGTCGGTGAGTTCGTGCACGTTTCGGAGGCCGATACTGCGCACGCCACCCAGCAACCCGATATAGCTCGAGGGGTGGACGCCCGCGAGGTGGGCGATGAGTTCCGAGAAGTCGTCGTCCGTCATCCGATCGCCCGAGGCCGCAACGTCCGCGAGCGCGAACCGGTAGGCGTCATCGGAGAGCGCGACGGCCTCTCCCTCAATGTCCCGCTGCCGATAGTCGACGCCATCGATCCGGAGCGTCGCAAAGCGCTCCGACATGGCCTGGATCTCGCGCATGAAGTCTGCGGCCGCGAAGCGTCCCTCCCCGAGGGCGTTCGGCGGAGTATTCGACGTCGCGACGAACCTGGAGCCGCTCGACGTCAGGTCTCCGATCAGACGAGTCATAAGCATCGTGTCGCCCGGATCGTCAAGCTCGAACTCGTCGATGCAGATGAGCTTCGCTCCCTGCAGCACACTGACGGCGCCGGCGTACCCGAGCGCGCCAACGAGGGCCGTGAACTGAATGAACGTGCCAAAGTACTTGCGCCCTGGCGTCGCGTGCCAGGTGGCAGCCAACAGGTGCGTCTTTCCCACACCGAAACCGCCGTCAAGGTACACGCCCGGTTTGGTTACCGCTTCGGGCCCCGGCTCGGCTGCGGCCTTTCGACGACCGAAACCGAAGAATCCGCCTCGCGCTGCAGGGGCTGCCGGCTGCACGAAGGAGCGAAGCATCTCTCGCGCCTGTTCCTGAGACGGATACTCGGGGTCCGGTCGGTAGGAGTCGAAGGACGCGTGATCGAACTGCGGTGGCGGAACGAGCGAGGCGACAAGCTCTGCCCCGGTGATTGCGGGTCGTCGATCGACGAGCCGCGACGAGCTGTGCTGCTGGGCTGAGGCGTCTAGAGACATCCTCTCTATCCTAGCCGCGCCAGGGCGGGCGAGGCAGCGCTCTGGCGAACGACTCCGTTGCCCGCTCCCATGGTTCGGGGTCCACATTCCAGAGCTTCACGTGCTCGCCCGATTCCTGCAGCCTGAGCTGCACAAGGTCGGGGCGCAACCGCGCCAATTGTTCGGCCGGCTCTGAGGGTACGAACGTGTCCTTCGAACTCGCGTGCAACAGAACCGGCACACGGAGTTCGCGAGCAAATGTTTCGGGCACGAGGCTTTCGAGAGGGATCCCTTTCGGTTCTCCGCCCCTCACCCATCCACGGTCGAGCATCCTGATACCGACTCCAGCAACTGGCCCCGGCACCCGCATCCCCCCGGCCTGGTGGCGCAGGAGCGACGGCCAGTCGATCGCCGGGGAATCGAGGATCAGGCCGTCGATGGCGTCCACGTGTTCACCGCGGGCCGCAGCAATCAGACACGCCGTCCCGCCCATTGACCAACCAAACAGCGTGACCCGTTCTGCCCCTCTCCGGAGCGCCTCCGCAATCGCGGCATCGACGTCTCGACTCTCAGAAACCCCCGCACCATACCGGCCTCGTTCCCCCGCGGGCGCATCGGTATCGTTCCGGTAGGCGATGACGAGACTCGTGATCCCTGCCCGGGCCAGCGGGGCCACTCCGCGCAGCGTTTCTTCCGGCTGCGCACCCCGACCGTGCACGTGGATCGCCCATCTGCGTTTCCGCGCGAATTTCGGTCTGATGATCCACGCCGGCGCATCACCGAGTTCGGTCGGATACGTGATGGCTTCGACCCGGTATTCGAGATCCTCTGGGCCGGTGAACCACCAGCCGGTGATTCTTCCCCGCCCGCCCGGTCGAAGCTGCCCACGATCGACAGCGAGTACGGCGCGTGCCACGGCCCCGGCACGCCGCTCGAGCACCTCCCCCACACGGGCGTGACCTGCCCCCTCATCGAACAACAGGGAGTATCGGCCAGGCAGGGCGACATCCTCCCCGCGAAGCCAGACAAGCGCTGTGCCGTCACGACGTTCGACGCCCTCGATGCTCACGCGCTCCTCGGGGCGGCGTGCCGGAGTTACGACGAGTCTTGCGAGCGCGGTGCCGATCGCTGCTGTGCCCACGACACCGACCGCAACCGCCGCGGCTGCTCCGCCGACGACAGCGCCGACCAATGCGCCTGTGTTTCGCTCCGCCACGACTGCCTCCCAGATCGCTGTTTCCCGGCGAGCCTTGCCGTCACGCCTCACAGCAAACTCTAGTGTTCCCTCTTGTGAGGGACACCACTTCCGGGGCGCCCGCCGCGTTCGCTGCCGCCGCCGAGCAGATTCGCAGCGCACACCTGCGCGCCGAACTCCTGGCGCGCGAGATCCCCGCGCCCGAGCGCATCGCACCACACGCCATCGCGTTTGCGGCCGGCATTGCCCGGGGCGGAGACGGTATCGATTCGCCCTACGGTGCCGGTCGTTTCGTGCTCATGCACGACCCAGACTCCTCGGAGGAGTGGGGCGGTGACTTCCGAGTGGTGTGCTTCGCACAGGCGCCGCTGGAGATCGAGATCGGCGTGGATCCCTTCATCGCGGAGGTGACTCGCTCCTGGCTCGTCGACGCGCTCGAGACTCGTCATGCCGGCTACGGTTTCCTCTCTGGCACGGTGACGAAAACCCTGTCGAGCGGTTTCGGTACTCTGGAATCGCGGGGCGACACTGCTCAGATCGAGCTGCGCGCCTCGTGGACACCGCACGGACCAGACTTTGCGTCACACGCTGAGGCCTGGTCCGAACTGCTGTGCCTCCTCGCAGGGCTGCCGCACGAGGGCGTCGATTCCCTCGCCGCGCGGCGTGCCCGCCACCCACTTCCCGGAGTTTGAACACATGCGCGACCAGAGCGACCTCGAGATGAGCTGGACACTCATCACCGATGACGATGGCGTACGTCACGCAGCAGACCTTCTCGCCGCCGGTGACGGCCCCGTCGGCGTCGACGCAGAGCGCGCCTCGGGGTTCCGCTATGGCTCCGAGGCATATCTTGTCCAAGCCTACCGCCGAGGGACTGACGCCCTGCTGTTCGACCCCACGGGGATCACCGATTTCTCGCCCCTCGCGGAAGCACTCCAAGAGGAGGAATGGATCCTGCACGCGGCCAGTCAAGATATTCCGTGTCTCGACGATCTCGGCTTGCGCCCCGAGCGACTGTTCGACACCGAGCTGGCTGCGCGACTACTGGGCTTCGAACGGGTGGGGCTCGCCTCAATCGTCGAGCAACTCCTCGGGGTGCGCCTGGAAAAGGCTCACTCGGCGGCCGACTGGTCCAAGCGCCCGCTCCCCGATCCCTGGCTCGAATACGCTGCGCTCGACGTCACACTCCTCCCCGACCTCAGGGATGCGATTCATGGCGAACTCGTCGCGCAGTCCAAGACGGAGATCGCGCGGCAGGAGTTCGAAGCGGTGAGGGATCGCCTTCCGAAGCCGCAGAGCCCGGAGCCGTGGCGTCGTCTCTCCGGTGGACACAAAATTAAGTCCCCGCGACAGCTCGCGATGGCTCGCGAGCTGTGGCTCGCGCGGGATGAACTCGCGCGAGCTCAGGATGTGGCCCCGGGGCGCCTCATCCCCGACGCGTCGATCGTTGCCGCGGTCGCTGCAAACCCCCGTTCTCGCGACGACCTCGCCAGGTTGCAGGCGTTTCGCGGCCGAGCCAGCCGCACGGAGCTTCGGCGGTGGTGGTCCGCGATCCTGCGCGGCAAGACCACTGAGGATCTTCCCGGCCCGCAGCGACGCGAACCTGGTTCGATTCCTCACCATCGGAGTTGGGCGCAGCGCCACCCCGAGGCGGCAGCCCGTCTCGCGGCGGCCCGCGCCGGTGTCGAGCAGGAAGCCGAGCGGCAAGGCATGCCCGTGGAGAATCTGTTGACTCCGGACTATCTGCGTCGACTCGCATGGGAGCCTCCACAGCCCGCGACCAGCGAGACGCTCGCACTGCGTCTCAAAGACCTCGGCGCACGAGACTGGCAGATTACACTTACTGCACCAATACTGCAGGCGGCATTTGTAGACCCCACATAAGCATGCTTCGTGCGCTCCGCAGAATTCCGGCGTATTCGCACGGGGGCTTCGCTGCGTGAGACGGAGTCTCTACACTGGAGACCGACGCACGTTCGCACAGCTAATGGAGGCACAGTGACTGCAAGGAGAGAGGTCGTGTTCGTCGACGGGGTGCGCACCCCGTTCGGACGCGCCGGAGACAAGGGCATGTATGCGGGCACCCGCTCTGACGATCTCGCGGTGAAGGCACTGCAGGGGCTGCTCGAACGAAACCCCGCACTGCCACACGACCGCGTTGATGACGTGGGCATAGCCGCGACCACGCAACAGGGAGACCAGGGGCTCACTCTCGGTCGCACTGTGGCGATGCTCGCGGGGCTACCGGTGACGGTTCCCGGGTTCGCCCTGGATCGCATGTGCGCGGGCGCCATGACCGTCACGTCGTTCATGGGCGCCGCGATCGGCGCTGGGCATTATGACCTCGCCATCGCCGGCGGCGTCGAGCACATGGGCCGCCACCCGATCGGACTCGATGCTGACCCGAATCCGCGGTTCGTGGCCGAGAAGCTCGTGAGCCCGGAAGCGTTGAACATGGGCATCACCGCCGAGCGCCTACACGACCGCTTCCCGCAGCTCACGAAGGAACGCGCAGACCGCTTCGGCATGCTCAGCCAGCAGAAGGTGCAGGCGGCGTACGATCGCGGCGACATCCAGCAGGATCTGATTCCCGTTGCGACTCGCTCGGCGAGCGGGTGGGGTCTCGCATCGGAAGACGAGGGCCGTCGACCGGCAACAACGATGGAAGCGCTCGCAGACCTGAAGACACCATTCCGACCCCACGGTCGGGTCACTGCCGGAAACGCCTCCCCGCTCACCGACGGCGCGACGATGTCGATCCTCGCCGGCGGAGACACCGCCGCCGAGTTAGGTCTCACCGCAAAGATGAAGCTCGTCTCCTTCGCGTTCGCCGGCGTTCCGCCCGAAGTCATGGGCCTCGGTCCGGTCCCGTCAACCGAGAAGGCGCTCAAGAAGGCCGGTCTCGACATTGCAGATATCGGCCTCTTCGAACTCAATGAGGCGTTCGCCGTCCAGGTGCTGTCATTCACCGACCACTTCGGCATCGCCGACGACGATCCTCGGGTCAACCCGTGGGGCGGCGCGATCGCGTTTGGGCACCCACTGGCTGCTTCCGGGGTGCGCCTCATGATCCAACTCTCCCGACAGTTCGAACAGCGCCCCGACGTTCGATACGGAGTCACGGCGATGTGCGTCGGCCTCGGACAGGGCGGAACCATCATCTGGGAGAACCCCCACTTCGACGGCAAGAAGCGCAGGAAGTAGAGCCATGACTGACTACACGACCATCGATTTTTCTCCTCTGCTCGAGGCCTCCGTCGACGAGGTCATCACCGAGTCGCACGTCCGCGACGTGGCACTGCCTTCCGGTGGAGTTCTCGCGCTCATCACCCTCGACAACGGGCGAGATCACACGCGACCGAATACGCTGGGTCCGCTCACTCTGCAGGCGCTGAGTGAAACGCTCGACGCACAGGCTGCACGCGCGACCGCTGGCGAGATCCGGGCGGTCGGCATCACCGGGAAGCCCTTCATCTTCGCTGCGGGGGCCGATCTTTCGAAGGTATCGACGCTCGCTACGGAGCAGAACGCCCGACTGATGGCCCAGTTCGGCCACTTCGTGCTGGGCAAGCTCGGCAAGCTCGGAGTGCCCTCGTTCGCGTTCGTTAACGGGCTCGCGCTCGGCGGCGCGATGGAGATCGCACTCAACGCGAATTACCGCACCCTCGACTCCTCGGCCGCAGCGCTCGCGTTCCCTGAAGTCTTTCTTGGCATCATCCCGGGTTGGGGCGGAGCAACCATCGTTCCGAACCTCATCGGCATCGAGAAGGCCCTGGAGATCATCGTCTCCAATCCACTGAAGAATAATCGGATGCTCAAGCCGAAACAGGCGGCGGAGATGGGGCTATTCGACGTGACCTTCGGCCCCGCGCGCTTCCTCGAACAGTCAATCGCTTGGGCCGATGGCGTCCTCAATGGATCCACCTCGGTCGACCGCCCGCACGTTCCCGGCAAGCTCGAGCGGCTCACCAAGTGGCCTGCGGCCATCAAGATCGCGAGAGACCAGCTGCGCGCCCGCATCGGCACCGCCGCGAAGTCACCCTACCGCGCCCTCGACTTACTCTCCGCGGCACGCGACGGGGACCTCGAGCGTGGATTCGAGCGTGAGGATGAGGCGCTGGCCGAGCTCATCCCCGGAGATCAGTTCGCGGCTTCGATCTACGCCTTCGATCTCGTCCAGAAGCGCGCGAAACGGCCGGCGGGCGCTCCCGAAAAAAACCTTGCGAAGGCTGTCCACAAGGTAGGCGTCATCGGCGCAGGCCTCATGGCGAGCCAGTTCGCACTCCTTTTCGCGCGAAAGCTTCGTGTCCCCGTGCTCATCACCGACCTCGACCAGGACCGCGTTGACAAGGGGCTCTCCTACATCCGCGGCGAGATCGACAAGATGCAGGAGAAGGGCAGGCTCTCCCCCGACGACGCGAACCAGGTTCGCGCTCTGATCACGGGCACCACCGACAAGAGCAACTATGCGGACTGCGACTGGGTAATCGAGGCGGTCTTCGAAGAGCTCTCCGTGAAACAGCAGGTATTCGCGGAGATCGAACCGATCATCGCTGAGGATGCCGTGATCGCGACGAACACTTCGTCGCTGTCCGTCGCGGAGATCGGGGCCAATCTTGCCCACCCCGAACGGCTTGTGGGCTTCCACTTCTTCAACCCCGTCGCGGTGATGCCGCTCGTCGAGGTGGTGCGGGCCCCAGCAACCGACGACCCGACCCTCGCAACGGCGATGCAGGTTGCGAAGCAGCTCGGTAAGAGCGCGGTGATCACTGCGGACAGGCCGGGCTTCGTCGTGAACCGGCTCCTCGCAAAGTTCATGGGAGAGGCGGCCCGGGCACTTGACGAAGGTACTCCGATGCCGGTTGTCGAACGAGCATTCGCTCCGATCGGGTTGCCGATGGGCCCCTTCGAACTCATCGATCTCGTGGGTTGGAAGGTGGCCGCCCACGTGCAGGACACGATGGTACGCCACTTCCCAGACCGTTTCTACGCGTCCGAGAACCTGCATCGGCTCGCCGAGGTTGAACGTCCCCTCGACAAGAACAAGGCTGGCAAGGTCGAGGATCTCTCTCGAGCCGGACGCAAGGCGATCACCGTCGGGAACACGGCCGTCACCGAGGCGGAAATTCTGCGTCGCGCGGAGGACACCCTCGCCGAAGAGATCCGAATCATGCTGGACGAGGAGCAGGTGGTGGCCGCACCGGAGGACATCGACCTCTGCATGATTCTCGGTGCAGGTTGGCCATTCCAAGCTGGCGGTGTGACACCGTACCTGGATCGGTCCGGCGCGAGCGAGCGCGCCGCCGGCCGGAAATTCCACGACCCAGCGATCGCGGGCCAGCAGTAGCGAACCGGTGCGAGCGCCTGGGCCGGGTCGCTCGCACCGCACTACTCCTCGGCGTCAAGCAGGGCTGCTGCGAACATCGGCCGTGCCGCGTCCGCACTCGGCGGGTGAAAGAGTGATGCCGCGGCGTCACGATACAGCCGTGACGCCTCGTGCTCGGCATCGTAGCCCGCGCCACCGGCGCATGCGAGTGCCACCTCCGCGGAGCGTCGAGCGAAGTCACCCGCGGCAAGGCGCGCACTCACGAGCCGCAGCCCCCAACCCGAGCCGTGATCGACGAGCTCGTCGAGGTCGCGTGTGACGGAATCGAGCTGCGCTTGGACCGCGATCTGTTCTCGCAGCGCGTCTGCCAGGCGGGTGCGGAACTCCGGCACGTCAGCGAGCGGACCGGCGGCTTTCGCGGAACGGCGATGACGGAGGCTCTGCGCGCCGACGGTAAGTGCGCGGGCGCCAACACCTGCGTACACAGACCCGATGAGCAGCTGGAAGCCGCTTGTGATCGAGAATGTGAGGAGATCGGTGTGCGGTCCCGGGGGTAACCGCCGCGCGACTCGCGAGGCGCTAATGCGCGCCCCATCGAGGATGGTTGCGCGACTGTGCGACGCCCGCATACCGAGCACATTCCAGTCGTCGGATGCCGTCACTCCGGGGTCCTCGCGCTCGATGAAACCGTAGACGAGTTCTGGAGCCTCGGGGTCGCTCCGGTCCATTCCATGCACGATGAGCCTGGTCCAGACCGGGGTCAGCGAGGTGAATATCTTCACTCCTGACAGACGGTACCCGCCGTCAGGCAGCGGCGTCGCTTCCGTCTTCGACCCCTGCAGCACAAAGTCATTTCCCGGTTCGCTGATGCCGAAACCGAAAATTTCTCCCGCGCCCGCCTCGGCGAAGACATACTCGAGCGAACGATCCCCACGTGCGACCATGCTCCGGATCACGGCGGTGCACATCAGGTGCATGTTCACCGCAAGCGCCGTCGCGGGTGCGGCCGTCGCGAGGCGCTGCTGCAACCTCGATACCTCGTTCATCGACAGCCCGGCGCCACCGAACTTCTCCGGGACGAACAGGAGCAGATACCCGCGGCTGCGCAGCTCCTCGAGATCCTCATCAAAGAAACGATTTTCGCGATCGTACACTCCTGCGCGATCCCGAAATCGATCGAGAAGCGCGTCGGGCAGATAATGCTCGGCGAGCTGGGTGTGCCGCGTCTCACGGTCAGTCATGTTGTCTCCTTACGCAGGATCACCGCGCCGTTGTGGCCGCCGAATCCGAATGAGGTCGAAAGCACCGTGCGTGCTTCGGATCGGCGCGCGGAACCGGTGACGAAGTTCCAGCCCGGAAATTCCGGGTGCTCGAGATTCACCGTGGGCGGGATGAGCCCGTCCGTAAGGGTCGCAACGGCGATAATCGCTTCGACGGCCCCCGCGGCTCCAAGCAGGTGGCCCGTGCTCGACTTCGTCGCCGTGATCGGGAGCTTTTTGGCGTGCTCCCCCAGCGCAGCTTCGAGGGCCCGCAGCTCTGCCGCATCACCGGCTGGCGTTCCTGTGCCGTGAGCGTTGATGTGGTCGATCTGTTCGGGTGAGCATTCCGCGTCGAGGAGGCACGCCGTCACCGCTTGCGCTGCGCCTCTGCCGTCGGGGTGCGGTGCGGTCGGATGGTGGGCATCGCTCGACGCACCAAACCCCGCGAGTTCCGCGAGGACGGTCGCTCCGCGGGCCTTCGCACTCGACGCAGACTCGACGAGAAGGGCAGCCGCGCCCTGCGCCATGACGAATCCCGACCGGTCACGATCGAACGGACGGCTCGCCGCCCACGGGCGATCCTCGTAGCCTGATGCAAGCGCACGAAGGTTTGCGTTGGAGGAGAGGTTGACCGCGTTGAGGCAGTCTTCCATACCGATCACGAGCACCGCGTCCGCGTAGCCGTGCCGCACGCGGCGGAGTGCCTCCCCGAGCCCGATCGCCGAGCTTGCGCAGGTGGCGCTCACCGCCTGCGCGGGCCCCAACATCCCATATCGTTGGCTGACGAGCGCTGCTGCGGCGTCGGGTGCGCCATAGACGGCGAGGGTGAGCGGCACCCCGCGCGGACCTTTCGCGTCGAGGGATCGGGTCGCGGCCTGCTGCGGGTCCACCGGTCCCGAGCCGGTCGCCGCGATCACCGCGGTGCGCTGCGGATCCCAGGGCAGCGGCTCTCCGGGAGCGTCGGCGCCGGCCTGCGCAAGCGCCTCGTCGGCAGCCGCGAGCGCCCAGTGCTGCACGGGGCTCAAGCGTCGAGCGAGTGTCGCGGGTACCGTCGAGGAGGGATCGAATCCGCGGACCTGACCGCCGATTCGCACGGGCAGCGGCCCGAATTCTTCCCCCTCAAGCACTTGGATCGCACTGCGTTCGTTCCGTGTGGCGGCCCACAACTGATCCGCACCGATCCCGCTCGGTGTCACGGCGCCCACGCCGGTGATCACGGCGCGGTGGAGATTTCTGTCGCCATTCACAGCCGCACCGCTAATCCGTCGCGTACGGCCTGCGCCACCTCGGTGCGCCTCACCTTACCGCCGACGGTCCGAGGAAACCGATCCAGCCGGTACCAGCGGGATGGGACGAACTGCGGTGCGAGCCGTTGCCGCGCATCCTCCTGCAGGTCGGTTTTCGCAGGAACCGCGCCTTCAGCGCCCTCGATAACAAGCGCTACAACGGCACCGAGTCGCGCATGATCAAGTGCCACGGCACACACCTCCGCAAGTCCCGGAATGCCGTCGAAAGCACGCTCCACCTCGGTGAGTGCCACCTTGTGGCCGCCCGTGATCGCGATGTCACCGGCCCGTCCGATGAGTTCGAGTTCGCCGTCGATGAGCCGAGCCTGATCGTGGACGGTCGCCCAGCCGTCCGCACCGCGCAGCACCTCGTCGGTGGTGCCTGGCAGATAGCCGTCCGAGCAGGCTGCGGCACGAATCCAGAGCGTCCCGGGTGCTCCAGGGGGTGTCTCGTTCCCGTCAACGTCACTGATCCGAGCCTCGATCCCATCGTAGAGAGCGATCCGCGATCCGCTTCCCGATCGGCTGTCGCCGATGAACCCGATCTCGGCGGCTCCGTAGTAGCTGATCACCCGAGCATCGGGGAGCACCGCCGCGAGCCCCCCGCGGAGCGAGTCGGGCAGGTGGGCACCACCGGTCACCACCAGGTCAAGGCCCTGGAAGCTTGTGGGATCCCTTCGCGCGGTATCAGCGAGCGCCTGCACGACCGCCGGCACCGCAACGACACGGGAAATCCCCTCGTCCATGATCCGACGCCCCAGCCCGACAGCCTCGAAACGATCTGCGAGGTGAGCCGACCCACCAGTCGCGAGACACTCGATCAGTGCGTAGAGAGTGAGGCTGTACGAGAGCGGACCCGGTGCGAGCGTCGCAACCCTAGGGAGCGGCTCGAGATAGGCGCTCGAGACCGCGACGTTCTCACGGTATTGCCGTCTCGTCTTCAGAAACGCCTTCGGGGCGCTCGTCGTGCCGGACGAGAAGAGGAGGAGAAATGCTTCGTCTCCGTCGCGAACCGCCGGGGCTTCGGACTTGGGGGCACGCGCCTCTACGTCCCGAAACTCTTCGAGGCTGACGACGGAACCGGTCCAGCCGCGCTCGGTGAGGCGGCTGGCAAGTTCGCGATCATCACTGACGACGAGACCGATTCCCGTCGCGATCACCACACGGACTCGGTGCTCAAGCGGCCACTGCGGGTCGAGGGTTGCGGACACCGAACGATGACCTGCCAGACCGGCGACGATGCGTGCCGCGTGGAATGCGGAGCGGACACTCACCGCGGTGATGGGGATGCCCCCGGTCTGGGCCGCGGGAAGCGGCGGTTCGCTTTGCGCTGCGTGGAGCTCGGAGACCGCGCCGTAAACGCTGCGCGAATCCTCGACCAAACCGGCGTAGTCCAGTCGACCCTCGGGGCTCACGATCGCGGCCTGTTCCGGGTGCCGAGCCGCCGTCGCGAGCACCGTCGCGGTCATCGGCATCGTGCGGATCCTCTCAACAGTTCTTATACCGGGTCTATCATATCCGGTTTCGGGATCAGCAACTCACTAGGGCTCCTGTGGGGCAAGGGCTCCGTCTGCGGGGCGAGCGACCGGAATGCGCGTCCCCGCGACCTGCTCTGCAACATCTGCCGCGATCCGCTCCGGGAAGAGCCCGGCATCTTCGAGCAGCTCCTCACGCGTGGCGTGGTCGAGAAACGCGTCCGGGGTTCCGAGCTCGCTCACCGCCGTATCCACCCCGGCATCTCGCAGGGCTTGGCGAATCCGAGTGCCAACGCCTCCGACCCGCGTCCCATCCTCCAGGCTGATCAACAGCCGGTGGCCGCGCGCCAGATCGACGACCTCATCGGCAACCGGCACCACCCACCGCGGGTCAATCACCGTCGAGGCGATGCCCCGATCCTCGAGCAGTTCAGCCGCCTCGAGCGCAATACGCGCCATCGGCCCCACCGCAACGAAGAGAACATCGACACCGGTTTCCGATTGCGCCTCGGCCACCGATTCCCGAAGCACGTCGACACCGCCGGCCAGGCGTCGAATCGCAGGAATCTCCGGTCCGACGTTCCCCTTCGGGTAGCGCACGACCGTCGGCCCAGTGTCGATCGTTACCGCTTCCCCGAGCTCCTCCCGCAGCGTGCGTTCGTCGCGCGGTGCCGCAATGCGGATGCCGGGCACCACCTGCAGGGTCGCGAGATCCCACACGCCGTTATGGCTCGCGCCGTCCGGCCCCGTGATACCCGCTCGATCCAGCACGAATGTGACTCCGGCGTGGTGCAGCGCGACATCCATGAGCAGCTGGTCGAACGCACGGTTCATAAATGTCGCATAGACGGCGACGACGGGGTGCAGGCCGCCATAAGCGAGCCCCGCCGCGCTCGCGACCGCGTGCTGCTCCGCGATTCCGACATCATAGACTCGGCTCGGGAACCGCTCAGCCAGGCCGTCCAGACCAGTCGGCGCGAGCATCGCCGCCGTGATTCCGACGATGCGGTCGTCCTGCTCAGCCAGTTCCACCAGGCGCTCGCGGAACACGCCGGTCCAGCTACGCTCCGACGACGCCTGAACCGGTGAGCCGCTGTCGGGGTCGATCCGCCCGATAGCGTGAAACTGATCAGCCGCATCGTTTTCCGCCGGCGCGTACCCGCGCCCCTTTTCGGTGATGACGTGTACGAGCGTCGGACGGCCATACCCCTTGGCCTGCCGCAGCGCCTCCTCGACGGCTTCGAGGTCGTGACCGTCGATCGGCCCCAGGTATTTGATGTCGAGGTTGGAGTAGAGGTCTTGGTTGCCGGAGGCGCGACTCGCAAGGCCGCGCATTGCTCCGCGGGCGGCCCGATACACGATCCGCCCCGGGCCGCCGAAGGCCGAGAAAAGTCGCTCGCTCCCTTCCTGCAGCCCGCGGTACCCTGACGAGATGCGCACCGAGTTCAGGAAGCGAGCCATCCCACCGATCGTCGGCGCGTAGGATCTGCCGTTATCGTTTACGACGATCACGAGGTTGCGATCATTGTCGTCCGTGATGTTGTTGAGCGCCTCCCACGTCATGCCGCCGGTGAGTGCGCCGTCGCCGACGACCGCGACGACGTGCCGGTCCGCTTGCGAGGGATCTGCTTGCGCGCGTCGAGCGAACGCGCGAGAAATGCCGTCCGCCCAGCTCAGCGAGGCGGAGGCGTGGGAGCTTTCCACGATGTCGTGCTCGGACTCCGCACGCTGCGGGTACCCCGCCAGACCGCCACGCTGCCGCAGCCTCGAGAAGTCTTTACGACCGGTCAGCAGCTTGTGCACGTAGCTCTGGTGCCCCGTATCGAACACGATCGGGTCACGGGGCGAATCGAACACACGATGCAGCGCGATGGTGAGTTCGACGACACCGAGATTCGGTCCGAGATGACCGCCGGTCTTCGCAACCTCCGCTATGAGGAACTCGCGCACTTCCGCTGCGAGCGTTCGACACTCCTCGGGTGTCAGAGCGTCGAGGTCGCGAGGATTCTCGATGCGATCAAGGATCGACACTCGCCACCTCAACTTTCTGCTCCGAATATCCGTACGCGGAGCATCGTTACAGTCTACTGAAGACGGAAGCGCCCCCGCTGCGCTGCACGCGGCGGGGGCGCTTCCGTCAGCGCGAAACTCAGACGAGCGAACGCAGCACGTACTGCAGGATGCCGCCATTTCGGTAGTAGTCAGCTTCACCCGGCGTATCAATTCGCACGACCGCGTCGAACTCGATAACCGAGCCGTCAGCCTTCGTCGCCGTGACCGCAACCGTCTTCGGGGTTTCTCCCTCGTTTAGTCGCGTGATCCCCGAGATGTTGAAGACCTCGGTGCCGTCGAGACCGAGCGAGTCGGCGCTCTCCCCAGCGGGGAACTGCAACGGCAGCACCCCCATACCGATGAGGTTCGAACGGTGGATGCGCTCGAAGCTCTCCGTGATCACGGCTTTGACGCCGAGGAGGCTGGTGCCCTTCGCCGCCCAGTCACGTGACGACCCCGAACCGTACTCCTTGCCACCGAGCACCACGAGCGGCACTCCTGCGGCCTGGTAGTTCTGCGCCGCATCGTACACGTACGCCTGCGGGCCGTCCGCCTGCGTGAAGTCGCGCGTGAACCCCCCTTCGACGTTGTCGAGGAGCTGGTTGCGGATCCGGATGTTCGCGAACGTTCCACGGATCATCACCTCGTGGTTGCCGCGACGGGAACCGTAGGTGTTGAAGTCCTTCGGCGCGATACCGTTCGCAACGAGGTACTGGCCCGCGGGGGTCTCCGCCTTGAAGCTACCGGCGGGGCTGATGTGGTCGGTGGTGACAGAATCGCCGAGCTTGAGCAGCACCCGCGCGCCCGAGATGTCCTCGACCGGTGCGGGCTGGAGCTCCATCCCGTCGAAGTACGGCGCCTTCCGAACATAGGTCGACGCATCGTCCCAGGCGAAGGTCTTCCCGTCAGGAGTCGGCAGCGAAGTCCAGTGCTCGTCGCCGTCGAACACGGTCGCGTACTTCGACGTGAACATGTCGGAGTCGATCGACTCGTCGGCGATCTTCTGCACCTCGATCGGGTCGGGCCAGATGTCGCGGAGGAACACGTCGTTGCCGGACTCGTCCTGTCCGAGCGCCTCATTCTCGAAGTCGAAGTCCATCGTCCCCGCGAGCGAGTATGCGATGACGAGCGGCGGGCTCGCCAGGTAGTTCATCTTGATGTCGGGGTTGATGCGCCCCTCGAAGTTTCGGTTACCCGAGAGCACTGCGGTGACCGCGAGGTCGTGGTCATTCACCGCCTGCGAGATCTCCTCGTTCAGCGGCCCCGAGTTGCCGATACAGGTGACGCAGCCGTAGCCGACGGTGTAGAAACCAAGCTTCTCGAGGTCAGCGTTCAGGCCGGACTTCTCGTAGTAGTCGGTGACGACCTTCGAGCCGGGAGCGAGCGTGGTCTTCACCCACGGCTTCGCCTTGAGCCCCTTCGCCGCAGCGTTCCGAGCGAGCACGCCGGCCGCGAGCATCACCGAGGGGTTCGAGGTGTTCGTGCACGAGGTGATCGACGCAAGCGTCACAGCACCGTGGTCGAGTTCGAACTCGCGGCCCTGCTGGTCCTTAACCTTCGCCGGGTTCGCGGCCTCCGCGTAGTTCTTGAGGTCGGCCTCAAACTGCGCCTTGGAACGGGAGAGCTCGATACGATCCTGCGGGCGCTTCGGCCCGGCGATCGAGGAAACCACGGTACCCAGATCCAGCTCGAGGTACTCGCTGAACTCAGGCTCTCGCGAGGGATCGTGCCACATGCCCTGCGCCTGCGTGTACGCCTTGACGAGCTCGATGTTCTCCTCGCTACGACCCGTGAGCCGCATGTAGTCGAGCGTGACGTCATCGACCGGGAACATCGCCGCGGTCGAACCGAACTCGGGGCTCATGTTGCCGATCGTGGCGCGATTCGCGAGCGGAACCGAGCTCACGCCTTCGCCGTAGAACTCGACGAACTTGCCGACCACGCCGTGTTCGCGCAGCATCTGCGTGATGGTGAGCACCACGTCCGTTGCGGTGACTCCCGCAGGGATCTGACCCGAAAGCTTGAAGCCCACGACGCGCGGGATGAGCATCGAGATGGGCTGACCGAGCATCGCGGCCTCCGCCTCAATGCCACCGACGCCCCAGCCGAGCACGCCCAGGCCGTTCTGCATCGTCGTGTGGGAGTCCGTGCCGACGCAGGTGTCGGGGTAGGCCTGCAGCACGCCCTCAACCTCACGCGCGAAGGTCACCCGCGCCAGGTACTCGATGTTGACCTGGTGCACGATGCCGGTCCCGGGCGGAACGACCTTAAACTCGTCGAAGGCTCCCTGGCCCCAGCGGAGGAACTGGTACCGCTCGCCATTGCGCTGGTACTCGATCTCAACGTTCCGAGCCGCCGCCTCCGGCGTTCCGTACACGTCCGAGATCACGGAGTGGTCGATCACCATCTCCGCCGGTGCAAGTGGGTTGATTTGGTCGGGGTTGCCACCCAGATCAACGACGGCCTCGCGCATCGTCGCGAGGTCGACCACGCACGGCACACCGGTGAAGTCCTGCATGAGCACGCGTGCCGGCGTGAACTGGATCTCGGTGTCGGGCTCCGCCGACGGCTCCCACCCACCGAGCGCTTCGATGTGGGCCCGCGTGACGTTCGCGCCGTCTTCGGTGCGCAAAAGGTTCTCAAGGAGGACCTTCAGGCTGTAGGGCAGGCGTTCGTGCCCGGGCACCTGATCGATGCGGTAGATCTCGTATTCCTTCTCGCCCACCGCGAGGGTGCGTCTCGCACCGAAGCTGTTGACCGCAGCCATGGCAGTTCCTCCACTCGTGTACCGACCGGCGCGCTGGGAGCCGCGCCCCGAGCCCATTTGTCTCGATGTCGAGATAATTCTACACCGTTTCGAGATGCCGCACGTTCACTCGGGAGTACCGTTTTCCCCAGTCGTGGAGCCGTTTCCCTGCCCCGAATCATCAGACGATTGACCGTTTCCGCCCGGCACGTTCTGCGCATCGGCTTCAGCCTGGGCCGCATCAACAGCGCTGCTGAGCCGGCCGAGTACGAGCCACGTGAGCAGCGCAGCCAAGGCAAACAGCGGAATGCCCATCAGCAGTCGGGCGAGCCCCAGCGCATCCGTTGCTGCAGGGTCCCCAGCTTGCGCAGCAAAATAGAGGGGCAGCTGAACGGCCAGACGGGCCGAAAACATCGCGATCCAGAGCAGCGTGCACCAGACGGCAGCGCGTCTCAACACCGGGACCTTTCGCCACGCGGTCAGGGATCCGCGCAGAAACCCGAGCAGCAGTCCGATCAGCGGCCAACCCACGAGCAGCGAGACCGTGTGGGCAACGATCCAGGCTCCGTTGATCCAGAAACCGGGAAGGAAGTAATCTTCGCCCCGGCCCGTGAACAACGTCACCGCAACGCACACGATGACGCCGAGCAGCCCTGAAATCGCGCCCTGCAGCGGCTCACGCCTCACAACCCGCCAGAGAAATGCCCCCACCGCGAGAACGAGTGGTGCAATCGCAGATACCCGAGCGTCGCGCGTCACAACATACGCAATGAGGTAGATCGTCGCGGGCAGCAGCGTCTCGACAACCCCTCGCCACCCGCCGATCGCCTCGAGCATGCCGCGCGCTGAGATCGCCTCACCCTGCAGCCCCGCCTCCACGACACGACCCAGGCCTCCGTTGGCCTGCCGTGCTCGAGGCTTTTCGTCGCCGCCGCCGTTCACGGAAGCGACGTTCTCAGCGGAGTCGTTCACGCGGACGTCGTACCAGGCCCGGGCGTACCCTGCTGCTGGACGCCGGCGGGCACGCGCAGCGGCAACAGTTCGCTCGGCGGCATCGGCTGGTCACCCCGCACCACCACGATCTCCCGGAACAGGTCGATCATCTCCGCGCGCGCCTCAGAATCGACGGCTGCACGGCCCATCACCGCACCGCGGAGCATCCACCGCGGGCCATCGACGGCAATGAACCGCGCGACGCGCTCGCCCGGCGTATCACCGGCCACCGGGGTCTTCACTAAGAGCTCAGTGCCGAGCGGACCCGACTCCTCAGCGGCCGTCCCGCCCTGAGCCGCCGCCTGCTGGGCGATCTCTCGACGTGCCGCGTTCCACAGCCCCGTCGACTTCGGAGCCGCAAACGCCTGCACCTGCAGCAGCGATCCCTGAAAATCAAGCGATACGGCAACCACCCGTTTCGTCCGCTCCTCGACCTCAAGCCGCAACTGCAGCCCCTCACGCGGCGCCACCTTCACTCCGCCGAGATCAACGTAGGGGCGCATCGCCGGCACCTCGCTCGCATCGAACGGCCCGGCCGTCGACCGATCCTCAGGTGCCGACTTCGTCTCGTCGACCTCCGGAGCCTCCGCCTCACGAAGCTCAACCTCGTCGGCGCTCTTGTGTTCCTCGCTCATAGCCCTGACATCTCCTCATATCTCGACCGCAGCGGCGGCCTCATCGATCCCGTGCGGCCGACTCAGCCGCGAACGCCCGTCGAACCAAACCCTGCCGCGCCGCGCCCGCTCTCCGGCAGCCGTTCAACCTGAACAAATTCGGCCCGAGAAACCGGCATCACGATCAACTGGGCGATCCGGTCCCCCACCTCGATCGCGAACGGCTGCGACACGTCGGTGTTGAGCAGCGACACCTTGATCTCACCCCGATACCCGGCATCAACCGTCCCGGGCGAGTTCACCACGGTGATCCCATGCTTCGCGGCGAGACCGCTACGGGGCACTACAAACGCGGCATAGCCCTCCGGCAGCGCGATCGCGACACCCGTACCGACCAGAGCTCGCTCACCCGGCCCGAGGGTGACCGCCTCGGCAGCACGCAGATCCGCACCCGCATCATCCGCATGGGCATAACTTGGCGGACGCTCCGCCACAATCGGGATTTCGACGACATCACTCACCCGGACAGGCTACCCGATCCCGCACTGCAGGAGATGCGAAGGTCCCGGCGACCATAATGGAACCATGAACTCCGTCGCAACGGCCCCCGCATACCGGGAACGGCTCGTCCCCGGTATCGGGCTCTTCGCCGCCTGCCTCCTCATCGTCCCCGCAGTCGCTCTGATCCTCGTCCCCGTCGCCGCACCGCTCGCGATCCCCGTCAGCATCAGCGTGTACGTGCTGCTCGTAATCGCGCTGCTCCTACTCAGCCCGACGATCCGCGTCGCCGGCGGAATCCTCTACGCAGGCCGCGCCCAGATCCCCGTCGAACAGCTCGGCGAGATCGAACTCCTCGGCGCACAAGCACTGCGAGAAGCAATCGGCCCGAACCTCGACGCCCGAAGCTACCTCGTCATCCGCGGCTGGATCCATCGCGGCGTACGCATCACCAACATCGACCCCGCCGACCCCGCCCCCTACTGGATCATCACCAGCCGGCGACCACAAGCACTCGCGGAAGCCATCGAAGGATCACATCCCGCCGCGAGCTGAAACGCTCGCGCGTTTCAGCCGGCGCATTCCGCCACCCCGCGCTCCGCTCCGTGGGCTGCCGCCGTGGGCGGCACCGCTGAATGCATATAAAACGCTTTCGCGTTTTACCCTGCGCATTCCCGACGCAGTAGCGTCGGCGCGGAATGCCTTGAAACGCTCGCGCGTTTCAGCCGGCGCATTCCGCGCACACCGGGCCGAGGTCGGTCTCGTGATCGACCTGGGAGCGGTGGCGCACCAGGAAACAGCTCACGCAGGTGAACTCGTCCGCCTGCTGGGGCAACACCACGACATCGAGCTCGACATCGGAAAGATCCGAGCCGCCGAGGTCGAAACTCGGGTTATCCGCATCATCCGCGTCAATGGATGAGGCACCCTTCGCCGTACCGCGCTCCTTCAGAGCCTCAATGGACTCCGCAGTCTCCTCGTCGGACTTTCGCGGTGCGTCGTAATCGGTAGCCATTCTCTCCTGCGTCCCCCTGCGTTCCGGCGTCGTTCTCGACCCAGTCGTTATTGTGAGCGGCCATAGTCTGCCCCATGACTCCCGCTCGACGCAAACCGTCAGGCTGTGATTCACCTGAGGGCGAAAACCCCCGAGCCCCGTTTCTGCACGCGCCCGGGTCAATACGGAGCAGCAGCCTACTGCTGTGGCACGCTGGTTGGCACGCGCGGCTAGCGAGCATGAGAAGAGGGATGGCAGCAGTATGAACGAATTGCGATTTGTGCGACGCGACGACCTCGCCCTGGTCCTTGCGAACGATGAGGGGCAAGAATTCCGTCTCGTCGTCGACGACGCCGTGCTCGCGGAGCTGCGTCACCTAAGCCGACGCGAACGAGAACCCGGCCGGATTCAGCCGCGTCAGATCCAGGCACTCATTCGTGCGGGTCGAACCCGCGCCGAAGTGGCCAAGGAGACCGGCCTCGACGAGGCGGACATCGAGCGCTACGAAGAGCCCGTGCTCGCGGAACGCCGGTACATCATCGAGCGCGCCCACGCCGTCCCCGTGCGCGTCGAGGCTCACGACGATGAGCAGCAGCGCTTCGGCACGGTTATCGCGGACCGACTCAGCGCGCTCGACTCTGAGGTCAGCGAGTGGGACTCGTGGAAAGAGGATGAGGCCGGCTGGATGGTCGCGCTCGAGTTCATTTCGCGCGAGACCGCACACCGCGCCGTGTGGGCGTTCGATCACCGGAAGGGGCAGCTCGCGCCAGTCACTGCGGACGCGGTGAACCTTTCCAAGCAGGGTGAAGTCGGCGACCGGCTCATCCCCAAGCTCCGTGCAGTCGACGACACGGAGGCGCGGGGGCGTTTCGACTCCGGAGCCTTCGATGCTGCCGAACTCGATGCCGAGGAACTCGACGAAACCGGACCAGCTCACCGCACCGCACCGGCACCTCAGACAGCTGCACCGCAGACACCTGCACCCGCGTCGACGTCCTCGCCACGGTCTGACGAGGATTCAGACGCAGAATACGAGCGCATCCGGGAGATCGAACAGCGCGCTGTGAAAACGGAAGACTCGGATACTGACCTCAGTCAGACGGCAGACCTGCTTGACGCACTCCGGCGGCGCCGCGGAGAACGCGAGCGAAGCTCCGACGAGCGCGCCCCCTCAGACGTTCCGGGCGACGCCACACCCCTCGTGCTCCCTGCGCCCCCCGCGCCGCCGGCGGAGAACGCAGCCACACCCTCGAGTCCCCGAAGCATCTGGGCAGCCGGCGGGGTTTCACGCGAAGCCACCGAGGAACGGCACTCCGAAGCCGAAGACCCCTCACCAAAGGAAACCGAGAAGTCGGAGCGACCAGAACCGTCTCGAAAGGGTCGCGCGTCAATCCCCAGCTGGGACGACATCCTCTTCGGCACACGCAGCGACGATGACCCGGCGTAGGTAGCCTACGGCCGCCCTGTGCGCGGCTGCCCTGTGCGCGACTACCTAGTGCGAGACTTCGCTGTCGCGGTGACCGCTGCGACGAATCCACTTCCGACGAGCGCGCCACCCAGCACAATCGGGATCCCTCGTTCGTCGTCGCTGAACGACCCGTGCTGCCCGATCATCGCACGCGAACGCGGGTCATCTTCGGCGCTGTAATACGCGACCGGCTTCCGTGCAGCAATCAGCACGTCGCCAAGCCGTGGCAGAACCTCAGGCGCTACCTCGCCGAATGCGCCACTGGCGACCGCCTCGTCCCGGGTGGCAACCCATGCCCGATCGCGCTCTGCCGTGGCCCACTTCGCTGCGATGGCCGCAGCGTCGACGCCGTCCTCAAGATAGAGCGACCGGAACCTCGGTTCACCCCCGATCTGCGCGACCCCTTCGATGAGCGAGGGGTCAGCATCAAGCATCACCTGTCGCTCGGGTGGCACGTCGATGATCCCGTGATCCGCAGTCACCACGACGCCGACATCTCCCGGCAGAGTCATGAGCAGGTCCGCGAGCGCTGCGTCGAGAGCCTCCAACCGACGCACCCAAGATTCTCCCTGCCAGCCGTGCTCATGAGCCACGCGGTCCAGCTCGTCCACGTACAGGTACGCCACGATGGGCTCCCGTTCCCGCAACAGCGTCGAAGCGATCGCGAAGCGATCCTCGATGCGCTGGCCACCGTGATACTCTGCGCCGCGCAGGATCGCCTCCGTCAGTCCGCCGGTCGCGTGCGCCGGTCGTCCGATGACCACCGGGCGCGCACCGATTCGATGCGCCTCGACGAACAGCGGGTCCGCGCGCTGCCAGGCAGCCCGGTCCGTGATCCCGGCCCAGTCCTTGAGGGTCGTCACCAACCCGAGTTCGGGATGCCGGATTCGATAGCCGATGAGCCCGTGCGTTCCCGGCAGAGCGCCGGTCGTGATCGTCGTAAGCGCCGCGCCGGTGGTCGACGGTGCGACAGTCTCGAACCGACGGCGCGGCAGCCGTGCCAGCGTCGGGGCGTGACCCGCGCGCGCGCCGAGGTTCGCGTGGCCGAGACCGTCAACAACGACAAGAACGAATGAGCGCAGCGGCGGAAGCAAGTCAGAGTCGGCGAACGCCACGGCGGGCGGCGGCTCGACGCCGAGCCCCCGGGCGACCGCTGCGATGCCGGCCGGCAGAATCGCCGCCAGCCTCGCACCGTTGTCGGCTGGCGTCGGTAGCATATTGACCATTATGACCGAAGCTCCCGGAGACGATCAGCACCCCCCTATCTCTGGTGACGCAGAGCCGGGTTCCGCCGTGACCGAAGTGGTCGCGCATGAGCTGCCGGGCGAGCGTATCGAAGACGTGGACATCACGAACGAGATGGAGGGATCGTTTCTCGAGTACGCCTACTCGGTGATCTACTCCAGAGCGCTCCCCGATGCACGTGACGGCCTCAAGCCCGTCCAACGTCGCATCCTGTTTATGATGACCGACATGGGCCTTCGCCCTGATAAGGGCCACGTCAAGTCGGCTCGAGTGGTCGGCGAGGTCATGGGCAAACTCCACCCTCACGGCGACTCCTCTATCTACGATGCGCTCGTCCGCCTCGCTCAGAGCTTCGCCCTGCGACTCCCGCTCGTCGACGGGCACGGTAATTTCGGCTCGCTCGACGACGGCCCCGCTGCCTCGCGGTACACGGAGGCACGGCTCGCGGGCGCCGCGCTCGCCATGACCGAGTCCCTCGACGAGGATGTCGTCGACTTTGTACCGAACTACGACAACCAGATCATGCAGCCGGACGTGCTGCCCGCTGCGATCCCGAATTTGCTCGTCAACGGAGCGAGCGGTATCGCAGTCGGCATGGCCACGAACCTTGCACCGCACAACCTGCTCGAGGTAGTGGAAGGCGCAAAGCACCTGCTCCGGCACCCCGAGGCGTCGGTGGAAGACCTCATGGAGTTCATCCCCGGCCCCGACCTCCCGGGCGGCGGCATCATCGTCGGCCTCGACGGGGTGAAAGACGCGTACCGTAGCGGCCGCGGCGCGTTCCGCACCCGCGCCAAGGTGGCCGTCGAACAGTTGACGCCGCGCCGCACGGGCCTCGTGGTCACTGAGCTCCCGTATCTCATCGGACCCGAGCGAGTCATCGAGAAGATCAAGCAGGGGGTGGAGGCCAAGAAGATCTCCGGCATCACCGACGTCGTAGATCTCACCGACCGTAAGAACGGCCTCAAGCTTGTGATCACGCTCAAGACCGGTTTCTCGCCGGACGCCGTGCTCGAGCAGCTGTACCGGGCCACCCCGCTCGAAGATTCGTTCAGCATCAACTCCGTCGCGCTCGTCGACGGCCAGCCGCAAACCCTCGGGCTGCGCGAGATGCTGCGCGTCTTCCTCGACCACCGCATCTCAGTAGTCACGCGACGCTCTGAATTCCGTCTGCGCAAGCGGCGCGAACGGCTGCACCTCGTCGAGGGGCTCCTCATCGCGATCCTCGACATCGACGAGGTCATCCAGCTCATCCGCACGAGCGACGACGCCGAGGCCGCACGCACCCGCCTCATGCAGGTGTTCGATCTCTCGGAGCTGCAGGCAGAGTACATTCTCGAACTTCGACTGCGGCGCCTCACGAAGTTCTCGCGGGTCGAACTCGAGGCGGAGCGCGACGAGCTGCAAGCTGAAATCGAACGGCTGCTCGAAATTCTCGGCAGTCAAGAACTGTTGCACGGCGTTGTTGCAGACGAGCTCGATGCGGCCGCCGAGGCGTACGGCACGCCACGGCGCACGCTCCTCACAGGGGCAGTCGCTAGACCGACCCGAACCAAGGCCGCCGCGTCGCTCGAGGTCGCCGATACCCCGTGCACGGTGCTGCTTTCAGTGACGGGGCGGGCTCTGCGAATCGACCGCGACCCTGACGCGGAGCAGCGCCCTCGAGGCACCTCACGGGCCACGAAGCACGGCGCCATCCGAGCTTCGGCGGACGGCACCGTCCGCGGAGAGTTCGGGGCGATCCTCACCGACGGCACCCTCCACCGGTTCACCCCCGTGGATCTGCCGCTCGTCCCGGCCGCATCGATCGCCTTCTCCGCGGGAGTCAGGTTCACCGACTACCTCGGCCTCTCGGACAGGAAGCTCAGTGTCGTCGGTATTGTGGCGCTCGACGCTGAGTCTGAAGCGGCTGCGCCACCGCTCGGGCTCTTTACCGCGCTCGGCACGGTGAAGCGGGTTCACCTCAACGACCTGCCCGCCAAGCCCTCCTTCGAGGTCATCGGTTTGAAGCCGGAAGACCACCTTGTCGGCGCATTCCCCGCCGCTGACGAGTCGGAATTCGTGGCGATCAGCAGCGACGCACAGTTGCTGCGCTTCCCGGCGAGTGCCGTCCGCCCACAGGGACGCCCGGCCGCCGGTATGGCGGGTATACGGCTTGCGGGTGACGCCCGAGTCGTGTTCGCCGGGGCAATCCCGCCGGGAGCTGAGGCGCGAGTCGTCACGGTCGCCGACAGTTCGATCACACTCCCCGGCACCGACGTCGCCACCGCGAAGGTGACCGACTGGTCCGAGATCCCCGCGAAGGGTCGCGCCACGGGTGGTGTGCGCGTGCAACGATTCCTCAAGTGGGAGGATCAGATCGCGTGCGCCTGGGTCGGTGTCGAAGAGCCGCGCGCGCTCGCCGCCGACGGGACCGCGCGCAAGCTGCCCAGCGATCTTGGAAAGCGGGACGGGTCAGGCACGCCGATCGACGGGTCCGCCGCTTTCATCGGTGCGGCCCCGTAACGGGGCGTGAACAGGGAAGGGCCTTAGGCGTCGATCCGGTCACGGTCGAGATCATCGGCGTTGTCGACGATGAATTCCTTTCGCGGGGCCACCTCGTTACCCATCAGGAGCTCGAAGATCTGTGCAGCCGCGTGGGCATCCTCGACTCGCACCCGACGCAGCGCGCGGCGGGAGCGATCCATCGTGGTTTCAGCGAGCTGATCAGCGTCCATCTCACCGAGCCCCTTGTAGCGTTGAATTGGGTCGAGGATCTTCTTCCCCCGCCGGCGAAGGTCGGCGAGGAGCTCGGACAACTCGCGTTCGCTGTACGTGTAAATGACGTCGTTTGGTTTCCTGCCGGGGTTCTGCACGATGACTCGGTGCAGAGGTGGCACGGCCGCGTAGACTCGGCCAGCCTCGAGCATGGGCCGCATGTAGCGGAAAAACAGCGTGAGCAAGAGCGTTCGGATGTGCGCACCATCCACATCGGCATCGCTCATGAGAATCACCTTGCCGTAGCGGGCGGCGGCCAGGTCGAAATCTCGGCCTGAGCCGGCGCCGATCACTTTGATGATCGCTCCGCACTCGGCATTGTTAAGCATCTCCGCGACCGACGCCTTCTGCACGTTCAGGATCTTCCCCCGAATGGGTAACAGCGCCTGAAACTCACTGTCGCGCGCGGGGCGCGCCGTACCAAGCGCGCTATCGCCCTCGACGATGAAGAGTTCAGTCTCGGCCACATTCTTCGAGCGGCAGTCGATGAGCTTCGCCGGAAGCGAGGAGCTCTCGAGGGAACTCTTGCGTCTGGCCGTATCTCGTTGTGCGCGCAGAGCGATACGGGATTTCATCTCGGAGACCATCTTCTCCAAGAGCGTCGCAGTCTGGGTGCGATCCTGTTTTTTTGTAGATTCGTACCGTTCCGTCAGACCACTCGTAATCGCTCTCGCCACGATGGAACGAACCGCGGCCGTACCGAGCACCTCCTTCGTCTGGCCCTCGAACTGCGGTTCGGGCACGCGTACCGTGACCACCGCGGTGAGGCCGGTAAGGAGGTCGTCCTTTTCTGGCTTATCGGTTCCTGCCTTCAGTTTCCGCGCATTCTGCTCGATCTGCTTCCGGAAGAAGCGCGTAAGCCCCTGCTCGAATCCGCTGAGATGCGTGCCCCCTTTCGGGGTCGCGATGATATTCACGAAGCTCTGGATCTCCGTGTCGTATCCGGTTCCCCAGCGCAGGGCGATATCCACGTCACAGCGCCGCTCAACCTCACGGGGCACGAGCGCCCCGCTGACGTCGTCCATGACCGGTACAGTCTCCGTGAATGTCGCACTGTCCGCAATCCGCCAGGTGTCGGTGATCGGCGCGTCGACCGCGAGGAAGTCGACGAACTCCGAAAGCCCACCCTCGTAGGAAAAGCGATGCACGGCGGGCGCACCACCCTCATCGAGCGACTCGGGCCGCTCATCCTGAATCGAGATCGTTAAGCCTGGAACGAGGAAGGCGGTCTGCCGCGCACGTCCGACAAGAGCGTCGAGCTCGAACTGAGCGGTAGCCAAGAAGATCTGGGGATCCGCCCAGTAGCGAACCCTCGTACCGGTGACGCCCTTGCGGGTTTTTCCGACCTCCCGCAACCGAGAAGACTCCTCGAACGGCGTGAACGGACTGTCTGGACCATCCCCGTCGAAAACGCCCGGCTCCCCGTGACGGAAGGACATCGCCCACGTTTTCCCGTCACGATCAACCTCCACGTCAAGACGTGAGGAGAGCGCGTTCACGACGGAGGCTCCCACGCCGTGAAGACCGCCGGAAGAGGTGTACCCGCCACCCCCGAACTTTCCGCCGGCGTGCAGTTTGGTAAAAACGAGTTCGAGCCCGGTGAGCCCGCTCTTCGGTTCGACATCCACCGGGATCCCGCGCCCGCGGTCCGCAACGGTGACGCTCCCGTCGCGATGCAGCGTGATTTCAATCCCGTCGCCGTGACCGGCGAGCGCCTCATCGACGGAGTTGTCGATGACCTCCCAGAGGCAGTGCATCAACCCGCGCGAATCCGTCGTACCGATATACATGCCCGGACGCTTGCGAACCGCCTCGAGCCCTTCGAGGACGGTGAGGTGTCGCGCGGAATAACTCGAGTCTGCCACTGCTGGAATCTCCTTTAGCTCGACGACCGTTCAACCCTAGGCCACTGAACCGAAATCGACGCGACCCCCGTCGGCGCGTGCGAATTCAGGCTCCGCAGGCTACGCGTTCAGCGAACCGCAGCCTGCGTACCGGGAGAACATGCTTGTATGGAGGGGAATTCAATTTGGAACATGACGAACGGGAGGTAGCCATGACGACGCTGGCGCACGAACGCACCGACGGCCTCGAGGCCACCGAAGTCGAAGCGGCAGATCGCCCGCTCAGCGCGCTCGATCGCTGCGACAGCTGCGGTGCGCAGGCCTACGTCCGAGCGATTTTGGGCGGGAGCGAGCTCCTGTTCTGCGCTCACCACGCCAAGAAGCACGAAACGAAGCTGCGGCCCATCGCAGAGGCGTGGCATGACGAAAGCCACAAGCTGCACGCTTGATCTTGACTCATAGAAAAGCCCCGGCCGCGGCCGGGGCTTTTCTATTGTGCTTACTCCAAGTAGTCTCTGAGCTGCTGCGACCGGGACGGGTGGCGCAGCTTCGCCATCGTCTTCGATTCGATCTGGCGAATTCGCTCACGCGTGACACCGAAGGTATCGCCGATCTGATCGAGGGTCTTCGGCATGCCATCGCCCAGCCCGAACCGCATGCGGATCACACCGGCTTCACGCTCTGACAGCGAGTCGAGCAGCTGTTCGAGCTGCTGCTGCAGCATCGTGAACCCGACAGCGTCGGCCGGCACGACCGCTTCGGTGTCCTCGATGAGGTCGCCGAACTCGCTGTCGCCGTCTTCGCCCAGCGGGGTGTGCAGCGAAATCGGCTCGCGCCCGTACTTCTGTACCTCGACAACCTTCTCGGGGGTCATGTCGAGCTCTCGGCTCAGCTCCTCCGGGGTGGGTTCGCGGCCGAGATCCTGCAGCATCTGGCGCTGCACGCGGGCGAGCTTATTGATCACCTCGACCATGTGCACTGGGATACGGATCGTTCGCGCCTGGTCGGCCATGGCTCGTGTGATCGCCTGCCGGATCCACCACGTCGCATACGTTGAGAACTTGAAGCCCTTCGTGTAGTCGAACTTCTCGACCGCACGAATCAGGCCCAGGTTGCCCTCCTGGATCAGGTCCAGGAACTGCATGCCACGGCCCGTGTAACGTTTCGCCAGCGAAACCACGAGTCGCAGGTTCGCGCCGAGCAGATGGCTCTTCGCCCGTTGCCCGTCGCGGGCGACCCATTTCAGCTCGCGCACGAGCTTCTTTGGAAGGTCCTTCTCCGTGGCAAGCTTCTCCTCCGCAAAGAGGCCGGCCTCGATGCGCATTGCGAGTTCGACCTCTTCTGCGGCGTTCAGGAGCGCAACCTTGCCGATTTGCTTGAGGTAATCCTTCACCGGATCCGCGGTGGCACCGGGAATCGCGGTCGCCGCCGTGGGAACGTCCTCCTCATCGGAGGCCTTCAGTACGATTGCGCCCGTCGGCAACGGCTCGTCCGCAGCGCGAGAGGATTTGTCATCATCCTTCTCGTTCTCGGTCGCCGCGTCCTCGTTCTCGAGCTCTTCGGACTCGGCCGTCGCGAGATCCTCCTCGATCCCGGTGGCCTTCGCCCGTGCAGTCGTCCGCTTGGCAGGCGCCTTCTTCGCAGGAGCCTTCGTCGCCGCAGTTTTCGCAGCGGGCTTCTTTGCAGCGGGTTTCTTCGCTGCGGCTGTCTTCGCCGCCGTTGTTTTTGCGGCGGCCTTCTTCACAGGGGCCTTCTTCGCGGCAGCCTTCTTCGGCGCTGCCTCTTCCGCAACCGCGCCGGCCTCGGGCGCCTGAGCGCTCTCAGTAGCCTTCTTCGCAGTCGAACGAGTTGTGGTCGTGGTTTTCGTTGCCACGCATCCGCCTCTCTGTATCTGGAGTCCGCTGGCACTCGCGAGTCTCTCCGAAACAAGTGCCCACAGCATGAAAACCCATGTCAAGTCCTTGCTATTCCCGCGGTGCGGAAATCTCGCCGGATTGACTGGGCTCGGTCCTCTATTATTGCACGCTCTGCGGGGACAAACTGACGCTCACTGTGAGGAACCCGCACGCACTGAGAATTAGAAGGGCCCTTCTCCGGGATCCTCTTCCTTCCGACCTTGCCTCTCAGCTAGGAATCGCTCGAGCTCGCTTGCGATCTGATCGGCCGTCGGAATCGTGCCGTCTTCTCGTATGAGCGGAGACTGAGCGCCGCGATCCTCCATATAGGCGTCATAGCGTTCCTCCAGCGTGCGCACCATCTCCTGGGATTCGTCGCTGCTTCCGACCTGCTCATCGAGCTTCGCACGGAACTCGCGAGAGGCGTCGCGGAGCCCGCCCGCGGGAAGAATCAGCCCGGTGGCTGCCATGATCCCGTCCAACGCAGCAAGTAACGCATCTGGGTAGTCCGCATTTGCGAGGTAGTGAGGGATCAGATAGGCGAACCCCGCGACTTCCTCCCCCAGCGAGTGGAGTCGATACTCGAGTACGTGGGACGCCGAAGCGGAGATCCGCGTCATAGGTCGCCACACTGACCTCGCGTCGATGAGGTCGTCACGCGACCCACTCACGGTCGCCACGGTCGGGCGCGTGTGCGGCACCGGCATCGGAAACGCGTGCGACCACACGGTCACGGACACCTCGAATTCGTGCACAAGCAGCAAGACGGTATCGATGAAGTGGTCCCACTTGAAGTCCGGCTCATACCCGCTCAGAACGAGGAATGGGGCACCAAGCTCATCCCGCGCGAGGGCGAGGACGAGCTCTTCGGGCGCGTAGTCGACGAGGTGATCGCCGTCGAATGTGATGAGCGGGCGGCGGGCACGGTAGTCGACGAGGAGGTCGGCGTTGAACCGCACGAGCTCCTCGGGTTCACAGTGGGCCCAGAGGTGCTCTTCCAACTGGGAGACCACACCCCCGGCGTCGCTGAGCCCCTCCATCGCCACCACAAGCGGGATGCCACGGGGCACGCGCGCACGCCGATCCGCGTAGTCGGCGGAAAAGATGGAGTCATTCACACCACCCATCCTACGAAGTTCATCGGTGGCGGATGCGAGTTCGGGTGACGCCGTGAGCGAACCGACGGTGAAGCCCCGCGGGCAGCGAGCGATGAGTAGTAGTGTTGATGAAGTGCGTCCAAGACCACATGGGCGCCTCGATTCTATGCGAACGATCCGAGGGAGATCCCACTTGGCTGATCAGCAGTTTGACATTGTCGTGCTTGGCGGAGGAAGTGCCGGGTACGCGACCGCGATCCGTGCGACGCAACTCGGCATGAGTGCCGCAGTCATTGAGAAGGACAAGCTCGGAGGCACCTGCCTGCACCGCGGCTGTGTCCCGACCAAGGCGCTCTTGCACGCTGCGGAAATTGCGGATGTTGCGAACTCCGGTGAACGGTACGGCATTCTTTCGAGTGTCTCGGGCGTCGATATCGCTGGCGTCACGAAGTTCCGCGAGAACCTGGTCTCCGGGAAGTTCAAGGGCCTGCAGGGACTGCTGAAGGCAAACGGCATCACGGTGATCGAGGGCGCGGGCCGTCTGGTCGCGCCGAACACCGTGCAGGTGGGTGATGATCGCGTCGTTGGAAAGCACGTCGTGCTCGCCACCGGCTCCTACTCCCGGTCCCTCCCCGGCCTGGAGATCGGGGGCCGAGTGATCACCAGCGAGCACGCCCTCGAGCTGCAGGAGACACCGAAGAGCGTCATCATTCTGGGTGGCGGTGTGATCGGCGTCGAGTTCGCGAGCGTGTGGCGTTCGTTCGGTGCCGAGGTCACGATCGTCGAGGGGCTCCCCCACCTCGTTCCCAACGAAGAGGAGTCGGTATCGAAGCAGCTCGAACGCGCCTTCCGCAAGCGGAAGATCGCGTTCAAGCTCGGGGTTCGCTTCCAGGGCGTAACCCAGGACGAGAACGGTGTGACGGTGACGCTCGAAGATGGCACGACGCTGTCTGCAGACTACCTACTCGTCGCGGTCGGCCGTGGCCCTGCAACCGCCGGCAACGGGTTCGAGGAACTCGGACTTGAAATGGATCGCGGCTTCGTCATCACGAACGAGCGACTCGCGACGAATCTGCCGGGCGTGTACGCGGTCGGCGACATCGTCCCCGGACTGCAGCTCGCGCACCGCGGCTACCAGCAGGGAATTTTCGTCGCCGAGGAGATCGCCGGACTGAATCCGGTCGTCGTCGAGGACGTGAATATCCCGAAGGTCACGTACTGCGACCCCGAGGTGGCGTCCGTTGGGCTCACCGAGGCGAAGGCGAAGGAGAAGTACGGCGAGGAGAATGTCACCGCGTACGAATACAACCTCGCAGGAAACGCGAAGAGCTCCATCCTTGGAACTGCTGGATCAGTCAAGGCGGTTCGCGTCAATGACGGCCCGGTGGTCGGCGTGCACATGATCGGCGCCCGCGTGGGTGAGCTGGTTGGGGAAGCACAGCTGATCGTGAACTGGGAGGCGACGCCCGAAGATATTGCGCCGCTCATCCACGGGCACCCCACGCAGAACGAAACCATCGGCGAGACCATGTTAAAGCTCGCCGGCAAGCCGCTGCACGCCATCTGAGCGCGCCCACAGACTTTACAGACGAAACAGGAGAAACACGATGAGTGAATCGGTAGTGCTCCCCGCACTGGGTGAGAGCGTCACCGAAGGGACGGTCACCCGCTGGCTGAAGAACGTCGGCGACACCGTCGAGGTCGACGAGCCGCTGCTCGAAGTGTCGACCGACAAGGTCGACACCGAGATCCCTTCGCCGGTCGCCGGTGTGCTCGAGGAAATCCTCGTGCAGGAGGACGATACCGCCGAGGTTGGCGCGGTCCTCGCAAAGATCGGCGATGGCAGCGGGCAGGGGGCGGCACCTGCAGCACCCGCGCCTGTCGAAGAGCCCGCACCCGCCGCGGCTGAAGCTCCGGCCCCCGCTCAGTCAGCGGCCCCGGCAGCCTCCGCTCCGGAACAATCCGAGGGATCTGCGGAGGCCGGCGAGGGCGAGACTGTCACTCTGCCGTCGCTCGGCGAGAGCATCACCGAGGGAACGGTAACGCGCTGGCTCAAGGAGGTCGGCGACACAATCGAGGTCGACGAGCCACTGCTCGAGGTGTCGACCGACAAGGTTGACACCGAAGTGCCCTCGCCTATCGCCGGCGTCGTGCAGGAGATCTTCGTGCAGGAGGACGAGACCGTCGAGGTCGGCGGCGCACTCGCGCGCGTCGGCAGCGGCGCACCGGCTCCCGCGGCAACACCTGCAGCACCCGCGGCACCCGCAGCAACACCTGCAGCCCCCGCTGAGGCACCCGAGCCCGAAGCAACGCCGGCACCGGCACCAGCCGCAGCGCCCGCAGCGGAAGCCCCTGCCGCACCCCAGGCTCAGTCCGGATACGTCACCCCGATCGTGCGTAAACTCGCAAACGAACGTGGCGTGGATCTTTCCACGGTCACGGGAACCGGCGTCGGCGGTCGCATTCGTAAGGAAGACGTCCTGGCTGCTGCGGCGCCGGCATCGGCTTCGGTACCCGCCGCAGTTTCGGTCGAGGCTTCGGCGTCGCAGGAGCCGCACGAGGTCTCGCCGTTGCGCGGCACGACGCAGAAGATGAGCCGGCTGCGGAAGGTTATTGCGGAGCGAGCCGTCGCCTCACTCCAGGAGACTGCGCAGCTCACCACGGTCGTCGAGGTCGATGTGACGCGGGTCGCGCAGTTCCGCCAGGCCAAGAAGGATGAGTTCCTTCAGAAGACCGGCACGAAGCTCTCCTTCCTTCCGTTCTTCGCGCTTGCCGCGGCGGAAGCGCTGCAGTCGTACCCGATCATCAACTCGACCGTGGAGGGCGACTCGATCGCGTACCCCGAAAGCGAGAATCTGAGTATCGCGGTGGACACGGAGCGGGGACTGCTCACTCCCGTGCTGCGCGATGCAGGGTCAAAGAACCTCGCTGAAATTGCTGCGGGAATTGCAGACCTCGCGCAGCGCACACGGGACAACAAGCTGACCCCGGACGAGCTCATGGGCGGAACCTTTACGCTCACGAACACGGGTTCTCGTGGTGCCCTCTTCGACACCCCGCTGGTGTTCCTCCCGCAGAGCGCAATCCTTGGAACGGGCGCCGTGGTGAAGAAGCCCGCCGTGGTGTCGGGGCCGGATGGTGACGCGATTGCGATCCGTTCGACGGTCTATCTCGCGCTCTCCTACGACCACCGAACGATCGACGGGGCCGACGCGGCTCGTTTCCTCGGCCAAGTCAAACAGCGCCTTGAGTCGGGGCGCTTCGAAGGCGATCTCGGGATCTAATCGCGCGAGCCTTCTTGTCTAGGTCAGGCCCGTCGCTCCTCACGGAGCGGCGGGCCTGTTCTTGTTCGTGCGGTGCCACCGGCGTAAGACGTCTTCGGATGGCGTGGGCGAGCGTTTCGAGCGCGCCGTGCGCAGACCAGTCCCGGCCATGTAGCGAGGCCGTGATCTCCATCACTGCTTCAGTGGCCGCCTCCAGCACGAGCGCACCACCACCGATTCCATCCCACGTGCTGATGAGACGCCGCAACGTCTCCACGGGAACACCCAGCGCGGCGCAGCTGCGGTCGTGTCCACGACGCAAATGCCTCGCGAACCGAATGGCATCGCCGGGAACCCGCCGAACTCTCACGAGACCGGCGGCGTGAACCGCAACTTCTGCGGCAAGCGGAACCCCGACGCACCATCCCTCTGCCCGGAGCGCGACCCCGGTCTCGCACAAGCGTTCGAGGCGCCAGGCCAGTTCCGACACGTCGCATGCATCATCACTCCTTCGAAGCCGCCACCGCATCGGAACTCCCTTCATCGCTTTTCTTTGCCCACAGCATGCACTGCAACCTCGGTACGCGCACCCTCGTGACCACCGAATTGAACAACTTCCCCGGGTTCCAACCTGCGGTGTCGCTGGGGAGGAACAGCGGAGTCTGCGCAACCGGATATCCTAGAAGGTATGGCAGAGACAGCGAAGAAAACCGGGCGCATCCGGCAGATGATCCAGGTCTACCAGACCACGAAGAAGCACGACTCCGCACTCACGCTCGTGCTCATCCTCTGCTTCATTGCACCGGTACTGCTCTCACTGTTCCTCGCATGGGTTTTCTCGGACAGCTGGATCGGCTGGGTCGTCTGGCCGCTCACCGGCATTCTCGTCGGCATTCTCGTCGTGATGATCGTGCTGGGGCGCCGTGCGGAGCGCGTGGCCTACGAGCAGATTGAGGGCCGTGCGGGAGCGGTCGGTGCCGTCGTCCAGGGCGCGCTGCGCCGTTCCTGGCGCGGATCCGAGGTGCCGGTTGCTGTGAACCGCAGTCAAGATGCAGTCTATCGCGTGGTCGGTCGCGGTGGTGTGGTCCTGATATCGGAGGGGTCGTTCCAGCGCACCCGGCGAATGTCGTCCGACGAGGAACGGAAAGTGCGCCGCGCGCTCAAGAACGTCGAGATCGTGCACCTGTACGTCGGCCCTGACGAAGGCGGGATCCCACTCGCGAAACTTTCGCGATCCCTCGTGAAGTTGAAGCCCAAGCTCAGCCGCGCTGAGGTCACTGCTGTGTACAACCGGCTCTCCTCTCTCCAGGCCGCACCGCTCGGCATTCCCAAGGGGATGGATCCGAACCGTATCCGTTCGCAGCGGCCCCGCTGATCCTATGCCAACCTCTTCATCTCCACGGCGTTTCGGTGACCTTGCCCCCAGTGAGTGGCCCGGCGAGAGGCTCGGCCTCCCGGAGAGCGGCCCGGGATCCGTCGCCAGGCTCGGTCGGCGGATGCTGGCGATCATCATTGACTGGGCCCTCGCGGCGCTCCCCGCCTACCTCATCATCGGTGGACCTCATCCGGAGCTCTGGAACATCGTGATCTTCGCTGCTCTCCAAGTGGTCTTCATCCCGACGATTGGCGGGTCGCTCGGCCACCGTATTTGCGGGATGCGCGTCGTGCCAATCGCGGGCGGCTGGGTCGGCCTGTGGCGTCCAGTCGTCCGAACCGTGCTGCTCGCCCTCGTCATCCCTTTGCTCGTGTGGGATTCAGATCAGCGCGGATTCCACGACAAGATCGCCGGAACGGTGCTGGTTCGGAGCTGAGCCGTAGAGCACTCGCACCGTAACACCCACGAAACATGAGCCGACATTATTCGAAACCTTGCTCGCGTAGTCTTACTTCCAAACGCACAGCACTCACAGCCCTGACCTGAGGAGCAGCATGTTCACCAGCCCGCAGGAAGTCATCGACTTCATCAAGGAGACGGATGTCAAGTTCGTCGATATCCGCTTCACGGACCTTCCGGGCGTGCAGCAGCACTTCAACATCCCAGCTGACACGGTCGATGATGACTTCTTCGAGATCGGCCAGATGTTCGACGGCTCTTCGATCCGCGGGTTCGCCGGTATCGCCGAGTCCGACATGCAGCTCATCCCCGATGTGACGACGGCCTACATCGACCAGTTCCGGCTGGAACGCACCCTCATCATCGTGTGTGACATTTTCAACCCCCGTACCGGTGAGATCTACGCGAAGGATCCCCGCCAGGTCGCGAAGAAGGCCGAGCAGTACCTCGCTTCTACAGGCATTGCCGACACCGCCTTCTTCGCACCCGAGGCGGAGTTCTACATCCTGGATTCGGTTCGGTATGAGACGACACCGAGGCGCACCTTCTTCGAGATCGACTCGGAAGAGGCCCACTGGAATTCCGCGCGTAAGGTCGAGGGGGGAAACCTCGGCAACACGACCAAGGAGAAGGGCGGGTACTTCCCCGTCTCCCCCGTCGACAAGCAAGCCGATCTTCGTGACGACATCTCCCTGCGTCTGATCGAGGCCGGCCTGAAACTCGAACGGTCGCACCACGAGGTGGGTGCCCCGGGTCAAGCCGAGATCAATTATCGTTTCGACACGATGGTGCGTGCCGCCGACGACGTGCTGAAGTTCAAGTACATCGTGAAGAACACCGCGGAGTTGTGGGGCAAGACAGCAACGTTCATGCCGAAGCCGGTCTTCGGTGACAACGGTTCTGGGATGCACACGCATATGTCGCTCTGGAAGGGTGGCGAGCCGCTCTTCTACGACGAGAACGGCTATGCACAACTCTCCGACACCGCCCGCTGGTTCATCGGGGGGATCCTGCACCACGCGCCGGCGCTCCTCGCGTTCACGAACCCCACGATCAACAGTTACCGTCGCCTCGTGAAGGGTTACGAGGCACCGGTGAACCTCGCCTACTCGGCCGGTAACCGTTCCGCCGCGGTCCGAATCCCGCTTACGGGCTCGAACCCCAAGGCGAAGCGCATTGAGTTCCGCGCTCCCGACGCCTCGGGTAACCCCTACCTCGCCTTCGCCGCACAGCTGCTCGCCGGTATCGACGGCATCCGCAACCGTATCGAGCCGATGGAACCGATCGATAAGGATCTGTATGAGCTTCCGCCGGAAGAGGCGAAGCTGATCCCTCAGGTTCCCAGCACGCTCGAGGAGGCACTCGATGCCCTGGAATCGGATCACCAGTTCCTGCTCGAGGGTGGCGTATTTACCGATGAGCTGATCAAGACCTGGCTCACGCTGAAGCGGGAACACGAGCTCGCACCGATGGCGCTACGCCCCCACCCGTACGAGTTCGAGCTCTACTACGGGGTCTAGCGAGATTCGGCGCGGTTCGCGGGGCTTCGAAGGGCTCCGCGAACCGCTGCCTCCGCAGTTTCGAAGCGAAACTTGTAGCCGCTTTCCAGAAGCACTCCGGGTCGCACGTCGGCGTCGACCGTGATGAGTGATTTTGCTGCCGGCCCGAGAGCCCAGTTCAGCACCCACTCGGGTGCTCGGAGCCAGAATGGGCGGTGCAGTGCTCTCGCCACCGAACGGCCGATATCGTTCGCGGTCGCGGGCGTCGGCCCGCTGAGGTTCACCGCCCCCTCGATGCGCTGATCGAGAATATGCAATATTCCGGCGACCTCGTCTTCGAGGGAGATCCAGGGCCAGTGCTGGGTGCCAGATCCCAGTGGTCCGCCAAGGCCCAGGGCGGTCAGCTTCATCATGGGCGCGAGCACCCCTCGCGGGTGGAGGATCGGTGCCGTTCGCAAGAGCGCGACTCGAGACACTGATTCAGCTTCACGAGCGGCGGCTTCCCATTCCACGCACAGCCTCGCGAGAAATGTCTTCCCTGGCGGCGCGCCCTCACGCACGGGGCCAGGGACGGAACCGTAGTATCCGACAGCGGAGCCGGAGAGTAACGTGGGTGCCCCACTGCCGAGTTGCTGCAGTGCGCGCACCACGGTCCGGGTGGCGTCAATACGTGAGGCACGCAGAACTTCACGATACTTCCGGGTCCAGGGAAGTCGGCCGACACTGGCTCCGTTGAGCAGGATCACCGCGTCGGCATCGGCAAGCACCTGCGGTGCGAGGTCACCTCGATCGGGCCGCCACTCAACGTCCGTGGGGTTCTGAGGAACCCCACGGACGAGGCGGACCACATCATCTCCGCGCTGGGCGAGAGCGTTCGTGAGCGCTGACCCGATCAGCCCGGAGGCTCCCCCGATCACAATCTTGCGTATGCTCATCGCTCTCCCCTTTCAGTAGTACCGTGCGATTCCGAGGTTCATCGGTTCGCCTATCGAGCATCCTCCAGCTCGGGAGCGTGTTCCTTCGCGAGCTCGGTGTCCTGTTCCTTCGCCAGCTTCGACGGCCACCAGATCTTCGGTCCGATGTCGTACGCGAGTGCCGGAACGAGGAGCGTGCGCACCACGAACGTGTCGAGGAGCACGCCGAACGCGACGATGAACGCGAGCTGCACGAGGAACAGGATCGGGATCACGGAGAGTGCCGCGAAGGTTGCAGCCAGCACGAGCCCGGCTGAGGTAATCACGCCGCCAGTGATCGAGAGCCCACGCAGAATGCCGGGGCGGGTTCCGTGCTTCAGTGATTCCTCGCGGACTCGGGTCATCAGGAAGATGTTGTAATCAATGCCGAGTGCGACGAGGAACACGAAGCCGTAAAGCGGCACAGCCGGGTCAGCGCCGGGGAACTGGAAGATTCCGTTGAATACCAGCGCGGCCACGCCCATGGCCGTTCCGAAGGAAATCACGGTGGTCACGATCAGCAACACGGGAGCCAGAATGGAGCGCAGCAGGACCATCAGGATCAGCAGGATCACGACAAGCACGATCGGAATAATCAGGTTTCGGTCGTGGATCGATGCATCGTTCGTGTCGACAGCGGTCGCGGTCACCCCGCCAACGAGGGCGGATGGAGCAGCGGTATCGAATTCGACGCGGAGATCGCGCACGACGTCGCCGGCTTCGTCGGAGTCTGCTGCGACCGAGAGTGTGCCCTGCAGCAGCACTTGATCGTTGACCACGGTCGGTTCTGGCGCCGGTGTGCCGGGAGGGCCGAAGGCAATGATTCCGTCTTCCGTCACCTGAGCGGTCCCACTCGGTGAGTCGGCCGCAGTGACGGCGACACTGTCGATGTTGTCGTGCGACAGGAGCACGTCGACGGCTTCCTCCATCTCTGATTCGTTGACGACCACCTGCACCGGGCTTCCTGATCCTCCCGGGAAGTGTTCGCCGAGTGCCTCTTGACCGTCGCGCGCGGCGGACGAGCCGAGAACGAGGTCGGACCCTGGAACGCCAGACGCGTTCAGCTGGGTGGCTCCCGCTGCCCCGATCAGCAGCACGATGGTGGTGAGAATCCAGATCAGGCGCGGGCGGCGTTGCACGTTGCGTGCAAGCTTGGTCCACAGTCCCTTCGCGGGCATTCCGCCTTCTGCGGCCACGACTTCGGGTTCATATTTGGGGCGGCGCGGCCAGAACGCGGCGCGGCCAAAGGCGAAGAGGATCGCGGGGAGCAGTGTGAGTGCCGAGAGCATCGCGAACACAATGCCGATCGATGCGACCGGCCCGAGCGTGCTGTTTGATTTCAGGTCGCTGAGCAGGAGGCAGAGGAGGCCGGCGATGACCGTGCCGCCCGAGGCCACGATGGGTTCGAAGGAACCGCGGATCGCGCGCATCGTCGCAACCCATTTGTCGGTGTTGACGCGCAGTTCTTCTCGGTAGCGAGCGACGAACAGCAGGGAATAGTCAGTGGCCGCGCCAATCACCAGGATGAAGAGGATCCCCTGCGTCTGCCCACTCAGCAGGAGAATCTCCCACTTTGCGAGCCACCACACCAACAGGAGGGCGGCGCACAGCGCGAAGAGGCTCGTTGAGAGCACCGCGACCGGGAGGAGGAATGATCGATAGACGAGGATCAGAATGATCAGCACCGCGAGCAACGCAACCCCGAGCAGCAGACCGTCAATCCCGGCGAAGCCGGCAACCAGATCAGCGGTGAACCCTGCCGGGCCCGTCACGTACACGGTGATGCCTTCGGGAACGGCGTTCTGTAGTTCTTCTCCGAGTGCGGCGACCGCATCACCCACTTCGGCATCGCTCTCGATGGGCACAAATGCTTGAACGGCGAGTCCGTCGTCAGATGGGATGGCTGGTGATGTCTCGTCGCTGACGCCCTCGAGCTGCGTCGAGGCCTCCAACGCGTCACCGATGGCCGTGATTTCAGCCTCAGTGAGTTCGCTCTCGCTCGTGAACACGACAATCGCGGGGATGGCGTCAGAGTCATTGAATTCACCGAGGAGGGCCTGCACTTGAGTCGCGTCTGCGGATTCGGGCAGGTAGCTCGTCTGATCGTTCGATGAGACTTCTGAGACTTTCCCGAAGTACGGTCCGCCCACGCCAGCTGCAGCGAGCCAGGCGACAATCAATATCGCAGGGAGGAATATTCCGAGCCATTTCGGCACCCGGCTCTTTCGGGGTTCGTTCACGGGCGCCGCCGCGTGGGCCGCGTGTGACGCCGGTGAGGGGTCGCTCGTTGTCTCGAGCTGAGTGTGATCAGTCATCCGTAGTTCCATTCGATGATCATGATGAGGGTGACGAGAAATCCAGAGAAAAAATTGAGGGCGATGAATCTCCGCCAGGCTCGGTTCGTCGATGCTGCGTCAGCGTCTGTGATCGACCAGTATGGCGCGCAGTTGAAGAGATACGGTATTGCTACCACTGCCGCAAGCGGACCCGGCCAGGGCGTGCCGAGCATCATCACTCCGGCAAGAACCCACAATACTAACGCGGTACGGACCGTAGCTTTCGCACCGAAAACGGTGGCGATAGACCCAATTGCCGCCGCACGGTCGGGGCCAATATCCTGGACCGCGCCGAACGCGTGAGCAGCCATACCCCACAAGAAGAAGGCCATGAGCACCACGAGGAGGGGGCCTTCCAGGGAACCGCCCGCGAGCAGCACGCCCACCACTGCGGGGCTCACGAAGTGGGTGCTCGACGTGAGCGAGTCGAGGAAGGGGCGTTCCTTCCAGCGGAGGCCCGGTGCTGAGTACGCCACCAGCGCGAATGCGCTCACCGCAAGCGCAAGCCAGCTCGCTGGGCCACCCGCGCTCGCGAGGAGCAGCAGGAATGGGAGGTTCGATGCCGCCGCGATCCACAGCGTGGGACGATGTAGACGAGGCGCGAGCAGAGCCCCTTCAATTCCGCCTTTCCGCGGGTTCGCGAGGTCGGATTCATAGTCAAAAACATCGTTGATGCCGTACATCGCGAAGTTATACGGCACCAAGAAGTAGATGATGCCAACGAGGAATACCCAGTCAATCTCTCGGTGGATGAGCACGTAGGCCGCGCCAAACGGGAATGCAGTGTTGATCCAGCTGATGGGGCGTGACGCCAGAACCAGCTGCGCGAAGTCTTTCCGCCGCTGCGCGGTGTCTCGACTGAGCAGCAACCAGAGACCGGGAAGCACGAGCACCGCAGCGAGTGGATACGAGAAGTCTTCCAGCGGCACTGCACCCAGTTGTATTCCGAGGGTGAGGTCTGGCGCATAAGTGAAGAGTCCCGCTGCAATCATGAGGTTGTCGAACACCGCGGTCAATATCAGCAACACGATCGCGCTGAGGCCGATTGACCCCCACACGCGTCGAGAGCTGAGACGGGGCGAACGACGCACCGCAGCAACCAAGAGACAGCTGCCGCACACGAGTGCGATCAGCAGCCCGCCTGCCGCGATCAATCCGTAAGTCATCGCGCTCGCTCCTCGCGACTCGTGACCCGCAGCAGTCTCGCCGTGCCGGTGAACACGATCATGGTGCAGAGCACGAGAAACACCAGAAAGACGGGCTCTTCGAGGGGAAGTTCTGGCGCCAAGATGATGCCCGTGGCGATGGCTCCCTCACCCCGCAGAAAGACTCCTGCGACAATTCCGACAACATCCCACACGAGAAACAGCGCGGTACCCACCGCGGTGATGAGGAGCGCAACCGCGGGATCGCTCCAGAAAAAGAGCCGAAACCTTCGGTCGATCAGCAACATGCACACGATCCCAATGATCAAGAGCAGCAGATACAACCACCCCATCACGCTACCGCCCGCACATGTGACTCCACGGGGAGCGGCCCGGGGCTGTGGTCGCCGCGAATGCGCTTCAAGACAATTTCTGCGCTGATCAAACACATCGGCACGCCCACTCCGGGAGCTGTGGTCGCGCCGGCATAGAGCAGTCCGTCCACGTGCTTCGATGCGTTCTGCGCTCGAAACATGGCGCTCTGACTGAGAATGTGTGCGGGGCCGAGCATGCCCCCGTTCCAGGAGTGGTACGACTCCTGGAAGTCGGCGGGGCCCAGCGTGTGACGCACGACAATGCGGTCTCGGAGGTCTGGGACATCGGCCCACTCAGCGATCTGATCGATCGCGGCATCGGCGGCTCGCTCGACCAGATCTGCGCCGGTCCCCTCGGGCCCACCGCGTCCAATTGTGGGGTCTGCCGGTACCGGGATCAGCACGAAGAGATTCTCATGCCCGGCGGGCGCGACACCTGGATCCGTGGCGCTTGGTTTACAGACATACACTGACGCCGGATCTGGAATCCGTGTCTGCTCCCCAAATATGGCCTCAAAGTTCTGCTTCCAGTCCCGGGTGAAAAAGAGCGAGTGGTGCGGGAGCGACGGAATCTCGCCGCGCACGCCCAGCATCACAATGACGGCCCCGGGGCCGCTTACCCGTCGCTGCCACCAGCGCTCCGGGTAGGTCTGCTCGGAGCGTTCAAGCAGCGACGTTTCGGTGTGGTGCAGATCCCCTGCGGAGACCACGTAGTCGGCCGCCTCGGTTCTTTTCGATCCGTGCTCGTCAATCCAGGTGACACCGGTCACCGTGCGCTTCGCGCGAGCCGGTGCGGTCTTCACCGGCGCATCGCCGCGGCTTCGCTTGCGCGTGTGGATCGCGGTCACTTCAGCGCCCGTTCTGATCTGTGCGCCCGCTTCGAGCGCGAGCGCTTCGAGCCGTTGCGCAAGCTCCCAGAAGCCGCCCATCGGATATTGCACGCCGGTCTCGAGGTCGAGCTCGCTCATCAGGTGGTACATCGCCGGTGCGTCGGCGGGCGTCGTTCCCAAGAACACTGCCGGGTACCCAAGAATTTGCCGCAGCACCGGATCAGCGAAGCGGTTCGAGACGTAGGTTTCCAACGAGGTGGTCAAGAGGCGAACCAGCTCCGGTAGACTGGTCAGCACGTCTTTCCGTGCGAGGGAACGCAATCGGGTAAACGGGTTGTAGAGAAAGTATTGTTCGGCAAGTTCGGTGGTGTGTCTCGCCGATCGAAGGTACGTGTTGAGCGCCTCGGAGCTGCCAGGCTCGATCGCTTCGAACGCGTCGAACACCCGATGCTTGCCGAGCGGCACGGTAAGCGGCGCTCGACGACTTCCATCGGCCTCGGGCTCGCTGAACACCCGATACCCGGGTCGCAGAAACGCCAGGTCGAGTTGTTCAGCGGTCGAGGTGCCGAGCATCTCGAAGAAGTGGTCGAAGACTCGTGGCATGAGGTACCAGGAGGGCCCGGTATCGAAGCGAAAGCCCCCGCGTTCGAGCGACCCGGCCCGGCCTCCGGTGCGGTCGTTTCGCTCAAGCACGAGCACGTCGTGCCCCTCCCGTGCAAGCAATGCCGCGGTCGCGAGGCCTGCGATGCCCGCGCCGACGACGACGGTGCGCGGGTGTGCGTGCATCTCACTCATCGTTTGCCCTCCAGTGCGGTGGTGGTGACGGCGCGGATCGCGAGTGAAAGTTTGACCGGATCCGGCACACGAATCCTGGCCGAGTACAGCTGTGCTGTCGGCGTTTTGGCCACCCGATTCGTGAGTTCGGCAAAGAGCATGAGTGCGCTCCGCACGGCCGCTCTCGCGTCCCTCGGAAGTAACGGAATCACGTCGTCTGCCGCAGCCAGCTGGGCGCGTACCTCGGCCACCCAGCGATCTCGATCTGACTCGGTGAGCTGACCGTTGACGCCCAGGTAACTGCGCCCGAGCCGCGCCGTATCGTCTGCAAGATCACGGAGAAAGTTGATGTTCTGGAAGGCGGCACCGAGACTGCGTGCGCCGCGCTCAATCTCGGCTTCCTCGTGCTCGGTGAGGGATTCGTCTCTCACGAACACACGTACGCACATCAAACCCACCACTTCTGCGGAGCCATAAACATAACTTGCGTGTTCTTCTGCACTGAAGACGGCCGGTCCCTCTTGCTCATGCCTCAGGTCAGCTCGCATCGATGCAAAGAACGGCTCGGTGAGTGATTCGGAAATTCCGGCTTCCCGTGCGGTCCGCGCAAACGCGTGGAGCACCATATCGGTGCTGTACCCGAGCTGCATGGCACGGTGTGTTTCGTCGGTGAATCGCTGCAGCGCGTCTTGCTGCTGGGAGTGGGTGAGGCCGGCCTCGCTCGCCACACCATCGACAATCTCATCTGCCACACGCACCATCGCGTAGATGTTGCGGATGTGCGCGCGATGCCGCCTCCCGAGGAGCCGAGTCGCGAGCCCGAACGACGTCGAGTAGGCAGAAATCACTTCACCAGCGACGGTCTCTGAGGTTTCCGTGAACAGCCGTAGCGACTGGTTCTCCGCTTTGCGTGCAATCACCGGCTTCATGAGCGGCGACCTTCGAGTCGCTCAGCGAGGTTCAGCAGCACGCTTCGCACTGCCGACGGCATCGCTTCACCGTCAATATCGCCCACGATGATCTCGTAGCACGCCGTCAGCTGCTCCTCGACAAGACCTTGTACGATTCGCTCCGCCCCTGAATCTCGGAGCCGCTCACGGATGCGTTGCGCGGTCGCTGATGACATTTCGGGGTCACCGAAGTCGTCAACGATACTCGGCCAGGCGCTCGTGAGCCGGGCGAAGCACATGATCGCGGTCTGCTTTCCTTCCCGCAGATCCGAGAACGGCACTTTTCCGTGTTCATCGGAATCCCCGAAGGTAGAAAGCAGGTCGTCTTGCAGCTGATACGCCAAGCCGAGGTGTGTGCCGGCCGCGCTTAACGCACGTTCCAGTGCCGGTGACGCCCCCGCCAGAATCGCCGCCGCACGAAGCGGAAGCTCAAACGTGTAGGTTGCGGTCTTGCGGGTGGTCATCGCGAGCACGGTCGTGAGGTCTGGGGTGACAACACCGTCGCTCAAACCGACGTCGAGGTACTCCCCCGCCGTCGTCTCAATCACCGTGTGTTCGAGCAGGTCGAGGAGCCGAGTGCGCTGTGACGTCTCCACATCAAGACGAGCGAAACTCTGGTGAGCGGCAGACAAGAGCAGATCGCCGGCGAGAATACCCCCGGTCTGGCCCCAGTGCGCGGCACGCTGCTGCGAGGAACGGTGCCCCGCGTCAGATCCAGCCATGAGTGCTAATTCACCGATGAGGTTTGGTTTGCCGCGGCGCACGAGATCATCGTCGATCACGTCGTCGTGAAGCAGGAACGCGAAGTGCAACGCTTCAGTCGCTGCCGCGACGGTCACTGCCGCGGCGCGTGAGGAAGCGGTCGCATGAGCAGGCACTGGTGATGGGCGCGATTCCTCGCGGATCGCGTCGAACGTCTGGATCAGCAGTAGCGGCCGCACCAGCTTTCCGCCCCGCATGAGCTGCTCCGTGAGCGTCCACAGCTGCGCGAACTCGGGGCCGTATGCTTCCGCCGCTGCTGCTTGGCGCGCGAACATCGCGGAGAGCGCACGCTCAATCACCGCGAACGTTGCGTCAGCATCCGGTCTGGTGCTGGTGAGCGTGTTCATGAGGCGACCTCGGGACGAGTCTGTGCGGTGACCCGCGTGAGTTCCCGCGTCAGTGCATCCTCAACCAGCTGGTCACGCATCCATGGGCTGAACGCAAAGGGCGCCAACCGCACTGCTTCACTGAGGTGCAGTGGATCCACCCACACCCACTCGGCGACTTCCGAAGCCGCGGGGTCCAAGCCCCCTGTAAGTTCACCCACAAACACTGGGCAAATCTCGTTTTCCACTACCCCGCTCGCGTCGACCGCGCGATAGCGGAAGCGAGGCAAAGCCGGGCGAAGGTTTGAGACCATTGCGCCGAGCTCTTCTTGACCGCGACGAACAATCGCCGCTTCCGTCGACTCAGCCGGAGCCGGGTGGCCGCAGAAGCTGTTCGTCCAGACTCCCGGCCACGTTCGCTTGGCGAGTGACCGGCGAGTGACCAAGATCTTGCCTTCGGTGTTCACCAAGTAGCAGGAGAAGGCCAGATGGAGCGGAGTGTCACTGGTGTGCACCGCTGACTTCAGCTCCGTCCCCACCTGCTCACCGTCGTCGTTCACCAGAACGACGCGCTCAAATTCTTCAGCAGCCATCACTCCCCCTTCACCGCCTTCACGAGATCTTGCTAATCGAGATATTATTAGCCAAGCTAGCATTACGCAATTGTTGAAAAAGTAGATCGGTTAATATATACAGGTTGAAGAACCGGAGGCACAGGTGAGCGAAAGCACAGGGAATACGACCGCGGCGTCGCTCTACAGCGTTGACTCCAACGACCCCACCTCACAACTCATCGACCGCTCAGGCATGAGCCGCGAAGAGGTGCTGCAGATCGGTGAGGTGATGGGCGCGCTCGGCCGGCTTCGCGACGCAGAGCAGCGCCTCTCCGCGGCCTCACAGCGCTACATGAAGCTTGGTCGATCCGATATGCGCGCCCTGCACTACCTGATCGTCGCTGAACACCAGCAAGAGATTGTCACCCCGAGCGCGATCGCCTCTCACCTCAGCATCTCAAGCGCGTCAACTACGAAACTCCTCGACCGACTCGAGAGCGGCGGGCACATCACAAGGGAAAAGCACCCCAGCGATCGCCGCGCACTCGCAATTCGGGTCACCGAGGAGACCCGAGAGTCAGCAACACAAACGGTGGGCCGCTTGCAGGCGAAACGCTTTCACGCGGCCGCACGACTCACCCCAGAGGAGCGCGAGACGGTCATCCACTTCCTCGACGACATGACCGACCAGATCACGATTCGCAGCGAAGCCTGGGCGAACCCCGACGGGGCTTCCGATTCGGTCGAATCCACCTCAGACGACGAGGCCTGACCAGCCTGTCTCGCCGATGTGCAATTCGACCCAGAGGTGGGTTATGATTGTGGGGTTGCCTCGCGCAGGTGAGGTCAGCATGGTGGGCATAGCTCAGTTGGTAGAGCACCGGCTTGTGGTGCCGGTGGTCGCGGGTTCAAGTCCCGTTGTCCACCCCAAATGGGAGAGGTTCAAACCCTCGACAAGAGTCACCACTCTTTGTCCGGTTTGAGCCTCTCCTCGTTTCTTCGCTTCAGAAGCCCAGTTGAGCGCGTTCATCTGTTCCTTGGTGTCGCAGAGCGAACCGAAGGGTTGAAGCGCCCCGGGTTCGGTGGAGGCTCTCAATTCACGGAGGATGAGAGTTATGGCAGCACCGAAGAAGTACCCGGACGAGTTGCGTGAGCGCGCGACGCGGCTCGCGGTCGAGGCACGACAGGACCCGGCGCGGAAGGCTGGTGCGCTTCAGCGCATCGGTGAGCAGCTCGGGATCAACCCGGAGACGCTGCGCGGCTGGGTGAAGCAGGCCGAGATCGACGCCGGGCAGGCGCCTGGGGTGACGACCGCGGAGGCGCAGCGGATCAAGGAGCTTGAGGCCGAGGTGCGCGAGCTGCGGCGGGCGAACGAGATGGCGGATTCAACCGGTCAGCGCAATTGGTGTTGTGAGATTAAGCAGAGGTTGATCTCGGGAGGCATCAGTTGCAGGGCAAGCATGGTCATCTCAGTCGTGAGCAGAAGCAGCTCGCGCTCCGTCTCCACGCGAAGGGGTGGCGGCTCATCGACATCGCCCGAGAGGTGGGTTGCACGGCGCCGATGGTCGGAAAGATGGCCCGTGATGGCCGCCATCTCGACGGGAAGCCGTTCGGGTGGGAGCCGCGCGAAGGTCATCTGACAGTCCTCGATCGTGAGCAAATCCTGGTCGGCCTCGGCCGTGGAGACACGCTCACCGCGATCGCGCGCGCTCTGGGACGCGCTGTGTCGACGGTCAGCCGCGAGGTCAAGCGCGGTGGCGGACGCGAGGAGTACTCTGCGTGGCGGGCGCACGAAGATGCCCGTGAGCAGGCTCGCCGCCCAAAGCCATTCAAGCTGGACGCTGGGAGGTTGCTCGAGGCGGTGACGGGTCAGCTGGAGCGACTGTGGTCGCCGCAGGAGATCGCGGCGCGCCTACGGTTGGAGCATCCCGACGATCCGGAGATGCACGTGAGCCACGAGACCATCTACCAATCCTTGTTCGTGCAGGGACGTGGGCAGCTACGTCGCGAACTCGCACGGTGCTTGCGATCGGGACGGGCCACTCGAAAGCCGCGGACGGCGACGGACAGACGCGGCCGACTGCCGGGGATGGTGATGATCAGCGAGCGTCCCGCGGAGGTGGAGGACCGCGCCGTCCCAGGGCATTGGGAAGGCGATCTCATCCTCGGGGAGAACAGCCGCAGCGCCGTCGGAACCCTCGTCGAGCGCAGCACCAGGCTCACGCTCCTGCTACATCTGCCGGATGGGAAGAGCGCCGAACAGGTGGAGGCGGCGATGCGACACGCGATCACCGCGTTACCGGCATCACTAGCCCGCACGATCACATGGGACCAGGGCGCGGAGATGGCCAAGCACGCCGAGTTCACCACCGCGACCGGCATCCCGATCTACTTCTGCGACCCGCACTCGCCCTGGCAGCGCGGCAGCAACGAGAACACCAACGGCCTGCTACGCCAGTACCTCCCCAAGAGCACTGATCTGAGCGTGGTCAGCCGCTCGGAGTTGACGGCGATTCAGGACTCGCTCAATGGTCGACCCCGCAAGACGCTCGGATATCTGACACCATCGGAGAAGTTCACAGAACTCGTTGCGACCACCGGTTGAATCCGCCGATCTTGAAGACCGCGTCGGCGTTTTTCGCCGCGGCGGAGCTCGACCGCAAGCTGAAGTAGCCGAGGTGTCGACAGCGGTGCTCGTCGAGTACATCGACGAGCACCGTGACCGGTTCGGGGTCGAGCCGATCTGCCAGGTCCTGCGTGACGCGGACGTCCAGATCGCCCCGAGCACCTACTACGCCGCAAAGAGCCGGCCGCCGTCTGCCCGGGCTGTCAGGGACGCGGAGCTGAGCGAGGACATCCGGGTGGTCCACAAGGCGAACCTCGGTGTCTACGGCGCCCGGAAGATCCACGCTGCCCTGAACCGGGAGGGCGTCGAGGTCGCCCGCTGCACCGTCGAGCGGCTGATGCGCGCCGCGGGCATCCAGGGCATCCGGCGCGACAAGACCCGCAAGACCACCTTCGGTGACGGCGCGGAGACCGACCGGCCCGCCGACCTCGTGAAGCGCGCGTTCACCGCGACGGCACCGAACCAGCTCTGGGTTGCAGACCTGACCTACATCCGTACCCACGCCGGGTGGACCTACGCAGCGTTCGTCCTCGACGTGTTCTCTCGCCGCATCGTCGGCTGGCAGGTGTCCACGTCGCTGCGCACCGATCTCGCCCTCGACGCGCTCGACATGGGCCTCTGGGAGCGCCGCAGAGCAGGGCAGGACATCACCGGGCTGATCCATCACAGCGATGCCGGAGTGCAGTATCGAGCCATTCGCTACACCGAGCGCCTCGCCGAAGCCGACGCCGTCGCGTCCGTCGGAACGGTCGGCGACAGCTACGACAACGCGATGGCCGAGGCGCTGAACTCGTTGTTCAAGGCCGAGTGCATCCGCAACCCGATGATGCGCCCCAAGGGCGGGTGGGCGTCGATCCGCGACGTCGAGATCGCAGTCGCCGAATACGTCGACTGGTACAACCACCGGCGCCTGCACGGCGAGATCGGACACATCCCACCCGCCGAGTTCGAGGCCACCCACTGGGCATCCCACGAGCCCGTCAGCTACGTTGGAGAACAGGTTCCCATCGGAGCCGGTTCCAGATAACCGAGCCCCCACGAAACCCGGGGCGCTTCAGAACAAGGACATGTCCACCCCATCGAGCCTGGGCGTCCTAAGAGGATCTATACGAACTGGCCGCTAAGATAAGGATGATTGGTGTACGGCCGTGAGGAGGTGTGTTCGAGTGAACAGCGACAATTCTCGTTATCGATCTTGTTTCACCGTGCCCTCCTCGCAACACGATTCAGCGTGCCACTGAATCGCAGTTAGTTTGTGGGCGCGGTGATCCCAACCCCCGCAGATGCGTAACAACAGATCGCATCATCGCCCGCAAAGGACACCATGATGACTGCCAAGTCGAACGCAGTAACGCTTGACCGCGAGCTTTTCGAGATCGTGCCGCCACTCATCGCCGCCACAGACCTCACAGCGATTGCTGAGGCACTCACCTCGGCCACGACGAAGCAGGTCACTTCGTTACTTGAACGTTTATCGGTTGAGCAGCGGGCGATCGTGTACCGGCTGCTCTCAAAAGACCGCGCCATTGAGGTGTTCGAAATGCTCTCCCCGGGCATGCAGAGCGACCTGATCCATGGACTTCAAGACGCCGAGGTCGCTGCAATCTTCACCGACCTCGACCCCGATGATCGAGTGTGGCTGCTCGATGAGCTTCCCGCGGCACTGGCCCCCAGGCTGCTACAGGGGCTCTCGCCGAAGGAGCGGCAGCTCACTGCGGAAGTTCTCGGTTACCCGAAGGGCTCTGTTGGTCGTCGCATGACGCCCGAGTATGTGTCGACCCGAGCCGACTCCACAGTCTCTGAAGCCTTAGCTCGTGTGCATACTCGGCTTGATGACGCGGAGACCATCTACACGTTACCGGTGCTCGATGATTCCCGTCATGTCGTCGGTATCGTCAGCCTACGCAACCTGCTCCGTGCTGATCCAAACGCGCAGATCTCTGAGGTGATGCAGGATCCGGATGTGGCGACGGCGTACCAGTCGGCTGAGGCTGCGGCTCGAAGATGTGCGAGCCTCGGACACATCGCGTTGCCCATTGTCGACAATGAGTCGCGGCTGGTCGGCATGCTCACCATTGATGACGCCGCGAAGATTCTCCAACACGAAGAGACTGAGGATGCCGCACGTCAGGGCGGAGTCGAACCGCTTCGCCGCCCTTACTTCGCGACACCGCTACGGAGGCTCGTAAGCACCAGAGTGGTGTGGCTACTCGTACTCGCTGTCGGGGCGACACTCACCGTGCAGGTGCTGTCGGTGTTTGAAACCACACTCGCCCAAGTGACCGTACTCGCGCTGTTCGTCCCGTTACTGATAGGTACCGGTGGCAACACCGGGAATCAGGCGGCGACCACGATCACTCGCGCGCTCGCCCTCGGAGATGTCGCACCGCGAGACGTCTGGCGAGTGCTCGTTCGTGAGTTGTGCGTCGGGGCGGGGCTCGGTGCGTTGCTTGGCAGTATTGGCGGTGCAATCACTGCTCTGATCTTCGAGCCGAGCATCGGGGTGATCATTGGGCTCACACTCCTCGCGGTGTGCGCCATGGCCGCAACCATCGGGGGGATCATGCCGATCATCGCTCGTGCGCTTCGTGTTGATCCTGCGGTGTTCTCCAACCCTTTCATCACGACCTTCGTTGACGCGGCGGGGCTCATTATTTACTTCCTTGTCGCCCGCGCCGTGCTCGGCATCTGATCCAGGAAGGAGACTCTCATGACCGACCGTGCTCCACATATCGTTGTCGGGGTACTCCCATCGCAGGCGGATGATGTTCTCGGTCAGGCAGTCGTGTTCGCTGAACGCTTCGGTGCCGTGCTTGCGTGCGCCAACGTTAACCCTGCACGTCGCACTGCTTCATATACGAGCGACGGCACAGTGATCTCTGTACCACTCGTACCCCGCGGTTTGACAACGCCACCGGAGCTGCGGGAAGAAGTCGCCCCAGAGTTCACCGCGGAAATGCAGGAGATCTTGCATGGCAGTAGCGTCGAGTGGACACTCCACGCGCTCGCTGGCGACCCCGCACGCGAACTCGAATTGCTCGCCGACCGCCTGGACGCGGCCATGATCATCGTCGGTACCCGAGGCCCGGGTGCTCGGGAGATGTTGCGTGAACTGTTCAACGGATCCGTTGCTGACCGGCTCATCTTTCGACAGCACCGTCCCGTCGTGGTCGTGCCCTTGAGAACTCAAAAACACGAAAGCGTATAGCCTGGTAGGCCACTAGAAAATCTGACACAAAATGTCTCAAGTGATCGAAAGGTGAAGCCCATGACACAGCACTCCCAAGGAATCGTCGATCCACTCGATGTCAACCAGGTTCTCGCACACCAAGAGCAAGAAGGCATCAAGTTCACTTTCACCGTGTCGACGAATGTCACTGGCCATGATGAGAAGCGGGCAGTGATCGCACTCAAGAATCAAGTGCGCGACGTGAAAGCACAGCTGCTTCAATCAGGACTACGCGAAGCGGCCGCCACCGAATTCCTGGCTCCTGCAGAGGCGCTTGTCGAGGATTCCTCCTACTGGCGGTTGCAGAGTCGCGGCCTCGTGCTGTTCCTCGCCGATGGCTTCTTCCTCTCGGTCCGAGTGCCGATCGAACTCAGCGACAGTCTCACGGCCGGTGAACGTTTCAACTTGCTCCCACTCGCACCGGTTCTCGCGAGCGACCGAAGACTGTACGTTCTCGCGCTCGCGCAGAACTCGGTGCGGCTATTCGATTCGACACGCAACATCATCGAAGAACTCCCGCTGGAAAACGTACCTGCCTCATTCGATGAGGTGATTAACGAACTGCCCGAGCGGGCCTTAGATGTGCGCCCAGGATCGGCCGGTACCGCAGGCACCCCGAGTTTCCATGGCCCTGACGGGGATATCGACCGCATGCTAGTCGAGAAGTATGTCCACGCCGTTGGCCAGGCGATCGGCACTCGCCTCGGTACTGCACGCTCCCAGCAGCTCGTGCTCGCCGCCGTGGCAGAGTATCTGCCCATCTTCAAAGCCTCATGCCCGTATCCGGCGATCTTTGACGACGCTATTGCCGGTAATCCCGAGCATGCACAGGCTGATGATCTGCGTTCGGCTGCGTGGCAACTCGTGAACACCGCTGAAGCGGCACGGGAGGCAGAGGAACAGGAACAGGCACGATCCCTCATTCATTCCGGAAAGGGATCGTTCGATCTATCCGAGATCGCAAACGCAGCGGACGAGGGGCGTGTCGATACGTTCTTCCTGCCCCGCGACGACACACGGATCAGCAAGATCGCTCGGCGAGATCTCGCGAACCGCGCCCTAATCGGAACGTTGAAGGGATCAGGCGTGCTACGCACTCTTGGCGAGATCGATGGTGAAGGCTTGGCGACATTCCGGTATTGAGCGACGACATATATGCCAAGAGTTCAAGAGTTTTCAAAGGCCGTGCCCGCGAGTCGAATCGCGTAGACCACGAACTTGCCAGTTATCGAACCTGGGACGGAACGGCCTCCGAAACAATGACCGGTGAGACCATCCTCACGGTCTTAAGATCCACACCGCCGGGAAGGGTTACAGCGTCGGCGTCTCGCACGAGTGCACCACCCGATCCACACATGGTGGACGGATCTGAAGCCAGAAACCGAAGCTGTCGATTGCCACCCTGCTCGGGAGAGAACGAGGACGACGGTGTCGGTGCATGCAGTCCCAACGAGCGTTCCGACCGAATCGCATTACCGCGTTGGTTGGTGCTGATTGGCGGTTTCGTGCTCCTCGGAGGTCTCCTCTCTCAGCCGCACCTGGACCATTCGGACTCGCGAAAGGCGAATGGGTTAGAGCTGAGTGCCCAGGTTGATTAGCCAGTTGATCCAGGCCACACCGCATCCGGCGAGGGCTGCCGCTCCGACAGCAACGAAGACTCCGGCTCGACCTTTGGATGCGAGGCCCGGATTACCGGAGGACGAGGCGACTGCCCAGAGAATCGCGCTGACGATGATCATGAGCACCGCGATGACCAGAATGATCGTCAGCATCGCGCCAATGACGACCTTGAGGTCTCCGATTCCACCAAGGCCATCGAAGTCAGGAAAGACGTTCATCATGCACCCCAAATCCTGCAGCCCGAGGGTCCGGCAGTTGCTTCGGGGAGGTCAGCAGCATTGTGATCGTTGAGCCAGGCAGCAGGGTCGATCGCGTTGCCGCTCGTCCCGCCGGGTCTCACCTCGAAATGCAAGTGCGCGCCAGTCGACTTCCCTGACGAACCAACGTCACCGATGTGTTGACCAGCGATCACGCGTTCGCCTGCGATCACGTGGATGCCGTGCTGCCACATGTGCGCGTATGCTGTCGCGACGGTTTCGGCACCGAGTTGGTGCTCGATAACGATGAGCCCGCCATAACTGCCCGAGAACTCAGCAACTGGCGATGACGTAGCAGGTAGAGGCCGCCTGCCCTCAGCATACGCCGAAGGCTTGTGCGCTGGGAACCCGAAATTCCAAATAGTCGCTCAACCGAAAACAGAATCCCACGCACTCAATCCAAGAATGTCGGAGGGTAATGGCAATATCAGTTATATGGACACGATGCCGATGATGGTGCAGCCCGAGCTGAGTGCAGCTCTTCCTTTGCATCCGCTCGAAGACGGGCGCCTTGGTCTCTACGCTTGGCAGGAAGAAGCATTTTGAATTGGCCTGGTTCTTGTTCCGACCGGTTTCCCTGTCAGCCGGTCGGTGACAGAAGCGTCTCGGTTTCAGCGTAGTACGCCTGTTCGACCTCGATCGGAGTACGCATATCGAGTTCCCCGTGGAGCCGCTCATGGTTCCACCACCACACGTATTCGAGGGTCGCAAGCTCGACCTGCTCGACCGTCCGCCAGGGCCTTGCTGACGGATCAGTTCGGTCTTGTAGACCTTCATGGCGCCCAGCAGATCAACCAAGAAGCGACTCACAGCACCCAAGTAGCTGGTGAGCCACAGAGAGGAGCTCCGAGCACGACTTGATCTAGGTCAAGGCTGAGGCTCTGTCAACACAATAGTCTGGG
>JBBAFK010000007.1:0-79036 GCA_041655455.1 Leucobacter sp. | reverse complement strand
GAAACGACAACACCCCATGTGTTGTCACCTCACAGCAGAGCAGCACACCCGCTTCGAGCGCTACCGTATCCCCGGAATCCTGCTACCGCATCGCCGGAACAGCGCTACCCGATAGGGCGACGCGCCAGGAGTTGCCGACTTAGAAGTCTCAAGGTTCGGACGTAGCGGACCGTTGGTGAAAATGCACTTCATCTGTTGCGGTCCACTTTGTGCCCCCGGAACCTCAGTGAGGTAGTTGAAGGTCACAGTGCGGCCATCACCGCTCTTGAAAACGGTTCCCTTCGATCCATCCGAGTTCTCGATGAAGCACTCGTAGCTCGAGCTGTAATTGGTGACATTCGCCACCGGTGTGATTGTTTCACCCACCGTGATAGTCCCACCCGCCTGTAACGGCAACGGGCCAATCTGAGCGGATTGAATCCCTGGATTGTCACCGGTCGTGGTAACCGGATCAAAAACCACATTCGTTGATGTCAGTTGCTGATTGCCACTCAAAGTGAACTGGTCGCCAGATGCGAAACGCTCACCTTCCACATTCTTCTGCACCGTCAGCACAGGAGGGCTCGTAGACGTCGCCAAATCAACAAAACTTCCCGAGGCAGGACTGTTCTCTCTCGAGTTTCCAATGACGTTGAAGTCTGCTGGATCTGAAACGCTGATGCGTCCGCCGTTTCCTGCGCCGATACCCTGTTGCACCACAAGCTGTCCGGTGGCCGTGTATGCAAGGCCGTTGGTTCCGTTGCCACTTAGGGCATTTCTGCGTTCCGTCTGGCCCCAAGCTCCCACTGTTGAAGAGGGGATTAGGGTCGGAACGGCCGTTGTCGCAGGCCAAGAGATTGTCGGCAGGTTTGCAAACTGATTGAATTCCAGAGTCGCGAGCATCGTTCGCCCTGGATTATTTGCGCCGCTGCCAGTGCCGGTGTTACTCACGACTAGCAGAAGGTTGCCAACCGCATCGAATGCAATATCACCGTTATAACTGTTGGTGAAGTTGTCGTGTTGGCGAATGTCGAAGTGCGACACTTCTCCTGCCACATTGTTCGCCACGTCATAGCGATACAGGTGCGCACGCACGTTTCCTTCACCGTAGGGGTTAGCTGGCGGATTAGCGGCCCCAGATGGCGTCCCACTGAAATACAGGAAATAGAAGGAACCGTCCCGCGGGTTTACCGCACCACCGACGATCGTTCCACCGGTAGGAGAATTCAGCGACATGTCCGTCACCATGCGCTGCGGCGCGCAAGCGTAACCGGTTGCTTGTGAACCAGTGGGTGAGCCCCCTGCCGTGCAACTCACACCGGCCGGGTTGTAGGGCACTCCGGGCATCGACATCATCTCGTACTTCCAGATGTCAATATTGTTTGCTCGAGACGCAGTCGAACCCTGTGTCGTGTAGTAAAAAATGCCATCACTTGTCACACCAAGTGAGTTCGCAGTTCTCGGTTCGGCAGGAAGGAACCCCGGCCCGGTCTGCAGTGAAACGAGTTCACGTGCGCCACCCATGACGACGTTCGCTTCGGCAACTGGTGTGGTATTCGACATGTCGAAACTTAACTGGCGAATGCTGATTTGTGGAGTCCTGGTTCGCGTAAAGGTGCCTCCAGCAGTCACCTCAGCGCGATCGAGCGTATAAAACACATTCGTGTTTGCGTTGAAATTAGGCACTGAGAAAGTACCGAACCCCGGTCCATCAATCTCGGCCGAGGCTTCCTCACTGAGGTTCCTGATTTCAGGCTCGACATCGATGGGGTCTTCAACAGCATCTTTCAAGCTAGTGGGGTCATCTGCGGGGCTGTCGAAGCTTTCTTCAGTACCGTCGCCAGGAGCTTGTAGAACCTCGTCTTGTCCTTGCTCGTCCTCAGAGGGAGGCTGCTCCGTCGGCACTTGCACGTCATCGGTCACAGGAGCGTCAGACTCAAGCGCGTACACCACCGCTCGAGCTTGAGCAGCGTCACCGATGGGCGTCACGAAGCCCACCATGACGCTCAGCGCGAGCGCAACGGTGATACTCAGACGACGCTTGAGCCGCAAAATTGTCCTCCCCAACAGATACAGAAGGAGCTGTTCGAAGGGACGGCTTTACGCTGCGCCCAGAACCTGCTCCGCTTTCCCCAAGACCTCAACTTATGAGAGTCGCATCGGGCAGTGCATGCTAGACGAGGGTTTCTTCAACCAGATCTTCACCCTCTCCGCTAGAGTGCACACAATGACGTTCTTAAGCGGGGGCTCTGAGAATGGGTGACGGTAATACTGAGGGGATCCATGCGCTCACCAAACTCCGCGCGTCTGCTCGCGAAACTCGACTCCGGAACAACCAGTTCTTCAGGCGACCTCACACCGATCCTGCTGTGCGCACCAGCCGGCTACGGCAAATCGAAGCTCGCGTCGGAGTGGCTCGCACAGCAGAGTAAGCACCGCGTCGTCCGGCTGCGCTGCCTCCCCGACTCCCGCGACACCCTCTGGGAAGATCTCGCCCACGCCATGAACAGCGGCCTCGGCACAGGCATCGACCCCACCGAGAACCCGCAGAGGGCACTCCCCCGCGCGGTCGCCCAACTCACGGAACCAACAGTGCTCGTCATCGAGGACTACCACTTCGCCACAACCCCCGAGAACGACCTCGGCCTCCTCGACCTCATCGGGCCGTCACTTCGCCTACTCATCGTCGCCCGCCGTACCCGCGTGCTCGGCGGGCCCCTCTCCGCACGCCGCGTCCCCATGCTCACCGTCGCCCTCGAGGACCTTGCCTTCACGCCGACCGAAGCGAACGACCACGCCATCAGCCGCTTCCACGCGCCAGATTCCCCCCTCACCGCGGCCGCCCTCGAACTCGCCCACGGCTGGCCCCTCGCCGTGCGTGCCGCATTCGCGCCCACGGCAGCGCCCGTCGGCGGCGCGGATCCCTACCCCGCAAACCCCGCCTTCCCGCTCGACCCGCTCGCGGCACTCACCCGCTTCGCGCTGAATCAACTCAAGACCGTCACCGACCCGGCGCGCACCATCCTGCTCGCGTCCACCCTCGTCGACGTCATCGACCGGCACGAGGCACGCAACCTTCTTGCTGACGCGCCAAACCACGGCGACGACTCTCACGATTCTGCACGCGACGCAGTCAACGAGCTCCTCGAACTCGGCCTCCTCCTCCCCTCCGCCTCCGGCGACACCGAAGAGTTCAGCTGCCACCCCGCCATCAAACGGGGACTCGCCTCACGCGTCGAGGGATCCCTCACCCCCGAACAACGCACCAGCGTCGTACGCAACCGGGCCATGCGCATCGCAGGCATCTCACCGCTCACCGCCTTCCGCATGTTCCTCTCGATCGCGGACTACGAACAGGCCGAACTCGTACTCGCGCAGCACTTCGCGACCATCACCGACGAACCCTCCGCGAACAACGAGGAACTGCGATCCCTCACCCAAGACGTGCTGCTCGCGCACCCCACCTTCGTCGCCGCACGCCTCCACCTCGCCCGCGCGGACACCAACATTCCGTACTCCACAATCAGCTACCTACTCTCGCTCTGGCAGCGCAGCCTCCACCGGATCCAGCGGCAGCTCGACGACACCGGCGATATGCGCGGCCCGTACCTGCTGCAGGCGATGATCGCCGCACGCCTCACCGGCCAGGTCGCAGCTGCAAACCGCATCTCCCGCGAACTCGAAGCACAGGTCGACGCTACCGGCGTTTTCACCCCCAACCCGCAGCACATCGGGTTCGGCGCACGCCGCGTCGTCGGCTCCGGGTCGCTCCCCGTATATCTGCGCGAACTCGGCACGACCGCGCTCATCGCCGGCGACATCAGCCGGGCCCGCAGCATCTGGGAACGGCTGCGCGCTCACTCCGAAAAGCTCATCGCCCACCCCTGGCACGGGTTCCCCGCCTCCTCAACCCGCACCGTCAGCGATGTCGAATCCGGTCGAACCTGGCTGCTCGGCGCACTCAACGAGATGGCGCTCACCGAAGCGCTCGACGGCAACATCAACCGCGCCGCGCAATACCTCGCCGAAGCAGACGAACTCTCGGCGACGACCGGCGCACGTGCCGCAAACGTCACCTGGGTGAGCGGCGAAATCGCCCGCGCCCACCTCGCCTACGAACTCTGCGACGAGACACTCCTCACCCGCGCACAAACCGCGCTCGCACCCATGCCCGAACGCGCCGAACACTGGGCGCTGCTTCTCCTCGCCGAAGCCGCCGAGAAACTCGCATCACGCGGCGTCGCCTGGGCGCTCCCCCACCTGGAATCCGGGCTCACCCACATCACCGAAACCGGGCAGGACCCGCGCGGCTGGCTCCCTGTCGTCCAGGCCTACCACTCCATGCTCGCGACCGTCTCCAGTCACCTCGACACCACCGAACGCGTCATCGCGGCCATGCCCGACGGCGCCGCCGCCACCCTCATCGAACGGGCACGCCAGGCGCTCTTCATGCACGAAGACGTGCGGGCAATCCTCATCACCCACAATGTGAGCGACACGGTCGCCTCCCACCGACAGCGCGCCCACCGCAGCCTCATCACCGCCTGTGCCAGCTGGTCGACCGGCCAGACACGTGAGGCCTTCGACGCGTTCGACCGCGCCATCACCATCATCAGCGGCTTCGGGCTGCGCTCGGCGCTACGCGCCGTGCCCTACGACGTGCTCGTTGAACTTGCCGACGCCTCACTCGCCGCCGGGCGGGCCGACGCCGTCGACCTCGTCGCGAGCGTGCCGGTCGCCGCCCGGGCGCGACGCTACGAGAAGCTCACCGACATGGAACTGCGCACCCTCGACGCGATCCGCGACCAGGGGAACATCAACGACACCGCAGACTTCCTCTACGTCACCGCCGCAACAGTGAAGAAACACCTCAACGCCGTCTACCGCAAGCTCGACGTCAAGGGGCGCGACGAGGCGCTGCTGCGCGCGGGGCGTATGGGGTTGCTCGACTGAGATGGGTGGGAGTTGATCCCTGCGCTGCTGGATGTGCCTGTTCTGTGGGTCGATCCCTGTACTGCTGGTTGATCCCTGTGCTGCTGGTCGATCCCTGCCCTGCTGGTTGGTCCCTGCCCTGCTTCCCCCTCACAGCCCCCTTGCGATCTACGCTCAGCGGGGGATCTACGCTCTGCGTACCGCAAACCCCAAGTTCGAGTACGCAGAGGCGAGATCCCCCAATGAGCAGAGAAACCTAGGGCTTGAAGAGCGAAAGCACGGACTGACGCTGGCACAAGCTGAGCCCTGCTGTCATCCCGTAGAGTGAAGTGCAGCGCCGCAGTGCGGCGGGATCATCGCCGCACACGATCTCAAGACCCGCGGGCGATGCGCACGGAGGGGAATAACCATGACGAGTTTCGCCGAGTTCCTGCGCACCAGCGGCACGGTGGCCGAGGAGGAACTCGCGGCCGCCGTCGAACGCACCGGGGATTCGCCGCAACTCGGACGGTTTCTCGTCGACCGTGGCCTCATCAGCGAGCAATTGCACGCGCGGGCGCTCGCTGCGACGACAGGCTATCCGTTCCATGATCTTTCCGACCTCCGAGCAGACCCCGATGCGATTGCGTTAGTGCCCAGGTCTCTCAGCCGCCGACTCAATGTGCTGCCGCTATTTGTCGAGGGCGACCGACTGCAGCTGGCGATGCTCGACCCGACTGACATCGTCGCCATCGATGACGTCTCGAGCGTCACCGATCGTGTGGTCTCGCCGCTCGTCGTTGCAGCCGACGCCCTCCAAAACGCGTTCTCACACTACCTGCGGTCAGACACCGAACTCAGCAACCTTTCTGCACAGATCGGCGAGAACGCAGCCGAAACCGCGGCACTCCCCGAAGCCACGACCGACGAGGATGCTCCAGTCGTGCGCTTCGTGAATCTCCTCATCATGCAGGCGATCAACGACCGTGCAAGCGACATTCATATTGAGCCGGGAGAGCGCTACCTCAAGGTCCGCTACCGCATCGACGGCGTGCTGCACGAAATGCAGCGCGTCGACCGCAACATTCAAGACGGCATCATCTCCCGCCTGAAAATCATGGCCTCCCTTGACATCGCCGAGCGTCGCGTGCCGCAGGATGGCCGCATCTCCGTCGACCGTATGGGCACAAAAGTTGATCTGCGGATCGCCACCCTGCCGACCGTGTGGGGCGAAAAGATTGTCATGCGCATCTTGAGTGATGCCTCTGCGCGAATGCAGATGCGTGACCTAAACTTTTCGGAAGCGAACAGCGCAGCGTTTACGGAGTCGATCACCCGCACGAATGGCATGGTGCTCGTGACCGGCCCGACCGGATCCGGCAAATCGACAACGCTCTACACTGCGCTCCGCTCGATTTCAACGAACGCAGTGAACGTTATTACCGTGGAGGATCCGGTCGAGTACCGCATGCCCGGCATCAACCAGGTGCAGGTGAACCCGCGCGCGGGCCTCACATTCGAAACCGCGCTCCGGTCGATCCTCCGCTCCGACCCCGACATTCTGCTCGTCGGCGAGATTCGCGACAAGCAGACCGCCATGCTGTCGGTTGAGGCGGCTCTCACCGGTCACCTCGTCATGTCCACCCTGCACACCAACGACGCCCCGAGTGCGCTCACCCGACTCATCGAGATGGGTTGCGAGCCGTACCTCGTATCGTCAGCACTCACCGCGGTGGTCGCTCAGCGACTCGCAAGGCGCCTGTGCACGCAGTGCCGACGTCCGGCCGACGTATCTGCGAGCTTTCTCGAATCCATCGCGTTTCCCGAGCCTGCACCCGGCACCTCCCACACCATTTATGAGGCAGTCGGTTGTGCCGCGTGCGCAAACACCGGCTACCGGGGTCGGGTCGGCGTGCACGAGGTCATGACTCTGTCTGAAGAGATTGAACAGCTCCTCGTCAACGAGGCGTCCTCCGCTGAGCTGCGCGACTTCGCGATCGACCAGGGCATGCGATCCCTCCGCGATGACGGCTGGTTGAAGGTCGCTGCGGGGCTCACCACACTCGACGAGGTCTACCGCGTCACCGCGTAACGGCGAGCGGTGGCTTGGCTACCGAACCGCCCGAGACCCTACGCGCACCTAACCGGCGATCTCACCGTAGAGCGTAAGGATCGGCAGGTAGAGCGCGATCACCATTGCGCCAACGAGCGCACCGACCACGACCAGCAGCAGCGGTTCAAGTGTCGACGCAAGCTGGTCTGCCTCCGTGTTCACCTCGTTCTCGGTCGTTTCAGCGATACTCGCGAGCATTTCTGGCAGTGAACCTGACTCTTCGCCGACCGCCACCATGTGCGCGAGTGTCGGCGGGAACACCGTCGCCCGCGCGAGCGGGGCTGATAGGGATCCGCCCTCACGAACCGATTCGAGCGCGTCAAGCACGGCCCGCTGGATCACCGCGTTCCCGCTGCTCTCCGCGGTGACCGCGAGCGCCTGTGTGAGCGGCACCCCGGACGACAGCAGCATGGACAGGTTGCGGGAGAACCGCGTGACCTGGATTCGACGGATGAGGCTGCCGAATACGGGCAGTTTCAGTTGAATCGGGTCCACCACCGCCCGCACTCCTGGCCTGTTCTTGTTGAGCCGCCAGTACACTCCGATAGCGATGGCCAAGACGAGCAGGAGCGGCGCTAGCCATGTCATGTTCGCCGACAGGTTCACGAGGAACTGCGTAGGCCCCGGGAGCGTCGTGCCGAGTCCCGAAAACATTCCCTCGAAGACCGGTACCACGAACCACACCATGGCCACCATGCCGAGCACCGCAATTACGAGCACCACGAGGGGGTACGTCGTCGCCGCCTTAATCTTGTTGCGGAGTTCCGAATCGCGCTGATACGTATCGGCGAGCGATTTGAGCGACGTCCCGAGAAACCCGCCGGTTTCCCCAACCCGAACAACACTGACCATGAGTGGCGGAAACACGTCAGGCTGCTGCTGCAGTGCCTGCGAGAATGACCCGCCGGTTTCAATGTCGCGTTGCACCTGGTCAAGTGCCTGACGCAGCGTCTTCTGCTGGGTCTGACCCGCGATGATGGTGATGCTGCGCAGCAGCGGCACCCCCGCGTTGATCATTCCGGAGAGCTGCCGGGTCATCGTGGCGAGGTCTGAGAGGGAGACCGGTTTGCGCAGCCACGGAATGTCGATGTCTTGCTGGAGGCCCGTCTTCGACACCTCGGCGACTTTCAACGGCACGAGCCCCTGTGCCTTGAGCTTCGCCGCAACCTGCGCTCGCGAAGCGGCTTCCAGGGTACCGTGCAGGGTCTTGCCGCTCGACTGGTCGAGGGCACGATATCGGTAGGAATCAGACACGGCCACGGTTTACCACCTCGCTGTGCTTTCGTCGCTGCCCCAGGCCTCCATGTCGACGTTCTCAGTGCGCACGTGAATGCTGTCGAAATTCATCGTGTGCACACCCGTGTTCTTCGCATCGGTGAGTGAAATCTCTCCACTCTGCAGAAGCCGCCGCAAATCTTGGTCGAGTGTGTGCATCCCGTGTGCCGCGCCAGCCTCCATCGCGGAGTACAGTTGCGCGACGTCACCTTCACGAATGAGGTTGGCGACGCCGGGTGTATTCACCATCACTTCGGTTGCGACGACCCGCCCCCGGCCCTGCGCACGCGGAAGGAGGGTCTGACTCACGATGCCGAGCAGGGTGTCGCCGAGTTGGCGGCGGATTTGGTCGTGGCGACCGTCAGGGAATGCGCCGACGAGCCGGTTGATGCTCTTTGCTGCCCCCTGGGTGTGCAGCGTTGCGAGGACGAGGTGACCCGTTTCTGCCGCGAGCATCGCCGCTTCCATGGACACGGTGTCACGAAGCTCGCCGATGAGGATGACGTCGGGGTCTTGCCGCAGTGAACGGCGGAGCGCCTCATGAAAGGAGGCGGTATCCGAGCCAATTTCTCGCTGATGGATGAGTGCGGTGCGGCTCGTGTGTTCGAACTCGATCGGATCCTCGATCGTAATCACGTGAGCGGGCACCTCATCATTGATCGCGTCGACCATGGCCGCAAGCGTCGTTGACTTTCCCGAACCGGTCGGCCCGGTCACGAGCACGAGGCCGCGCGGACGCAAGGCCAGCTCCTGCGCGATCTGCGGCATGCCGAGCTGGTCGATGCTCTTGATCTCGTTCGGAACGAGGCGTAGTGCCGCGGCAAGCTGCCCCTTCTGGCGAAACACGTTGATACGCACGCGACCGATACCCGCCTGACCGTACGAGAGGTCGACCTCGCCGTGCTGTTCAAAGTGTTTGCGCGCGTCATCACGCATCTCAGCGATAAGGTGCGTGGTGATCCACTCGTTCGTGATGATGCTCGATGAGTCACCGAGCTGCTGCAGCAGTCCCTCCACACGGATCAAGGGCGGCAGACCCGCCGTGAGGTGCACGTCAGACGCGTCATTTGCGGCGGCTGCGGTGAGCATGGCCCCCAGTGTCACGCGAAATGGCATGGTTACTGCACTCCCGTCAGCACGAATGCGTCGAAGTGGACGGTCGTGCGGTAGACATCGTGGGCGGCCGTCTGCGACGCGACCTGGGCGTCGTGAATGCTGAAAACGCGCGGGGTGTTTGCGAGGGCATCAATAAACCGGGTCGCGGTCGCCGCATTCGGCGAAACGACCTCGACCGTGACGGGAATACGCAGACGGTTGCCGAGTTCTGCAGCGGTCTGGCTGCCGGCACCATCGACACCATCGGCACCATCGGCACCACCATCCGACACGTCCGCTCCATCGATCAGCGCCGCCTCGTCGGCAGAATCGAGCGCTGCAGGACCCGCCCCTCCCACGCCCCCGCCCGACATGAGCGAGAGCGCGTCATCCGAGGTGGGAGGGCTCCACTCGGATGCGTCACCCGCGGTGGCACTCACAATCTCGACCCCCGCCTCGGTGGCCGCCTGGGCAACCGTCACAAACATGGCGTCGAGGTTTGGCTGAGCCGGAATCTCGGTGCGGAGATCTTCGGTCTCGGCTTCCAGTTCGTCGATGCGCGTCTCAGCGGCCTGCAGCTCCGTGAGCTGGGCCGCGAGGGCCTCGTTCTGTACCTCGACAGCCTCCGTTTCACGGTGGGTGGTGACTGCGGCACTGATCTGCGGCACGGCAAACATCACGAAGCCCAGCACGATGACGACGAGGATCGCGAGGGCCCCACCAGGTTGATGAGCATGCGGTTCGTTGCGGTATTCATGCGCTTATCCCTCCTGCTCATTCGCTGCATCAGCGGCGGAGGCCGCTTCGGCATCGTCCACAACCTCGGGGCGCTCATACCGTTCGAAGTCGTTCGTGTAGATCGTTTGGTCGGTGTCAAAGCGAACCACGTATTGGAACGGGGGCCCACCGGCAGCCGAATTCTGTGAGGTGACGCTCAGTGCTTCGGCGCTCACGACCCACTCGAGGGTGTTAAGAGCACGGGTGAACTCGGCAATATCGAGTGCGCTGTTCGATTGGATCGTGAGTTCCGCGGCGAGCCCAATGTCGCTGGCGGGGTCTTCGACAGCGACCCCGCCAGAGACGACGACGGCTTGGGTGAGAATGCCGCCGCTCGGAAGCTCACTCACAATGTCGCTGAAAACGGCTTCGAAGTCGATGTCGTTCGACATGGCTTCGGTGCGGAACGACCGCAGGTCAGTCGTCGCAGCAAGCATTTGGTTGACGTCTGAGAGTTGCGCGATCTCCCCGATCAGGGCAGTACTGCGGTCCTGCTCGGCGCGAAGCTGCTGGGTCGCGGTGCCGTGGTAGGCGACCGTGCCGAGAATGATGAAGGCGATGAGTACGACGGCGAGGAAGATCACGCGTACCCAGTTGCGCATGAGCGCCTGCTGGGAGCGCCGTTCGATTTCAACGGCAGGCATGAGGTCGACGTGCGGTTCTCCCCAGTCGCCGAGACCGTTGCTGGTCGCCTGATGACGGCTCATCGTCGCCCTCCCCCAAGTGCCAGGCCGAGTGTGCTCACGAGCACGATCGGCAGGTCGTTTTCCAGCTCAATCTTGCTGGCGGCTACGTCGCCCACCGTGACCACCTCTGAGGGAAGACCGAGTGCGGCAGCGAGCGTCTGCCGTGTCTCGCTCTGGAGCACGCCGCCACCGCTCAGCAGCACCCGGTCGATGGGGAGCGCGTCGGGTTTCGCGATGTAGAACTCGAGGGTGCTGCGTATTCGGCTCACGAGGTCTGCGACTGCGGACGTGTCGAGCGTTTGTGGAACCGTCTGCTGAATCGTTGTGGGTGCGGTGTCGTCTCTGAGCAGGTCAGCGAGTTCAGCCGGCTCATCGAATGCGGCACTGGGCGCCGCGGTCTCGCCGGAGGTGAGGTCAATGGAGATGATCCGCACCAGGTCTGGGATGCCGTGGGAGTGGATCACCACGTACGTGGTGTGATAGCCGACATACACCATGGCGACCGTCTCATCGGGTGCGGTCAGTCGTGTTGCGACGCGACTCAGCCCGAGAGGAATGAGGTCGACGCTCGATGCGGTCACTTTCGCATCACGCAGGGTAGCGACGAGCGCTTCAACGTTGTCACTGACTGCCGCAACGAGGAGCCCGTGGAAGTGTTCGTCGTCTTCATGGAGTGGAAAGAAGTCGAGCACGGCCTGGTCGACGGGGAGCGGCAGCACCCCGTCGACTTGAAACGGAAGTGCCGCGCGAATGTGTTTGCGGTCGAGCTTGGGGATGGTGTGGTCGCGCACGAAGACCCGCCTGCTCCCGATGCCGAGCACCGCGTGCCGAGAACGGACTTTACACTGTTGCCAGAGTTGCCGGATGGCGAGTGCAACCGCTTGCGGGTCGATGATTTCGGAGTCTTTGGCCACACCGGGTGGGAGGGCGACTTCACCGGCCGCAAGGATCGTGGGCTCGTCGCCCTTGCTGATCTCGACCACCTGCACGCTGGCTTCGGTAATTTCGATGCCGACGAGTGTCTTGCTCATACGGTGACTCGCAATCGGGGTGTTGGGGCCGTGGGGTCGGGCGTCGTGTTCATTCTCATTGTGGCGTACGTCCTCCGTCACGGGATGACCAGCTCGAGGTACCAGCTGGCGATGAGGTTGCCGGCTCCTGCGCCGAACCAGGCGCCGAGAATCATCCACGGACCGAAGGGGACGGCAGTCTTGCGTCCGGCACGGCGGGCAAGCATGAGCGCGATGCCGAACACGCCGCCGAAGAGGAAGGCGGCGAATGCACCGACGGCGAGCGCGCCCCACCCGAGGTAGGCGAGCATGAGCCCGATGGTGCCGGCGAGTTTTACGTCGCCACCGCCCATCGCGTCGGGGCGGATGAGGCGGATGATGCCGTAGAACGCCCAGAGTACCGCCGCGCCGATGAGCGCACGGAGGAGCGCGGCCCAGTCTCCCGACGCGAGCGACGCGGCGATGAGCAGCGCGATGAGCAGCGGGTATGCGGGGAGGGTGAGCGCGTTGGGGAGCCGGAAGGTGTCGAGGTCGATGTACGCGAGCGCGATCGTGATGCTCGCGAAGATGGCGTACGCGACGAAGAGCAGCAGGGCCGCGGCGACGCCGGTGTCGGGTGTGTGGTGGATCGCGGCCCCTGCGACGAGCGCGAACACTGTGCCGGTGAGCGCTTCGACGAGCGGGTAGCGAACACTGATGCGTTCGCCGCAGGACGCGCACCGCCCACGGAGCATGATCCAGGAGAGCACGGGGATGTTCTGCCACGGTGTGATCGCTGCCGCGCACTTCGGGCATCGACTGGGCGTGTTCAGGGATTCCTTGTGCGGGAGTCTCGCGATGACGACGGTGAGGAACGATCCGATGACGAGCCCGAGCAGCGCCGCGAACACCAGGAGCAGCGTGGTGAGCGGGGTGATTGCAGCGACCGGCGTCATCGCCCGCCCCCACGCGAGATGAGCGGCCCGAGCCGGAAGGTGTCGTGGTCACCGGGAGCGGGGTCTACCGGGTCGTCTTCGTCGACCGTGGTGTCTTCGGTGAACCCCGGGAGCGTCAGCGCCTCATAGAAAAGGTTGAGTCCACTCGCGATGTTCACTTCGCCGGCCTGAATGTTTCCGCGCCAGGTCGCGAGGTTGCTCGCATTAACCTTGCACGGTGTATACAGCACGCCGTGCACGGTGTCTTTCATGTTCATGCCGCTGATGTTTGCGACCGTACCCGGGTTGGGGCAGGTGGGTCGTGCTGCATCGCTTGCGCCCGGTGAATTTTGGATGATGTCGAAGCGGCGCACCGTGCTATCTGCGCTCTCCACGGTGAGCTGCTGCGCTTGAACGTTCTGCCCGACGAGGATCGCGATGTCGGTTTGCAGGGCCAGACTTTGCGCGGCGAGGTTCACCTCGGCGCACCGGCTGGCGTCAAAGATCGTGGGAACGGTCGCAGAGGTGAGCTGTGTCGGCGGGAGATATGGGTGACTCCAGGTCGACATGGAGCAGGACTCGAGTTCCTCCACGACGTAGCCCTCCCAACCGGCGCTCGTGATCTCATAGTTGATCCAGTTAACCGGTGGCGCGGTGGGAACGGTGATGTCGGCAATCGGCGCAATCGGCGCAATCGTCGCACGCGCGGGTGGGGTGAGTCCCGTGACGTTGGTGCGGGTGAGCTCGGTGGTCGGGTTCCCCGTCACCCCGCCAGCGAGGGTCAGCGTGCCCGTCACGGTGGTGGAATTGCCCATGCTCGCGCTTGCGGTACTTGAGGAGGTCACGTTTCCAATGATGGTCGTGTTGCTGGTGCCGATGCGGCCACCGGTGACGATGCCGCCTTCGAGCCGGGCTCCATTGGCGGTGACGTTTCCGATCGCGGTCGCCCGACCGCCAATGCGGGCATTGCTCGACTTGACTTCGAGTTCGCCGTTTGTCGTGGCTGCATCATCAATCTGCGTGCCCGACTCGAGCGTGAGTTTGCCGTCGCTCAGGACTGATCCGCGAACTCGGCTGCCGCTGGACTTCAGTGTCGTCGTACCGCCGCTCACGGTGGATCCCTGCACCTCCGCGGAGGAGCCGACCACCAGCGTGCCGCCGCTGCGCACCGAGCCTTGCACGCGCGCATTGCTCTTGAGGGTGACGTCGCGAAGCGCGGTGACGTCACCACCGACCCTCCCGACGGAGACGTCGCGGCCGCCGGTAATGGATCCCGCGACGTTGACGACATCGATGTCGCCACAGGCGATGATGTCTCCACGAATATCTGAACTGTTGGTCTGGGTGACGGTGCCCGAGGTGTAGATGCTCCCGAGGGAGATGTTCGTCGAACTGATCGTGACGTTGCCCTGGGCGTACAGGTCACCGGAAATATGACAACCGTGGGTGATCCGCACATCGCCTTCCGCGACGTACACGTTCCCGGGGATCACCGACCCGTTGTAACAAATCTCCTTCGTCGATGCACCGACTCGGAGGTCGACGGAGGTGTGTTCACCGACCGGGGTGATCACGATGCCATTACTCAGGGTGAAACTGCTCGCAGCGTACAACGCGTTATCGGTTGCTGGCTTGGGCGGAGCGGGCTGCGGCGTGACGAACGAGTAGGTGGCCGTCACCGTGGAGGCGCTGTCGTCGGACCCCCATCCGGTCGACGTGAAGGTCATGCTGTGCTGTTCAGGGGCGCATTCTGCCTGGGCCAGGTAGTGCGTCGGGGCTTCAAGCTCGACCGTGGTCGGGGCGCAGAATTCTGAGATGCTGTTCGCGGTGGCCCCGTTGCGTTCCACGGTGGCGATGGCTGCGGCGAGGCCCGCGTCGGCGGCGGCGCGAGATTGCACGGTGTCGCGATCATCAGCGACCATGCCGGTGGTGTTCATCGTGACGGTGACGAGTGCGGTGATGGCGAGGGCGGAACGGCTTCGTCAGGTATGAGTCCGCCCCCGAAGTGAGCCCCAAGACTGCGTCAGATTCACCATCCAACGCAGAAATCATGATGATGTACGCCGTGCTCCCCTCGCGGATTCGGCGTGCCGCCTCAAACCCGTCAATACCGGGCATGTTGACATCGAGCGTGACAAGAAAGGGCTGCTGTTCGAGCACGAGCCGCACCCCGTCAAGCCCATTATCGGCAACAAATGTCGTAAGACCGGCGGCTTCCGGCACACCCCCAAAATGCGCCGCCGACCTTTCCCGATACTAGCGCACGCCGAAACTCATGGGGAGGGCGGTTTCGAGCGTATTCATCACACCGCGCGCTCCGCCATCTCCACGACATTCTTGAGGAGCAGCGCGCGGGTCATGGGCCCGACACCGCCGGGGTTCGGCGACACCCAGCCCGCAACCTCCTCGACGCCGGGGGCGACGTCGCCGACCACGCGACTCTTCCCTGTCTCAGGGTCGGTCTTGCGTGAGACGCCCACGTCGAGCACGATCGCGCCGGGCTTCACGCTCTCGGGCGTGACGATCCCCTCGGCTCCGGCGGCGGCGACGATCACGTCGGCGCGCCGCAGCTCGGCGGCAAGGTCGCGGGTACCCGTGTGCGTGAGCGTCACGGTCGCGTTCACATTGCGCCGCGTGAGGAGCGCCCCGATCGGTCGGCCCACCGTGACTCCGCGTCCGACAACGACGACGTTCTTCCCCTCCCAGGAGAGGCCGTTTCGCTCCACGAGTTCGATCACGCCGCGCGGTGTGCACGGCAGCGGGCTCGAGATCTCAGTGTTGACGTTGAGCACGAGCCTGCCGAGGTTCGTGGGGTGCAGCCCGTCCGCATCCTTGTCCGGGTCGATGCGCTCGAGAATCGCGTCGGTGTTGAGGTGCTTCGGCAGCGGCAGCTGCACGATGTAGCCGGTGACCTCGGGGTTCGCGTTGAGTTCGTCGATGACGGCCTCGAGCTCCTCCTGCGTGGTCTCCTCAGGCAGGTCGCGGCGGATCGACGCGATGCCGACCTCGGCGCAGTCGCGGTGCTTGCCCGCCACGTACCACTGCGAGCCGGGATCGGAGCCGACAAGCACGGTGGCGAGGCCGGGCTGGATCCCTCGCTCGCGCAGCGCAGCGACCCGCTCGGTGAGTTCGCGCTTGATCTGCGCGGCGGCGGTCAGTCCATCAAGTTGTTGTGCGGTCATCGCGGTCCTCACCACTGCTCGAGGCCGGGGTAGAGCGGGAAACGCTCAGCGAGAGCCGCGGTGCGCGCCTTGAGTTCGGCGACGTCGCCCGCCTGCTGCAGCGTGAGGGCGACGATCTCGGAGACCTCCGCGAACTCGGCGTCGCCGAAGCCGCGGGTGGCGAGCGCGGGGGTGCCGATGCGCAGGCCGCTCGTGACCATCGGCGGGCGCGGGTCGAAGGGCACCGCGTTGCGGTTCACGGTGATGCCGACCGCGTGCAGCGCGTCCTCCGCCTGCTGGCCGTCGAGCTCGCTGTTGCGCAGATCCGCGAGCACGAGGTGCACGTCGGTGCCTCCCGTGAGCACGTCAACCCCGGCCGCCCTCGACGCGTCGGTGGTGAGCGCCTCGGCGAGGAGCTTCGCGCCCGACAGGGTGCGCACCTGGCGCTCCTTGAACTCGTCGGTCGCGGCCAGTTTGAACGCGGTCGCCTTCGCCGCGATGACGTGCATGAGCGGGCCGCCCTGGTGGCCCGGGAAGACGTTCGAGTTCAGCTTCTTGTGCATCTCGAGGTCGTTCGTGAGGATGAAGCCGGAACGCGGCCCGCCGATCGTTTTGTGCACCGTCGACGAGACGACGTGCGCGTGCGGCACCGGGTTCGGGTGCAGGCCCGCCGCGACGAGGCCAGCGAAGTGCGCCATGTCGACCCACAGGGTCGCGCCCACCTCGTCGGCGATCGCACGGAACGCCGCGAAGTCGAGGGTGCGCGGGTACGCCGACCAGCCGGCGATGATCACCTTCGGCTTGTGCTCGAGCGCCTTCTGACGCACCACATCCATGTCGATGAGCATGGTCTCGGGATCGACGCCGTACGAGGCGACGTTGTACAGCTTGCCCGAGAAATTCAGCTTCATGCCGTGCGTGAGGTGGCCGCCGTGAGCGAGCTCGAGGCCGAGGATCGTGTCGCCCGGCTCCGCGATCGCGGAGAGCACCGCGGCGTTCGCGGAGGCCCCGGAGTGCGGCTGCACGTTCGCGTAGGCGGCGCCGAAGAGCGACTTGGCGCGATCCCTCGCAAGATCCTCGGCAACGTCGACGAACTCGCAGCCGCCGTAGTAGCGGCGGCCCGGGTAGCCCTCGGCGTACTTGTTGGTGAGCACCGATCCCTGCGCCTCGAGCACCGCGCGCGGCACGAAGTTCTCGCTCGCGATCATCTCGAGCGTGGAGCGCTGCCGGTCGAGCTCGTTCTGGAGCACCTCGGCGATCTCGGGGTCGACGACCTCGAGCGGCTCGTTGAAGAATGCGGACTGTGGTGACATGACGACCTCTCATCCCCTGCGCACGCAGGTCGATTTCCTGCGGCCCAGGCGAGCGGCCTTGAAATTACGTCGCTCCCCGATGGTGGTCCCATCTGCACGCCAGTCACGACGTGCACCAGCTTACCAACTCCACCGCCCACGGAACAGGTCTGTTCACCAGAACATCGTGCTGTCCACCTTCGCGAGGCTCGGCCACTCGTCGGGCCCGAACGTGCGCACGGGCGACTCCGGCGCGTACGCATCGGGGTCGAGTTCCCACCCCTGTTCCTCGGCAGGGATCCGCTCCCGCCAGTTAATCCACAGGTCGCTCGGCACCCGTTCGGGGGCCGTCTCCGCGGTGATGCGGGTGCGGGTCTCGGTGATGCGCTCCGAATCTTCCAGCATCGGGTCAACGAGCCGTTCGTGCCGGTCCACGGTCAGTGTGAACCTCGCCCCGTCCGCACGCTCCCCTGCGAACTCCACGCGGGTGTTCGGGAGGGATCCGTCCCGCAGCGCCCAATCCTCGTCCACCTCGGCTGGTGACAGTTCCCACCCCGCGGTGCGCGCTGCGGCGAGCGCGCGATCCTCCACCGCGTTCACGGGTTCGTCGCTCACGTACCGCCAGCTGCTCGTCACAACGATCTCCTCGGGGGAGCCCCACCCCGGGCTATCGGCCCAGGCACGCCCTCCTGCGACGGTCCAGTCGGCACCGTTTGAGATCGCGGCCCGGATCGGCGACAGCTCTTCCTGCAGCACTTCCCAGCGCGCCTCCTGCCGCTCAGCGACCTGCTGGGTTTGCACGCCCGCCACCGCGACGCCCACGCCCACCGCGAGTGCCAGGAGTGCGGGTGCCGCGATCCCTGCGAACCACACCCAGGTGCTCCCGTCGCGCCAGGTGGGCGCGGATTCTTGGGCGGCGCCCTGGCCAGCCGCCTGCTCTGCTTCCTGGCCAGCCTCCTGCTCTGCTTCCTGGCCAGCCTCCTGTGCCGCCGCCTGGTCGATCGAAGCGGCGCGGATCCGCCGCGACTTCGCGATCGCGAAGAACGCGCCGGCGAGCGCCACCCCGTAGCTGACCACGAGACACACCCAGCCGACGACGAAGAGCCCCTCCTCGAGCGGTTCGCGCACTCCGAAGAACATTTCGCCGAGCACGGAGTCGACGCTTCCCGAATCGCCGACGCCCCGGTTGCTGAGCGCCAGCAGGATGAGGCTCCACCAGTTCGCGATCATCGCAATACTCACGAGCGTCGTCGACGAACGGAACCCGCCCGCCCGCCGCATGAGGAACCGCGGCAGCACGTTCGCGAGCGCGTAGATCGGCAGGAGGACCGGCGAGAGCAGCAGCAGAAACAGCATCTCCCAGCCGCCCGTTCCGCCGAAGAACAGGAAGACGAACAGTACGACGGGCAACAGCCACGACGTCCACGGCCACGCCTGCCACAGGGTGCGGTTCGCGACCCCGCGCTCGGCGGCCCAGTCGCCCGGTTCCTGGAAGCGCGGTGCCCGCTTACCCCGCTTACCCCGCGGAATGTGCTGCGGGGCCGGAGGCTGCATCGTCGAGCTCATGCCTCGAGCGTAGACGGCGGGGTATGCGCGCGCGGATCCCTCGCCCGCGTTTCAGCTACCCTTGGACATCGTGAATACGATCGCTCCCATCGCAGACGACACCCAGTGGGTGCTCACGCTCTCGTGCATCGACGGCCCCGGTATCGTGCACGCGATCAGCGGAGCGATCGTGGCATCGGGCGGCAACATCGCGGAGAGTCAACAGTTCTCGAGCCACGACACGGCGCGCTTCTTCATGCGCCTGCAGATCGAGGCGGTCGCGCAGCCCGAGACCTTCGAGGAGCGGTTCACGGCGTCGCTGAAGACCGTGACCGAACGCTACAACATGACCTGGCGGCTCGACCGCGTCGGCCGGCCGGTGCGCACCCTCGTGCTCGCCTCGACCGCGACGCACTGCGTGAACGACCTGCTCTACCGGCGGCGCAGCGGGCAGCTGTCGATCGAAGTGCCGCTCATCCTCTCGAACCACGAGACGGTGCGCGACCTCGCAGAGTTCTACGGCATCGACTTCGAGCACCGCCCGATCGCGAGCGCCGATGACAAGGCGGCGTTCGAAGAGCGCGTGCTCGAGGCGGTCGCGGAGCACGACATCGAGCTCGTCGTGCTCGCCCGCTACATGCAGATCCTCTCCCCCGAACTGTGCGAGGCGCTCGAGGGGCGGGCGATCAACATCCACCACTCCTTCCTGCCCGGTTTCAAGGGGGCGAACCCCTACAAGCAGGCGCACCAGCGCGGCGTAAAACTCATCGGCGCGACCGCGCACTTCGTGACCACGGACCTCGACGAGGGCCCGATCATCGAGCAGGATGTCGTGCGCGTCGACCACTCGTACTCGCCGCAGCAGCTCGTGCAGCTCGGCCAGGACGAGGAGGCGCGGGTGCTGCGCCGTGCCGTCGGCTGGTTCGCGGAGAACCGGATTCTTGCTGACGGCGACCGCACGATCATCTTCAGCTAACCATCGCATATTCGCCTATTTTTCTAGGCACAACGGCGATATACTGGCGTTGTGACTAGAAATCTAGGCAGACGCAGGTGGGCGACGGAGCGCTGGGAACAGCACCTCGGCGACCAGATCCGCCGCGCACGCCAAGATGCAGGGATCTCGCAGGCAGACCTCGCCAGACGCGCCAACGTCAACCGCAACTCGATCAGCTCACTCGAACGCGGCGAGGGATCAAGCCTCGCCACCCTCATCAAAGCGGTCAGAGCGCTCGGTCTCGACCAGTGGCTCGACGAGCTGGCCCCCGAACCCGGCCCGAGCCCCCTCGCGCTGCTCCGCGAGCAGCAGTCCCGCCAGGTGCAGCGAGTGCGCTCACGACCAGACGAGACGGGAGCGTAACCGTGGCCTTCACCCAGGTCGAGGTGCTCGAGGTCCGCGCGTGGGGTCGGACCGTCGGCGCACTCGCATCCGGCCGCGCCGGAGTCGCCGACTTCGAATACGATCCCTCGTGGAACGGTGGAGAGCTCTCACCGCTCCTCATGCCCACCTCACCCCGCGGCAGGATCTGGTCGTTCCCGCAGTACTCCCGCGACACCTTCCACGGCCTCCCGCCCATGATCGCCGACTCGGCGCCCGATCGCTTCGGCAACTCGGTGATCGCGGCGGCGCTCGCGGCCGAGGGCATCTCCCCGGCCCAGGTGCGCCCCATCGACCGCCTCGCCTACGTCGGCGAGCGAGCCATGGGCGCCCTCACGTTCCATCCCGCGCAGTCCCCCGGAGGCCCCGCCACGTCGCTCGAGCTCGCCGAACTCGTCGAGGCCGCGCGATCGGCACTCGACGGGTCCCTCACTGAAGACGCCCGCACCGAGGCCGTGCAAGACCTCCTGCGGGTGGGCAGTTCGGCCGGTGGGGCCCGCGCCAAAGCGATCATCGCCTGGAACCCGAAAACCGACGAGATCCGCGCGGGCGGCATCCCCGCCCCGCCCGGGTTTGAGCAGTGGCTCCTGAAGTTCGACGGCGTGGGAGCCGACGAGCAGCTCGGCCACACCGGCGACTACGGGCGCACGGAGTACGCGTACGCGCTCATGGCCGAGGCGGCAGGGATCGACATGAGCGACTGCACTCTCCTCGAGGAGGGCGGTCGCGCGCACTTCATGACCCGCCGCTTCGATCGCCCCGGGAACACGGGAGAGCGCTTGCACATGCAGTCGCTGTGCGCGCTCGTCGGCGCCGACTACAACGAGGTCGGCACCCACGACTATGCCACCCTGTTCCTCGCGGCGGACGATCTGGGGCTCGACGTCACCGAGGAACTGTTCCGACGCGCATGCTTCAACGTCATCGCTTCGAACAACGACGACCACACGAAGAACCACTCGTTCCTCATGGCGGAGGGTGGGGAGTGGTCGCTCTCCCCCGCCTACGACGTCACCTTCGCATACAGCCCGAACAGTCAGTGGCTCCGTCAGCACCTTATGTCAGTGAATGGCAGGTTCGAGGAGATCTCGCGCACCGACCTGATGACCCTGGCCGACCAGTTCAGCGTGCCCGACGCCCGCGGCATCATCGATGACGTGCGGGCCGCGGTCTCACGGTGGCCCGAGTTCGCTGCGGACGCGGGACTCTCCGCCGCGCGAAGGGAAGAGATCGCGCACCGCCTCGACGAGGTCGCCCGCGAGCTTTAACGCAGATGCTCGACGTCGCCCGCGGAGACCTCGAGCACGCCGCCCGTCGGCAGGTCGACGATGAGGGATCCGTCCGGCGCGAGCGCGCGCGCACGCCCGTCGACGATCTCCCCGCCGGGCAGGTGCACCCGCACCTCCGCCCCGATCGTCAGCGACGCCCGCGCCACCCGCGCCCGCACCGCGGCGGAATCCGTGCGGGCGAGCTCCACGAGCCGCAGCATCGCGGTCGCGTAGTCGGCAAGCACGGCGTCTGCGAGATCCCTCCCCGCGTCATCGGCGAGCGTCACCGCGCCCCCAACGTCGGCGCCAGCGACGAGCAGCGACGTCGCGCGCTCCGTGGGGAGCTCCTCCTGGGGAAGCAGCAGGTTTACACCGGTGCCGACCACGAACGCGCCGTCGCGGAGCATCTCACTCAGAATGCCAACGAGCTTGAGACCCGGCCGGCCCGCCATCGCGTCGTCTTCATTGCGGACATGCACGTCGTTCGGCCACTTCACCCCGACACGCATGCCCTCACCGAAGTGCCGCTGCAAGGCCCCCGCCATCGCGGTGCCGGCCATGAGCGACAGCCACCCCGGGCCGAGCTCATCGCCACTACCGCTACCGAAGTCGCGCACGAGGAGCGAGGCCGCGATCGCGAGGTCCGGCGGCGTCACCCACCCCCGGTAGAGGCGGCCGCGGCCGGCGGTCTGGTTCGCCGTCGCGAGGAGGGTGCCGTGCGGGAGGACGCCGTCGCCTGCCGCTACGAGCTCGCGCAGCTCGGCGTTCGTCGACGGGGAGCTCTCCCGCCAAATGACGAGGGGCAGTGCGTCGCGGGTGCGTGTCAGTTCCACCCCACCACGCTACCGCGGGTCGGTCTCGACCGGACCCGTCCCAACCGGACCTGTCTCGACCTTGCGCGGGAAGACCTTGTCGAAGATCCACGCGTACACGAACGCGTAGATGAGAAAGAACACCATGAGGCCGAGATCGAGAAGGAAAGCCTCCGCCCAGCTCACTCCGAGCACCCAGGAGACGACCGGCACGAGGAATATCACGAGCCCCCCCTCGAAGCCGAGGGCGAGCACCATGCGACGTTTGAGGGTGCGGTGCTGCGACACCTGCCGTTTCTCCCACGCCTCGAAGATGGTGGTCCAGATGTAGTTCCAGATCATCGCGACCGTTGATGAGGCGACTGCGGTGATGCCCGCACCTGCCCCGCTGTGTCCGAGCGCGAAGAGCGCGATCGTGACGATCACGATGGCGACCAGCTCGAAGGTGACGACGTAGATGATGCGGCGAACGTGTGGTGACACAGATCCCTCCCGGGAAAGAACTCATGGGAAGTCCTTGCGGGTTCGCATCCATGAAACGTACGGTGTGCGGTGCGCCGAGACCGGCGCACATCGCGTTCCATGTTAGCAACCGGGCCCGAAGTTTCGCGCACACCGCATCGGTGCGGGCTCCTACGACGCACTTCCGCACCTAGCACCCACACCAGGTACCCACGCTCCCCGACAACCACCGGCACTCAGCGCCACTGGGCAGGGGTACTCGCCGTGGCGCAGGGGTACTCGCGGAGAGCGCCACGCGGCAGCACCCTGCGACAACCCATGGTGGCTCATCAACAATGAAATCGCGGATCGATTGGAGGAGTCACTGAGCGCCCGGCATGGGCCCCGCGATAGGCTGGGCTGCGTGACTGGAGACATCGACTCGCTCGCGACCACCGCTGGACGCATCGCCGACCACCGCCGCAAGTATCAGGAGGCAGTGGGCGACCGCGATGCTGCTGCGGCAGCGAGGCAGCATCCCCGCGACAAGATGACCGCCCGCGAGCGCATCGCCGCGCTCCTCGACCCGGCCTCGTTCGTCGAGTTCGACAAGTACGTGCGCCACCGCAGCCACGGCTTCGGCATGGAAGACAACCGCCCCTTCGGCGACGCCGTCGTCACCGGCGCCGGCACGATTCACGGACGCCAGGTTGTCGTCTACTCGCAGGATTTCACGACGTTCGGCGGTTCCCTCGGCGAAGTCGCCGGAGAGAAGATCGTGAAGGCGATGGAGTTCGCCCTCAAGACCGGCGCACCACTGCTCGGCATCCTCGACTCGGGCGGCGCCCGCATCCAGGAAGGCGTTGTTGCGCTCTCGAACTACGCAAAGATTTTCCGTCTCAACACCATGTGCTCGGGCGTGATCCCGCAGATCTCGATCGTCATGGGCCCGTCCGCGGGCGGTGCGGTCTACTCCCCCGCACTCACGGACTTCGTGATCATGGTCGACAAGACGAGCCACATGTTCGTCACCGGCCCCGACGTGATCAAGACCGTCACCGGTGAAGAGGTCGGCTTCGAAGAGCTCGGCGGGGCACTCACCCACAACAAGACGAGCGGCGTCTCACACTACCTCGCGAGCGACGAGCTCGACGCGCTCGACTACGCGCGTTCACTCATCAGCTTCCTCCCCGACAACAACCTCGCCGAGTCCCCCGTCTACGACACGGATACCGCGCTCGAGATCACCGACGCTGACCGCGCACTCAACTCGGTGATCCCCGACAGCCCCAACCAGCCGTACGACATGAAGACCGTCATCGAGGCCGTACTCGACGGTGGCGACTTCCTCGAGGTGCAGCCGTTGTTCGCGCCGAACATCCTCATCGGTTTCGGCCGCGTCGAGGGCCGCACCGTCGGCATCGTCGCGAACCAACCGAACCAGATGGCCGGCACGCTGAACATCGATGCGAGCGAGAAAGCGGCGCGGTTCGTGCGGTTCTGCGACGCGTTCTCGATTCCGATCCTCACGCTCGTCGACGTGCCGGGCTACCTGCCGGGCACCGACCAGGAGTTCCAGGGCGTCATCCGCCGCGGTGCGAAACTCCTCTACGCGTACGCCGAGGCCACCGTGCCGCTCGTCACGATCATCACCCGCAAGGCCTACGGTGGCGCATACATCGTGATGGGGTCGAAGGAGATGGGCGCCGATTTCAACATCGCCTGGCCAACCGCCGAGATCGCTGTCATGGGCGGCGCGGGCGCCGTGAACATCCTCTACCGCAAGGAGCTCGCCGCCGCTGAGGCCGCAGGCGAAGACGTCGAGGCGCTCCGTGCCGAACTCACCGCAAAATACACGGCCGACGTCACCTCCCCATTCCTCGCGGCCGAACGCGGCGAGCTCGACAACGTGCTCGAGCCCGCGGGCACACGCCTCGCGGTGATCAAGGCGCTGCGCGGCCTGCGCGGCAAGCGCACCGAGCAGCCCGCGAAGAAGCACGGGAACATCCCGCTCTAAGCGAGGGATCCGCATGAACACGACACCCCTGCCCCCCGACGCGCTCGAGCGTGATGCCGCGAAGCGCGAGGAGATCGGCGACCGCGACGACACGCTCCGTGGAGACGACATCCGTTTCGTGACGCGCGACGTGAGCGACGAGGAGCGCGCCGCGGTGATCGCGGTGCTCACGGGCGTGCGTGCGGAGGAGACGAAGCGCGTGAAGCGTGTCGCCCGGCGCGACCGCGAACCTTGGGCGCGCTCGCAGCGCGTTCCCGAAGGGATCGGCGAACTGCGACTCGACAACGGTCGCGAGTAGCCACCGCCCACGCTTACCCTGTCGAGGCCCGATAGGCTACGGCCATGATCACCCCGTCAACCGAGGAGTCCCGTGCAGACCTCGCGCGGCTCCTCAACTCGGGGTTCGAAATCGACTTCCAACCACGCGGCATCATCTCTGACCGTCCGCTGCGGCACGCGGCCGTGCTCATCCTTTTCGGCTCGCTCGACCGGATCCTGGCGGGTTCCCCGGTCACGACTGTGCCGCCCGAACTCGACGTGCTGCTCATGCGGCGCTCAGAGCACCTCCGAAGCCACCCCGGGCAGATTTCGTTCCCCGGCGGCGGTAAAGAATTGGGCGATGCGGACCTCGTGGCGACCGCGCTGCGCGAGGCAGCGGAAGAGACAGGGCTGGATCCCTCTGGCGTGGATGTGCTCGGTGCCCTCCCGCCCGTGCTCGCGCCCGTGAGCAATCACCTGGTAACGCCGGTGATCGGCTGGTGGGCTTCGCCCTCGCCTGTGCGCGCCGACGGCGGGGAGGCGGTCGACGTGTTCCGCACGCCGGTCGCGGAACTGCTCGATCCCTCGTCTCGCGGCACCTCCGTGATCGATCGTGGCGACCGTGTCTTCCGCGGGGAGGCCTTCGAGTTGCGGCACGGTCCCGTCGTCTGGGGGTTCACGGGCATCTTGCTGTCGCGGCTGTTCGACGGCCTCGGTTGGACGGTGCCGTGGGAGGCGACGCGGGAGTTCAGAGTCCTGCCGTAGGGTCGGCGCCCACCTTTGCTGTTTACGGCGCGGCGGTCGCAGCGGTACCCACGCTCCCCGACGAATACCCGTACTCATCGACGGTGAGCACGGGTAGTTGTCGGAGAGGATGGGTAGTCGCGAGCAAAGGTGCTGGGGGCAGAGCCAGCGGGGCCGGGGCACTGGGCAGCACCCGCGACGCGCGCCGACCCCCTAGAGCGCGGCGGGAAAGGACCCGCCGGTCAGCACCTGGAACGTCGTCACTGCCTGCTGGTCGCTCAGCGAGGCGACGTAGTCGAGCACGGCGCGGCTGCGACCCTGCCGACGCAGGCCGGCGTCGCTCGTGTCGCCCATGAGCAGCTCGGGGCTCCGGTCCCGCACCGCGAAGCTCGCCTCGGTGGCTTCGTCGACCCACTCGAGCAGCCCGCGGGGTGCGCGGTCGCGGTCGTCGGTGTCCGCGAGCCAGGCGTCGAAACCGAGCACGAGCTCCTCGACGATGCGGGCTCGGCCCCGCTGCGGTTGTGCGTGTTCGGGGCGTTCGAGCACGAAGTGGGCGTGCACGAATTTGAGCACCATGACCTGGTGCCAGGCCTGCTGGTTCAGGCGCACGAAGCCGCCGCGCACGTGCGGGTGCTCGTCGACGACGATGGAGGTGCGCAGGTGGTCGATCCAGTGCCGGGTGAAGCTCGATACGGCGCGCTCGCTGTCGATGCCGCCGTCGTAGGGTGAGGCGAGGAGGGTCTCGCCGATGTCGCGGCTCACGTCGCGCACGGCTTCGGTGAACGCTTCACGCTCGGCGATCCACGCGTCCTTGAGGCTGAGCCGACGCCACAGGAGTTCGAGGGATCGGCCAGGAGCTCGCCTGTCGGCGGCGAGCGCTTCGACCGGTTCGGCGGCGAGCGCGTCGGCGTCGGCGAGCCAGGCGCGGAACTCGGTGGTGATTGCGGACTGCTGGAGCACGCCGGCGCGGACGAAGTCGTCGAGGTCGTGCACGGCGTAGGCGATGTCGTCGGCGAGGTCCATGACGGCGCACTCGATGGTTTGCATGCCGGATGCGAGGCCGGGGAAGGCGGCGAGCGCCTGGGCCATGTCGACGGCGTCGATTGCGTAGGCGGAGAATTTCTCGGCGCCGCTTTCGGGGTCGAGGCCGACGCCGCGGGGGCGTTCGGCGACGGGCACCCGCTGTTCGGTGACTCCGACCCATTCCGAGCGGGTCCACGGGTATTTGAGGGTTGCGGCGCGGGTGGCGGCGGTGAGGTTGAGGCCGGGGAAGTCGCGGCCGAGGGTGTCGAGTTGGGTGATGATGCGGAAGCTTTGGGCGTTGCCCTCGAAGCCTTCGGCGAGGCCGAGGCGGGTGCGAGCGACGCGGTCGAGTACGCGTTCGCCGAGGTGTCCGAAGGGTGGGTGGCCGAGGTCGTGGGCGTGGGCTGCGGCCTGCGCGACGATGGTGTCGCAGCCACCGAGGCGTGCGACGATGGCGCCGGTGTGGTCGTCGTTGGGGTGTTCGCCGCGGAGGAAGGTGCGGTGTCTGGCTTCGTGGCCGGCGAGCTGGGCGGCGATGACGCGGGCGACGGCGCTCACTTTGAGGGAGTGGGTGAGGCGGTTGTGCATGACGGGGCCGACCCCGGATTGCGGCACGACCTGGGTGACGTCGGAGAGGCGCCCGAAGTAGGAGGAGAAGCGGAGCCGTTCGAGGTCGACGCGGTATTCGCGCGGGTCGCGTGCGGTGGCGGCGCGCCCTTCGGAGTCGCCGATCGCGGCGGGTCGGTGCTGGGAGGAGACCTCTTCGACGTAGCGGCGCGATTCGCGGTCGATGCCGGGCGTGGCTTCGTCAATGGGGTCGGCGCGTTCGCTCATGTCTTCATTCTTAGCAGTACTCTGGTGCCATGGGTGCGACGGAGCAGACGCAGCGGACGCCACGGTCGGAGCATGCCGAGCGGCCCGCGGGTTCGGGGCGAGGGGCCGGGAATCGGACGCGCGGGGAGAACATTCCCGCGATCGAGCGGGCGACCGGGCGCGAGTGGGCGGACTGGCTGCGGTTCTTCGAGCAGCACGGGGCGAACGGTCTCCCCCATCCCGAGATAGCGCGGCTCGCTCGCGGCGAGATGCCGGCGGAGCTCAAGAACCCTGACTGGTGGGCGCAGGGGGTGGAGAAACCCCGCACCTCGCGCACGGAGAAGCGCAGTTTCTGGCGGTTCTCGCTCGACGGGGCGGGGAAGGTCGAGGTCGCCGCGATCGACAAGGGTGACGGTCGGGCACGACGGGATTCCCGACGCTGACGGCATCGAGGAGTGGCGCGCGCACTGGAAGCGTCTGCTGTCGGAGCTGTGACCGGCAGGGCAACGAGCGAGGGGCGGAAGAGCATGAGCGAGTCGATAGGGATCGTCTGGAACCCGTCGAAGGTCGACGAGCCGGAGCTGCGCGACGCCTTCGCGGCGGCGGCGGAGCAAGCAGGTCGGCCGTCTGAGGCGCGCTGGTTCGAGACCGCGGAGGACGACCCGGGCGGTGAGGCCGCGGGGCACGCGCTGGCGGCGGGCTGCTCGCTCGTGATCGCGGCGGGTGGGGATGGCACCGTGCGGGCGGTGGCGTCGAGGCTCGGTATGCGTGACGCTGGCGGTGGCGACGGGCCACGCGCCGAGCTCGGGATCGTGCCGCTCGGCACGGGGAATCTGCTCGCGCGAAACCTCGAGATCCCACTCGGCGACCCTCGGGCGGCGTTCGAGCGGGCCTTAACGGGTGAGGGATCGGCCCTCGACCTCGGCGTCGTCTCCCTGCCCGAGTCTTCCGAGGCGCGGGAGATCGGCTTCGTCGTGATGATCGGGTTTGGCGTGGACGCGCAGATGATCGAGGAGACCGACGACGAGCTGAAGGCGAAGGCCGGCTGGCTCGCGTACGTCGAGTCGCTCGGCCGGGCAGCGTCGGGCACCGAATCGGTGGTCTTCTCGCTGACGGTCGACAACGAGCCCGCGCGCGACGAGCGGGCCCACACGGTGCTCGTCGGTAACTGCGGCAGCCTGCAGGGAGGGATCCCTCTCCTCCCCGATGCCGAGCCCGACGACGGGGAGCTCGACCTGCTCGTGCTCAGCGCAGATGATGCGGCGTCGTGGATCGACACGGCGCGGAACGTGGTGTGGGACAACGGCCTGAAGCGGCTCCTGCCCGGCGGTGGCACGGGGAGCACCGACGACAGCGGCGGCAGCAACAACGCGGGCGAGGATCAGGCAGAAAGCTCGGACTCCGTGTCGCGGCTCCGAGCGCGGCGCATCTCAGTCGAGCTTGCTGAGCCGCGCGTGCTCGAGGTCGACGGCGACACGGTCGGCGAGGTGTCGTCGTTCGAGGTCCGGGTGCTGCCGGGGGCGCTGCGGGTTCGCTGAGAGACCCCTCCGATCCCTCGCGGTTCAGGCTCCTCACGCCTGCCTCCGAGGTTTCTCCGGGACTCATCTGACACTGTGGAGTGGTCCCGCCGGGCCGATACGGTCGCGGTGAACCGTGCAGACCAGGAGGAGCCCGCGTGCAGAAGTCCCAGAAGATCCTCATCGGGGTCGGGGTCGGCGTGATCGCCGTGATCGCGATCGCCGCGATCGCGGGTCCCACGCTCTACCGGGATGTCATCGCACCCCCCGCGGCCGAAGCGCCGAGCCTCAGCACGAACGACAGTCTCCTCACTGACGCGTCGAACGGATCCCTCGACCCGACCGAGCTCGCCGGCGAGTGGGTCGTGCGCGACGGTTCCGAGGCCGGGTACCGGGTGGACGAGGTGCTCAACGGCACCGATGTCACGGTCACTGGCCGCACGGATCAGGTCGAGGGATCCCTGGTCATCGGCGCGACCGGGCTCACCCTCGAGGCCGCCGACCTGTCTGTCGACGTCGCATCGATCACGACGGACAGCTCCTCACGCGACGCCTACTTCCACGACACGGCGATGCGCGTCGCCGAACACCCGACGGCCGTGTTCGCGCTGACCGCGCCCGTCACGTTCACCGAGGCCCCCGAGACCGGGGCGACGGTCGACGCGCAGGCCGCGGGCGAACTCATGATCGCGGGCGTCACACAGCCGGTGACGTTCGACGTTTCCGTGCGCAGCGACGGCCGGCTTGCGGAGATCGCCGGGGCGATCCCAATCACGTTCGCCGATTTCGGGGTCAACGCGCCGAGCCTCGGGTTCGTGTCGGTCGAGGAGACCGGTTTCGTCGAGTTCCAGCTCGTCGCAGAGAAGGGCTGAGCGGGCTACAGCTCCTGCGCCGCCCGCGGCAACTTCCGCACCCGCGCCCGACGGCGCCGCTTCTCGGGAATCATCGTGCGCATCTCCTCGAGCTTCCCGAAGCACAGCAGGCGGTCCTCCGCCTCGAGTACGACGTGCTTGCGCGGGTTCGGGATGACCTGCACGCCGCGGTGCAGGGTGAGCACGGTGATGTCGCGCTCCCACAGGCCGAGCTCGCCGAGGGTCTTGCCGACGTGCTCCGAGCCGTGCATCGTGAGCTCCGCGACCCCGTAGCCGGTGGACACGCTGAGCCGCTGCCGCACGTCGATCTCGGGGAAGTTCACCTGGCCCGCAATGAAGTCGACAATCGCGCCGGCGACGTCAAGCCCCGTCGCGGTCTCGATGCCCTGCAGGCCGGGCGACGAGTTCACCTCCATCACGAGGGGGCCCTCGTCGCCCTCGAGCATGTCGACGCCCGCGACGCGCAACCCCATGATCTGCGCCGCCCGCACGGCGACCTGCTCGTAGGCGGGGTCGAGCTGCACCGCCTCGACCGTGCCCCCGCGGTGCACGTTCGAACGGAACTCGTCGCCCGACGCGATGCGCCGCATTGCCGCGACCACCCGATCGCCGACGACGAGGGCGCGCACGTCGCGGCCTCGGCTCTCCGCCACGAACCGTTGAATGAGCACGTTCTGCTGCGTCGAGTGCAGCGTCTCGATGATCGCCTCGGCGACCTTCACCTGCGGCGCGAGAATCACCCCGATGCCCTGCGTGCCCTCGAGCAGCTTAATCACGACTGGTGCCCCGCCGACGCTCTCGATCGCGGGGCGCACGTCGGCCCGGTTGCGCACGAATGCGGTCGCGGGCATGTCGATGTTGTGGCGGGAGAGGATCTGGATGGCGCGCAGCTTGTCGCGCGCGTTCGAGATGCCGTTCGCCGTGTTCGGTGTGTACACGTCCATCTGCTCGAACTGGCGGACGACGGCCGTGCCGAAGTAGGTGATGGAGCTGCCGATGCGGGGCAGGATCGCGTCGTAGTCGCTCAGGTGTTTGCCACGGTAGAGCAGGTCCGGCTCCTCCCCCGCGAGATCGATGGAGAAGCGCAGCGTGTTGAGCACCCGGGCCCGGTGGCCACGATCGGTGGCCGCCGCGACGAGCCGCTGCGTCGAATACGCCTGAGGAGCGCGGGAAAGAATCGCGAGTTTCACCGGGGATCCCTGCCAAGATAGATGCGTGACCGTACACGACCATTCAAGCACCCTCACGGGCTGGCGCGAGTGGGTGAGCCTGCCGGGGATCGGAATTCCGTGGATCAAAGCCAAGATCGACACGGGCGCGCAGACCTCAGCGCTGCACGCGACGAATATCGCCGAGTTCGAGCGTGACGGCGCGCCGTGGGTGCGGTTCACCGCGCACCCCTGGCAGGCGTCCGATTCAGACGAGGTCTCGGTGGAGCTGCCCGTGCACGACCGCCGCACCGTGCGCAGCTCGTCCGGGCACGCGCAGGAGCGGCTCGTCGTACTCATCGCGCTGCAACTTGCGGGCCGCACCCTCGACGTCGAGCTGACGCTCACGGACCGCGACGAGATGGTGTTCCGCATGCTCATCGGTCGCGAAGCCCTGCAGCAGGGGTTCGTCGTCGACTCCGCCGAGTCGTTCCTTGGCGGGCGACCGCCGCGCGCGGTGCGCCGCCGCAACCGCGGCCGCGTGTGACGCCGTTTTACTCCGCGGCTGGCGCCGAATGGCCGACAGCGGGACGATGGTCGCATGACCGATACCGATCCGAGCGGGGTTCCGTTCTCAGAGCTCACCCCTGACGTGCTGCGCGCGCAGCGCACGAGCATCAAGTGGGCGCGCTTCCCCAACGACGTGCTGCCCCTCTTCGTCGCCGAGATGGACTTCACGATCGCCCCCGAGATCCGCGACGCGCTCGTCGCACAGGTGCAGGCGTCGGATATCGGCTACGTGCACGACTCTGGCGAGCTCGCGGCGGCGTTCGCCGGTTTCGCGAGGGATCGCTGGAACTGGCACGTCCCCCACGATCACGTGCAGCTCGCCACCGACGTCGCGACGGGCGTCGTCGAGTCGCTGCGCCTCTTCCGCCCCGACGGCGGAAAGCTCGCCCTCCCGGTGCCCGTCTACCCGGGCTTCTACGAGATGCTCGAGGAGGTGCCGTTCGAGGTCATCGAGATCCCGCTGCTCGAGGCTAAAGCGGGCGGCGACGCCTCATCGATCGCACCGGCGCGGCTCGACCTCGCCGCGATCGAGCGGGCGTTCGCGGACGGGGCCGACACCCTGCTGCTGTCGAACCCGCACAACCCGCACGGCACCGTGCACACCGCGGCGGAGCTCACGGAACTCGCCCAGCTCGCCGCGCGTTACGGCGTGTTCGTCGTGTCCGACGAGATCCACGCGCCGCTCACCCACGCCGGCGAAACGTTCACGCCCTTCGCTCCGCTCGCCGCAGCCGCGGGCGCACTGTCGGTCACGACGATATCGGCGAGCAAGGGCTGGAACATTGCGGGGTCGAAGTGTTCCCTGATCGTCGCGGCCGACGAGCGCGCCGCCGCGACGCTGCGGCAGCTGCCGCCCGAGGTGCTCACCCGGGTGTCGATCCTCGGTCTGCACGCATCGATCGCCGCGTTCCGCGACGCCCGCGCCTGGCTCGACCGGGCCACCGCCCAGGCCCGCGCGAACGACGAGCTCCTCGCCGAACTCGTGCGTGAGCACCTGCCCGGGGTGCGGCACACGCGACCCCGAGCGAGTTACCTCGTCTGGCTCGACTTCCGCGGGGCGGGGCTCGGGCCCGATCCCTATCGACGCATCCTCGACGAGGCCCGCGTCGCACTGAACGACGGCGCCGCGTTCGGCCCGGGCGGGGCGGGGCACGCGCGCCTCAACCTCGCCTGCGCGCCCGCAACCCTCCGCACGGCCGTCGAGCGGATCGCCGCAATCCTGCCCGGAGGTATCTCATGAGCGCCGCTTCCCCCATCACCGACTGGACCGGCTACGGCTTCGACACCCGCCAGGTGCACGCCGGCGAATACCCCGACCAGAACCACGGGCTCAGGGTGCCGCCCATCGCGCTGTCGGCCGGATACCTCTTCGAGGACTTCGACGACCAGGCGAGCCGCTTCGACGGGAGCATCCACTGGCACCCCGAGGAGGCGGGGCCGGGCGGTGATTCTGGCGCGGGCGGGTTCTCGCCCAGCGAGCGCTCGCCGATCTATTCGCGGCAGGGGAACCCCACCAACTGGGTTGCGGAGGAGCGGCTCGCGTCGCTCGAGGGCGGCACGGTCGCCGTCGCGGTCTCGAGCGGGCAGGCCGCGATCTCGTCGGCGCTGTTCGCGCTCGCGCAGCACGGCGACCACATCGTGTCGACCGGCTCGATCTACGGCGGCACCCGCATCCTGTTCGGGCGCAGCTTCAAGCGCTTCGGCATCGACTTCGACTACGTGTGGGACGCGGACGACGACGCGGAGTGGGAGCGGGCGATCCGCCCCGAGACGAAGGCCATCTTCACGGAGTCGATCCCGAACCCCCGCAACGACATCACCGATCTGCGGCGCATCGCCGAGGTCGCAGCCCGCTACAACCTGCCCGTCGTGGTCGACAACACGGTCGGCACACCGGCGCTCATCCGCCCCATCGAGCACGGCTGCCACATCGTCGTGCACTCGACCACGAAGTTTCTGACGGGGCACGGCGCCGCCGTCGGTGGCGCGATCGTCGACGGCGGCAACTTCGACTGGGCTGCCGCGGAGCGGGCAGGACGCAGCTATCCGCTGATCACGCAGTCGAGCCGGCCCGGTGTGGCCCCCATGCTGGATCGGTTCGGCAAGGGCGCCTACGCGCGGGCGGTGCGGGAGTCGGTCGTGAACGACATCGGCCCCTCGCTTTCCCCGTTCAACGGGTTCCTCCTGCACCAGGGCATGGAGACGCTGTCGCTGCGCATGGAACGTCACGTCCGGTCGTCGCACCGCATCGCCGCGTGGCTCGAGACGCAGCCGGAGGTCGTCTCGGTCGACTACGCGGGCCTGCCGTCGAGTCCGCTCCACGAGCGCGCCGTGCGCGACTACGGGCTCGACCCCGACACCGGGCTCGCCCGCACGGGCTCGGTGTTCGGTGTCACCGTGCGGGGCGGGCTCGCGGGCGCCCGGGAGTTCATGAACGGCCTGCGTGTCTTTTCGCGCATGACCGGTATTGGCGACACCCGCTCGATGGTGCTCCACCCGGGCACCACCACCCACGGCACCTTCCCGCCCGACGTGAACGAGCGGCTCGGCATCACCCCGGGACTGCTACGGCTCTCGGTCGGGATCGAATCTGCCGAGGATTTGGTGAGGGATCTGCGCGGGGCGCTCGACCGCGTCGCCGCGCTCTGAGCGCCCCGGATCCCTACTCGTCGTCCAGTGCCGTCACATACGCGGCATGGATTCCACCGTCGACCTTGAAATCTGTCGCGTTAATGTACGACGCGGCATCGGAGGCGAGGAATGCCACCGCACCGGCGATCTCTTCCGGACTCCCGAAGAATCCCCGCGGAACGTGTACAAGCCTCCGCGCCTTCTCAGAGAGGTCGAACAGGCCCTCGAGGAGCGGTGTCATGACCGGTCCCGGGCTGATCGCGTTCACGCGAATATTCTTCTTCGCGAACTCGACACCGAGTTCCCGCGACAGTGCAAGCACTCCACCCTTTGATGCTGTGTAGGCGATCTGGGATGCCGCGGAACCCACCGACGCAACGAGAGAGGCCGTATTGATGACGCTTCCTCCACCGTTCTGCACGAGGTGAGGTATGCCGTGCTTGCAGCACAGGAACACACTCGTCATGTTGATGTTGACCACCTTGTTCCAGACGTTCAGATCGGTGTCCAATACCGACTGGTCCTCAGGGATGGCGATACCCGCGTTGTTAAACAGGATGTCGATCTTGCCCGTCTTTTCGGCGATCTCCCGATACAGGCGTTCGACCTGCGCCTCGTCGGTGAGATCGCACGTGAAGAAATGATCGACCTGAGCATCTCCCTCTTTCAGGTCGACGCCGACGACGACGGCGCCTTCACGGCGGAAGACCTCGCACGTCGCCTTGCCGATCGACCCGCTCGCCCCGGTGATCACCGCGACTTTGCCGTTCAAAGTTCCCATATGCTCATTCCTCACAACTGTTTACTGACTACTGACCATTGACTCTTGCGCGGTCACCGATGTCACGTCGCTGCCACGACAGACCTCGACAAAGCGCTGGATAATTCCGCCGAGATCGGCTGCTTCCGGGTGCCACTGGACTCCGACTGCGAACTGCGACGTTCCCCACTCTGCGGCTTCGACGAGACCGTCGCCGGGGCTCACTGCAGTGACCCGTGCTCCTGCTCCGACCTCTGCTACCGCCTGGTGGTGGTGGCTGTTCACATGCAGCGTGCCCGGACCAAATACTTTCGCCAGTTCGGATCCCTCCGACACCTCGACAGTGTGGTGGGTTCGCTCATCAAGAAACCCTGGCGCCGGCCGGTGTTTTCCGACACTTTCATCACCGAGATCTTGGTGGAGTGTGCCGCCGGTCGCCACATTCATGAGGTGGAGGCCTCTGCAGATTCCCAGTACGGGAACCTCGAGCTTCATCGCGGCGGTGACGAGTGCCAGTTCGCTCCGATCCCTGAGGGGAACCGTTGCTTCAAGCAAAGGGTCCCGAGAAGCACCGTAGAATTGCGGGTCGATATCGGCACCGCCCACTAAGAGCAACCCATCCAGCCGGCCGACGATTTCCTCAGCGTTGAGAATCGTTCTCTCCGAAGGAATGAGCGCAATCGGTACCGCGCTCCCGTGCTCCAGGTGGCCAAGATACGTGCTCGCGACAATCGCCGCGTCCATATCCCAGAAACTCCATCTCGCACGCTCATACGCAGCGCACACCCCGACTATCGGATCCCTGGCCATTGACACTCCTCACTTGCCAAGCGGCACATCACTGCACGACACTTAGGCGGTCTCAAAATACAGTCCGACTTCCCAGTCGGAGACGTGTGCTCTCCACTGTGCAAGCTCTGCGCGCAATGTTGTGACGTAGTGAACGACGAAGTCCTCTCCGAAGACTTCACGCGCGATGCTGCTCTGGTCGAATATCTCGACGGCCTCTTCGAGGGATCGCGGAAGTGGTTCGAGCGTCGGGTCGGCGTATGCGTCTCCTTCGACAGGGTCTGGGAGTTCGAGCTTGTTCTCGATGCCATAGGCTCCGCCGGCGAGGGTTGCCGCGACGGCGAGGTAGGGGTTCACGTCTGCACCTGGCATCCGGTTCTCCAACCTCATTGAGCTCGCGCTCTCCCCCACGACACGCAGCCCCGTCGACCGGTTATCAAATCCCCAGCTGACGGTCGTGGCCGCCCACGAATAGGGCCGTGCCCGCCGGTAGGAATTCACCGTCGGCCAGTAGATTGCTGAGAACTCCCGCATCGTGGCAAGCACGCCGGCCACGTAGTGCTTGCCCACCTCGGAAAGCTCGGGAGCAGGACCCTCAGTACCAGGCTTCATCATTACCGCCTCGCCGGAGTCAACCGCCCGAATCGACTGGTGAATGTGGCATGAGGATCCTGCCCAGTCGGATTTCGGAATGGCCATGAATGACGCCGTCCGCCCCTCCATCGCGGCGATCTCCTTGATGCCATTCTTGTAGAGGAACGCATCATCTGCAGCTCGCAACGCATCGGTGTATCGGGTGTTTAGTTCGTACTGCCCCGGGCCCGTCTCAGGGTTGACCGCCTCGACATGAATCCCTGCATCGATGAGATAGCGACGCCAACGCGAAAGGAATTCACGGTCGAGTGAGGAACGAAATACCTGGTAGGTATAGGCGCGCGTGGAGAGCGGGCGGAGATCCCAATCGCTTGCCCGGAGATCCTCAGGAGTGCCTTCACTGACATAGAACTCGAACTCAGTCGCGACGAACGGATCGTAGCCGAGGTCGCGAAGACGCTTCCGCGCATTGATGAGCACTTTCCTCGGTGTAATCGGAACTTCAGCACCATCGGGAAGATGATAGATACCATTCACCGCTACAGTGCCCTCGTGCCAGCTCAGAACTCGTGCGCTAGCGAGGTCCGGACGGAAGAAGATGTCTGGGTACCCATTACGGTGCGTCGGGAAATAAGTTGAACAGTCTTCGGGGGCGAAGACGTTTTCCATTCCGTCTCGAGTGATCGCAAAGAGCACATCACAGTAGGGAACTCCGTGATTCCCCGCGAGGGAAATGAAGTCCTCCAGCACCATCCGCTTACCGATCCAAGCACCATTCGTGTCTGCGGTGCCAGGGATAACCGTGTCGATCCCATTTTCCTTGCACCACAGTTCGAAGGCCACAAGATCGTTCTTCGCCGTATCCGGAACAGTATTCGTCATGAGCTTCACCACTTCGATTCGTCTTCCATCATCCGTTCAAGCACCTGAGGCCTGCGTTTTGCGGTAAAGATCAACAGGATCACGCCGATGAGCACCCACGCGACGTACGCCCAAGGCAGAATCGCGTACTCCCCTGGCGGAATGGGCCAGAGCGAACTGTACAGCGGGAAGGCAAAGATGATCGCCGCGAGAATGGGGAGCACACCGTGCCGTATCGGCCTGAAGAACCCCTCACGTTTCGCGTACACAACGATCGCAATATTGGTGATGATGTACGAAACCAGGAAGAAAATTCCAACCAGGAACCCAAAGTAGCCCCAGACGTTGAATGGTCCCACGACAAGCCCGAGTGGGATGCCGAGCACGAGACACACGGCCCCCATCACAATCGATGCATTCGCGGGAGTGCGACGGTGCGAGCTCAAACCAACCCAGCGAGGCAGGACGTGGTCGCGGCCAAGCGTGAAGAGCACCCGAGTTCCGGCGAGATAGCCCGCCTGGCTGAAGCCCAAGATACTCACGATCGCTGCGATGACGACAACGCCAAGACCGAACTCTCCCCAGTAGTGCAGGGCAATAGTCTGCAGCGGAGCCGGGTCAAGACCGAATTCCTCAATGCTCGCAACACCGTAGCCGTGCACCATCGCATAGCTCACAAAAATGTAGAACGCGGGGAGGATGGTTGCGACAGCCCACAGGCCCTTCTTCACGTTCTTCTTAGGCTCCTTGACCTCCTCGGAGAGAGTCGTTCCCTCCTCGATTCCGGCGTGAGAGAGCACGCCGTAGGTCATCGCGAGACCGATGCCCGCCCAACCGAGGGTTCCGGCTCCGCCCGGAATGAGTGGTTCAACGCTGAACCCGGTTCCCTGGCTGTCTCCTCCGGAGAACACGATCCAGAACGCCAGAAGGAGGATGACGGCGACCGAAACACCGATGAGCACGAGGGAGGTACGCATACTCTCCGTGATACCGAGCATGGAAAGCGCGGTCACTGCGGCGAGCGCGACGAGTGTGATCAGCCACCAGGGAATGTCGAGCCCGAACTGGCTCAGCAGCCATTCGGCGAGCCACCCGCCGAAAACGGCGAAACCGGCGGCGGCGAGAACCATGTAGGCCCCCATGAACGTCCACCCGTATACAAAGCCGAACTTCGCCCCCCAGGTGCGGAGGTTGTACGCGTACAGACCGCCCGCACTCTGAATATGTCGAGAGAACTCAGCAAGGGAGTTCATGAATAGGAGGATCGCCGGCCAGACCAGAATAAATGCGAATACCAGCGCGAGACCCGCGAACTGGCCCATGAACTGGAGGTTGAGCGCGATGACCGCTGCGGGCCCGCATCCAGCGAGTGAAAGAAGTGCAACATGCTTCCAGTTCAGTGAGTCGGTCTGCAGCTTCATCCGATCATCAGAAGCCGACTCCACCCCCGGTTTAGACTCAGCAGGTTGGTTGTTATTTATTTGCGACATGGGATTCAGCCCTTTCGTCTTCGTTGACTGAGGTGAATTGTGTGCTCGAGTACTCGGGTCGTTGAGTGAACTCGAAGCGTGGGTAACCCGCGTTGGCCTCCTCTTCGGCTAACTTTCTATATTTTCCGACCCCGGCGACATACGGCATGAACACTCGTGGCTTTCCTGGAATATTGGCGCCCAGATACCAAGAATTACCGTGGAGGTACAGGGTGGCCGCCGCTTCGTCATGGACCGTCTGCATCCAGTTTCTCTGCGCAGCGTCGGTCGGTTGAACGAACGCGATGTTCTCTCGTTCGATCTTCTCGATCAGGCGACTGATCCAATCAACATGCTGTTCGATCGACACAATCATGTTGCTGAGCACCGAAGGGCTTCCAGGACCGGTGATGATGAACATGTTGGGGAAACCATGCGAGGCAATCCCCAGGTGCGTGTACGGGCCCTCCGCCCAAGCCTCCCGCAGCGAAACCCCGTCCTCACCGATGGGGTTGATGGCGAGGAGAGAACCCGTCATCGCGTCAAACCCGGTCGCAAGTATCAAATCATCGAACTCAAAGCTCTGAGTTCCCGTCTGCACACCGGTCGGTGTAATCCGTTCGATGGGGTCTTGCGTGACGTCAACGAGGGTCACGTTTTTCCGGTTAAAGGTCTCGTAGTACCTCGTGTCAAGACAGGTTCGCTTCGTACCAAAGTAGTTGCCGCGAGGCTCAAGAACTGAAGCGATCTTTGGGTCTTCGACGATAGAACGAACTTTACGGTGGATGAAGTCGATGACGAGTTCGTTGGCATCGGCATCCGTGGAAAGGTCGGTGTAGGCGGCGAGAAGTGCACCGTACCGGCCTGAGTTCCAGGCGTCCTCGAAGACTCTTTCCCGTTCCTCCGCGGAAACGTCGAACACGCTCTGCGTGGGTACCGGCACCGGGACGCCTGTAAACGAGTGTTTGGCCGATTCGCGATATGCGGGGTAGTCAAGCTTTCGCTCTACGACTTCGTCTTCGGTGAGTGGTCGATTATTCGCGGGGAGAGTGAAATTGGGGGTGCGGTGGAACACCGTGAGATGCGCCGCTTCTTCCGCGACAAGTGGAATGATCTGGGTCCCCGAGGAGCCGGTTCCGATGACGCCGACTCGCCTCCCAGAGAAGTCAACGTGGCCGTGGGGCCATTCAGCACTGTGCAGCAGGCGCCCTTGGAACTCGTCGAGACCGGGAATGTCCGGAACGTGACTCTTGGAGAGGTTCCCGACCGCAAGGATGAGGTAGTTTGCCGTAAAACGACTGCGGTCAGTCTCTCCGTCACGGACCGCCCCAGAATCGTCGGATCTCGCAGTCTCGACCACCCAGACTCCGCGTTCTTCGTTCCATTCCGCACCGACGACGGATTTGTTGAAGTGGATGTCCTTCTTCAGATCGAATCTCTCGGCAACATGCTGCGCATAACTCAGGATTTCGGGCTGCGTTGCGAACTTTTCGCTCCATTCCCATTCCTGCTGGAGTTCGTCGTCGAAGGAGTACGAGTAGTCGAGAGACGTGATATCACAGCGCGCACCCGGATAGCGGTTCCAATACCAGGTACCGCCAACCTCTGGACCGCGTTCAATGACGGTGGCGGCCAGTCCCAATTCCCTGAGCTTGACAAGCTGATACATTCCAGCAAATCCTGCCCCCACGATGATCGCATCCTGATGCTGATCCGTCTGCTCCATTGCATTACCTCTCAGTGGTCATTCGTACAGTGCTTAGACACTGCACGTAGTTCATCTGCGATCCACGAGACCGCAATTTTCGAAGATTTCATGACGTTGTATAGCTGGAAGAACCCGTGCATCTGGCCCTCGAACTCACGATGGCGAACCCGGATGCCTGCCTCGCGCAACTTCCCGAGATACTCTCTGCCTTCGCTGTTGAGCACATCGCTCGCGACCGAAACGAATACTGTTTCGGGAAGTTCAGAAAATTGCGTGGCACGTAGCGGTGCGACCCGCGGATCATCTCGTGGTCCCGTAGGCAGGTATTGGTCGAGAAACCACTGCATTGCATCTCGAGTGAGTGAAAGCTGCCTCTGCGGGTCGCGGTAGCTTTCGGTGTTCAGGTCAGTGTCCAGAACCGGCGTGATGAGCACTTGGACAGACAGCTCGCCGGGAAGCATCGCGGCAACCCCGGCGGCGAGATTTCCACCCGCCGAATCACCAGCGATACCAAACGGGATTCGCCTTTCCTCTGCTCGCGCACGACCTGCACTACCCGAGCGAATGATGTGGCGAGTGACTGCGAGTGCGTCGTCAAAAGCCGCCGGAAACGGATGCTCAGGTGCCTTCCGATAGTTTGCAACGACGACTTGCCAACCACTTTCGGCAGCAAGCGCGCGGCATACAGCAAGGTAGTCTTCGGGCTCGCCCATGACCCACCCGCCGCCGTGAAAGTAGACGAGTGTTCCGGTAGGCACCGGCACGGGATCGAGAATTACGTGCCCCATCACCCCCGCGGAGGGGTCGACACTCTTTTCCCGAAACATCACGGGTCCATGACCGTACCGAGATCTGAGTGAGCGCTCTTCCTCACGGAGAACTTCAGGATCCAGTGCACTTACTTCCGTGAGTGCACTCTGCGCTCTACGCACCTGAAGATACTCCACCGCATCTTGATCAAGCGAGAACGACATTGCGACCAATCTCTCCCAAAGTTCGCCGATGAACTCAGTGCTCTAATGGTAGGTAAATCTAATCTTTATTGCAAGAGGGGCCGTTTGGCTCGCGAACGTATCGGACTCCAGCGGGTGCCACCTCCCGGTGGTCACTCAGCGGCCGATGCCGTCCCATGGAATCCGATGAGTAGAGCCTCAGAGCCTTCGATGTGATCGAGCATGGCCCGTGCAGCTTGCTCCGGCTGCCCTGTCAGAATTGCGTGGACGATGGCAGCGTGCTGCTCGTTGGAGTTGCTGACGTTCGGCTTCTGCAGCGGCAGCGTGTCAAGCGCGTCATTCACGCGGGTACGAAGGTCGGCCATCATCTGAACCAGGGTTTGGGAGTCCGTGAGTTCAGCGATCCGCAAGTGGAGTCTCGAGTCCAGACGGCGGTAGTCGGCAAGATCCCTGACCTCGCGGCTCTCATCGAGAGCGCTCTGGAGCGAGGCCCGCTCTCCCGCCGACAACGGACGAGACGCGGCAACCCTCGCCGCGCCAGCTTCAATCACCTTCCGCAGCACCGAAATGTCTTGGAGTTCCGCCTCTGAGCAGCACGACGAGCCAGAAACGCCGCGAATCCCTTCAGGTAAATGGTCGACGACGAACGTCCCACCGTATCGTCCGCGCTTTGAGATGACGTAGCCGTTTTGCACGAGAATCGCCATTGCTTCGCGGACCGTATCTCGACTCACCTTCAGCATTTCAGCGAGTTCACGCTCCGCTGGCAACCGTTCACCGGGAGCGATAATTCCGAGTCGAATTGACTGCAAGATGCGCTGAATAGTTTCCTCGTAGGCGTTCTTTGGGCGCGTTTGCCTCGTCAGGAACGCCGCGAAATGACTATCTTGATCCACGGGAACTTCCTCGATTCTTCAACATCATCTCGCCCGCACTGTCGGCGGCTACTCCGTGGCGAAGAAGACGTTCTTCGTGTCCGTGAAACTGAGGGGTGCATCCGGCCCCAGCTCTCGACCGATGCCCGACTGTTTGAACCCTCCAAACGGGGTCGTGTACCGGACTGACGAGTGAGAGTTGACCGAAAGACTGCCGCTCTCGACCGCACGAGACACACGTATTCCACGGGCGAGATTCTCTGTCCAGATAGAACCACTCAGACCATACTCCGAACTATTTGCGAGCTCGATCGCGTCTGCTTCATCATCAAAGGGAAGGACGGACACGACGGGTCCGAACACCTCCTCCGTTGCAACCCGTTCGTTTCGCTCCGGAGTCACGACGGTCGGCGGGAACCACGCGCCCGGTCCATCCGGAGCGGCCCCACGGAAGGCGATGTTTGTATCCTCGGTAATGAACGACGCCACGCTGTCTCGGTGGGCCAGAGTCACGAGGGGACCGACTTCCGTGCGCTCGTCCAGCGGATCACCCACGACCACATTTGCGACCGCTCGCTCGAAACTCTCCATGAAGCGGTCGTACACACTCCGCTGGACAAGAAGTCTGCTCCGGGCACAACAGTCCTGTCCCGCATTATCGAACACGGAATACGGGGCAGTGGCCGCTGCTTTCTCGATGTCCGAATCCTCGAAGATGATGTTGGCACTCTTTCCACCAAGTTCGAGCGTGACACGCTTCACGTGTTGGGCGGCGCCGCTCATGATCCCTTTGCCGACCTCAGTGGATCCCGTAAATACAATTTTTCGCACATCGGGGTGAGAAACAAAGCGCTCTCCGATTACGGAACCTCGGCCCGGCAACACTTGAAACAGCCCTTCTGGGAGTCCGGCCTCAAGCGCGATTTCACCGAGACGAATACTTGTCAGCGGCGTCCACTCCGCTGGCTTCAATACCACTGCGTTACCGGCAGCCAGTGCGGGCGCAAACCCCCACGCTCCGATCGTCATCGGGAAGTTCCAGGGCGTTATGACACCTACGACTCCGAGCGGCTCATGAAATGTCACGTCCATACCCCCGGCCACCGGTATTTGCTGCCCGATAAGCCGTTCAGGGGATCCCGAGTAATACTCAAGAACATCGTGGACGTGCTGGGCTTCCCAACGTGCTTGCGTAATGGGATGGCCGGAGTTCGTCGTTTCCAGCTTCGCAAGGTGCTCAACATCATCGCCAACGGCCTCGGCAAATCGACGCAAAAGCTTCGCCTTATCCGCCGGTGAGACCCGAGCCCACTTCCTCTGGGCTTTCACGGCGTTCGCGATCGCCTCGTCCGTGCCTTCCACCCCGAGATGATCGACGGTCGTCACCTCTGACTCGTCGGCGGGATTAATAACGGTGTAGCTCACGTTCACTCCTCCATCAACTCTCCCGCTGCGGCCGGTCCGATCAGGCTGCGACAGAGCCGGTTGGCCGCAAACTCACTCGACGTTGAGCGGCAGGATATGTAAACATTAGCATTACCGACCTTTAAACCCGAGTCCGGCTTCCAATGAAGCGTGACGGCTCGTTGAGGTCGGTGGAGTCCCCCAGGGGTCACTCCACAGGTTGGCCCGCTGCTGGCGTCTCACCAGCACTCCTCACGATTTCGAAAAAATTGGAGACGAGGCGCTCGGAAGCCGGCTCCACAAGCACATCAAGGCACTGGAATTCCTGGGCAGTGCCCTCGAAGAGCTTTTCCTGCCCCGGCGCGAGCAACTCCGCCTTTTCCGCCCAGCGCGCATAACTTTGCGGACTGACTTCCGGATGAAACTGCACGCCCCATGACTGACCACAACGGAACGCTTGATGAGGGTAGCGCTCACCAGTAACGAGGAGCTGACTTCCCTCCGGCAGCCGGACAATTGCGTCCCGATGCATCGCACCAGAATAAAAGACTCTGGGAACCCCCTTCAGCAAGGGATCCCCAATCCCTTCGTCTTGAATTCTGAACTCCACGACCCCCGTCTCGAACCCTTGATCACCAGGAAGCACTTTTCCTCCGAGTGCAGCAGCAAGCAGCTGCCCACCTAGACAGACACCGAGGGTGGGAATCCCGAGTTGGTTGGCCTCGCGGAGGCGGGTCCGCACGTCTTCTAGCCACGGATATTCCTCCGTGTCGCCGTCTCCCATTTCTCCGCCAAGGACGATGAAGCCGTCAAAACCTTCCACTGGTGTGGACATCTCGGCAGGGAACGCCGGATTTCGCACCGTCAGGTCAACCCGATATTTTGCGGCCCAACCGTAAATACGGTCGGGTCCCCCATCGCTGTCAGGCTGCAGCACCAGTAGCGAGGGCTTCTTCAGATCCAGAAGATTCGACAATATCTCACCTCAAGCATCGACGATCGCACGACCGAGAAAAGTTCCAACGGCCAGCTCAACTCAGATATAGCAGACCTGACCGGGCAGTTCTAGAGGCCCGGTGGCGGCCCGGTGGCGGCCCGACATCGGCGATCCCTTCGCCGCGGGCATGTTCCGGCGATCCCTTGTCGTCGTCGACGTTCCGGGGATCCCTTCACCGCGGGCGCATGCAAGTCACATGGGATCGGAGAAATATATGCCCGTTTCGGCGAAAAGTGGCATAGGAAACGTCGAAGACATACGACTTGCAGGCGGGAATTAGGCCGAACGTGGACCCCGGAGCGCGGGAGAGGCGAGGGGAGCTGACCGGAGGTGCCGGGGAGGCCGAGATCTACTAGCGGCCGGGATCTACTAGCGGCCGAGGGCGGCGCGGGCCGCGGCGACGGCCTCGTCCGTGGCGGCGTAGCCGTGCTCCGCCGTCGGGAACGCGCCCGAACGAACCTCGGCCGTGTACGCCGCGATCGCCGCAACCGTGTCGTCACCGACCGTGCCGAACTGCTTCACGAACTTCGCGGTCGACCCCTCGGTCGCGCCGATAAGGTCGTGCAACACGAGCACCTGCCCGTCGGCCTTCCCAGCGCCGATGCCGATCACCGGGATCTTGAGCGCGTCGACGAGCAGGTCGGCGACCTCCGCCGGCACCGCCTCCACGACGATCGCGAACGCGCCCGCCTGTTCGACGTCGAGCGCCTCGCGCACGACCCGCTCCGCACTCTCGGCGGTCCGACCCTGGGCACGCAACCCTCCGAGAGCCGTCGCGGTCTGCGGGGTGAGGCCCACGTGCCCGACGACCGGCACGCCCGCCTCCACGATCGCGCGGATGCGGCTCAGCTGCGGCGCCCCGCCGCCCTCGAGCTTCACCGCGTCGGCGCCCGCCTCCTTCACGAACCGCACCGCGGTGTCGAGCGCCTGCGCGTCCGACGTTTCCGTCGACCCGAACGGCACGTCGCAGACCACGAAGGCGTCGGTGCCGCGCCGCACGGCCTTCGCGAGCGTGAGCATCTCGTCGAGCGAGACCTCGACGGTCGAGTCGTAGCCGAGCACCACCTGCGCGCCCGAGTCGCCGACGAGCACCATATCGACGCCTGCACGTTCGGCGAACCGCGCTCCCGGGTAGTCGTAGGCCGTCACCATGACGATCGGCTCGCGGTCCGCCTTCATCTGCAGCAGGCCCGGAATCGTTGCTTTCGTCATCACTTCACTCCCCTGCGCCAAGCAGCGCGTTGTCGATGAGGCGCACGTCGCCCACCCGTGCCGCGATTGCGCACAGTACCGATTCTCCAACATTCTCCACCGCGGCGAAGGTTTCCGGGTCGACGCAGGCGACGTACTCGACGTCGAGGTCGCCCTCGGCGAGCACGCGCTCCGCGAGGTCGAGAAGGTCGCGGGTGGCGAGGGATCCCTCACCGACCGCACGGGCGACCGCCTCGAGCGCGCGCGGAATCGCGAGCGCCCGCTCCCGGTCCGCCGCACTGAGTCGCACGTTCCGGCTCGACCGTGCGAGCCCGTCGGGGTCGCGAGAGGTTGGGCAGGCGACGATGTCGCTCGGGATGCCGAGGTCTGCGACCATGCGGCGCACTACGAGGAGCTGCTGCGCGTCCTTCTGCCCGAAGTAGGCTCGGTCGGGCAGCACCGCGATGAGGAGCTTCGCGACGATCGTCGCGACGCCGTCGAAGTGGGCGCTGCCGCGGTGCGCGCCCTCCAGGGTCTCGGTGATCGGACCCGTCACCCGCACCGCGGTGGAGAACCCGTCGGGGTAGAGCTCCTGCTCGTCGGGCGCGAAGACGAGGTCGACGCCCGCGGCCTCCGCGAGGGCGACGTCGGTCTCCTCCTGCCGCGGGTAGGCGGCGAGATCACTCGACTCGTTGAACTGGGTCGGGTTCACGAAGATCGAAGCGACCACCACGTCATCTGCCGCGCGGGCTGCGGCGACGAGCGAGAGGTGGCCCTCGTGCAGCGCCCCCATGGTCGGCACGAACCCGACCGAGCGGGATGCACGACGTTCGACGGCGAGCGCCGCGCGCAGTTCGGCGATGGTCCGGACGATTTTCACGGTGTTCCTCCCGGCGGTGCACCCGCTGCGTCTTGCCTCGGGGCCGACGAGTCCCGCGTCGCCGCCAGGCCGTGCGGGCCGACCGGTCCACGCGTCGCCGCCAGGCCGTGCGGGCCGACCGGTCCACGCGTCGCGGCCAGATCCCGCGTCGCCGCTGCGAGCGCGTCGAAGAGGTCTGCCCGGTCCGGTAGCCGCTCTGCGACGGCCGCGCGCTGTCGCGCGACGGTGGCGTCGTCGCCGCGTGCGATCGGCCCGGTGAGCGCGTCGGGGGCTCCCACGCTCGCCCAGTTCTCCACGGCGGCCTGCACGAGCGGCACGAGAGCGCGCCGCGGCACCCCGGCCGTGGCGGCGAGCCGCTCGGCGAACCCCTCGAGGGTGACGACGAAGTTCGAGGCGATCGACGCGGCCGCGTGGTAGGCGGCGCGGTCGACGTCGGCGACGCGGAACGGTTCCGCACCGAGCCGCGCGGCGAGGTCTCGCGCGGCCTCGAGAGCGCGCTCCGTCGTGCCGTCGACGGCGGCGAACGACCCTGCGAACGACGTTTCGGGGCCGAGCACCGTGAGCAGGGGGTGCAGGCCGAACGCCTCGTGGGGGGCGAGCACGTCGAGGCCGGTCGCGCCGGAGCAGTGGCCGACGAGCGGGCCGGGGCGGATCCCTCGCGCAGCGTTCGCGATCTCCGCATCCGGCACCGCGAGAATCACGAGGTCGACAGCGGGGCTGTCAGCGCCAGTACCGCCAGCGCCTGTACCGTCGATCTTCACGCCGTCGACATCAGTACCGTCGGCGCCGCGGCCTGCAAGCGGCAACAGGTCGACGCCGGACGCCCCAAGCGCCGCTTCGAGCGCGGTGGCCATCCGCCCGCGGCCCACGATCTGGATGCGCATCGCTGGTTAGACTTCCAGCCCGTACAGGTTCGGTTCGGGTACGAGGAGCACGCCGAACTCCTGCTGCACCCGCTGCACGACGAAGCGGGCAAGCTCAGCCACATCCGCGGCCGAGGCGCCGCCGCGGTTCGTGATCGCGAGCGTGTGCTTCGAAGAGATCGCGGCGCCCGAGCCTGGCAGCCGATACCCGCGGGGCACGCCCGAGTGTTCGATCAGCCACGCCGCTGAAAGTTTCACGCGGCGATCGGTGACGAGCCGCGGCACGCGCAGCGGTACCCCCGAGGCGAGCTCCTCGAAGGTCGTGACGGCTGCGGCCGGTTCGCCCTCTTCGACCGCGAATCTTGGGGCTTCGGCGGGCAGGGATCGCGCGAACTGCTCAGTGACGATCGGGTTCGTGAAGAATGACCCCGAACTCCACGTGTCGTGGTCGGCGTCGTCGAGCACCATGCCCTTCGAAGCGCGCAGCCCAAGCACCGCGTCGCGCACCTCGGAGATCGGCACGCGATCCCCGAGCTCCACATCGAGCGCGTTCGCGAGCTGCGCGTACGCGATCGGCGCCGACAGCACCGGGCCAGGCTCGTCACCGTGTCGGCCGCGGCGTTCGCTCTCGCTCAGCAGCAGATCGATCGAGAGAACGACCCCCTCGAGCCCCCGCTTAATCACCGAGTCGCGGTAGCCGAGCTCGAGCTCCGCGGCGGTCATCGTGACGACCTCACCGGTGTCGGCTTCGAGAAACTCGATCGAGTGCAGCACGCTGGAAAGCTCCGCACCGTACGCGCCGATGTTCTGCACGGGGGCGGCGCCCACAAGGCCAGGTATGCCCGAGAGTGCCTCGATACCGGCCCAGCCGTTGGCGACGCACTCGGCGACGAGCCGATCCCAGTCGTGACCGGCCTGCACGCGGAGCCGCACCCGGCCGTCGGATCCCTCCCCCGCGTGTTCCGCATCGACCCGTTCGATGCCGGCGCTGCGCACGAGCAGCACCGCTCCCGGAAACCCCTCGTCGGAGACGATCGTGTTCGAGCCTCCGCCGAGCAGCAGCCAATCTTCGCCCTCGCCCCACAGCTCCCGCGCGAGCGCCACCAGCTCCGCCGAATCGTGCGCGACACGCAGCCGCTCCGCCGGGCCCCCCACGCGCATCGTCGTGAGTTCAGCGAGCGGCGTGCCGTCGCTCACGGACTCGAGAGGGATCACGCGAACGCCGCCACCAACTGCGCCTTACCGAGCACGGTTGCCCCCTCGAACACGACGCGCAGGTCGATGCGGGCCGTGCGCGCCTCGGCGTCGACCGCCCCGACGGTCGCCGTGACGGTCACCGTCGCGCCGGCCTCCGGGTCGACCGCGACGGGGCGGGTGAACCGGGACTGGTAGTCCTGCACCCAGCCGGCGGCGCCGAGCCAGTCGGTCGCGACGGAACCCGCCGCGCCCATCGTGAGCATGCCGTGGGCGAGCACGCCCGGCAGGCCGACGGACTGCGCGAAGTCGTCACGGTAGTGGATCGGGTTGAAGTCGCCCGACGCGCCCGCATAGCGGACGAGACGGTCGCGGGTGAGCAGCAGATCGCGCTCGGCGACGACGTCACCGACGGCGAGCTGCTCGAAAACTGGTGCGGTACTCATGGGTTACTCCTCACCTCGCACGACGAGGGTGGAAACGGCGGTGACGACGTGCTCACCCACCGCGTCAACGATGGCGCTCGACGAGGTTACCATCGAGTGGCCGCCGAGCTGCCTCACCGCCGAGATGGTGAGCGTCGCCGTGAGTTCATCACCCGCGACGATGGGCCGCGAGTACGAGAAGCGCTGCTCGCCGTGCACGACGCGGGTGAAGTCGACCCCCGCGTCGGGGTCCGCGAGCAGCTGCGCGAGCGTCGCCTCCTGCACCACGACCGCAAAGGTCGGCGGCGCGATGATGTCGGCGTAGCCCGCGGCGCGCGCGGCATTGGGGTCGAGGTGGAGCGGCGATTCGCTGAGCACGGCACGCGCAAACTCGCGCACCTTCTCGCGCCCCACCAGATACGGTGCAGTCGGCGGGTATACCCGGCCCTGGATCTCTGGATTCACCACGCGTGCCAGTCTACCCAGTGCGGCTCGGATCCCTTTGCGGTCGGCGCCCCCTTCCCAGCAGCAAACCGTAGGCAAACAACGAAATATATCCCCGAAAACGAGGGATCCGGCATATCCCTTGCAGAACGCATACCGCTTGCAGGCGGCTCGACTTGGCTGGCTACGGCGCGGACTCGATCTGCCGGCGGGGCTGGGCGACCTACGCGGCTCGACCGGCCAGTGCTCGACACGACCGGCCCTGCCAGCGCGCGACACCACCCGGCTGGCAGCAACGGCAACGGAACCGCAAAAGGTTTGTGCGATATATCCAAGGGCGAGGCCGTGCCCTGGAATAGGCTGGACCTCATGTCGCGCATTCGTAAAGTGCTGATCGCCAACCGTGGCGAGATCGCCGTCCGTATTATCCGCGCCGCTCAAGACAGCGGTATCGCCTCCGTCGCGGTGTACGCCGATCAGGATCGAGACGCGCTGCACGCGCGCCTCGCCGATGAGGCGTACGCGTTGAACGGCACGACGAGTGCCGAAACCTATCTGGTCGTCGACAAGCTTCTCGCGATCGCCCGCCGTGCGGGTGCCGACGCGGTGCACCCGGGCTACGGCTTCCTCGCGGAGAACGCGGACTTCGCGCGCGCGGTGACGGATGCGGGCCTCACCTGGATCGGGCCCGGCCCCGAGGCGATCGAGCAGCTGGGCGACAAGGTGTCGGCCCGTCACGTCGCGGAGAAGGTGGGGGCTCCCCTCGCTCCGGGCACGAGCGACCCCGTACAGAACGCGGACGAGGTGCTCGCGTTCGCCGACGAGGTGGGCCTGCCGATCGCGATCAAGGCGGCGTTCGGCGGTGGCGGCCGCGGCTTGAAGGTTGCGTACGAGCGTGACGAGGTGGCGGAGCTCTTCGAGTCGGCCACCCGTGAGGCGGTCGCAGCGTTCGGTCGCGGCGAGTGCTTCGTGGAGAAGTATCTCGAGAAGCCCCGCCACGTCGAGACGCAGTGCCTCGCGGATCGTCACGGCAACGTGGTCGTGGTGTCGACGCGCGACTGCTCGCTGCAGCGCCGCCACCAGAAGCTCGTCGAGGAGGCTCCGGCGCCGTTCCTCACCGACGAGCAGAACGCGAAGCTCTACGCGGCGTCGAAGGCGATCCTCAAAGAGGTCGGCTACGTGGGCGCGGGCACCTGCGAGTTTCTCGTCGCGAAGGACGGCACGGTGTCGTTCCTCGAGGTGAACACGCGCCTGCAGGTAGAGCACCCTGTCTCCGAGGAGATCACGGGTATCGACCTCGTACGCGAGCAGTTCCGCATCGCGGAGGGCGGCGTCATCGATTACGACGATCCGATCACGCACGGCCACTCCTTCGAGTTCCGTCTGAACGGCGAGGATCCGGGTAACGGCTTCCTCCCCGCTCCCGGCCCGGTCACGGTGTTCCGCCCGGCGTCGGGTCCGGGGGTGCGCGTCGACACCGGCGTGGTGGCCGGTGACGAGGTGTCGGGCGCATTCGACTCGATGCTCGGCAAGCTCATCGTGACGGGTGCGACGCGCGAGGAGGCGCTCGAGCGCTCCCGTCGCGCGCTCGACGAGTTCGAGATCCAGGGGCTCCCGACGGTGCTCCCGTTCCACCGCAAGATCGTGAGGGATCCGGCGTTTACCGCTCCGGACGGCACCTTCGGCGTGTACACGCTGTGGATCGAGAGCGAGTTCGACAACGATCTCGACCCCTGGGAGGGCGAGGTGCTATCTCCGGCGCAGGACGCGAAGCTGCAGACCGTGGTCGTCGAGGTTGAGGGGCGCCGCGTCGAGGTGGTCATGCCGGCGACGCTTCTGCCGCTCGTCGATCAGGAGGTGACCCGCGGCCCCGCGCCGAAGCGCGCGAAGGGCGCCGGTGTGGCGTCGGCGACGGGTGACGCAGTCGCGGCGCCGATGCAGGCGACGGTCGTGAAGCTGGCGGTCGACGAGGGTCAGAAGGTCACGGAGGGCGATCTCGTCGTCGTCCTGGAGGCGATGAAGATGGAGCAGTCCCTCTACGCGCACCGTGACGGGATCGTCGCGAATGTCGACGCGCCGGTGGGGCAGACGGTGCCGAATGGTCACGTGCTGCTGTCGATCGTGGATGAGGGATCCCTCGACTGAGTCGCCCCAGACCGACTGCATGCACGCACATCAATTCGACGTATGTCGATTAAGTATCTAAGATAGGTCCATTACCGCTCGACACGAGACCCAAACACAGGCAAGGAAGTCACGTATGGCTCAGACCGCACCAGCGAGTACCGCCAGAGAACGACGGAAAGTCGTCGCAGCTTCGGTGGTCGGCACCACGATCGAGTGGTACGACTTCTTCATCTACGCCTTCGCCGCGAACCTCGTGCTCGCAAAGCTCTTCTTCGAGCCGGCCGGGCCGTCGATGATGCACCTCCTCTCGCTCATTACGATCGGGCTCTCCTTCCTGTTCCGCCCGCTGGGTGCCTTCCTCGGCGGACACTTCGGCGATAAGATCGGCCGGCAGCCGATGCTCGTCATCACGCTGATGCTCATGGGTATCGCGACCGTCGGCATGGGCCTCCTCCCCACGTACGACCAGATCGGCATGGCCGCACCGATCATCCTGATCCTCCTGCGCATCCTGCAGGGCCTCTCCGCCGGCGGCGAGTGGGGCGGCGCGGTGCTCATGTCGGTGGAGCACGCCACCCCGGGTAAGCGCGGCCTCTTCGGCGTATTCCCGCAGCTCGGCGTGCCATTCGGCATGCTCCTCGCCTCGGCGGTGCTCGCCATCATGCGCGTGATCGCACCGGGCGACGCCTTCGACGAGTGGGGCTGGCGCGTGCCGTTCCTGTTCTCGATCGTGCTCATCATCGCCGGCATCGTCATCCGCCGCACCGTCGACGAGTCGCCCGTGTTCGCGGAGATCGCGGAGTCGCGCGAGCAGAAGTCGGCACCGATCCTCGCGGTCTTCAAGAACCACACCCCGCTCGTCATCCTGAGCGCGCTGCTCTTCGCGGGGAACGGCGCGGTCGGCTACATGCTCACGGGCGGATACGTGCAGGGCCTCGCCTCGCGCACCCCGGAAGACGGCGGTCTCGGCTACGACCCGCTGCAGGTGCAGCTCGCGATCCTCACCGCCGCCGTCGTGTGGGCCATTTTCACGCTCCTTTCCGGCCCGCTCTCCGACCGCTTCGGCCGGAAGAACCTCATGAACGTGGGCTGGGTCATCCAGGCACTCGGAGTGATCCCCCTCTTCCAGTTCGTATTCAACGGCGGCGTGGGCGGCGTCCTGCTCGGCACGTGCCTCCTCGCGATCGGGCTCGGCCTCACCTACGGCCCCACCGCCGTGTGGTTCGCCGAGTCCTTCCCCGCGTCGATCCGCTACTCCGGCATCTCGATCAGCTACGCGATCGGCGGCGTCATCGGCGGCGCGTTCGCACCCACGATCGCGCAGCTGCTCCTGCAGACCTACGGTGACACGTGGGCCATCGTCGCCTACCTGCTGTTCATGACGATCCTCGGGCTTTTCGCTTCCGCGATGCTGAAGGATCGGAGCAACATCCCGCTCGACGTCGAGTTCGAACGCACCGGCCAGTGGAAGGTGTGGGTGCCCGAGGAGCCCGCGAGCCGCTAGATCACTGAACCGCTGTCGTGCAGGGATCCGATCCCGCGTCCGACGGCCAGGGCGCCGCACCGGAATAGGTGCGGCGCCCTTCGTGTTGCACCCGGTATGACTGCAACGCCGCTCTCGATCCTGGATCTCGCCCACGTCGAATCGGGTGGCAGCATATCGGAGGCGCTGCACCACTCCGTCGAACTCGCAAAGCTCGCAGAGCGCAGCGGCTACACGCGAATGTGGTACGCGGAGCACCACAACATGCCGTCGATCGCGTCGAGCGCGACCGCCGTACTCATCGCGCACGTCGCCGCGCACACGAGCACGATCGGGCTCGGTGCGGGCGGGGTGATGCTGCCGAACCACTCACCGCTCGTCATCGCCGAACAGTTCGGCACCCTCGCCGAGCTGCATCCGGGCCGCATCCACCTCGGGCTGGGCCGCGCGCCCGGCACGGACGGGGCGACGCTGCGGGCGCTGCGCCGCAGCTACCAGGCGGCCGACAACTTCCCGGAGGATGTGCTCGAGCTGCAGCGGTATCTCGCGGACCGGATCCCTCGCAACGGGATCAACGCGTACCCCGGTCGCGGCACCTTCGTGCCGCTCACGATTCTCGGGTCGAGCATGTTCGGCGCGTCGCTCGCGGCGCAGCTCGGCATCCCGTACTCCTTCGCTTCGCACTTCGCCCCGCAGCACCTGACCGGCGCGGTGGCGCACTACCGCGAGCACTACGTGCCAAGCGAACAGCACCCCGAGCCGTACGTGAGCGCTGGCGTGATCGTCGTCGCGGCCGCAACCGACGAGGCAGCCGAGGAGCTTTTCGGCCGCGTGAAACTGCACCGCGTGCGCTCATTCCTGTCGCGGGGCCGCTCCGAGGAGCTTACGCTCGAGGCCGCGGCATCCCTCATGGAGACGCCGGCTGCAACGGAGATTCTCGGCATGCTGCGGCACACGGCGATGGGCGGACCGGAACAGGTGCGCACGCAACTCGAGGATTTCGCACGCTACGCGAACGTCGACGAGCTCGTGACGGTGCACCAGGCGCCGACTCGCGCCGAACAGCTGGAGTCCGTGCGCCTCACCGCTGCGTGATGCCGCGCATCGTCATTTTGGTGAGGTCTTCAACCATTGGCGAATGGCTACCACCGAGCAAACTTACTCCGCTACTCAAAATGGTTGCAGTTATTGCACATGGCGGTAAAGTGAAGTCATGACCATGCGCCCACTTGCCACCACACTCGACCCGGTAGACCCTGCCGTTCGCTCTGACGCCAAGAGCCTCGCAGAGCGACTGCACGGCGACACTCCGGTCGAGATTGCGGTGCGTTCGATGCTCGATGCCGTCGCCCACGGGTCTCGCGTCGTGGTCTTGCGTACTGAGGATGAGGTCACACCGGCTGAGGCCGCGAAACTCATGGGTGTGACCCGCCAGTTCGTAGATCGGCTCTGCGAGGACGGCATACTTTCCTTCCGTCGGCTTCCCGGAAGTCGTCATCGACGTATCCGCGTAGAGGACGTGTTGGAGGTTGCGGCTGAGCGTGAGCAACGCCAGGCCGGCGGTGACGCCATCCGCACTGGGCTCGGAGCGTAGCCCTTGTGCCTGACTCCAGCAGCAGCCCGCCAGAGCCTCCTCAGAGCTCGCGGAGCGAGACCTCTAGCGTGCCGATCGTGAGCTGCTCGGTCGCCGGAACTTCAACCCCGGGTTCGATGACGCGCAGGCCGCGCGCCGGATCGACGATCGCGACACCGTTCGTCGAGTGCAGATCTTCGATCGTCCAACCGTCGCCGGTACGTCGGAACCGAGCATGCGACTTCGAGATGGTCCGCGTCGGATCAACAAGCTTCAGCACCTCGACGCCGTCGGCGGCCTCGGGGCGACGGCCCACAACCACGTCGTCACCGACCAGCTCCTCGACCTCACCACCAGGCAGCACCAGCCCCCACCGCTTACGACGCGGCACCACAACAGTACGGTCGTCGTCCTCGTCAGCAGCAGGCGCAGCGGCCGGTGTAGGGGGCACCACGGGAGGCGCCGCCGGCGGGGCCGAGAACTCGGCGGGCCGTGCGGTTTCCTCAGCGAGCGAGGGATCCGCCGGCGCGAACGCCGGGGAAGCTCCCGGCGCGACCACAGGTGGAGCGACCGCCGGAGGCACGGCAGGCGCAACGACCGGAGGCACAACGGGCGCAGCTGCCTGAGGCGCTGCGGCCGGAGTGACCGGAGCTACCGGAGCAACAGGGGGCACAGTGGCCGCAGGAACCTCGGGCTGAGGCCGCGGCGTCGTGGCGGCGTCAGGCAGTTCGAGCGGGACGGGGTCGGCCTGCGCCGCCTGATCCGCCTCGAACTCGGGGTGCCGCTCAGAGCGCCGCAGCTGCTCCACCGACTCTTCCGGGCCGGGCCACGAGAACGGCCTTTGCGGTTCGACCGGCCCGAGCTGCCCCTCGGCCCTCAGGCCCGGGTCCTGGGCCGCGAGACGCTCGTAGGCATCCTCGGTGGTGTTGCTGAACCCCCAGGGGCTCTGCTGGCTCGGGGTCGCCGGTGCCTGCCCGTACGGGTCGACCTGCGGAGCCTGTGCCTGTTGTGGAGCCTGTGCCGACTGCGGCGCGGCGGGCGGCGGGGGCACCGGCGTGATGCGCTGCGGCTGTGCGGCGCCGGGTGCGAACTCCCCCGCTTCCGGGGTCACCGGCGCGGCGGGGGTCGCCTGAGCCGGAGGAGCGACGGGCGGATGCACCGGCACGGGAGGGAGCTCCTCCGCCGCGCTGGAATCGGCGAACAGTGCCTCGATCCCTGTCAGCGGGGCTGCCGGTTCGCCGGGTGCGGCTCCGGTCGCCGAGGGATCCGCAGGCGCGGCGTTCGGTGTCGGCGCAACGTTCGGAACTGGCGCGGGCGCACCGGGCTGATACCCGGGCGGCGTGTACAACGGGGGCTGAACCTGCGCGCCGCCCTGCTGGGCTTGCTGGGCATACTGCTGCTGCCCATACTGCTGCTGCGCATACGGCTGCTGTCCGTAAGCCTGCTGCCCATACTGCTGCTGAGCGTGGCCAGTCGGCCCCTGTCCCTGCGGCTGGTAGCCGGCGTAGGATCCCTGCGCGCTCGATCCCTGCGCATTCAAACCCTGCGTACTCGCTCCCGGCGCAGAGGTAACCGTGACGCCGCGGCCCGTATCGTCGATGTGCTTCGCAAGGAGCATCGCCCACAGCGGCGGAATGAACAGGCCGAGCACGGTGAAGCCCGCACCCTTCCCGAACTCGGTGTTGATGCGGTACATCGCGATCAGGGTGACCACCAGAACGACGATGCCGAGGAACGGCACGATCCCGAGGAGCACGAGCCAGCCGGGCAGCCCGCCGCGCTCGACGAGGCGCCACTGGTTGAAGATCGGGATCCAGCCGTGCGCGGCGGGCAGCCCGATCCTCGGAAACAGTACGGACAGCGACCAGAGATACCAGACGTAGAGTGCGAGGCCGATCACCGCCCAGATTCCGAACGCTGCAAGTATCGCGCCGCCGAGATTCCCCGCCTGGTCTTCCATATCTTCTGTACCCCTGCTCCGCAAACACAACTGTGTTTTCCGCTCTATACTCTGCCACGAATCGGCCGAACCTGTCAGTCGGGCCCGCGCTCACTCACTCGAGGGCGAGGCGTGCGACAGCCCACAGGCCGGCGACCGCTCCGACAATCACTGCGACGTAGACGACCAGGGTGATGATGCGTCCGCGTCGGAATCGTCGCTCTTGCGACGGGAACACGGCCCGCGGAACCGCGGGTGGCGCGTCGACCGCGGGAGGTGGCGCACCGATCGTCCGCTCGACCGTATCCGTCTCCTGTGGGCGTTCCGCGGCCTCCGAGCGGGCCCCGTACACGCGGGCCTGCGCGCTCGCCTCACGGCCCCGCCGCACCCGTTCGGCCGTGCCGAGATCTTCCTGGACGGGTTCGACAAGCGGCACGGGTCGATGAGGTATCCCTCGCCCTCCGCGACCCGCATCGCCAAACCGGGCCGGTGCGACGATCGTCACGTCGTCGTTGGTGTCGGGGGCAGCGCGGGGAACGACCCGCGTGCCGTCGTCCTCGGGATCAGTGCTCATCGTTTCACCGGCCGCGTGACCTCGATGGTTTCCTGCGTGTCTTCCTCGTCGTCGGCGTCGGCACCGATCGCGCGGATCGGCCCGGTGCCAGCGCTTCCCGCCGAAACGGTGTCGACGACGATCACCGAGACGTTGTCTCGCCCACCGTGTTCGAGCGCGCGTCGCACGAGCTCTTCGGCGACCGGCTCGGATCGACCGCCGACCGTGAGCACGGCACGGATCTCCTCGTCGGGGACCTCGCTGGTGAGGCCGTCGGAGCAGACCAGCAGGCGGGCTCCGGTGCGCAGGGGCAGCAGCCAGCCGTCGTGGCGCGCGTCCTCGGAACCGAGGGCTCGCGTGATGACGTTGCGCGGGGTGTGCGCGGCGTCGGCGCTGCCGGCGGCCTCGAGCTCCGCGTGCAGGGAGTGGTCGTCGGTGATCTGCGTCATGCCCGACCCGCTGTGCTGGTAGACGCGGGAGTCGCCGATGTTCAGCACGTACCAGAGGGGCTCCCCCTCGTAGTCGATGAGGATCGCCCCGGTGAGGGTGCAACCGGCGCCGCGCTCCGTGCCCTGCGCGACCGCGTCGACGGCGGTGCGCGCCGCACCGATCGCCGATTCGACGTCGGCGATCGTGAGCGCGAGGCCGCGGCCCTGCAGCTCGTCGAACGCGCCGATCGCGGCAGCGCTCGCGAGGTCGCCGGCGTCGTGCCCGCCCATTCCGTCGGCGACGAGATAGACGGGGTGCTCGGCGAGCAGCGCGTCCTCGTTCACGTGGCGGCGGAGCCCCACGTCGGTGCGCGCCGTCGCCTCGATGACCGGCGGGGTCGATGCCGCGGCGACCGGGTGCGCTGCACCGTCTCCGAGGTGTTGTTCGTTCATGACGTTCCACCTTCCGGGCGGGGTCGCCGCCCTCCGATGTTGATGCCGTAGGAGCGCAGCGAGTACGCGGCGCGAATTCGTTGCCCGAGCGACAGACCCGCGGCGCGCTCCGCACTTTCGGTGTCGGTCGCCCGCCACAGCGCCTCCGCGTCGGCCTCGCCAATGCCGTGCGCGGAGAAGACGGCGCGGTCGACCTGCGCGGCAGCCCGGGCCGCCGCGGGCGAGCCGATGGCTGCGGCCACCTGGGTGCGGCTCGCGCGGTCAGGGATCCGCACACCCGCGTCCCGGGCACGATCCACGAATTCCTCCCAGGCGCCGAGCGCACGCAGTTCGGGTGCTGCGGCGCGGCGACGGTGGTGGGCGCGGATCCGCTTCGCGACGGGCAGGAAGAAGATCGGCAGCGCGATGAGTGCGATTGCGGCGGCCGCAAGGCCAACCGCGCGCAGGATCGGGCCGAGCCACGACGCCTCGATCGCTTCGGGGTCAGACGGGGATCCCTCACCCTGCTCGCCCAGACCGATTGGCGGGTCGACCTCCTGCGCGTCGCGCTCTTCCGGGGTGGTGGGGAACTCGGGCAGCTGCTCGCCCTGCTCGAGCCGCTGGGGCTGCTGGGACACCTGCGGGGTCACGTCGAAGGGCACCCACACGTTGCCGTCGCCGCGCACCTCGACCCATGCGGCGAGGTGGTCGCCCGTGCACTCCGCCTGGCAGGTCGGTACGCCGGGCACCTCGGCGCCGCCGAGCCGCACCCCGATGACCACGCGGGAATCGTAGCCGAGCGCGCGGGCGAGCAGCGCGGTCGCCGCCGCGAACTGCTCGTCATCGCCGACGGCCGCGACAAGTTGCGCGGAATCCGCGTCTTCCCCCGCTGCAGACTGCTGCGCGTTGAGCTGCGTGAACATCGCCTCCACGCGGGCGAGCGAGTGGCCGCCGGCGCTCGCCTCGAACACGGTGCCGTACTCTTCGGCGAGCCGCGCGAGCCACCGCGTCTCCCCCGCGGACTCGCTCATCGCGTGACTGAGGTAACCGCGCTCGCGCAGCATCTCGGCGAGGCGGGTGAAGCCCTCGGCGTCGGCGGGGAGCGCCTGCCGGTCGATCCAGCGGGCGAGTTCCGGAACCTGTTCAAGGTCGATGAGCGGCGCGGAGCTGAGTGGCGCGCCGAGGGCGCTCGGGGGCGCTGGCGCGGCCGCGTCCATCTCGGCCTGGTACCCGTCCCCCGCGGCGAGCCCCACCGCAGCGCCGGCGCCTCCGGCCCCCCGCGCACCGGGGGCCGCGATCGCAGCTTCCGTCGCACGGTTGACGTAGAACGCGTCGGCAAGAGCACCGGCGCGCGGGCCGGTGAACGTCGGCGGTGCGCCGAGCCCCGCGGTCGGCGCCCAAATGTCTTGATAGCCGTCGCGCACCTCGATCGAGACGCGGCTGGGCTGCGCGGGCTGTTCGCCGCTCGGGAAGCGGGTGAAGCGGCCCGCGGCGTCGGCGCTCACGTGGAAGTCGACGCCGTCGTAGGCGTCGAGCACGGCGAGCCGCAGCCGTTCAGGCAGACCCGTTTCCGTGGAGACTGTGAACAGCGGCTCGTCGATCGCAGTGTCGCGTTTCGCGTTGCGGTAGGCGGCGAGCGGACTCGGCCGGTCGGTGATGATGAGCGCGGGGTCGACGGCGTCGCGCGGCACGGCGCGCGCGTCGGCGTCGAGGAGCGGCGCGACCACGAGACCCGCGGCGAGCGCCGCGACGAGCACACCACCACCGGCCGCAAGGCGGAATGCGCCCCCGCGCCGTTCATGGCGGTCGCCGGCGACGCGCCCGAGTCGGAGCGCGGCGCGGCGTTGTGCGCCGGCGGTCCAGGCGACCCAGCCGCCCGCGAGAGCTGCCGCAGCGAGCCACAGGGCGATCTCGCGCGGGGCGTGCACGGTGAGGGGTCCGAGCCTGAACGGGTCGCTCACCGCGGAGGCGCCGAAGATCGTGCCGAATGCGACGGGGGCGAGCATCGGGATGGCGGCGAGGATCGGGGTGCGCCCTGACCGCTGCGCGAGGGTCATGATGAGCAGCGCGGTGACGAAGAGCACGACGTAGAGCGGCACGAGCACGGTCTGGTAGGTGCCGACGGGGAGGGTGAGGGTGAGCAGCTGCTTCCAGCCGAGGGCGACGGCGGCGAGGCCGTCGCGGAGCCCTCGGATCGGGTCGCTTAGGAGCAGCTGCGGCACGGCGACCGGGACGAGGGAGAGTACGAACACGCCAAGCATGAGCGCCGCGAAGACGGGGAGGGTGAGTCGCCAGCGTACGCGCGCCCACGCGAGGCCCGCGCCAAGGATGAGCGCGGCCGCGGCGACGACCCAGACCCAGCCGGTCTGGTAGATGGGGGTGGCGGCGAGCGCGCCGAGCACGAGCGCCGCGGTCGTGGCGACGGCGCCGCCGAGGAGCCGCAGCATGCCCCACTGGGCGGCGAGGGATCCGGCGGACGGGGCGGGGTGCCGCTGTGTCGCGGCCGTCACTGGGCGCTCCGGAACATGAGTTCGGGCAGGTCGCCGAGGGCGCCGACGGTGAACATGGTGAGCGGGTCGACGCGTTGCACGCGGGGTTCTGCGTGGAGTTCGCAGCGGACGGCGAGCACGTGCACGTCAGGGCTGAAGGAGACGGCGGCGCGGCGGAGCCTCGTCGGGTCGGGGTGGCCGCCCGTGACGATCGCGACGATGGAGAGGGGTCGGCGGGAGTGAGCGAGGCCGCGGGCGAGCGTTTCGAAGGGGAGCCCGTCGGGGGCGTGCTCGAGTTCTGACCACGCGTCGAGCAGTTGCTTGGGGTCGCGTGACGGGAGCTCTTCGAGCCCGTCGACGCTGGGGCGCACGCGGCCAGGCGCCCACGCGGAGGCGACGAAGCGTTCGCGGCCTTCGCGGACCGCCTGCACGGAGATCGATGCGGCGACGCTCACGCCGAGCTCGAACTCGTCGTCGCTGCGGTATTCCTCGCGTTTCGCGTCGAAGAGGACAGCGACGCGGGCGGTCTGCGATTCCTCGTACTGGCGGACCATGAGGGTGCCGGTCTTGGCGGTCGATTTCCAGTGCACGTGGCGCATGGCGTCGCCGGGTGCGTACTCGCGGACGGCGTAGAAGGAGAGGTCGGAGTCGGTGAGGCGGCGGCTCGAGGCCCCCTCGAGGTCGCGCACGAGGCCCGCCGTGTTGGGCGGGAGGTGGGCCGTGACGGGGTGCACGTGGAGGAGGTGCTGTTCGGGCCAGGTCACTTCGCGCCGCACGAGGCCGAGCGGGTCGCGCCGGGCGACGGTGAGTGGCCCGACGCGGATCACGCCGCGCTGCGGTGCGGGCACGGTGAGGTCGAGATCGGTGCTCTGGTTGGCGCCGATGAGTGGGATCGTGAGCTCGCGCAGCGCTGGCCCGATTGGGAGCTCCGCGACAGCGGGGAGGGCGGGCCGACCGCTGCGGTTTTCGACGCGAATGCGCACCTGGGCTTCCCCGCCCGCGACGACGCTGCGTCGGTCGAGGAGGATCCCGACCGAGTAGGCGCGGGTACCCGCGAGGAACGGCAGCGCGACCAGGATGAGGGTCGCGCCGGCGGCGGCGACGAACCACGCTTCGATCCAGGAGAGGGTCGCCCCGAGTACGAAGCCGATGAGGGTGAGCGCGATCACGAACCAGCCGAGCGGGGTGATCGCGTGCCCGACCGCACGCCTGGCCTTCGCGGCGCCGCGGCGGGTGCGACGCCACCAACGCCGAAGCTCGCGGCGCCGGCGTTCGGCGCCGCTGAGTGCGGCCTGTCGGGTGCGGGTCTCTCCGAGGCGCGACCGGGTGCCGCGCGTGCCACGGGTGCCGCGCGTGCCGGTGCGGAAGAGCCTGCTGCGGGTGGTGTCGGGGCTCACGCGGTGCCGTTCTCCTGCGGGATCGGCGTGTCGAGCAGGATCTGTCCGATGACGGCCTCGGCGGTCACCCCGTCGAACTCGGCCTCGGGTTCGAGCACGAGGCGGTGTGCGAGCACGGGGATCGCGAGATCGCGCACGTCGTCGGGGGTGATGTAGGGGCGGCCGGAGACGAGCGCCCAGGCCGCGGCCATGCGCTGCAGGCCGAGCGCGCCGCGCACACTCGCACCGAGGCGCACCTCTGCGGCACGGCGGGAGGCCTCGACGAGCCGGGTGATGTACTCCGCGATGAGGGGGCTCACGTAGACGCCGCGGGCGAACTGCTGCAGCTGCGTGAGGGTGCCCGTGTTCATGACGGCGGGCACGACCGGGGTGACGGAGCTCTGCTGGAGGATGCGCATCATGGCGGCCTCGTCGGGGTAGCCGATCGAGGTTTTCACCATGAAGCGGTCGAGCTGCGCTTCGGGCAGCCGGTAGGTGCCGGCCTGCTCGACCGGGTTCTGTGTGGCGATCACGAGGAACGGCTCGCTCACGGGGTGGGTCTCGCCGTCGACGGTGACCTGGTGCTCTTCCATCACTTCGAGGAGGGCGGACTGGGTCTTGGGGCTCGCGCGGTTGATCTCGTCGGCGAGCACGACGTTCGCGAAGATCGGGCCCGCATGGAATTCGAAGACGCCGCGCTTCTGGTCGTAGACCGTGATGCCGGTGACGTCGCCGGGGAGCAGGTCGGGGGTGAATTGGATGCGCGACGAGGTGCCCTGCATCGCGGTGGAGAGCGCCCGAGCGAGCGCCGTTTTTCCGGTTCCGGGCACGTCTTCGAGCAGCACGTGCCCGCCTGCGATCGTAGTCGCGAGCACGAGTTCGATGACGCGGCGCTTACCCTGGATGGCGTGCTCCATCGCGTCGGCCGCGGTGCGCACGGCCTCGCTCGCCCAGCGTGCGCGCTCGTCGGTGAGCGGGCCGGTCGGGTCGACGGTGAGCTTCGGCTCGGAGATCATGTGTGCTTCCTTCTTCTCAGCGAGGGATCGCCGGGGTCGTGATGCGATGCGGTCGTGATGCGGTGTGCCGGGGCGCCCCGCGGAGCGGGTGAGGGATCAGGGCGTTCCCGGCTCGGGATCAGGATCACCCTCCCCGGGTCCCGGGTCGGGGTCCGGTTCGGGATCCGGTTCGGGTTCGGGGTCGGGAATCGTGCAGACGGTAGCGTCCAACGTCATGAGGCTGCTGTAGGAACCGCCCCACAGAACGTTGAACGTTCCCGTTGCATGGTCGAACGTCACGGTTGCCGAACTCCGCGCATGGGGCGATATTCGCGCCCGCAGTTCCTGCTCCGACACCGTCGATGGGAGGCATCCACTGAGGTCCACGGTCACGGCTCCGGGCACGTTGCCCGAAAGCACCACTGGCTCGGAGCACACCCCATTCATGCACTGCACCACCGTATAGGTGTTCCCGGCTTCGACGGTTGTTGGGAAGCTTCCGCCGACGGTCGCGCCGTTGACGCGGAAGTCGAGTGTGTGCCCGTCGGCAGCCGTCACAGTGGGCGCGCTTGAAAGGGAGTACGTAGCGAGCCCCCCGCCGATCGACGGTGCCGGTCCGATTGTCCAGCCCAGCGGATCCACAGTCGGCTGCGGCGGCGTGCCGCCCACGTCGATGACGATCGAGACGGGCTCACCGCGGCCCCACTTGTTTTCCGCGCAGGCGGTGACCGTCAGCTGTTGATACGCGGTCCCCGTCACTTCGACCGTTCCGTCTCTGCCAGTTTCGGTGAGGTCGCAACCTCCGTCCGAAGAGACGCCGAAGTGGTGCGCGCCTTCGGTGCCGCGTGAATCCACGGTCACGCGGACACTGGCGGTGTCACTCCCGACGTCCGAGGATACGAATTCCACCGACACGACCGGTCTACCAGACACCGTCACGTTGCCCCGAGTCTCGCTCCTCTGTGCGGGCGCACCGTCCGGCGGCGTAAACGCGGTCAACGGAATCACTCGATACTCCGTCGATCCGACCGGCAGCCCCGCCACATTCGCCGAGCTGTTCCGTCCGGAAACTGAGAGTTCACCCCGCTCGGTGATCAGCCGGTAGCCGCTCGTTCCCGCTGTGCCGTTGATCTCAAACCGAACGGTGCCGGTCTCGGCGGACTCCGCGGACGCCTGCGTCGGCGTGACCCTCGGCGCCTTGGGTGGATCATACGCCCACGCGGTCACGGCGTTGGCCGTGGGGTCGGAATCACCCACGGAGTTCACCGCGACGGCGGTAAACGAATGCTGCTGCCCGTTTCGCAGCCCCGACACCACGCAGCTGTACTGGCTGCCACTCCCGGTGCATGTCGCTCCAGAGGAGCCGCCGTCCTGAAGCACCCGAACCCCGGTCACACCCGGATGTGAGTCGGTGCCGCTCAGCGACACCGAAAGCATGACGCTGTCTTTGGTGTAGCCGGTCTGCGTGATTCCCGTCGGCGGGCGCGGCACGCCCTGCGCGTCGAGTTCGATGACTCCCTGGCCGGTGCGGCCCTGCGCGTCGCTCACGGTGAACGTGCCGGTGCAGCGGCCGCCCGCGCCCTGCGCGCCGTTCGGCCAGCCGATCGACACGGCGTCTCCGGACGCCTGGAAGGTCGCGACCGCGCAGCCCGCACCACGCACTGAATCGAGGGTCAGCCCACCGCCGGTCTTCCCCTGGAAGGGGTCGTACTCTCCCGGCGCGCCGATGAGCTGCGTCTGGCAAGTCGAGCCGACGGTGCAGGTGAGGTTCACGGTCGCCCCGCGAGGCGTATCGCGCGGAGCCGTGCCGACGCGCAGGGTGAGGGGCGCCTGGCTCTCCCCCGCACCGCGGACTCCGACGATGAGGGTGTCCTGGCCGCCCGGCACGGCGTCGGCGTGCGCCTCCACCGTCACCCGCTGTCCGTTCGGCGCCACGTCGAAGTTGCCGCCACCGCCGCTCACGCTGAACGCGAGATCGCCGACGCGGCCCTCGCGGCCGCCCTCCCAGCGCACCATGTCGGTGAGGTCGATGGTTTCCGAGGCGCCCGGCGCGACCGTTCTCGTCACCGTCTGCAGTTCGACGACGGGCTCATCGGGAACGATCACGACGGGCACCGCGAGCTGCGTCCACGCGGTCTGCTCGGTGAGCTTCACCGAGACCACGCAGGTGTCCGCCCAGGGCGCCTCCTTGCCTGCCGAGTAGGTGAGGGTGCCGCCGCGCGCCTCGCAGGAGGCCTGGCCTCGCTGGGTGGGGAAGGATCCCTGGCGGAACTCCGCGACGTCCCCCGTCGCGAGATCGACGACGTCTGCCAGCTGCGCCCGCACGGACTCGCCCTCCTCGACGGTGAGCCCCGAGAAGCCGGGCCGCAGCGTGAGGCGCAATTCGTCGAGCGGAGGGATCACGAGGAACCCGAAGGACTCCACCTCGGCACCGGTGAGGTCGACGCCCGCAAGCTTGAAGGCGACGAGGTCACCCTCGGCCCGGTACTTTCCGATGATGCGGTTGCCGTCCGTCGTGTAGCGGTCGGCGGCCCCGCCCCACAGCGACATCTCGAGGGATCGCACGTCGCCCGCCGCCCAGTGCACGCGGTCGGTGACGACGTCGACGCCGCCGCGCTCGAGCTCACCGCGATCCCTCGCGGAGAGGACCGTGTCGACCACGGTGGGCGCCTGCTGCCCGACACGCGCCGACACCTGCACGACGATGAGCCCGTCGGCGGTGCTCGAACTCGCGGTCGATCGGACCGTGTAGCGGTACGAGACGGTGCCGAGCTCACCGCCGCCGGTGATGCTCACCCGCCCCTCGTCGAGTTCCGAGGTGTCGAGGCGCTGTGCGAGGGCCCGGTACTGCGGGGAATCGCTGCCGCCCGGCACGTTCGGCACGACCTCTATGAGTTCGAGTTCGCCGTTCAGCGGGTCGATGTCGTTCTCGAGCGGCATCACCACGGCCGGCTCCGTGGCGTCCTGCACGAGCCGCACGTAGTCGCTGTACGTGACGGGGGCGCCGCCGCCCGGATCGGGCTCCGTGACGATCACTCGCAGCCGCCCCTCGGCCGAACCGCCGAACTCGTCGCGCACCGTGTACGGCACGATGACCTGCCCGGGCTCCGCGGTGCGCGAGGCCTCCACCTCGATCGCTGAGCTGCGCGGCGCGAGCGTCGCCGAGACCGGCGAGTCGGCGGGGGCGCTCACGCCCACGAGGCGCACGCGGTCGCCGTCCGGGTCGACGCCCGACAGCGGCACGCTCGCCGTGGCGCGTTCGCCGGGCGAGAGCCGCACCGTCAGCGTGCGAGGCTGGGGATCGCGGTTGCCCTCCCGCGGCAGCACGGTGACGCGCACCTGACCGACGTCGCTCGCCTCGGGCGAGCTCGCGGAGTACGTCGTGTAGGTCAGCGTGTACGTGCCGGGCTCCGACGGTGCGAGGTAGCGCAGCGTGTTCCCCGAGGCGAACGCGAGCTCGCCCTTCGTGCCCGAACCGCTCACCTCCGGGTGCAGCACGAGCCGCTGCCCGGGAGGCGCGACGTCGTTCTCGAGCACCGGAATGTCCGTTACCGCTCCCGCGCGTACGGTGACGCTGTCCGCGACAGCGATCGCGCCGGTGAGGCCCGTCTCGGGCACCTGGAAGACGGTGAGCCGCCCGACGGCGACGTCCGATCCCTCGGCGATCGTGAGGTCCGCCGCGCCGATGCGCCCGGGCTCGCCGTCCGCGGTGCTGCCCGAAACGCGAACCCTGGCGTGCTCGATCACGTCGGCGCTCAGCTCACCGTCGACAACCGCGGCGGAGCGCACGACGAGCGCGCGACTGTTCGCCCCGGGCACCGCGTCGAGCACGTCGATCGTCGTGTCGGCGAGCGGGCGCACGAACGCTCTGAGCGGCGGCAGCCCGAGCTTCGGCCGCGACTCGACCGCGGTCACCCGGATCGTGCCGGTGACCTCCGCGTCCGTGCCGGTGTCGCGGGCGGTCACCGCGATGAGTGTCGTGCCGGGTTCACGCGCCGTCACGTCGATCGTGCCGGTTCCCGCGTTCACCGTGGCCGTCGCAGTGCCCGACTGCACGCTCGCATCCACGAGCGCGGTCGAGCCAGACCCACCCACGATGCGGGTGAGCGGGCGCAGCGACGTCGTCTGGTCGACCTGCACCGTGCTCGCGATGAGCGCCATCTCGGCCTTCGCGTTCGACCGCACCTGCACCCGCAGCTCGCGCTCCGTGCGCTCGCCGCGCGCGTCGGCCACCGTCACTTGCACCGCGACCTCGCTGTCGCCCGCGTTCGGGTCGGTGTGCCGCAGCGCGAACCGACCGTCGGCGGTGACGAGCGCGCGCACCGGATCCGCCGGGTTCACCGGCTCCGCCGCCTCGAGCATCATCGGGTCGCCCTCCGGGTCCACCCAGCCCTCGAGGATCGGCAGCACGAGCGTGCCGCCGGGGGCGAGCTCGGGGCTCGGCCACTCCCGCTGGCACCCCTGTACGGGGCACCACTGCGGAGCGGTCTCCACCTCGGCCCCCTGCACCGTGAGGGTCACCGTCGCCGGCTCGGAGACGAGCACGCCGTCTGTGATGCGGTACCGGAACGTCGCGCTGCCCGTCGCGTCGGGGGCCGGATGCACGACGAGCGACTGCGCGTCGGCGAGCATCGACACCGTACCGAAGCTCTCGGGCAGCTCCCCGCCGAGCCCGTCAGGTACGATCGTCAGCACGTCGCGGCGGTTCGGGTCGTAGTCGTTGAGCAGCACGGGAAGCGGTGCGGGCTCGCCCGCGCGCACCCCGAACTCGTCCGCCACCGCGACCGGCGGCTCCTGCTCGGTCACGTCGGTGACGACCACCGTGCCGTCGCGGTCGCGCGGCGGGTCCGCAAGCGTCCACTGCTCCACCGGAATGAGTTCACCGGCGGGCAGAGTCCACAGCATGCCCGTCTTCACCTCGGAGAGGATCCCGCTCGTGCCGCTCGTGCGAATCACCGGTTCCGGGTCGCCCGGCATCGTCACCGTCTGATCGAGTTCGAGAGGGATCCCCTCCCCCTGCGACGACCACAGCCTGCCCGAGTCGAGCCCGAGCCACGCCGCGTACCGCGCACCACCGACCTCGATGGGCTGCGCCGGCACCCCGGTGAAGCTCTCGACCCGCTCCGCCTCCCCCGCCGCGACAACCCACAGCCCGGCCTCGTCGGCGACGAGCACGTCGGAATCGCGAGCGTCAGGAGTTGCGCCTGCGGTGCCCGCGTCGGGTGAGCTGGAGGCCTGCAGCAGCGCGGCGCCCTCCACGGGGAGCTGCACGGGTTCCGCGGATCCCTCGCGCCACAGCAGTCCGCTCTCGGCGTCGAAGAGCACCCACTCGCCCGCGACGATCGCCAGCTGCGGCTCCTCCGCCGCGAACCCCTCGGGCACTGCGCTCACGGTGTCGGTGACGACGCCTCGCGTCACGTCCGCCCAGCGCACGGCCTGCTCGGCGGCGGAAAACATCGCGACCCGCCCGTCCGCGTCGATCGCGACGGCGTCGGCGGCGTAGGCGCGCGGCTCCTCACCGTCCGCGGCGTCCGCCGTCTCGTCGGCGAGCGGGTCGAGCTGCCGCGGCGGGCCGAGCTCGAGCGGCCCGCCGGCGACCGCACGCTCGAACACACTGAGGTACACGGCCCCGTTCTCGGTGCGGAACAGCACGCCCTCCCCCGCAGATACGACGTCTCGAGTGCCGTCGGGGGTGCGCAACGCATCGAACTCCGCGGTGCCGTCGGGGTCGTCGTTCGAGTCTGCAGTTACGTCGGTCTGTGCGACCGGCGCCGTCTCGGATCCCTCGCCCGCGTCGTCCGGCGCCGTCTGCTCCGCTGATTCGTCAGTCTCATCAAGGAGGTTGCCCGGCAGCGAGGGATCGATCGACCACGCACGCCCATTACCGTGCGTGAGCACGAGGCCGCCCGCCCCCGCCTGCACGACGCCGCTCGGTTCGTCGACCTTGCGCACCGTGTCGATCTCGGCGGTGAGGGTGTTCACGCGCGCGTACTGGCCGGCGCTGCGCATCGCCCACACCGAGGGCTCCTCCCGAGGTGTCTCACGCGCGTCATAGCCGGCCGCAACAACCGCGATCGTGCCGATGATCGCGAGCGAAGCGGCACCCGCGATCCAACTGATCACCCGGCTGCGCCTCCCGGAACCCGCCCGTGATGGCGTCGACGGCCGCGCCATCAGAACCCTCCCGAGACGGCGACCACGGCAACGACAATCGCGAGCACCCCGATCGCCGACGCCGCACCGATGAGCACGGGCTTCAGCGCGGACCGCGACGACCGCCCGGAGCTCGACCGACGACGCGCGGCAGCCCGGTCATCGCGAAGGCGATCCTGCAGCTCCGCGCGGCGCTGCGCACGCCCCGCGGGCTGCACGACCGACACCACGGGTCCGCGCACCCCGCTGCCCGGGGCGGCGGGCGGCACCCACGCGGAACCGACCACGTCGAGCGGGGTCACGTCGTAGCCGTAGTACCGCTGCAACTGCTGCAGCGCCAGACCGAACTCATGCATCGTGGCGTACCGCTGCTCGGGCTGCTGGGCGAGCGCCCGCGCAATCACCTGGTCGAACGCCTCATATCCCTGCGCGCCGGGCACCGGCTCGTACCTCGCTCGCCGGATCCGTTCGACGAGCTTCGACTCGGTCTCCTGCGAGCGATCCCTCCGCGCGAACGGCGACCGGCCCGCCGCAAACGTGTAGAGCGTGGCGCCGAGCGACCAGATCTCGCTCGCGACCGTCCCGCTCGTCTGTTCCCCCACAACCTCGGGCGCCGCCCACGGGATCGACATCGCCCGGCTCGTGCCCTCGCCGCGCATCTGGCCGCGCAGCGAGACGATACCGAAGTCCGCGAGCACCGGCCGCCCCGTCGTCGCGATCAGCACGTTCGACGGCTTGATGTCGCGGTGCAGCACGCCGGCCTGGTGCGCGGTCTCGAGCGCCCCCGCAAGACGCACGCCGGCGTCGAGCACCTCGTGCAGCGGGCTCGGGTTGCCCCGCGAGCGGTTACGGAACGACTCGGGGCAGAACTCCATCGCGAGGAACGGGCGACCATCGGCGGAGACACTCGCCGCGAAGATCGATACGATCGACGGGTGGCTCGAAAGCCGCGCCATCGCGTCGGCCTCCGCCTCGAACGCGGAGCGCACGCTCGGGGTCGCGAGATCCTCCTCCAGCACCTTCACGGCGACGACCCGGCGCGGCATGTCCTGCTCGTACTGGTACACCTGGGCGAAGCCGCCCGACCCGAGCGGCCGCACATAACTGAAACCCGTGATCCTCGGCGGGTTCACCTGCGCAGGGCTAGCCACGGTGGAGTTCCCGGGCAGCACGAATACGCATAGCCCATATGCTACGTCACTCGCTCCGGGGGATCCCTTGCGCAACGCAAAGGCCCCCGCTCCGCAGGGAGCGAGGGCCTCGTGAGCGTCGAAGCGTGCGAGCTTAGAGCGCGCTGACGTCGAGCGGGATGCCCGGGCCGAACGTCGTCGACACGGCGCCCTTGATCACGTACTTGCCCTTGGCCGATGCCGGCTTGAGGCGCGAGATCTCGTCGAGCACCGCGGTGATGTTGTCGTTCAGCTGATCGGCCGAGAACGACGACTTGCCGACGATGAAGTGCACGTTCGCGTGCTTGTCGACGCGGAACTCGATCTTGCCGCCCTTGATGTCCTCAACCGCCTTCGCGGTGTTCGGGGTGACGGTGCCGGTCTTCGGGTTCGGCATCAGACCGCGCGGGCCGAGCACCTTACCGAGACGACCGACCTTGCCCATGAGCTCGGGGGTCGCGACAGCCGCATCGAAATCCGTGTAGCCGCCGGCCACCTTCTCGATGAGCTCGTCGCCGCCGACCTCGTCAGCACCGGCCGCAATCGCAGCCTCCGCCGCGGGACCAACCGCGAACACGATGACGCGGGCGGTCTTACCGGTGCCGTGGGGCAGGTTGACGGTGCCGCGGACCATCTGGTCGGCCTTACGGGGGTCCACACCGAGACGGACGGCGACCTCGACGGTCGAGTCGGTCTTCGTGGAACCGGTCTCCTTCGCGAGGGCTACAGCCTCGGCGGGAGAGTAGAACTTGTCTACCTGAATCTTCTCGGCAGCGGCGCGGTACGCCTTTGACCTCTGTGCCATGTCCGTACCCCTTACTCGACCGTGATGCCCATGGAGCGAGCGGTGCCCGCGATGATCTTCGCCGCCTGATCGAGATCGTTGGCGTTGAGATCGGCCTGCTTCTGCTCGGCGATCTGGCGAACCTGCTCGGCGGTAACCTTCGCAACCTTGACGGTGTGCGGGGTGCCCGAGCCCTTCTGGACTCCGGCCGCCTTCTTCAGCAGCTCAGCTGCCGGCGGGGTCTTCAGGATGAAGTCGAACGAACGATCCTCGTAGACGGTGATCTCTACGGGGATGATGTTGCCGCGCTGGGATTCCGTGGCCGCGTTGTAGGCCTTGCAGAATTCCATGATGTTGACGCCGTGCTGGCCCAGTGCCGGACCCACGGGGGGTGCCGGGTTGGCAGCGCCGGCAGGGATCTGAAGCTTGATCAGACCCGTAACCTTCTTGGCCTTCGCCATGATTGTTTCCTTTCCTCGAGCCCGTGCGGGTGCACAGTCTCTCCCGCCTCTCCGGCCGTTCCGGAGCGCGGTAGTCGTTCACGCGCGCACACTTGAATCGAGTGCAGACGCAAACCACATAAGTGTACGCGAGGGATCCCTCACCCGCAAGGCGCGAGGTCTTCGCCCCTGCCGGGCGTGTTCGCGATCCCTGCACGGCGTTCCGCCGCCCGCAGCCTTGCGTGCTCTGCCGTCAGTTGCGTGGTCAACCTGCGCCGCAATCGACGGCGGAGCACGCAAGGCTCGAGCACTAATCCCAGCGAGCGGGCCCCGCAGCGAACGCTCAGGCCCCCCAGGACATGAATGCGCCCACGAATACCAACGCGAAGACGATGATCCCGACGGCGAGGAGCACGGCGAGCGCGCCGGTGATGAGTCCCGTCAGCGCCATCCCCTTCGACTGCCTCTGCCTGAGGGCGATGATGCCGGTGATCAGGCCGACGAGACCGAAGATCAGCCCAGCGACGAGCACCACGAGACCGGCCGGCGTCGTGAAGAAGATGATGTCCAGCACCAGGCCGATGATTCCCGCGATGAGCGCGGTGATCGCCTGCCCTTTTGACTCCGACGCCGTGTGATTCGCGGGCGCACCCGAAATATTGTCGCTCATGACCGTCCCCTCGCCTATGAGTACCCCAATTGGTCACAGACTAGCCGAGGCGCCGCAATCCGTCACTCAGTGCGCGAGTCGCAAATGCCCGGCCAGAGTTGTATCTGACCGGGCATTTTCCGCGGAGGGTAGGGGATTTGAACCCCTGGTACGGGGTTACCGCACTCTTGTTTTCAAGACAAGTTCCTTCGGCCGCTCGGACAACCCTCCGCCGACGATCCTAGCAAGACGATGGGCTCCACCGTGTCACGCGGCTGAGGGATCGCGCGTCAGCCGAGCAGTTGCGGGAACCGTTCGCGCAGCGCAACCGCCAACCCGTCTTGTTCGACCGGCAGGGTGACGCGACTCGCCACCGCCTGCACTTCGGGGGTCGCCTGCCCCATCGCGACGGCATCGCCGAAGCGCGCCGCCCAGCGCAGCATGTCGATGTCGTTGCGCCCGTCGCCCGCCGCGAACACTCGCGAGCGGTCGATGTCGAGGCGGTCGGCGAGCACCTCGAGCGCGCTCGCCTTCGTCACCCCGTCGGGGGCGATGTCGAGCCAGGCCGTCGTGCCGACCGCATAGGAGACGTGGGTGAGGCCGAGAGTTTCGACGACCGACACGAAGTCTTCGAAGCGGTGGTCGGGCGACACGACGACGACGCGGGTCGCCTGCACGCCGAGCAGCTCGTCGAACGAAACCTTGCGCTGCTTGGACGGCAGCGTGCCGGCCGGGATCGGCTCGGTGTAGAGGAACCCGCCCTCGGCGAGTTCGACCGCGAAGCGGGCCGTCACGAGCTGCGTGCGGATCTTCAGGAGCGCGTCGGTCGGGTCGAACGCCTCGACGTATTCGTTGCGGTAAGCGCGGTGCGCGAGGGGATCCCTCCGCAGCGTGATCGCCCCGTTCGCGGCGATCACCCAGTCCGGCCGGATGCGCAACCGCTCGACGATGGGAAGCGTCGCGTCGACCGAACGTCCCGTCGCGATGACGACCTCGTGCCCCGCGTCGTGGAGGGCGCGGATGGCGTCCGCCACGCTGTCGGCGATGCGGCCGTCCTGCGTGTGGTCCTTCGCCCGGTGGAAGTCGTGGTCGAGGACGGTGCCGTCGAGATCCAGTGCGATCAGGTGGCGTTCCGACGCCGAGACGCGCTGCAGCATGCCGCTATCCTTCTCCCTCCGCCGCTACGTGCGGCTTGGCCGTTTGGCCCTGTGGTGCGTGAATCGGCTCGAGCACCTCGAGGCCGCCAAGATAGGGGCGCAGCGCCTCGGGCACGACCACGCTGCCGTCCGCACGCTGGTGCGTCTCGAGGATCGCCACCAGCCACCGGGTCGTTGCGAGCGTGCCGTTGAGGGTCGCGGCCGGAGCGGTCTTGCCGCTCTCCGTGCGGAAGCGAGTGTGCAACCGCCGCGCCTGATAGGTCGTGCAGTTCGAGGTGGAGGTGAGTTCACGGTAGGCACCCTGCGTGGGCACCCAGGCCTCGATGTCGAACTTGCGTGCGGCGCTCGAACCAAGATCGCCGGCCGCCACGTCGATCACCCGGTAGTGCAGACCGAGCGACTGCAGCATGTCCTCCTGCCAGGCGACAAGGCGCTCGTGCTCGGCCTCGGCCTCGGCCGGGTCCGTGTACACGAACATTTCAAGCTTGTTGAACTGGTGAACGCGCAGGATCCCTCGCGTGTCCTTGCCGTGGGATCCGGCTTCGCGCCGGTAGCAGGTCGACCAGCCGGCGTAGCGGGCGGGCCCGTCAGAGAGGTCGAGGATCTCGTCGGCGTGGTAACCGGCGAGGGCGACCTCGCTCGTGCCCGTAAGGAAGAGGTCGTCTTCGGGCAGGTGGTACACCTCGGCGGCGTGCTCACCGAGGAACCCGGTGCCACGCATCACTTCGGGCTTCACGAGCGTGGGCGGAATGAGCGGGGTGAAGCCGTGGGTGAGCGCCCGGTCGAGCGCGAGTGACATGAGTGCGAGCTCCAGCCGTGCCCCCACTCCGCGCAGGAAGTAGAAGCGGGATCCCGACACCTTCGCGCCGCGCTCCATGTCGATCGCGCCGAGCAGCTCGCCGAGCTCGAGGTGATCCCGCGGCTCGAAATCGAACTCGGGCTGCTCGCCGACCTCGCGCAGGGTGACGAAGTTCTCCTCGCCGCCAGCAGGGACGCCCTCGATCACGACATTCTCGATGCGCAGCGCCACCTCGCTGAACGCGGTTTCGGCCTCCCGCACGCGAGCCTCCGCCGCCTTCACGGCCGCCGCGAGCTCCTGCGCCTGGGCAATCAGCGCGGGCTTCTCATCCTTCGACGCCGACTTCACGCGCTGCCCGAACTCCTTCTGCTCGGCGCGCAGCGACTCGAACTCGCCGAGCGCGGAGCGGCGCGACGCATCAGCGGCGAGCGCCTCGTCGACCACCGCCTCGTCGTTGCCTCGCGCACGCTGCGAGCGCTTGAGAGTTTCGGGGTCGTTGCGGAGCAGCACAGGATCGATCACGCTCACCAGCTTACCCAGCCGTGGCTGTTCGAGGCCCCTGCTAGCCTGAACGCATGCCAACCGAGATCGTGCGCGCCCAACCGAGCGCCGCGGTCGTCTACCACCCGCTGAAGACGAATCTTTCGGCACTGCGGAGCGTGGTCACGGCGCAAGAGGCGATCGCGGGTTGGGCGCCGACCCGCTGGTACGAGACGGAAGAGTCTGACGCGGGGGTCGCTGCCGCGCAGCGCGCGATCGACGCCGGCGCGAGCGTCGTGCTCGCGAGCGGCGGGGACGGCACGGTCCGTGCGGTGGCGGAGGCGCTGCGCGGGACAGGGATCCCTATGGCGATCATCCCGCAGGGCACCGGAAATCTGCTCGCCCGCAACCTCGGAATGCCGCTCGGCCGGTTCGAGACGTCTGTGCGTGCCGCGTTCTTCGGCCGCAACCGCGCGATCGACCTCGGTGTGTTGACGATCGTGCGGGAGGACGAGTCGGAAGCGAAGCACGTGTTTCTCGTGCTCGCCGGCATGGGGCTCGACGCGCGCACCATCTCGACGACGAAATCCACCCTGAAGAAGCGGCTCGGCTGGCTCGCCTACGTCGACGCCGGCATGCGCACGATGCTCGCAGACAGCCCGCTGCACATTCACTACTCGGTCGACAGCTCCCCCGTGAAGTCGCTGTCGGTGTACACCGTGATGATCGGCAACTGCGGGCTCATGCCCGGCGGGGTGCTTCTGATTCCCGACGCGTCGCTCGACGACGGCAAGCTCGACGTGGTCGCGCTGAAACCGCTCGGCCCGTTCTCGTGGTTGCGCATCTGGAACAAGATCGGCTGGGAGAACGGGGTGCTGCGGAAGACGAAGACGGGGCGTCGGATCATCGACCTCGTGAACGACACCCGCTCGGTCTCGTACACGCGCGCCACCCGCTACTCGCTGTCGGTCGACCACCCCGAACCGATCCAGCTCGACGGCGACGACTTCGGTCTCGCACTCGCCGCGAGCGGCCGGGTCGATCCGGGCGCCCTCGTGGTGCGGGTGCTGCCGGAGTGGCGCGCGCCCGCGTAACCGGAGCGGTTGCTCAGCGCTCAGCGCTCACGCTCTAGCGCTCAGTCCATAGCCCTCAGCGCTCAGTCTTCAGTGACCCCGTCGATGACCTCGCGCAGCCAGTCGCGCGCATCCCGGAATGTGTCATCGTCGTGCAGGTCGCGGATCGTCGCGGCCACGCGATCGGCGCGCGGGTACGAGCCGAGAAACACGACGCGGGGGCTGAAGCGTTTCACCCCGAGGAGTGCGTCGGCGACGCGCTCGTCTTTGACGTGCCCCTCCGCGTCGATGACGAAGCGGTAGCGGCCCATGCGGTCACCGATCGGGCGTGAGGCGAGCAGGGTGAGGTTCACCCCGCGGGTCGCGAACTGCTCGAGGAGTTCGAGGAGGGCGCCCGAGCGGTCCTCGGGGAGTTCCGCGATGAGGCTCGTCTTGTCGGCGCCGGTCGGCTCACCGACGGGGGTGGTGCGACTCACGAGCACGAAGCGGGTGACGGCGTCGGGGTTGTCTGCGAGCCCTTCGGCGAGCACGGTCACGTCGTAGTGCTCCTCGATGCCGGGCGGCGCGATTGCGGCGTCGATCCCTTTCGCCGGGTCGAAGAGGTCAGCGGCGGCCTGCACGTTGGAGGTCGCGGGCAGGTGCCGGTGACGCGGGACCTGGTCGTCAAGCCAGCGACGGCACTGCCCGTAGGCGACCGGGTGCCCAGAGACGACGGCGATGTCTTCGAGCCGGGTGCCGGGCCTCGCGACGAGCACGAACTGCACCGGCACGAGGTACTCGCCGACGATGCGCAGCCCGGGGATCGTCGCGAGCGCGTCCTGCGCGACCGTCACGCCGCCGTCGATCGAGTTCTCGATGGCGATCATCGCGGCGTCGCTGACCCCGGAGACGACGTCGTCGAGCGCCTCACCAAGATTCGTGACCGGGTTCCATTCCTGCCCCGCGGCCTCCGGCACCTGCTTGAGCGCCGCCTCCGTAAACGTACCCGCCGGCCCGAGATACGAGTAGCGGCGGGTGGGCTCGGCGGAGGGCGACGTCATGCGCTCCAGCGTACTACCGCGCCCGCACCGCACCGCGCGCCCGCACCGCGGCCGCACAGCAAGAGCTGCACCCTAAGCGAGCACCCGCTCCACGAGTGCGTGGGCGGCGCGCTGCACCTCGGCGAGGTGTTCGGGCCCGCGGAACGACTCCGCGTAAATCTTCATGACGTTCTCGGTGCCGGAGGGGCGGGCCGCGAACCAGGCGTGCTCCGTCTGCACCTTCAGCCCGCCAATGGGGGCGTCGTTGCCGGGCGCGCGGGTGAGAATCGCGGTGATGGGGTCGCCCGCGAGTTCGGTGTCGGTGACGTCCTCGGGAGTGAGCGCGGCGAGGCGCGCCTTCTCGGCGGGGATGGCTGGGGCGTCGGTGCGCGCGTAGGAGGGTTCGCCGAGGCGGTCGACGAGTTCGCGGTACCGCTCGGAGGGCGATTGGCCCGTGACGGCCTGGATCTCGGCGGCGAGGAGCGCGAGCGTGATCCCGTCTTTGTCGGTCGACCACGCGGTTCCGTCGAAGCGCTGGAACGAGGCGCCGGCGCTCTCCTCTCCGCCGAAGACGAGGCTGCCGTCCGAAAGTCCCGGAACGAACCACTTGAACCCGACGGGCACCTCGGTGAGCTTGCGCCCGTGATCTGCGACGACGCGGTCGATGAGCGCCGAGGAGACGAGGGTCTTCCCGATCCCTGCCGTCGTCGGCCAGTCGGGCCGGTGCGAGAGCAGGTAGTCGATCGCGACCGCGAGGTAGTGGTTGGGGTTCATGAGGCCCGCATCGCGCGTGACGATGCCGTGGCGGTCGGCGTCCGCGTCGTTGCCCGTGATGATCGGGAAATCGTCACGGTACTCCTCGACGGTCGACATGACGTGGGCGGACGAGGGATCCATCCGCACCTTCCCATCCCAGTCGAGGTGCATGAAGCCCCAGCGGGGGTCCACGCCGCTGCCGAGCACGGTGAGGTCGAGGTCGTAGCGGTCGCGGATCGCGGCCCAGTAGGCGGCGCTCGCCCCGCCGAGGGGGTGCGCGGCGAAGCGGACGCCGGCATCACGGATCGCGTCGACGTCGATGACTTCGGAGAGCGACTCGATGTACTCGCCGAGGAAGTCGTAGCGGCCGACGGGGATCCCGCCGATCCCGTCCTCGGAGGCGCGGGGCACCGCGTCAACGCCCGATTCGAGCAGCTCGTTCGCGCGGGCGGCGATCCAGTTCGTGGCGTCGGTATCTGCGGGGCCGCCGTGCGGGGGGTTGTACTTGAAGCCGCCGTCCGCGGGCGGGTTGTGGCTCGGCGTGACGACGATGCCGTCGGCGCGCTGCGGGTCGTCGGCCGCGCGGTCGCGGTTGTGCGTGAGGATCGCGTGGCTCACCGCGGGGGTCGGCACGAAGAGCTCGTCGCCCGAGCCCGACCTGGCGAGCACGGCGACGCCCGCGGCCGACAGCACCTCGCGGGCGGTGTGCTCGGCCGGTGAGGAGAGGACGTGGGTATCTGCGCCGATGAAGAGCGGGCCCTCGATCCCTTGCGCCGCCCGGTACTCCGCAATCGCAGCGCTGATCGCGATGATGTGCGCCTCGTTGAAGGATCCGGTGAGCGAGGAGCCGCGATGCCCCGAGGTGCCGAAGACGACCCGCTGCAAGGGATCCGCAGGGTGGGGCACCACCTCCGTGTACGCGGTGAGCACCGCCTCGACGTCAATGAGGTCCTGTTCCTGCGCCGGCCGTCCCGCTCTGTCGTGCATGGCTCCAGTCTGCCAGTCTTCAGCCCGAACCGGGAGGGCCCGCAGGCATCCCGCCAGCCCCAAACCGCGGCGCTCAGCCCGCGGCGACGGCGAAGGGGTAACGCTTGGAGACGGCGCGAACGCCCGCGGTCGCACCGTCGGGGTCGAGCTCGGTGCGGTCCCCGGTCTCAAGGTCCGGGTCGGTCGAGAGCACCACCCGTCCGCCCGCGTTCACGATGGTCGCGTTCGGTATCGCGCCGAGTGCCGGGAGGAGTGCCTCCTCGAGCGAGGAGATGAGCACGTCCGCGCAGATCACCCCCCAGAACTCCCCGTCGACGAGAACGGGCATGGAGGTGGTGATCGTGATCTCGTTGTTCGCCCTGCAGCGCTTCTCGTTCTTCGGCCAGCACACCGTGAACCTGCTGATCGTGCTGCCCATGACCCTGCCCGGCATCGTCACCGGTGTGGCCCTGTCGAACACGTACTTCCAGGTGCTGAAGCCGATGGGCATCAACGTCGGCTACTGGGGCATGATCATC
>JBBAFK010000006.1:0-86204 GCA_041655455.1 Leucobacter sp. | reverse complement strand
ACCCCGAACGAATTGTGGCTCAGCGATATCTCAGAACATTGGACTCGCGAAGGCAAGCTCTATATTTGCGCGGTGAAAGACGTGTTCTCGAACCGAATCGTCGGCTACGCGATCGACTCACGAATGAAGTCATCACTCGCAGTCAGAGCACTGAACAATGCAGTAATGCGTCGCGGGAACGTGGCCGGTTGCGTCCTGCACACGGACAGAGGATCGCAATTTCGGAGTCGGAAGTTCCGACGTGCGCTTGACCAACACGACATGGTCGGTTCGATGGGCAGAGTTGGTGCTGCCGGTGACAATGCAGCGATGGAATCGTTTTTCAGTTTGCTGCAGAACAACGTCCTTGACCGGCGCAGCTGGGCCACACGGGAAGAGCTGAGGCTTGCGATCGTGACTTGGATTGAACGTACTTATCACCGTCGTCGGCGACAGGCCAGGCTGGGGCGTCGAGGGGACTCATTTAAATATGCCCGCGAAACAGCCCCGGTGACTCACGAAGGAATGCCCGCGTAATCCCTGAGTTTAGCTGGCTTGTTTCTTCCTTGTTCGGGCGGGTTTGACCCCGGCGGTCGGGTCGGGCTGCTTCGCAAGTTCGGCGGCTTCGAGTTTGCGGGTCTTGTCGGCGGCGAGCCAGGTGAGGCGCTGCTGGATCCGGTCGATCTCACGGGCGATATGCGCGGGATTCAAACTGTCCCGGTATGCGGTGAGCTCTGCAGTTCTCTCGCTGGTGAGGACACCGGAACGTAAGAGCCGGTCGAACGGGGTCGCAAGCGTGTCATAGACACGTCTGCGTCGGCCTTTGCCGTCGGTGTCCCAGCCGATGGGTTTCTTCGTCGGGGTGAGGAAGTTATGCCGGTCGTTTACCAGCGGCCAGAGCTCGTTGAGAAGCCGCAACTGTGCGGGAGTGTCGTACCGCCAGTAGAAGCCATACCTGCGTACGATCTGGTTGTTCTTGGACTCGACCGTGGCCTGATCATTCTTCTTGTAGGGGCGTGATCTGGTGAAGTAGATGTCGAGTTCGGCGGCCCACCCGATGACGTCGTAGTTGATGAATTCGCTCCCGTTATCAAAGTCCACCCCGGTGACCTCGAACGGGGTGTCGGCGATAAACCGGTCGAGCGCGTCACGCAGGTGTAGGTGCGCGTTGTTTCTGATCGACCGGGTGTAGGTCCACCCGGTGTGCATGTCTGTCATGTCCAGGGTCCTCGCGAACTCGCCCTTGAGCACAGGCCCGCAGTGAGCGACGGTGTCGCCCTCGAAAAACCCGGGCACGGCTTCGATCTCGTCCCCAGCTTTCCGGACGGTGATCGAGTTGCGTAGCAAAGGTCCTGGTGTGGTCGTGGTGATGCCGCGCAGCGGGTCCTTCGCGCGGGCGGGTGCGAGATAGCGGTCGATCGTGGCGGGGCTCATCGCCAGCAACTCGTCACGCACTCCGTCGGAGTAGCCGCCCTTGCCGGGGACTAACTCCCCGTGTGTTTCGAGGAGCATCAGCTGCAGTTCCATCGTGGCGGCGAGGTACTTCCCGCTGATTCCACCCGCGAACGCCCACACCCGATGCAACACCGCGATCGCCGTATCGGTGTACTTCAGCGCGCGTGGCTTGCGTTTCTTCGCGTTGACCCGGCGCGGCTGCAATGCGAGCTTCAACTGTCTGCGTGCGTTATCTCTGGACCAGCCCGTGATCGCGCACACCTCGTCGAGTAGTTTGCTCTTGGTGCCTTTTTCTGCGGCCGCGTATTGCCGCGCGAACTTCCTGGTTATCTCGTGTTTGGCTCGCATTGATAGCCCACTTCCCATGAAATAGATGATTCCGTTTCGCGGGCATATTTATGTGAGTCACCGGAACTGTTTCGCGGGCATATTAGGTGAGGCACGTCGAGTGGCAGCGCGAGCCCGGGGAATCGTGTAGAATTTCATGCTGTACTTCGGCGAGGGGCACGTTCGCGTGCCCGTGATCGACGCGGTGGAGCCTCTTTGCGGGCCCTTCTGACGCGCTACCCAGCGAGACATCGAGAATCAGGCGGGCCGATCCGCCGCACGAGGGCGCGAGCCCGCAGAGGAGAAACACATGAGCGAGAACCAGCTCGTCGCCCAGGCGCGCGACGACTTCGGCAAGGGCGCGGCACGCAAGCTCCGCTCGGCGGGGCGCACGCCGGTGGTCGTCTACGGTCACGGCACCGACCCCCAGCACCTCTCGGTGGAGTCCCACCCACTGAGCCTCATCCTTCGTCAGGCGAACGCGCTGATCGAGCTCGACCTGGCAGGCAAGACCCAGCTCGTGCTCGTCAAGGATGTGCAGCGCGACCCGGTGCGCCAGATCATCGAGCACGTCGACCTCATCATCATTAAGAAGGGTGAGAAGGTCGAGGTCGAGGTGCCGGTTCACGTCGTGGGCACCCCGTTCTCCGGAACGAACGCGATCCAGGAGCTCAACACGATTCGCCTGTCCGTTCCGGCGACGAACATTCGCGACTTCGTCGAGGTCAGCGTCGAGGGTCTTGAGGCAGGCTCGCAGATCCACACGGGCGATGTGGCGCTCGACAACGACGAGGTGCTGCTCGACAGCCCCGACGCGCTGATCGTGCAGGTTCTCGAGCCCCGCGGCGCTGCCGAGGAAGAGGAGAGCGCCGAGGAAGAGGCCGAAGAGGCCGCGGAGTAACGTTTCGCGTTCTGAGAACCCGCCGGGGTGGCGCAGCGCCCACCCGGCGGGTTCTTCGATTTTCAGCGGGATCGTGCGCGAGAATGTCGGAGGTCGATGGGAGCATGGGAACCGAGATGATCTGGAAATTCTTGCGCGGTCGAAGAGAAGAGGCACGAGTGGCTGAGGATGGCTGGCTGATCGTCGGGCTCGGAAACCCCGGGCCGAAATACGAGGCGACCCGCCACAACGTTGGACAGATGGCTCTTGATGTGCTGGCAGACCGAGTGGGCGGTCGATTCTCGCCGCACCGCGCCGGTGCGCGGATTGTCGAGGGTCGGATCCGACCTGGCGGTCCGAAGGTGATCCTCGCGAAGTCCAATGGCTTCATGAACACGTCCGGCGGCCCTGTTTCGGGGCTCGCCAAATACTTTGGCGTTCCTGCCGAGCGCGTGATCGTCATCCACGACGAACTCGACCTCCCCTTCGACACCGTGAAGCTCAAGCAGGGCGGTGGGCACGGCGGACACAACGGGCTCCGCGACATCGCGAAAGCCCTCGACACACCTGACTTCTTCCGTGTCCGCGTCGGTATCGGCCGCCCGCCGGGGCAGCAGGATGCGGCAGACTTCGTGCTGCGTCCGTTCGCGAGCGGTGAGCGGCGCGACCTCCCGGTGCTCCTCGAGGATGCGGCGGATGCTGCGTCGACCCTCGTCGACGAGGGGCTCCTCGCGGCTCAGCAGCAGTTCCACGGACGGGCACGATGACGCTCCGCGGGGTCGACCGGCTGCTCGAGCGCTCTGAATCATTCGCGAGAGCACTCGAGGGCGCCACGACCGACCACGATTTCTCTGCCGCCGAGGGCGTGCGGCCCGCGCTCATCGCGGGTCTTGTCCGACGGTTGCGGGAATCCGGTGATCGGGGTGCGCTGCTCGTGATCGCCGCGACGAGTCGGGAGGCCGATGCGCTGCGCGCGGCACTCGCCTCTCTGATGCCGGAAGCTGAGACCGTCGAGCTTCCCGCGTGGGAGACCCTCCCGCACGAGCGGCTGAGCCCGAGTGCGGAGACCGTCGGCCGTCGCGCGATCGCCCTGCGCATGCTCCGTGAGCACTCGGGGGAGCATCCGCTCATCTTCGTGGCCTCGGTCCGAGCGGCGTTGCAGCCGATCTCGCCGCACGCGGCCGACGCGGAGCCGCTCGTGCTGCGTGCGGGCGCAGAATCAGACGGGCTCGAACGGGTAGCCCGCGGCCTCGTCGACCGCGCCTACACCCGAGTGGACATGGTGACTCGGCGCGGAGAGTTCGCGGTGAGAGGAGGGATCCTCGACGTGTTCCCGCCGGAGGCGGCGCACGCTGTCCGCGTCGACTTCTTCGGCGATGAAGTTGATCAGATCCGCACGTTTTCGGTCTCCGACCAGCGCAGCGCGGGAGACCCGCTGCCCGAGATCGAGCTGTGGCCGGCACGCGAGCTCCTCCTCACTGACGAGGTGCGTGAGCGAGCTGCGCAGCTCCTACCGCGTTTTCCGGCGCTCGAGGGGCTGCTCGAGAAAATCACGAACGGCATTCCCGTCGAGGGGATGGAGAGTCTGCTTCCGCAACTCGTGCCGGGTCTTGCACCGATCACCGAGTTGCTGCCGCCTGGTGGCGCCGTGCTCGTCGCGTCGCCCGAACGGGTCGCCGGACGTGCCGTGAGCCTCGCGGAGACGAACCGCGAGTTCCTCGAGGCCGCGTGGCAGGCCGCAACCGCGGGGGCGGACGCGCCGGTCCCGGTCGACGAAGCCGGGATGCTGTCGATGGCGGAGCTGCGGGCTGCCTCCCATGGTCGCCCGTGGTGGACGGTCACGGGCTTCTCGGAAGGCGAGGGGTCTGAGACGCTCTCGGTCGCTGGTGGGGTTTTCCCGCGGCCGGCGCACGGTGTCGACCCGACCGGTGCGGCAATCCGGGTGTTGGGGGAGCGGCTGCGCGACGGATGGCGGGCCGTGGTGACGGCGCAGGGCATCGGGCTCGTCGAGCGGGCCCGAGACGTGCTCGCCGAGGCGGGGGCCGCCGCTCGGGTCGCCGACGAACTTCCCGAGCAACTCGAGCCCGGCGTGATCTATCTCGTCACCGGCACCGCCTGGTCCGGGTTTGAGAGCGCCGAGGCGAAGCTTCTGCTTGCGACCGAGGCGGAATTCTTCGGGCGCGCGCAGAGCGCACAGGCCGCAAGCGGACAAAAGCTCGCGCGGCGGCGCGGCAAGAACGTCGTCGACCCGCTGAAACTCACCCCGGGTGACTTCGTCGTGCACGAGACGCACGGCATCGGTCAGTTCGTCGAACTTACACAGCGGATGGTCCCCACCGGCATCGGCCGAGACGCGGGCAAGGCACTCCGCGAATACCTCGTGCTCGAGTACGCGTCGTCGAGACGCGGTATGCCCAAAGACAAGCTCTACGTGCCCACGGACCAGCTCGATCAGCTCTCCCGCTATGTCGGGGGTGAGGCGCCGGCGCTCTCGAAAATGGGCGGAAACGACTGGGCGAACGCGAAGAAGAAGGCGCGGAAGGCCGTTCGCGACATCGCGGTCGAGCTCGTCAAACTCTATTCCGCCCGCGTGGCCGCGAAGGGGCATGCGTTCTCGGCAGATACGCCGTGGCAGCATGAACTCGAGGAGGCCTTCCCCTACGCGGAGACAGTCGATCAGCTCACCACGATCGATGAAGTGAAGCGGGACATGGAGCGGCCGATCCCGATGGACCGGCTCCTCGCCGGTGACGTCGGATTCGGGAAAACCGAGGTCGCCATTCGTGCCGCGTTCAAGGCGGTGCAGGACGGCAAACAGGTCGCCATGCTCGTGCCCACGACGCTGCTCGTGAGCCAGCATCTCGAAACCTTCCAGAACCGGTTCGCGGGGTTCCCGGTCACGCTTCGGCCGCTCAGCAGATTCCAGACCGAGAAGGAGTCAAAGGACACGATCGACGGCCTCGCCGCGGGCACCGTCGACGTCGTGATCGGCACCCATCGACTGCTTTCCGAGGGGGTGCGGTATAAGGATCTTGGGCTCCTCATCGTCGATGAGGAGCAGCGTTTCGGCGTCGAGCACAAGGACGCGCTGAAGAAGCTCAAGACGGGGGTCGACATTCTCGCGATGAGTGCGACGCCGATCCCTCGCACCCTGGAGATGGCGGTCACCGGAATCCGCGAGATGTCCACCCTCGCAACGCCCCCCGAAGATCGCCACCCCATCCTCACCTTCGTCGGACCGCGCAGCGACAAACAGATCACGGCGGCCATCCGTCGAGAGCTCTTGCGTGAGGGGCAGATCTTCTTCGTGCATAACCGCGTGCAATCCATCGGTCGCATCGCGGCGCAGATCTCAGAACTCGTTCCCGAGGCCCGCGTTGCGGTCGCGCACGGCAAGCTCTCCGAGCATCAACTCGAACAGGTCGTGCAAGACTTCTGGGAGCGAAAGTACGACGTGCTCGTCTCCACCACCATCATCGAGACCGGGCTCGACATCGCGAACGCCAACACCATCATCATCGACGGCGCCGACAAGTACGGGCTGAGCCAGCTGCACCAGCTGCGCGGCCGGGTGGGGCGCAGCCGCGAGCGCGCATACGCCTACTTCCTTTACGACCCCGACAAACCGCTCACCGAGCAGGCGCACGAGCGCCTCGACACCCTTGCGGCGAACAACGAACTCGGATCCGGCATGCAGGTCGCGCTGAAGGATCTCGAACTCCGCGGCGCCGGAAACCTGCTCGGCGGGGAGCAGTCGGGCCACATCGCCGGGGTGGGGTTCGACCTGTACCTGCGCATGATCGGTGAGGCGGTGAACACCTTCAAGGGGGAGGAGACGCAAGGGCCCGCCGAACTCGTGCTCGAATTGCCCGTGGACGCGCACATCCCGGAGGAATACGTCGAGAGCGAGCGGCTGCGCCTCGAGGCGTACCAGAAGTTGTCGGCGGCATCGCATCCGCAGGCGCCCGCCGAACACGTCGATGCGGTGCTCGAGGAACTGAGTGACCGCTACGGGCCTCCGCCGGCGGAGGTCGAGCGTCTCGCCGCCGTTTCCGCGCTGCGCCGCAGGGCCGCTCGGCTCGGACTCGCGAAGGTCGTCGCGGCAGGGCCGAACCTCCGCATCGAGCCCGTGAAACTGCTCGACTCCCGCCGGATGCGGATGAGCCGCATGTACCCCGGCGCGCGCTTCACCGAGTCGACCGAAGTGCTGCAGGTCCCGCTCCCCGGCGGAACGGCATCGTCACGCAGCCCGCTCGCGGGTGTCGGCGAGCGACGGGTCGGCGACGAGGGCGACATCGTGGCCTGGACTGGCCGCGTGCTCGCCACGCTGCTCGAGCCCGACCCCGAACCGGCGGGGGCGGATCCCTCACCCGCGTGATCGCAGCGAAATTATGGTAAGCTCACTCGTTGGTGCGCAAGCACCCGATTTGTTGAGCCCTCCACCGTTACGGCACCCGCACGGGACCGGACATCGGAGTGGGATCCACGAACACCTCCAATTCGACAGAAAGCAGCACGACAGTGACTCGCACCTATTCGCCGAAGGCGGCTGACCAGAAGCACGACTGGATCGTCATCGACGCCACCGACGTGGTTCTCGGCCGCCTCGCCTCGCACGCCGCAGCACTCCTCCGCGGCAAGCACAAGCCCACGTTCGCCCCGCACATGGACATGGGCGATTACGTCGTCGTTGTCAACGCCGACAAGGTGGTCCTGACCGCCAACAAGGCCGCGAAGAAGAAGGCGTACCGCCACTCGGGCTACCCGGGCGGCATCTCCTCGGTCACCTACACCGAGCTCCTCGAGAAGAACCCTGAGCGCGCGGTCGAAAAAGCGATCCGCGGCATGCTGCCGAAGAACTCCCTCGGCGCCGACATGTTCCGCAAGCTGAAGGTGTACGCGGGTGCCGAGCACCCGCACGCCGCGCAGAAGCCCACCCCCTACACCTTCGGCCAGGTCGCGCAGTAATCGCGCCCACGAGACGTAACAAGAGAGAGACTGCACAGTGACTGAAGAGCAGACCGTGGCCGCTGACACCATCAGCACCGAGAGCTACACCACCGAGACTCCCGCCTCGCAGGCGACCGAGTCGACCCCGCGCCCCGCGCTCACCGTTCCCGGTGCTGCCGTGGGCCGCCGCAAGCGCGCCATCGCGCGCGTGCGCCTCATCCCCGGCGCCGGCACCATGACCGTCAACGGCCGTGAACTCGCCGAGTACTTCCCGAACAAGCTGCACCAGCAGCTCATCACCGACCCCTTCACGGTGCTCGAGCTCACCGGCGCGTACGACGTCATCGCACGCATCCAGGGTGGTGGCCCCTCGGGTCAGGCCGGCGCGCTTCGCCTCGCGATCGCCCGCGCCCTCAATGAGATCGACGTCGAGCACAACCGCCCGACCCTGAAGAAGGCCGGCTTCCTCAGCCGCGACGCGCGTGCGATCGAGCGCAAGAAGGCCGGTCTCAAGAAGGCCCGCAAGGCTCCCCAGTACTCGAAGCGCTAACCCGAGAGCACCCGATGGGACGCCTGTTCGGCACCGATGGGGTTCGCGGCCTGGCCGGGGTCGATGTGACCGCCGGCCTGGCTCTCGACCTCGCCCATGCAGCGGCTCTCGTCCTCGGCCGGTCGGCCAGGGGCGAGAGCCGTCGTGCTACCGCCGTCGTGGCGCGCGACCCGCGCGTCTCCGGTGAGTTCATCGCGGCCGCGGTCTCCGCGGGCCTCGCCTCCGCAGGAGTCGACGTGCTCGACGCCGGTGTGATCCCGACCCCCGCTGCCGCGTACCTCGTCGCAGATACTGACGCCGACTTCGGCGTGATGGTCTCCGCGTCACACAACCCGGCCCCGGATAACGGCATCAAGTTCTTCGCCGAGGGCGGGCGGAAGCTCCCCGATGACGTCGAGGATGAGATCGAGGCCGCCATGGCCGGCCCCGCAATCGCAGTTACCGGGCGCGAAGTGGGTCGCATTCGGCGCTTCGCCGACGCGGAGGATCGCTACCTCGTGCACCTCCTCGGCACGCTCGAGGGCCTGTCGCTTGACGGCCTGCACGTGGTACTCGACTGTGCGCACGGCGCCGCCGCAGGAATCTCGCCCGACGTGTTCAGTGACGCCGGTGCGAAGGTTACCGTGATCGGCAACGACCCCGACGGGTTCAACATCAACGACGGTGTGGGGTCCACCTACCTCGAGCCGCTCGCCCGAGCCGTCGTGGAGCACGGCGCCGACCTCGGCATCGCGCACGACGGCGACGCCGACCGGTGCCTCGCGGTCGATGCCGACGGCCGGGTCGTCGACGGCGACAAGATCATGGCCATCCTGGCGCTCTCCATGGAGTCGCGCGGCAAACTCGAGCAGAACACGCTCGTCACGACCGTGATGTCGAACCTCGGTCTGAAGCTCGCGATGGCCGACAACGGCATCGGGGTCGTCGAGACCGGCGTCGGCGACCGCTACGTGCTCGAAGCGATCAACGAGCACGGCTACTCCCTCGGCGGGGAGCAGTCCGGCCACGTCATCATGAGCGACTATGCGACGACGGGCGACGGGATCCTCACCGGTTTACACATCGCCGCCGAGGTGGTGCGCAGCGGCCAGCCGCTCTCCGAACTCGCGCGCTGCATGGAGGTGTACCCGCAGGTGCTCGTGAACGTGCGCGGTGTCGACCGCGCCGGTGCAGCGAGCGACGAGGTGCTGCGCCAGGCCGTGCACCAGGCCGAGGTCGCGCTCGGCGGTAAGGGGCGCGTGCTCCTGCGGCCCTCCGGCACCGAGCCGGTCGTCCGGGTCATGGTCGAGGCGGAAACCGAGGCGCAGGCTCAGCGGCTCGCCGACGATCTCGCCACGATCGTCAAGGAACGGCTCGCGGTCTAGGGATCCCTCGCCCGCGTCCTGCAGGTCGCATGCGATCGAGGCGCTGGGACCCATGCTGTCTTGTCTCGGCCTTCACGCCGCCTCCACGCCGCCTCCACACCGCCTCCTGCAGGTCGTATGCGAACGTCAGGATATATGCCGGTTTGGCGTGGAAAGGCGATATATCTCGTCGATCCGAGATTTCTTGCCGGCGCTGGAAACGTTGCGGCCGCGAGGGACCGTCCACACGGCTGCGAGGGATCGCCTACGCTGCGAGGGATCGCCTACGTCGTGTGTTGAGGGTCGGCGCGGTGCAGGCCCTGCGCGACCGCGGCCATGATGAGGCTCTGCACGTCGGGCCAGCGATACATGACCTCCTCGTACCCGACGCGGATCACGGTGTAGCCGCGGAGGGTGAGCCGCGCATCGTGCGAGGTGTCGCTCGCCCGCTGTCGCCCCACGTGGTCGCGGCCGTCGATCTGCAGCACGAGACGCTCCCCGATCAAGAAGTCGACGCGGTGCCCGAGCACCCACGCCTGCCAGTGCAGCTTCAACCGGAGCCAACGCAGCCGCTGGCGGACATGGCTTTCGAGACCCGAATCCGCGAACGGTGAGGTATCAGCGAGTACCCGTCGCGCGACCCCGTTGAGAGGAAGGCGCTCGAGATACTCGCGGTCGACCATTCCCAGGTTGAGCGCGGCATCCCATGTGGCCACCGCCTCGGGGTGCGGTTGACAGTGGGCGACGATCCAGAGTACGTTCTCGACACGGTCCGCAAGGCAGTACGGCTCTCGGGGGATAAGCGGCCGGTGATAGTGGAGCCTTGTCGCCGCGGGTCTGAGCTCGGCGCCAGGTCTCGGTACGGCGAAGTGTTGAGCCTCCCGATCCCTCACCCACAACCCGAGGCGTCGTGCCTGCAAGACGCAGCTGATCGTCAACCCGTGGCGCGCGGCGAACACTCGGGTCGGGTCGGCGTCCGGGCTTGCGACCCAGCCGTGTTTGATGCGGCGGAGGGATCCCTCGGCGACTGCACGCGCCAGCCGGTGCCGAGTGACGCCTCGCTCGAGCAGAGCTCGGGTGCGCGTCACACCGCCCAGGTCCGAGGGAAGGTCATGCATGTGGCAAGTCTGGGCGTTGCGAGGTGGAACTTCGACCCGGGGCGCCTGTGAAGGAACAACTTTCGATGAAAGTCGGCGTTTGGCTGATTGTGGAGGAAGAGCTCGTGCCCGCGTCGTTGGTGGAGGGTTTTGGGCGGTGTCGGACGGTGTCGGTCGGTGTCGAACGGCATCGGAGGGCGTCGGACGGTATCGATCGGCCTGCAAGTGATCTGGAATCGGCGAAATATCTGCCAGAAATTCGCGATTCGGGGATATATTTCGCTGTTTGCATACGGTTCGTTGCCGGGGAAGCCGGGGAAGCCGGGGGGCCTGGCCGGACGGGGCCCGACGGGGCGGGCCGGGTGGCCGACGGGGCCGGGGAAGACCGGCAGGTCCGGGCGAGGGATCCCTACAACTTCCGGAGCAGCACCTTTTGCACGCGGTGGTCCGCTTCCTTCCGCAGCACGAGGGAAGCGCGAGCCCGAGTCGGCCGGATGTTCTCGATGAGGTTCGGCTCGTTGATGTTGGTCCAGAACTCGTCGGCGACGGCCACCGCGACCTCGTCGTCGAGACGCGCGTAGCGGCGGAAGTAGGAGTTCGGGTTCGAGAAGGCCTTCTCGCGCAGTTTCAAGAAGCGATCCCGATACCAGACCTGGATGTCGGAAGTGCGGGCATCAACGTAGATGGAGAAGTCGAACAGGTCGCTGACCGCGAGCGGATGCTGCATCGTGGCGGGTTGCAGCACGTTGAGCCCCTCGACGATGAGAATGTCGGGCTGCCGCACCACCGTGAACTCGCCGGGCACGATGTCGTAGACGAGGTGGCTGTAGTGCGGCGCGTACACTTCGGGCACACCGGCCTTCACCTGCGAGACGAAGCGGAGCAGCGCGCGCCGATCGTACGACTCGGGGAAACCCTTGCGGGAGATGATGCCGCGCCGCTGCAGTTCGGCATTCGGGTAGAGGAAGCCGTCGGTCGTGACGAGTTCGACGCGCGGGGTCTCAGGCCAGCGCGCGAGCAGGTCGCGGAGGATTCGTGCCACGGTCGATTTTCCGACGGCGACGGACCCGGCAATGCCGATGACGAAGGTGCTCGGCCTGTCGCCGCCCCGCTCGAGGAACCCGCGGGTGCGCTCGTGCATTTTCCGGGCAGCGATCGCGTACTGGTCGATGAGTCGGCTCAGCGGCAGGTAGACCTCTTCAACCTCCTGGATGTCGAGAAGCTCGCCGAGCCCTCGGAACGACTCGATCTCATTCGCGGTGAGCGGCATGGGCGTGCTGCCCGCGAGCCGCGCCCACTCGTCTCGGCCGATCTCCATGAACGGTGACAAAAACTCCGGGCGGATGAGCGTTTGGGTCTCAGGACCGGCCTCTACCAGGGGGGAGTCGTTGTCATTCATCGCCCCCCATCGTGCCACTAAACTTGCACCCATGTGTGGAATCGTCGGATATGTCGGCCCGAATGATACGGTCGAGGCGCTCGTGAACGGCCTGCGTCGACTCGAATACCGAGGTTACGACTCGGCAGGGATCGCCGTGACCGACGAGGGCGGAGACGTCGCGGTGCGGAAGCGATCCGGGAAGCTCGCCCGGCTCGAGGAGCTGCTCGACGCGAGCCCGGTTCAGGCGACCGGAACGGGCATCGGGCATACTCGGTGGGCGACCCACGGCGGACCCACGGACGCGAACGCGCACCCGCACCTGGGCGACGGCGGCAAGCTCGCGCTCATCCACAACGGCATCGTCGAGAACTTCGCCGAGCTGCGAGCTGAGCTCGGTGACGAGGAACTGCTGAGCGAGACCGACACGGAGGTCGTGGCTGCGCTACTCGGCCGCGAAGCTGCGCGGACCGGCGACCTCGAATCCGCATTCCGGGCCGTCGTGCGACGATTGGCAGGCACGTTCACGCTGCTCGCGATGCACCGAGACGAGCCGGGTACGATCGTGTCGGCGCGTCACCACTCGCCGCTCGTGGTGGGGCTCGGTGACGGAGAGAACTTCCTCGGTTCAGACGTCGCGGCATTCGTCAGTTCGACGCGTCGCGCCGTCGCGGTCGACGACGACCACATCGCGATCGTCACGGCCGACGAGGTGCGCATCACCGATTTCGACGGGAACCCGGCGGACTTCGTCGAGTTCGAGGTGGAGTGGGACGCCGACGCCGCGGACAAGGGCGGCTGGTCGTCGTTCATGGCGAAGGAGATCAACGAGCAGCCCGAGGCGGTGGCGAACACGATCCGCGGCCGCATCGCAGGCGGCGAGGTCGTCATTCCTGAGCTTGTGGCTCTCGACGACCGGTTGCAAGACATCGACCGCATCGTCATCGTCGCCTGCGGTACCGCCTCGTACGCGGGCATGGTCGGCGCCTACGCGATCGAGCAGTGGGCGCGGGTTCCGGTTGACGTGCAGCTCAGTCACGAGTTCCGCTACCGCGACCCCGTGCTCTCCGAGCGCACGCTTGTGATCTCGGTGAGCCAGTCCGGTGAGACCATGGATACCCTGATGGCCGTGAAGTACGCGATCGAGCGCGGGGTGACGGCGGTGTCGGTGTGTAACACGCAGAGCGCGACGATCCCTCGCGAATCCGATGCTGCGGTGTACACGCACGCAGGGCCGGAGGTCGCTGTGGCATCCACGAAGGCGTTCACCGCCCAGATCACGGCGCTGTCGCTCATCGGCCTGCACCTGGGAAGGGTGCGCGGCACTCTTGCCGCGGCTGACGCCGAGGCGGCCATCCGTGAGTTCGAGTCGCTGCCCGAGAAGGTGCGCGAGGCCGTGGACACGCACGAGCAGGTTGCGCAGCTCGCGCACTGGATGTCGGATACTCGTTCGGTGCTCTTCCTCGGCCGCCACGTCGGGTTCCCGATCGCGCTCGAGGGGGCGCTCAAACTGAAGGAGATCGCCTACATCCACGCCGAGGGTTTCGCGGCGGGCGAGTTGAAGCACGGGCCGATCGCGCTCATCGACCACGGCCAGCCGGTGTTCGTGCTCGTGCCGAGCCCCCGCACGGCCCCGCTCATGCACTCGAAGGTGGTGTCGAATATTCAGGAGATTCGCGCCCGCGGTGCCCGCGTGATCGCGATCGTGGAGAAGGGTGACACGGCCGTGCTGCCCTACGCTGACGACGTGATCCGTATTCCGCTGTCGGACCCGCTCTTCGACCCGATTTTGCAGGTCATCCCGCTGCAGTGGTTCGCGCTCGAACTGTCGACCGCGAAGGGTCTCGACGTCGATCAGCCGCGAAACCTCGCGAAGTCCGTCACGGTGGAGTAGCGCGGCATGATCGTCGGAATCGGCGTCGACACCGTGGATATTCCTCGCTTCGCGGCGCACCTCGAGCGAACCCCGGCGCTCAAATCTCGGCTCTTCACACCCGCGGAGTCGGGGCTCGTAGTCGCCTCCCTCGCGGCGCGGTTCGCGGCGAAGGAAGCGTTGATGAAGGCGCTCGGCGGGCAGGGATCGCTCCGCTGGCACGACATGGAGATCGTGAGGGATCCGGAGCGGGCCCCGAGTTTCATCCGAACGCCCGGACTGCTCAGGGAGCTTGCGGCGCGCTCCGCGGACACGGTGCACCTGTCGCTCACACACGATGCCGGCGTGGCGACGGCGTTCGTTGTTGTCGAGGCTGTGGAGTTGCGCGCCGCGGCGGACAGACCTGAAGCGGATGGTGCACAGTGAAACTCGTAGTGGCAGACCCCGAGACCATGCATGATCTCGGGGTGCGGCTCGGGGGCGTACTTCGGGCCGGGGATCTCGTGATCCTGACGGGTCCGCTCGGTGCGGGGAAGACGACGCTCACGCGCGGGATCGGTGAGGGGCTCGGCGTGCGCGGTCCAGTGCAGAGCCCGACGTTCGTGATTGCCCGCACGCACCCCTCCCTGTCGGGCGGTGCGCCGCTCGTTCACCTTGACGCATACCGGCTTGCGGGGCCGGAGGAGCTCGACGACCTCGACGTCGACTTCGAAGGTTCCGTCGTGGTCGCCGAGTGGGGGAAGGGCCTCGTGGAGGAGCGAGGTGACTGGGTCGAGATCACGATTGCGCGGCCGGAGGGCGGAGCGATCGGCGACGGCACTGACAGCGGTGCCGACGGCAGCGCGGAGGCCGACCCCGGGGTTGAGCCGCGAACGGTTACGGTGGTCGGGCACGGCTCGCGCTGGGCTGGCGGGGTGATCTGATGGAACGGTGTGACCTGAAGGAGCGCAGAGCGGTGGCCGAAACGCCAGAGCTCGGCGAAGAGGTGCTGCTCGCAATCGATACGGCGCTCGGAACGAGCGTGGCGCTCGGTGTCGACGGGCGGGTCTTCGAGAGCGCGAGCACGGACACCCGCGGGCACGCCGAGCGGATCGGTGTGCTGATCGCCGACGTGTTTGAGGCTGCCGGGGTGGCACCCGCACGCGTCACCGGCGTGGTCGTCGGAATTGGGCCGGGGCCGTTCACCGGTCTGCGCATCGGTATCGCCGCGGCTCACGCCTTCGCGCTCGGTCGCGGGGTGCCCGTCCTGCCGCTGCACGGGCACGAGGCGGTCGCGCTGTGCGAGATCGAGACTTCCGACGCCGCCGCACCGTCCTCGGTTTCGGCACCGCCGACGCTGCGCGTGGTGCAGGATGCGAAGCGCCGCGAACTCTTCGTGACCGACTATTCACATCTCGACGCAGACGGGATCCCTGTGCGGGTCTCGGGTCCGGCCGTCGTACCGGCCGGGGACGCCGCGCCAGGGCAGGGCGATGCGGGCGACGTGCGGGAAAGACCGCTCGATGCGGTGCGAGAGGTGTGGCCCGAGACGATCCCGGCTGCCGCGCTCGTGCGGCTCGCCGCGCGTCGGCTCGCGGTCGGGCGCGCATTCGAACCGGACCGTGCGCTGTACCTGCGTCAGCCGGACGTGCAGGCGCCCGTCGCCCCGAAACGGGTGGGTTCGTGACCGACGAGGGATCCCTCCGCCCCGCGTCGCCTGCCGACCTCGACGCGATCTGGGCGATCGAGCGCGACGTGTTCGCGGCCGACGCCTGGACCCGGGAGATGCTGCGCGAGGAACTCACCGGCCCGCACCGTCACTACCTCGTAGCGGTCGACTCGGAGCAGGAGGTCGTCGGCTACGCCGGGCTGCTCGTCGTCGGCGGTGACGGCGATGTGCAGACCATCGCCGTGACGCCGAGCGCGCGCGGACGCCGTCTCGGCCGGCGGCTCATGGACGCACTGCTCGAGGAGGCCGCCCGGCGCGGAGCCCGGCAGGTGTTCCTCGAGGTGCGCGCCGACAACCCGATCGCGCGGAATCTCTATGCGACGCTCGGGTTTCAGGAGATCGGTGTGCGCCCCCGCTACTATCAACCTGACGGTGTGGACGCCGTCGTGATGACGAAGGATCTGCGATGACGGCGGTGGAACGATCGGCACCGCTCGTGCTCGGAATCGAGACGAGCTGCGACGAGACGGGCGTCGGAATCGTGCGCGGGCGATCCCTACTCGCAAACACCGTCGCCTCGTCGATGGACGAGCATGCACGCTTCGGCGGCGTGATCCCTGAGGTGGCGGCCCGCGCGCACCTCGAAGCGATGACACCGACGATCGAGCGCGCGCTCGAAGAGGCGGGCGTCACGCTCGACGACCTCGACGGGATCGCGGTCACCTGCGGGCCCGGCCTTGCGGGGGCATTGATGGTCGGCGTGGCGGCCGCGAAGTCGCTCGCAGTCGCGAGGGGGCTGCCACTCTACGCGGTCAACCACCTCGTCGGGCACGTGGGCGCCGACCTACTGCACGGGGCCGACCTGCGCCCCGCAGTGGGGGATGTGGGGGAGCTCGAACTCCCCACCGTTGCCCTCCTCGTATCGGGCGGGCACACCTCGCTCCTCGTCGTGCGCGACCTCACGGGTGATGTTGAGATGCTCGGAGAAACCATCGACGACGCGGCGGGCGAAGCGTTCGATAAGGTGGCCAGGCTGCTCGGGCTGCCGTACCCGGGCGGCCCGCAGATCGACCGAGTGGCGGCCGAGGGCGACCCGCACGCGATCCGCTTCCCTCGAGGGCTCTCCCTCCCCAAAGACATGGCGAAGCACCGGTACGATTTCTCGTTCTCGGGGCTGAAGACCTCCGTCGCGCGCTGGGTGGAGAAGCGGCAGGCCGCGGGCGAAACGATCCCCGTAGCCGACGTTGCCGCGAGTTTCCGCGAGGCCGTCGCCGACGTTCTCGTGACGAAGGCGCTCGCCGCCTGCGCCGACCTCGGTGTGCCGAGGTTGCTGCTCGGCGGCGGAGTCGCCGCGAACGCTCGCGTGCGGGAGCTTGCTGCCGAGCGCGCCGCAGCGGCCGGTGTCGAACTGCGGGTGCCGCCGCTCTCGCTGTGCACCGACAACGGGGCCATGATCGCCTCGCTCGGCGCACAGCTCATGGCGGCCGGTCGCACGCCGTCGGGGCTCGACTTCGGCGCGGACTCGACGCTGCCGGTCACCGAGATACAGGTGGGCTGAACGAGCGTGGAGCCTGCAGCTGTCGCCACACAGATCGCGCGACTCGAACGTGCGGTGCGCTCGGCCGGGCCGCAGGAGCGGCAGCGCCTCACCGTAACGTTCTGGGAGGGACCGGGCTCGCGTTCCCCGATCGTAGAAGAGCCGCGCGAGGGATCCGCGACCCTGCGCGTCACCTTCCTGTGGCGCGACGCTGACGCGCACGCGGTGCTGCTCGAGGCGAACCGTCTCACCGCGAGTGTCGCGGACAGCGTGATGCACCGGGTCGCGGGCACGGACGTGTGGTACCGGACCTTCGACCTCGAATCGGCCTGGCGGGGGAGCTACACTCTGCTGCCGCTCGACAGGGCCGGCTTCACCGAGATCAACTGCATGGACCCGAGGTGGGCGATGCGGACGGTGCGCGAGCGGGGAAGCCTGGACCCCCGCAATCCCGAGATGACCTACACCTTCGCGGGGTGTGCCTCGGTGGCGGCGCTCCCGGGTGCGACCCCGCAGCCCTGGCTTGAACTCTCCACGACCGTCAGCGGCGAAACCGCCCCGGCGCGGACGCCGGAGGGCCGCCGGGCGTGGGTGCACCGGCCTCCCGGAGCAGATGCAGCCGGCCGCCCGCTCGTGCTGGTGCTCGACGGTCAGGCCTGGCAGAGATCCGGGTATGCGGCCCGGCAGATCGACGCGCTCGCAGCAGCGGGAGTGATCCGCGTGCCAGACCTCGTGCTCGTCGACACCGGTGATGCCGAGCAGCGCAAGGCGGAGTGCGGCATCGACGGCGGGCTGAGCGCGGAGCTCGTCGAATCCGTGCTGCCGTGGGCGCGTGAGCGGTTGGGGAGTTCCACCGACCGCGCTGACATCATCGTGACAGGGGAGAGCCTCGGGGGGCTGACCGCCTTGAAAACCGCGTTCGAGCACTCCGACCGGGTGGGGAAGGTGCTCAGCCAGTCGGCGTCGCTGTGGCAAGACGGCCTCGTCGGTCGCGCCGAGCGGGCGGTGGAGCCGCTGCGGATCGTCACAACAGTGGGGAGTGCCGAGGGGCGATTGCTCGAGCCGCACCGCGCCCTCGGGCGGGCCCTGGCAGAACTGCCGCACTCGCATCGGGCGATCGAGTTCGCGGGAGGCCACGACATGGCCTGGTGGCGGGGGCTGTGGGCGGAGGGGCTACGCGGCCTCCTCGACCTCACCCAGGAGCGGTAGGTGACTGGCCGCAGCGTTCCGCCAGCAGCGCCCGGTGTCGATCTCCGAAGCGGGTGAGGATCAACGTGGCTTCCTCGGGGCCGCGGAGCCGCAACCGCTGCCTGAGCGCGGCGGGGTCGACGGCGACGCCGCGCTTTTTGATTTCGAGGCGGCCGATTCCTCGGTCAGCGAGTGCTCGCCGTAGTGCCTTCTCCTTGACGGGCAGCTCCTCGAGCACCCGGAAGGCGGAGCCGAACGGGGTCAGCGTGTATCGATCCGCGGTGAGGTAGGCGATGCGAGAGTCGAGCATTCCCGCGCCAATCTCTCCTGCGAGCACCCCGATCAAACGAGCGCGGATCACGGCTCCGTCGGGCTCATAGAGGAACTCGCCGAGCGAGCGAGCCGCGGCGTCGGTCGCATCCTCGGGGGCGGTGAGTTCGTGCGCGGCCGGATCGCCGTCGCCGTCCACGGGGCCGCGCAGCACGAGCGCCGACCGGCCGACGCCGGGGCGTGCGACGGCGCCGAACCATATTCCCAGCTCGACAACCTGGCCGTTCACGGATATCCATTGCGCTTCGACTCGTCGCACCGGGTTCGTGGGCGGGATGAGGTCGCGATCGAGGCCGGGGCCCAGTTTCACGCCGGTTGGCAGGTGGTCGCCGTACTGGAAGGCGGTGGTGAGTGACGGCGAGTAGTCGTCGGGGGAGGCGATGCGGCGGGTGTCGCGGTGACCCGCGGTACGGCGGGCGGGGTCGAGGAAGACTCCGTCCACGTCGGCGGGGAGCGAGAGCCGTTCGACGTCGCCGACGATCACCTCGGGTGGGGCGCCCACTGCGGTGAGGTTGTGCCGGGCGATCGCCGCGGTGAAGGGATCGATCTCGACGTCGACGGGGTGGATCCCTGCAGCAACGAGTGCGAGCGACTCCGCGCCGATGCCGCAGCCCAGGTCGGCGACGGTTCGGCAGCCGGCCGCCGCGAATCGTGCGGCGTGGAGCCGCGCGACGGCTGCGCGAGTCGCCTGCTCGAGCCCGGCGGGAGTGAAGAGGAGCCGGCCGGCGAGGGGACCGAACTTCGTGACGGCCCGACGGCGCAGATCGGCCTGGGTGAGGATCGCCGCGACCTCGTCCGCCGTGACGCCGTCTCGACGAAGCGACGCGCCGACGGCGGCGCTGTCGACGCCTGCTTCGAGGTCGGCTTCGGCGACGCGGAGCAGATCGAGGCCGCGCCCGCTCAGCAATTCAGTCCAGCCGGGCAGGGCGCCGGAGGGCTCGCTGTTCACGATCAGTGCGTGTCGGTGGGAGCCTGCGTCGCAGCGTAGGGAAGCGCGGAATACTGCGGCGGGCTGGTCGGCTGGTCCTGCGGGGGAAGGGACGACATGCGGCAAGTATCCCATACCGTGAAATTGCGCGCCCACGTTCGCCATCGGCGATCCCGAACCAATTCGTTGGCACTCGCCTTGCGAGAGTGCTAGCGGTCGCCATAGACTTTGCAGCAGAGCCCGATCGAGGTGATCGGGCGCGAGAGTCAACTTCGTCATTGGAAAGAGGTCAACCGTGTCGGTAGCCATTAAGCCGCTCGAGGATCGTATCGTCATCAAGCAGGTCGAGGCGGAAGAGACCACCGCTTCGGGTCTGGTGATTCCGGACAGCGCCAAGGAGAAGCCGCAGGAGGGCAAGGTCGTTGCCGTGGGTCCGGGCCGCGTGTCCGACAACGGCACCCGCATCCCCCTCGACGTCGCCGTGGACGACGTGGTGATCTACTCGAAGTTCGGCGGCACCGAGGTCAAGTACGGTGGCGACGACTACCTCGTGCTCTCGGCTCGCGACATCCTCGCGATCGTCGAGCGCTAGGACTTCGTAAGCTCCACAGCTTGTAGTTCTACAGCTCTGAGTTCTACAGTCGAGCCCGCTGATCCACGTGATCGGCGGGCTCGACCGCGTTCCGGGGCCAGTCGCGAGATCCGCTGTGTAAGGTTTCCGTTCGTTGACCGTCGGGTGGCGGCGTGCACGGCAGCCCAGAGCACTCCGAGTGTCATCGCGGCGAACTCGAGCAGAGCCCCGACCCCGGCGCCAGCCCCGGCGAGCGCGAGAAGACCGCCGCTCGCCGAGGTACCGGAGACCCCGGCGAGCGAGAACGCGGCAACACCGCGCTCACGAAGCGAGAGGGTCGTACACACGACGAGGAGCATCGCGACGCACACGAGCACGAAGCCGGTGATCGCGGCCGAGAGGTGAAGCGCGTCGGCGGTGGTGAACGAGGCGCTTCCTGGCACCGGGCAGCCCGTCGAGCACGGTGTGACGGAAGCGAGAACGAAGCACGCGCTAGCGAGCGCCAGCGTCGGCCAGGCGAGTGTTTCGGCGACTCCGCGAACGCCACTCGTCGCCCGTAGCCGCGGTTCGAGATACACGCGGACGAGCCCGCCGAGCGCAATCGCGAGACCGCCACCACCGAGCACTCCGAGGAAGAGATTGAACGCCGGCGCCGTGGGCATCCCCTCCGCGCCGAGCCCGCTGACGTAAACGTCATGCCCGCCCAGCAACCTGAGCCCCCAGATGACGACGAGCGCCAGGACCGTCGCTGCCGCCCCAACCGCCGTGAGAAAAGTTGCGGCGATCGAGATCGAGGCGAACGAGTGCGCGGTGGCCCTCGACGTCGTACTCCGGCGCATTGGTGTATCCCTCCTGCTCCGTTGCGGTTGCGGTACACCCTCCAGTGAAGCAAGCTTCCGGCGAAGTGTGAAGGGGACGGCGAGCTATCGGCGGGTCGGACGCTAGGCTGAAGCGGTCCGCCCCCGCGTTCAACCCCTGCGTTGAGCGGTACGAGACCCGTCGGCGGAGTCGGGCAGCCGCGGACTCGAGCGGCCGAATCGGAAGCACGAGAGACGGAGCCGGTGGCATGCGATTGCGCGGGGAGCAGAGCGGTCGAACGCGCGCGGGGCTTGCCTTCGGCCTTGGTGCGTATCTGAGCTGGGGCGTCTTCCCCGTTTTCTTCACACTGATCGAGATGGTCGGTCCTTTCGAGGTCGTGCCATGGCGAGTATCGACGACGCTGCTCTTCTGCGCGCTGCTCGTGACGGTGATGCGCGGCTGGGGGAGAGTGCGGCACGTCTTGAGGTCGCCGCGAGTGCTGGGCTGGTACACGCTTTCGGGAGTGCTGCTCTATGTGAACTGGCAGATCTTCATCCTCGGTGTCATGACGGGGAACATCATCGAGACGGCGCTTGGCTACTTCATCAACCCTCTCTTCACGATCTTGATTGGCGTCGTCGTGCGGCGGGAGCGGCTCACCCGGTTGCAGTGGATCGCCGTCGCGATCGCCGCCGTCGGGGTCCTGATCGCCGCGGTCGCCTACGGCTCCTTCCCGTGGATCGCGCTCGGGCTAGCGATCACCTTTGCCCTCTACGGTGCGGTGCACAAGCAGGCCGGAGAGGCGATTGATGGCGTGACAGGGCTCACCGTGGAGACGCTCGTCACTTCTCCGCTCGCGGTCGTACAGCTCGTCGTGGTCGCGGGAAGCGTCGGTGTGAATGCGTTCACCTTCGGCCCAGGGATCTCGGTGCTCGTGCTGTGCTCCGGAGTGCTGACGGCGATCCCTCTCTCCCTCTTCGGTGAGGCCGTGCGTAGGCTTCCGCTCTCGTATATCGGCTTCCTGCAGTTCATCACTCCGATCCTCACGTTCCTCTTCGGCTACTTCGTGATGCACGAGGCGATGCCCGTGAGTCGCTGGGTCGGTTTCGTCGCGGTCTGGTGCGCACTCACGATCCTCATCACGGAGATGGTCCTGCAGCTGCGGCGTTCGCCGAGCGCTGAGCCGAATACCAGCGCTGTTCATTTAGACTGAGATACGACGCGGGGCCTCGATCGGGCACCCCCGCGACTTTCCGGACGTCTTCGACGACTCAAGATTGAGGTGCCATGGAACAGCGTGATCCCTTTGCGTTCACCGGTCTGACCTACGACGACGTGCTGCTGCTCCCCGCGCACACCGACGTCATCCCGAGCGAGGCGGACACGTCCACCCAGCTGACGAAGCGCATCAGGCTCGGCATCCCGCTCATCTCGGCGGCGATGGACACCGTCACCGAGACGCGCATGGCCGTCGCCATGGCGCGCAACGGTGGTCTCGGTATCCTGCACCGCAACCTCTCGATCCAGGATCAGGCGGAGATGGCCGACCGCGTGAAGCGGAGCGAGGCGGGCATGATCACGAACCCCGTCACCACCACCGTTGACGCGACCGTCGCCGAGGTGGATGCGCTCTGCGGCGAGTACCGGGTCTCCGGGCTCCCCGTAGTCGACTCGAACGACATCCTCCTCGGCATCATCACGAACCGCGATATGCGCTTCATCGACCCGAAGGATCGCACGCAGATCCGGGTTGCCGACGCGATGACCCCGATGCCGCTCATCACGGCTCCGACAGGGATCGCCCGGGAGGATGCTGCGGAGATCTTCCGAACACACAAGATCGAGAAGCTTCCCCTCGTCGACGGCGACGGTCGACTCACGGGCCTCATCACAGTGAAGGATTTCGACAAGGAAGAGCAGTACCCGAACGCGACGAAGGATGACTCGGGGCGTCTGCGCGTGGGCGCGGCCGTCGGGTTCTTCGGCGACGCCTGGAAGCGCGCCGGCGCTCTCCTTGACGCGGGCGTCGACGTGCTCGTCGTCGACACTGCGAACGGCGACAGCAGGGGCGTGCTCGACATCATCGCGAAGATCAAGGGCGATAGTGCTTTCGCGGGGGTGGACGTCATCGGCGGCAACGTCGCCACCTACGCCGGTGCGAAGGCGATGGTCGACGCCGGCGCAGACGCGGTGAAGGTGGGCGTCGGCCCCGGCTCGATCTGCACGACCCGTGTGATCGCGGGCGTCGGAGTGCCCCAGGTCACCGCTGTGTACGAGGCTGCGAAGGCCGCAACTCCGGCCGGTATTCCGGTGATCGCTGATGGTGGGCTCCAGTACTCCGGCGACATCGCGAAGGCACTCGTCGCGGGCGCCTCCTCAGTCATGATGGGGTCGCTCCTCGCGGGCACCGATGAGAGCCCCGGAGATCTCGTTTTTGTCGGCGGCAAGCAGTACAAGAACTACCGGGGGATGGGATCCCTCGGTGCGCTGCAGACCCGAGGGGAGCGCACCTCCTACTCGAAGGACCGCTACTTCCAGGCCGATGTGCCGAGCGATGAGAAGCTCATTCCCGAGGGCATCGAGGGACAGGTGCCCTACCGTGGTCCGCTGCACGCCGTCGCACACCAGATGATTGGCGGACTGCGCCAGTCGATGTTCTACGTGGGTGCGCGCTCGATCACCGAGCTCAAGGAGCGCGGCGAGTTCGTTCGGATCACCCCTGCGGGTCTGAAGGAATCGCACCCACACGACGTGCAAATGGTCGTCGAGGCACCCAACTACAAGCGCTGAGCAGCGCCCACCACGCGGCGCCATCGGGCGCCCAGAAACGGACGTGATCGTGAGCAACGAGATCGAGATCGGGCGCGGCAAGCGCGCCCGTCGCGTGTACGCATTCGACGAGATCGGCATCGTGCCGACCCGGCGCACCCGCGATCCCGAGCTCGTGTCGACCGCCTGGTCGATCGACGCATTCAACTTCGAGATTCCCGTGATCGGCGCCCCGATGGACTCGGTCATGTCGCCGGCGAGCGCGATCGAGCTCGGTCGCCTCGGCGGTCTCGGCGTGCTGAACCTCGAGGGGCTTTGGACGCGGCACGAGGAGCCCGAACCGCTGCTCGAAGCGCTCGCGGAGATCGAGGATGAGGTCGCCGCGGTGAAGCGCATGCGCGAGCTGTACGCGGTGCCGATCCGGCCGGACCTCATCGCCGCGCGTCTCGGTGAGATCCGCGACGCCGGGGTGACCGTCGCCGGTGCCCTCTCGCCGCACCGCACCGCCGAGTACACGGAGACCGTGGTGAACGCCGGGGTCGACCTGTTCGTGATCCGCGGCAACACGGTATCCGCCGAGCACGTGGCGGAACCCGGGCGGGTGCCGCTCAACCTCAAGCAGTTCATCTACGAGCTCGACGTGCCGGTCATCGTGGGCGGCGCGGCAACATACCAGTCCGCGCTGCACCTCATGCGCACTGGCGCCGCGGGCGTGCTCGTCGGCTTCGGCGGGGGAGCCTCGTCGACGACGCGGGTCACGCTCGGCATTCGCGCACCAATGGCGAGCGCCATCGCCGATGTCGCGGGTGCGCGCACCGACTACCTCGACGAGTCGGGTGGCCGCTACGTTCACGTGATCGCCGACGGCGGGCTCGGCAGCTCGGGAGACATGGTGAAGGCGATCGCCTGCGGCGCTGATGCGGTCATGCTCGGCACGGGCCTCGCTCGCGCATCCGATGCGCCGGGTCGCGGCTGGCACTGGGGGCAAGAAGCCCACCATGAGGATCTGCCGCGCGGGCGCCGCATCAGAGTTGAGCAGGTGGCGCCGCTCGCGGAAATCATCAACGGGCCGGCACACATCGCCGACGGCAGCGCCAACCTGATCGGCGCGCTGCGCCGCGCCATGGCGACGACCGGCTACTCCGAGGTCAAGGAGTTCCAGCGCGTCGGTGTCGTCCACACCGAGCGCTGATCTTGTCTGAGGAGAAGACTGCGTCGCGGCGCCCAGAGTATCTTGGGGACCCGACGATCGCGGCGGTCGCGCGGCGGCCGCAGTGGTTGCTCGCCCTGCTGCTTGCGCTCGTGGTTGCGGGGGTGTTCGCCTGGCTCGGACGCTGGCAGATGGACAACGCGATCCGCACTGACATCATCGAGACCGCGGAGTTCGAAACCCTGCAGCCGCTCACCGACGTCGCCGCGGCGGGCGAAGCGGTGATGGAGGCCGCCGCCGGCGCCGTTGTCGACACCGCAGGAACCTTCAACGGCCGCGACTTGGAGATCGTCGCACCGCGCGAGAACGGCGGCGAACTGGGTGCCTGGGTGACGGGGCATCTCGTGACAGATGAGGGATCCCACCTCGCCGTCGCCATCGGCTGGGCCGCCGATCCCGCGTTGGCCGAGTCCGCGGCTGCAGAACTCGCGGCCACGCCGGGGTTCACCGCGCCGCTCGAGCTCGAAGGACGATTCATGCCCACCGAGGGAATCGACGTGCCGGCGCCGGGGGAGGATCACTCGCTCATCACGAACATGGCGCCCGCGCAGCTCGTGAACTTGTGGTCCGAGGTCGACGGTCCAACGTATGCCGGATATCTCGTGCTGCACCCCGAAGGTGACAGCGCGCAGCTGCTCGACTCTGCGGGGCTCGAAGCAATCGACTCGGTGGCGCCCGAACCACCCGAGGCCGTGAACTGGCTCAACGTCTTCTACGCGATCGAGTGGGTCGTGTTCGCAGGGTTCGCCGTGTTCCTCTGGTATCGCCTGGTGCGCGACGCCTGGGAGAAGGAACACGAACTCAAGCTGCTGCAGGAAAAAGCCCAGGAGGCCGAGGAATAGAATGGTGAGCATGAAGCTCGAGCCCAAGCCGTCCGACTACCCCCGGATCCGCACGGCGCTCAACATCTATAAGGTCACCTCGGTGGTGACCGGTGTGATGCTGCTGCTGCTGTGCGCGGTCATGATCATGAAGTACGCCTTCGGCGTGCAGCTCTATCTCTTCACCCCCGACGGCTTTGCACGCTTCGAACCGATTCCCGAGGAAGGGATCGAGGCGGAGTTCCGGCCCGAGGGCTTCGACCTGTTCCGCGCGTTCCTCATCGCGCACGGCTGGTTCTACGTGATCTACCTCATTTCCGACTTCCTGCTGTGGAGCCCGATGCGGTGGAACTTTTGGCGCTTCATCCTGCTCGCCCTCGGCGGCGTGATCCCGTTCCTGTCGTTCTTCCTCGAAGCTCGCATTGTGCGCGAGGTGAACGCCTTCCTCGCGTCGCGTGAGGACGCCGAGCCAGCGGAGCCGGACACGGCCGCGAACACCTCCACATCATCCTCAGCGGACCGACCCGCGTAAATACCGAAAGGCCGACTTCACCGTTATGGCGTCACAGGAAACACAACCCGACACCGGGTATCGACCCGTTCTCGTGGTCGATTTCGGCGCGCAGTACGCGCAGCTGATCGCGCGCCGCGTCCGCGAAGCGGGCGTGTACTCAGAGCTCGTTCCGCACACGATCACCGCGGCCGAGGTGCGCGAGAAGCAGCCGCTCGGCATCGTGCTGTCCGGCGGCCCCTCATCCGTCTACGAGGATGGAGCGCCGAGACTCGACGAGGAGATCTTCGAGCTGGGTGTTCCGGTATTCGGCATCTGCTATGGCTTCCAGGTGATGGCTCGCGCGCTCGGCGGCGAGGTTGCGCGTACGGGCGACCGCGAGTTCGGGGCGACGGAAGCGACGATCGTCGGCGACGGGGGAACGATCCTCGGTGGTCAGCCGGCTGAGCAGCAGGTCTGGATGAGTCACGGTGACTCCGTACAGCGGGCACCCGAGGGATTCGAGGTGCTCGCACGCACGTCGGTCACCCCGGTTGCGGCGTTCGGTTCACCCGAGAAGAAGATGTACGGCGTGCAGTGGCACCCCGAGGTGAAGCACTCGGACTTCGGGCAGCGCGTGCTCGAGAACTTCCTACACGAGGTCGCGGGCATCGCCGCCGACTGGACCGCCGGGAACGTCATCGCGGAGCAGGTTGCGCGCATCCGCGAACAGGTCGGCGATGCCCGGGTGATCTCGGCGCTGTCAGGCGGAGTGGATTCCGCGGTCTCGACCGCGCTCGTGCACGAGGCGATCGGCGATCAGCTGACCGCGGTCTTTGTGGATCATGGACTGCTGCGGAAGGGCGAGCGGGAACAGGTTGAGCGCGACTACGTCGCCTCGACGGGCGTGCACCTCATCACGGTCGACGCGGCGGACACGTTCCTCGGGCATCTCGAGGGCGTCACCGACCCGGAGCAGAAGCGCAAGATCATCGGGCGGGAGTTCATTCGCGCATTCGAGCAGGTGCAGCTTGACCTCGTCGCGGAGGCGAAGGCGTCGGGGGAGAAGGTGAAGTTCCTCGTGCAGGGCACCCTGTACCCCGATGTCGTTGAATCGGGCGGCGGCTCCGGCACCGCGAACATCAAGTCGCACCACAACGTAGGCGGGCTCCCCGAGGATCTCGACTTTGAGCTCATCGAGCCGCTGCGCACCTTGTTCAAGGACGAGGTGCGGGCGATCGGGCGTGAACTCGGGATTCCCGAGGCGATTGTGGGGCGGCAGCCCTTCCCTGGGCCGGGGCTCGGCATCCGCATCGTCGGCGAGGTGACCCGAGATCGCCTCGAGATCTTGCGTGAGGCTGACGCGATCGCGCGTGAGGAGCTCACAGCGGCAGGCCTCGACGAGGAGATCTGGCAGTGCCCGGTGGTGCTGCTCGCGGATGTGCGCTCGGTTGGCGTGCAGGGCGACGGACGTACGTACGGGCACCCGATCGTGCTGCGCCCGGTGTCCTCCGAGGACGCGATGACGGCGGACTGGACCCACGTTCCCTATGACGTGCTCTCGCGTATCTCGAACCGCATTACGAACCAGGTGCCGGATGTGAACCGGGTCGTGCTCGACGTGACCTCGAAGCCACCCGGGACGATCGAGTGGGAGTGAGCGGATAGGAAACGCCCATTTCTGGGCGTTTCCCGCTCACTCCGAGGCCGTCTCGGCCTCGGCCGGTAGCTTACGTTCTCACGTGGCACTCGACCACGTGAGCGGTTCCCGTGAGTGTGCACCCTGGGTGTGAGTGTGCACATGGGGGTGATGCCCCGACGTACACGTTCGCTCCCAAGGTGCACGTTGGCGAAGACTGAGGCGACCCCACTCCCTTGCCTGTTCCCCACCACGCTCATTGCGTGAAACAGAAAGCGCCGGAACCCCGTAGGGTCCCGGCGCTTTCTGCATGTGGCGCTTAGTCGCCGCGGAGGATCGCGAGGATGCGCAGGATCTCGACGTACAGCCAGATGAGCGTAACCATGAGGCCGAACGCTGCCGACCAGGCCCACTTCTCGGGGACGCGGTTCTTCACGCCGTTCTGGATGAGCTCAAAGTCCATGACGAGCGAGTATGCGGCGAGGAGCACCGCGAGGCCGCCGATGAGGAGGCCGAGGGGGATGCCGAAGATCGTGGCACCGCGCATGCCCCACGGGTCGGAGTTCACGCCCGTCCACATGAGGATGAGGTTCACGACGGAGAAGGCGAGGTAGCCGAAGATCGCGATCATGAAGATCTTGTTCATGCGGGGGCTCGTGCGCACTTTGCCGCTGCGGAAGAGGAGCAGCGTGACACCGAATACGGCGAGGGTGCCGATGATGGCCTGCGATACGATGCCCGACCACCGCGCTTCGAAGATGCCGGAGATACCACCGAGGAAGACGCCCTGGAAGACGGCGTAGAGCACGATGAGCGGAACGCTCGGCTCCTTCTTGAACGAGTTGACGAGGCCGAGCACGAGGCCGACGATCGCTGCCGGCAGTGCGAGCACGGGCACGAACCAACCGACGGCACCGAACACGAGCACGATGAGGAACAGCATCACCGTCTTGGAAATGGTGTTCTCGTACGTCATGGGGCGGTCGGACGGCGTGATGACGGGAGGCTGCTGCCCGCCGAAGCCTGCGTCGGCGACGGGTTGATCGACGCCCGGTCGCTGCGTCTGCGCAGCCGGCTGGTCATAGATGCGGCGCAGCTCGTCGGCGCTCATGGTCTTACCGTTGAGCGCCGGGTTACGGCTGAGTGCGGGGTTGCTCATGCGTCGGAAATCCTCTCCTGGCGTATGGGCCGGGTGGTTGGGGGACGTTTCCAGCGTATCGGAATGCATGCCGCGATCGGCTGTGATTTCGCGCAGGGCGAGGGATCCCTCGCCGGGCATCGTCTCAGGGCCATGCGCGGTGCTGCACCGTATGCTGGGGGCATGCCTGCGCGACCGCTCGTCATTGGACACCGAGGGGCCTCCGGCTACCGGCCCGAGCACACCGCATCGGCCTATCAGCTCGCCTGCGAGCAGGGCGCGGACGCGGTCGAACCCGACATTGTTGCGACACGTGACGGGGTGCTCGTCGTCCGCCACGAGAACGAGATTTCTGGCACGACCGACGTGGCTGACCGGCCGGAGTTCGCTGCGCGTCGCACATCAAAGATGGTTGACGGCGTGCGTCATGAGGGATGGTTCACCGAGGATTTCACGTGGGCAGAACTCAGCACGCTGCGCTGTCGCGAACGTCTGCCCGATCTCAGAGCCGGGAACCGAGCGTTTGACGGGCGGGAGCCGATTCTTCGCTTGCGAGACGTGCTCGCAATTATCGACGCCGAGAGTGAGCGGCAGGGCCGCGACATCGGCATCGTCGTCGAAATCAAGCACGCGCAGTATTTTCTCGGCCTCGGGATCGATCTTGTGGCGCTGATGATCGAGGAACTCGCCGCGGCGGGGTGGGGTGCGCGCCCGGACCGCCTCGTTATCGAAGCGTTCGAACTCGGGGCGCTGGATCGTGTGCGCGACGCGGAGCTTCCCGCGCGGCTCGTGTTCCTCACCGAGCACGCGGGGGCACCGGCCGATGAGCCGGTCACTGGCCGCCGCCGTCGCCCGTACGCGTGGTATCGGAGCGATGCGGGTCTCGACCTGCTGGCCACGCGGGTGCACGGCATCAGCGTGGCCAAGCGCGATCTGCTCGGAACGGACCTCGTCGCCCGCGCCCACGCACGCGGGCTTGTCGTCTACGTGTGGACGCTTCGCCCCGAGAACCGGTACCTCACCAGTGAGCGGCGTTCCAATCGTGACGTTGCCGAGTGGGGGGACTGGCGGTCGGAGTTCGCGACCGTGCTCTCGACCGGGGTCGACGGGATCTTCGTCGATCACCCCGATCTCGGCGTTGCGGCCCGCGCCGCGCACCACGAGGGGTGATCAGCGCGCGGTGAGTTCGCCCACGAGGTTGCGTTCCATGAGGGATCGCAGCTCGTCGCCGGCACACCCCCGGTCGAGGAGGAAGCCGAGTTTTGAGGTCGCCGCTTCGAGGGTGAGATCTGAGCCGTCGATCACCCCGGTCGCCGCGAGTTCGCGCCCCACCGCATAGCGGGCGAGATCGACGCCGCCTGTCGCGCACTGCGTGATCGCGACGACGGGTATCCGATCGCAGAGCTCGCGGAGCGCTCCAAGCATGCCCGGGCGGGCCGTCGGGGCGTTGCCGCTGCCGTAGCACTCGAGCACGAGACCGTCGGGGCCTGCCGCAGCGAAGGCGCGCAGGTCGGCCGCGGTGACCGCCGGGGTGAACCGGAACGAGAGGACGCGAGCGGGGCGACCTGGAGCGTCTTCGCCCTGCAGGGTCGGCACCCCTTCGGCACCCGTCGCGAGCGCTGATTCCGCACGGAACGCCTCGAAGGAACGGCTGTCGTGCTTGGTGCTTCGGACGGCAGGGAGGAGCTTGCCGCCAAAAGCGATCGACACCGGGGCCGTGGGTGCGGCACGGAGTGAAGCACGGATCGCGAGCGAAAGATTGTCGAACGCGTCGGTGCCGGGGGCACCGTGGGGGAGCTGGCTGCCGGTGAGGATGACGGGGGCCCCGATGCCGGCGAGCTCGAATGCGAGCCGCGAGGCGGTGTAGGCGAGCGTGTCGGTGCCGTGGGTGATGACGACGCCGCGGGGGCGTTGCGTGCGGACCCGTGCGGTAACGGCGCGAGCAATGCGCGGGGCGGTGTCGGTGTCGGCGTTGGCGCTGTCGATCGCGGGGAGGAGCTGATTGACGCGGTGGTCGGCGCCGAGTGGCGCGCACAGGTGTTCGACCAGGTCGGCGAGGACCTCGGGGAAGTCGGGGTCGGGGGTGAGGCCGCTCTCCGTGTCGCGCATGCCGATGGTGCCGCCCGTTGCGAAGACGAGAACTGATTGACGCGGTGAGGGCAGAGCGGACATGCGTCCATTCTGGTCCATCCCGCGTGTCAGACGCGGGTCCTAGACTTGACGGCGATGAACGACTTCGAACTTCTGGATCCTTCGGGGATCCCTATCGGCGGATTCGGGCCGGGCGGGAACGGCGTGAGCGAGGGGACCCCGGACTCCCTGCTCGATGGCTTGAACCCCGCGCAGGCGCGCGCGGTGACGGCACGAGGCCCGGCACTGCTCATCGTCGCCGGGGCGGGATCGGGTAAGACTCGGGTGCTGACACACCGTGTGGCACAACTCATCAGGGATCGGGAGGCGTGGCCGAGCCAGATCCTCGCGATCACCTTCACGAACAAGGCCGCCGCGGAGATGCGGGAGCGGCTCGAGGGGCTGCTCGGTGCCGGCGTCGAGGGGATGTGGGTGTCTACGTTCCACTCGGCCTGTGTGCGTATTCTGCGTCGCGAGTCGGAGCGTTTCGGCTACGTTGCCGGATTCACGATCTACGACTCAGCCGACTCACGCGCGCTGCTGAAACGGATCATCAAAGAGCTCGACGCCGACAGTTACGGGTTCACTCCCGCCAATGCGGGCGGGAAGATCTCGCGGCTCAAGAACGAGCTGACCGACGTGGACGACTACCGGGCGACGATGAACGAGAACGATCCGCGCGACCGGCTCTTTGTCGAGATCTTCGCCATGTATCAGAACGAGCTCAGGCGAGCCAACGCGTTCGACTTCGATGATCTCATTGGGCAGACGGTGCAGCTCTTCCGCGCGCATCCCGATGTGGCGGCGATCTATCAGCGTCGGTTCCGCCACATTCTCGTCGACGAGTACCAGGATACGAACCACGCGCAGTATTCACTCATACGCGAGCTGACTCGGCCCGTTGCGCCCGGGCAGGTGGCAGCGCTCGCGCCGCCCGCAAGGGCTCAGGAGTTGGACGCCGAGGGGCGGATCCCCGCGGCGTCCCTCACCGTGGTCGGCGACTCGGACCAGTCGATCTACGCGTTCCGGGGTGCCGACATTCGCAACATCGTCGAATTCGAGCGCGACTTTCCCGGCGCCGAGGTGGTGAAACTCGAGCAGAACTACCGTTCGACTCAGAACATCCTCTCGGCGGCCAACGCTGTGATTGGAAACAACTTCGACCGTCAGGAGAAGCAGCTCTTCACGACCGCGGGCGATGGCGCGAAGATCATCGGCTTCACCGGGTATTCGCAGCACGACGAAGCACGATTTGTCGCCGAGGAGATCGAACAGCTGCATCGCTCAGGTGTCGCCTACAGCGACATCGCGGTCTTCTACCGCACGAACTCGCAGACGCGCGCGCTCGAGGAGCTGCTGATCCGCTCGGCGGTGCCCTACCGGGTGCTCGGAGGGACGAAGTTCTACGAACGCGCTGAGATCAAGGACGCGATGGCGTACCTCACGACGCTCGCGAACCCGTACGACCCGATCGCCTGGTCTCGTCTGATTGGCGCCCCGAAACGAGGGATCGGGCCGATGGCAGAGGCGCACCTCGCAAACTTCCAGGAGTCCGAGGGGCTCTCGTTCGTCGAGGCGATGCTCCGCGCCGACGAGGTCGCAGCGCTCGGGCCGAAGCTCCGGACGACGGTGCGCGAGCTCGGCGCGTTGCTCGACCGTGCGGCCCGGATGGCGGTGGGCGGAGGCGCGACCGATGACTCGGCGAGCGAGGCGAAGCCCGCGCCCGTCGCAGAGGTGCTGAAGCTTATTCTCGACGAGACTGAAATGATCCAGAAGCTCCGCGAACGCCGGGATCCGCAGGATGACGCGCGCGCCGAGAACCTCGAGGAACTCATCGCGGTCGCACGCGAGTTCGACGTGCGCTTGCCGGGAGAGGGACTACTCGCATTTCTCACCGAGGTGAGTCTCGTTGCCGCGGCAGACGACCTCGATGATTCGAGCGGCACGGTCTCGCTCATGACGATGCACACGGCGAAGGGGCTCGAATTCAAAGCGGTGTTCATCACCGGGGTTGAGGAAGGCCTGCTGCCGCATCAAATGTCGGTCGATGAGGCCGGAGGCATCAGCGAGGAGCGTCGCCTCATGTACGTGGGGATCACGAGGGCGCGAGAGCAGCTCTATCTCACGCTCGCGTCCACCCGCGCGACGTTCGGGGACATCTCAGTGGCGATGCCGTCGAGGTTCCTCCAGGAGATTCCCGAACACCTCATTGACTGGCGGCAGTCGCCGGGCGAGGTGACGGGGCGAGGCGGGACGCAGTCGCGGGCACTCAACGCGCCGCGCGGAAGCGGCGCGGGCCGGCGCGGCTCGCGCACCGACTCGCCGGTCAGTTTCGCGGGCGGAAGCTCGGGCTCTGCAGCGGTCAGTGAGCCGGCGAGCGGAAACATGGAATCCGCGCTCGATAAGTGGCGCGAACGCAAGCGTCTCGCGAAGGAGGCGCAGCGGGCGGGCGGTGGATTTCCGAACATGATCGGCGGCGCCGTGCGCGACAACAGCGACCTCGAGCTTCTGCCCGGTGATCGGATCACGCACGACGACTACGGGGCAGGCCGCGTCTCGGCGGTGACGGGCGCGGGATCGAAGCGTGTCGCTCACGTCGTCTTCGAGTCAGTGGGGGAACGCAAGCTGCTCGTCAAGCTCGCACCGATCACGAAGCAGGACTCGTAGCGCGGGCTGAAGCCTACCGGTTCAGGCGCCGGAGTCTCCCTCGGGGACGCTCAGCAGCCGACGGTACTCGTCGAGTGCGTCGAGGAACTCTTCCTCCTGCGCGAGCGTGTCGCCGTCGGCCTTCGCCCACTCCTCCATGTGTGACGCCATCATTCCGTTCACGAGCGTGACAGCGTAGACCGCCTCGCGTTGAGGCGACTCGAGCCTCGCGTGTTCCGGGTTCGCCTGCAGCCACGCCGCAGCCATCGCGGTGAGCTGGAACGACGACTCGAGCTGTGCGGAAATGAGGAGCCCCAGGGCCTCAGGCTGTTCGGTGATGACCTGCGCTCGAAGACGAGCAACTTCCGCGTTCACGTGCCTGTGGCCGATCGAGGCGAACGTGAGCCGGAAGATACCGAGGGGAAGGTTGTCCGGGCACGAGTCCAAGACGCTGAACGCCTCGGTGCCGTCAGGGAGTGTGATCGAGCGTCCGACGATGGCGTAGTCGCGGGCGGGAAAGTAGTTGAAGAACGTGCTCCGTGAGATGTCTGCCATCTCGCAGATCGCCTCGACCGTGACGTTTTCGACACCGTGTTTGAGTGCGAGCCGCACGGCAGAGAGCTCGATCGCGTTCTCCGTGGCCCGCCGCTTCCGGGCGCGGAGCCCATCTGGTTTCGAAGTTCCGGACATAGAAACCCACGGCTCCTCTCTCGCATCGTGCATTCACTCCAATGATAATGATCCGGGCTGTGCGAAAGATGGGGAACCGACGCGGGCGGTCCGTGGCAGACGGTGCCCGATGGTAGACTATGCCGGGTCGACATTTATCTCGACATCGAGACAGTTTTGCCTCGGATGCCGAACCTCCAGAGCAAAGGACAGTACGTGGATCTGTACGAGTACCAGGCACGCGATCTATTCGAACAATACGGGGTGCCGGTGCTCGCCGGCATCGTCGCGGACACGCCTGAAGAGGCGCGCGCCGCGGCGGAAAAGCTCGGCGGCGTGGTGGTGGTAAAGGCGCAGGTGAAGACCGGAGGCCGCGGCAAAGCGGGCGGCGTGAAGGTCGCAAAGAACGCTGATGAGGCGTTTGCCGCCGCGCAGGCAATCTTGGGGCTCGACATCAAGGGTCACGTCGTGAAGCGCGTCATGGTCGCCGCGGGTGCCGACATCAAGGAAGAGTTCTACTTCTCGGTGCTGCTGGATCGCGCGAATCGCTCCTACCTCTCGCTCTGCTCGGTCGAGGGTGGTATGGAGATCGAGCAGCTCGCAGTCGAGAAGCCCGAAGCGCTCGCACGGATCGAGATCGATCCGATCGCAGGGATCGACGCGGTCAAGGCCGAGGAGATCGCGCGCGCCGCGCGCTTCCCCGAGGAACTCGTCGGGAAGGTCGTGCCGGTCTTCCAGAAGCTCTACGAGGTCTACACGGGTGAGGACGCAACGCTCGTCGAGGTGAACCCGCTCGTGCTCACCGGCGCCGGTGACATCGTCGCGCTCGATGGCAAGGTCTCGCTCGACGAGAACGCAGATTTCCGTCAGCCCGAGCACGAGGCGCTTGAGGACAAGTCCGCTGAGGATCCGCTCGAGCTCAAAGCCAAGGCGCAGGACCTGAACTACGTCAAGCTCGACGGTGAGGTCGGGGTCATCGGAAACGGTGCGGGTCTCGTCATGTCGACGCTCGACGTCGTCGCCTACGCCGGCGAAAACCACGGCGGCGTGAAGCCCGCGAACTTCCTCGATATCGGAGGAGGTGCGTCCGCGGAGGTCATGGCAGCAGGGCTCGACGTCATCCTCGGCGACCCGCAGGTGAAGGCCGTGTTCGTGAACGTCTTCGGCGGGATCACCGCCTGCGATGCGGTTGCGAACGGCATCGTCGGGGCGCTCGAGAAGCTCGGCGACACCGCGAACAAGCCGCTCGTCGTGCGGCTCGACGGCAACAACGTCGAGGAAGGGCGAAGGATACTGAACGACGCCAACCACCCACTGGTCGTGCAGGCGGCCACCATGGACGAGGGCGCCGACAAGGCCGCCGAGCTGGCGAACGCCCGCTGATCCCGAGACTGACTGACGCGAGGAAAGAAGCAAGAACTATGTCGATTTTCCTGAACAAGGATTCCAAGGTCATCGTCCAGGGCATCACCGGCGGCGAGGGGACAAAACACACCGCACGCATGCTTGCATCGGGCACCCAGGTTGTGGGCGGCGTCAACGCGCGCAAGGCCGGTACCACGGTCACACACACCGACGCTTCGGGCGCGCAGGTTGAACTGCCGGTGTTCGCTTCGGTGTCGGAAGCAATGGCCGCGACCGGTGCCGACGTCTCGGTCGCCTTCGTGCCGCCCGCGTTTACGAAGGATGCGGCGATCGAAGCGATCGATGCCGGCATCGGTCTGCTCGTGATCATCACCGAGGGTGTGCCGGTGAAGGACTCGGCAGAGCTCTGGGCACACGCGAAGGCAACCGGTGGAAAGACGCGCATCATCGGCCCGAACTGTCCTGGCATCATCACTCCGGGCGAGGCGCTCGCAGGAATCACCCCCGCCACGATCACGGGGAAGGGCCCGATCGGGCTGGTCTCCAAGTCGGGCACCCTGACGTACCAGATGATGTACGAACTGCGTGATCTGGGCTTCTCAACCGCGATCGGCATCGGCGGCGACCCGATCATCGGCACCACGCACATCGACGCGCTCGCCGCCTTCGAGGCCGACCCGGAGACGAAGGCGATCGTCATGATCGGCGAGATCGGCGGAGACGCCGAGGAGCGTGCGGCCGAGTTCATCAAGGCGAACGTCACGAAGCCGGTCGTCGGCTACGTTGCGGGATTCACCGCGCCCGAAGGGAAGACGATGGGCCACGCCGGCGCGATCGTTTCGGGCTCGGCGGGCACCGCGCAGGCGAAGAAGGAAGCCCTCGAGGCCGCCGGTGTAAAGGTCGGAAAGACTCCCACCGAGACCGCCGAGCTGCTGCGCGAGGTGTACAACGCGCTGTAACCGCGACATCTGGCGCTAGCCTGGAGGCATGGTGAAACCCGGAGGCCCTCTCAAGACTCCACCGTCGAAGCAGCTGCCCGAGCCTACACCCGTCGTGCTCGGCGCATCTCGACGCTCCGAGATCCCGGCCTTCGAGGTGATGCGGATCACTGACGAGATCGCGCGGCGACGCCTCGCCGGCCACGACGTGGTCTCGCTGTGCGCGGGGGAGCCGAGCGCTCGCCCCGCGCCCGGCACGCTGAAACCCGCGGGCTACACGGGGCCTCTCGGGACCATGCCCTTGCGCGAGGCGATCGCGGGCCACTACCGGGAGTGGTACGGGGTCGAACCCGATCCACTCAGCGTCGCGGTCACGACCGGCTCCTCCGGCGCGTTCCAGCTCGTCTTTCTCGCGGCGTTCGACCCGGGCGACCGGGTCGCGCTCGTGAGCCCGGGCTACCCGGCCTACCGGAACATTCTCCGGGCGCTCGGGGTCGAGGTCGTCGAGATTCAGGCCGGCCCCGAGACGAGATACCAGCCCACCCCAGAGCTACTCGACGCTGCTGTTGCGGAGCGTGGAGCCCTCGCGGGGCTGGTCATCGCGTCGCCGGCAAACCCGACCGGCACGATGCTCGGGCGCGCCGAACTCCAAGCTCTGGTCGACTGGACGCGTGCGCGCGGCGTTCGTCTCATCAGCGATGAGATCTATCACGGGATCACGTTCCCCGAGCCCGGCGATGCCGACCCGCGGGGCGTATCCGCGCGGGAGCTCGACCCCGAAGCGGTCGTGATCAACTCGTTCTCGAAGTACTGGGGGATGACGGGATGGCGTCTCGGCTGGGCGCTCCTGCCGGAGAGCCTCATCGCCCCGCTCGAGGCACTCGCCTCAAACTTCGCGCTGTCGCCGCCCGCGCCGGCGCAGGAGCTCGCGCTGACAGCTTTCACGCCCGAGACCTATGCTGAGCGCGACGAGGTCGTCTCGGGCTTCGCGCGCTCTCGCAAACTCATTCTTGATGCGGAGCGGGATCTCAACTGGGGCGTCGCGGCACCCTCGGACGGGGCGTTCTACTACTACTCGAATCTCGGCCCGCAGCTCGAGCGGTTCGGTGGCTCGGCAGCGTACGCACGTGCTCTACTCGAGCAAGCGGATGTCGCGGTCGTGCCTGGCCTCGACTTCGACCCCGTCGATGGTCACCGCGCCGTGCGTCTCTCGTATGCAGCAGGAGAAGCCGCCGTTGCCGAAGCGCTCGAGCGGATCGTCCGCTTCCAGCGTGGGTGACTCCTGGGGGCGTTCGCCCCGCGTTACGCTCCGAACCTGACCGGCGTGCCAGCGGAGACGCCGATGCGGCGTTGGAGCGTCTCGTCGACTGACGCGACGGGATCCCCGGAGAGATCTACGTCGACGCCGAGCTCCTGAAGCGCCGTGACCTCGGCCCCGCCGAGGTCGAGCACGATCGCGCTCACCGATTCCGCGAGCGGACCCTCGAGCCCCGCGACCGCCCGGGAGAGTGCCGAGCGCACTGCGCGGCCAAGTCCGGACCCCACAACCGGCTGAGTTGCTGCGGGCGTCGCGGAGAGTGGCCCCGGCGCAGATCCCGCAAGCGGCGCCTCACCGCTCGCGTAGACGACGCCGTCCCCCGTCACGGCTTCTGCGACCAGCGCGCCGGGAACGAGGCGCACCCGCGCCTCGAGCACGCTGCTCGAGGACCCGGAGGGCACGGTGGAGAACGGCAGCGGAATGCCCGAAGGGGCGTCACCGTGATCGTGGTGATCAGGTGACGCCCCTCCGAACGTGAACTTCAGATCCATGGATCCAGGATACGCCCGGCCGCCTGGGTGCCGGCGCCGTACCGAGCGCGGTGCCCGGTATCAGGCCTGCGCGGCGAGGGCCTCGTCGAGGGTGGTGGCCGGCAGCTCGGGGAACGCGTGGGAGACGCCGGCGTTCGTGATCACGCCGTCGTGTGCGTTCAGGCCCTTCGCGAGCGCCTCGTCGCTCTTCAGAGCCTGCACCCAACCCCTGTCGGCGACTGCGACCACATACGGTAGCGTCGCATTAGTAAGCGCAGCCGTCGAGGTCTCGGGCACCGCGCCCGGCATGTTCGCGACGCAGTAGTAGATCGAGTTGTGCACCGGGAAGGTCGGATCGTCGTGCGTGGTCGGGCGTGAGTTCTCGAAGCAGCCGCCCTGGTCGATCGCGATGTCGACGAGCACCGAGCCGGTCTTCATCTGCGCGACCATGTCGTCGGTGACGAGCTTCGGTGCCTTCTCGCCGGGAATGAGGACCGAACCGATGACGAGGTCGGCCTCCTTGAGAGCCTCGGTGATGTTGTGCGCGTTCGAGGTGCGAGTCTGGATGCGACCGTTGAACTCGTCCTCCAGCTGCTTGAGCCGGGGGATGAAGATGTCGATGACCGTGACGTCGGCGCCCATGCCGTACGCGATCCGCGCGGCCTGCTCGCCTGCGGCACCGCCGCCGATGACGACGACCTTGCCGCGTCGGGTGGCGGTGACGCCGCCGAGCAGTATCCCGCGACCGCCGTTGGCCTTCATGAGCGAGTAGGCGCCGACCTGTACCGAGAGCCGACCGGCGACCTCGGACATCGGGGCGAGGAGGGGGAGGGCGCGGCTTGCGAGCTGCACCGTCTCGTACGCGATCGCGGTCGTCCCGGACTTCAGCACGGCCTCGGTGAGCTGCTTGTCGGCGGCGAGGTGGAGGTAGGTGAAGAGGATCTGCCCCTTGCGCATCTTGTCGTACTCGGACGCGATGGGTTCCTTGACCTTGAGGATCATGTCGGAGTCGGCCCAGACTCCGTCGGCCCCGTCGACGATCTGGGCGCCCGCCGCGGCGTACTCCTCGTCGGTGATGGCAGACCCGAGGCCCGCACCCGACTGGATGAGCACCTGGTGCCCGCGGCGGGTGAGCTCGACGACGCCTGCCTGCGTGATGGCGACGCGATTCTCGTTATTCTTGATCTCGGTGGGGATACCGACGCGCATGTTCTGCTCCTCAGTGGAAAGATGGTGGTGAAGATCGGGAGAGTTCCCTGGTCCGGCCTCGGGGACGCACGCGAGGCGCTCGACACCGAGGACAGTTGCCCTTTGATTGTGCAGTATATTCGCCTCTTGAGAATAATGCATGAATCATCTTCGGGAATGCCTCGATAATTTTGTTTGAATGTGTGTAAACTGGTCGGACTATGCCTGAAAGTTCGAACAATCTTCGCTCTGATATCGACCTCGACGCGATCGATCGCAAAATCATCGAGGAGCTGCAGGCGAACGGTCGCATCACGAATGCCGAACTCGCTGAGCGCGTCGGCGTTGCCGCGTCCACCTGCATCGCGCGCGTGCGCAACCTCGTCTCGCACCGGGTCATCACCGGCTTCACCGCGACGGTGGATCCGCGGGCGATGGGGCTCGAGCTCCAGGTGCTCGTGAGCGTGAGCGTGAGGTCAGGCGCCCGGCAGCGCATCGTCGAGCTGAGTGACGAGCTGCGATCCCTACCCGAGGTCATGCAGCTCTACTTTCTCGGCGGGGTCGAAGATTTCATCATTCACCTGGGCGCGCGCAACTCCGATCACGTCCGCGATTTCGTGACGGAACATCTCTCCTCGCACCCGGCCGTGTCGTCGACCCGCACGAGTCTCGTGTTCAGTCACCACCAGAATCCGGTTCGGTCCTTCCTCTGATCAGCTGCTAATCCTGCACGCGGTTGGCGGAATCCTCAAGAGGGCATTGCAGTTTCTTCTGCGCATTGTCTGCATCGCTGCTCTGAAGATGCTTGGAACCGTGTGCGGTGCATATACTGCTCCGGTGGCGTTTCGACGCCGGTTGCACACCATTCCATCGCATCGCAATGACGCGAAGACAGAGAAGGAATCTATTTTGGACGCATTTCAGGGTGTTCTCGACTCCATAGCCGGGGTCATCTGGGGGCCGTTCGTGCTGATCCCGCTGCTGCTCGGCACCGGGATCTACATGACCTTTCGACTCGGCCTCATCCAGTTCCGCTCGCTCGGGGCCGGCCTGAGCCTCGGCCTCATCCGCCGCTCGGACAAGGGATCGAGTGGCGACGTCACTCAATACAAGGCACTCGCCACCGCCATGGCCGCCACGGTCGGCACGGGCAATATTGCCGGCGTCGCCACCGCGATTGCGCTCGGCGGGCCGGGCGCAATCTTCTGGATGTGGATCAGCGGGCTCTTCGGCATGGCACTCAAATACAGCGAGGCATTTCTCGCCGTGCGCTTCCGCACCATCGACGGTAAAGGTGGCCGCAACGGCGGACCGCAGTATTACCTGCAGAAAGGGATCCGCGGAGGTTTTGGGAAGTTCCTTGGCTGGTTCTTCACCATCGCCGCGATCGTCGCATCTTTCGGCATTGGCAACATGGTCCAGGCGAACTCGCTGTCTGAGACGATGACGATGAACTTCGAGGTACCGGCCTGGCTGACGGGGCTCATCATCGCGGTAGTCACGTTCTTCGTGCTCATCGGCGGGGTGAAGTCGATCGCGAACGTGGCCGGTGCGATCGTGCCGATCATGGTGGTTCTCTACATCGGCGTGCAGCTGTGGATCCTGGGTCGGAATGCGGGCGGCCTCGGCGAGGCTTTCGGCGAGATCTTCGCCGGCGCATTCACAGGCACGGCTGCGGCCGGTGGTTTCACGGGCGCCCTCGTGATTGCGGCGATCCAGTTCGGTCTCGCGCGCGGGCTCTTCTCGAACGAGTCCGGGATGGGCTCGGCCGCGATCGCCGCGGGCGCTGCGCAGACGAGCCACCCCACGCGTCAGGGACTCGTGTCGATGACGCAGACGTTCATCGACACGATCATCATGGTGACGCTCACGGGACTCGTTATCACCGTGACGAAGGCTTACCAGATGGTGGACGCTGATGGGAACGCCTTCACCGGGGTGAACCTCACCTCGACGGCGCTCAATGAGGGCCTCGGACTCGGCGGCAATGTCGGCGGGATCCTCGTTGCGATCTGTCTTGTGCTCTTCGCGTCGACCACCCTGTGGGGCTGGTCCTACTATGGTGAGCGTGCGGTGGAGCGGGCCTTGGGAACGCGGGCGATCCTCCCGTTCCGGCTCGTCTGGGTTGTGATGTCCTTCGTGGGCGCCACCATCCCGCTTGCGATGGTGTGGACGCTCTCCGACATCGCGAACGGCCTGATGGTGCTCCCGAACCTCATCGGCATCCTCATTCTCTCGAACCTTGTGGCTAGGGAATCGCGGGCCTATCTTCGGTTCGATCCAAAACTGCGTGCGAGCCAGGAGGAGATCGACGTGGCGCTCGCCAACGATCCGGGATATCAAGCGTGGCGCACGGAAGAGCAGAAGCTCGACCGTGAGGTCGCGACGATCACCGGTGCGATTCCCGTTGCGATGCAGCGGGACATTGCGCGCGAGGTCGACCGCGAGAACCGGCAGGGTACGCTGTAGCTCGTGACCGCACCGCTCTTCCGCGAAGCCGTGGTCGACCCGACCGCGATTGCCGCCAACGTTGCCCATGTGGCCCGACTCACGGGCACCGAGGTGATCGGCGTCGTGAAGGCCGACGGTTACGGCCACGGGGCCGAAACCGCCGCCCGGGCCGCACTGGAGGGCGGTGCGAGCCGCATCGGGGTCGCTGATCTCGACGAGGCGCTGGCGCTGCGGGCGGCGGGGATCGAGGCCCCGCTGCTCGCGTGGCTGCACGGCCCCGGCACCGAGTTCGGTGCAGCGGTCGCGCACGGGATCGAGCTCGGTGTTTCGACCGGTGACCAGCTTCGTGCCGCAGCGTCGGCCGCCGTGCAGGGCCGGCCGGCGCTGGTGCATCTGAAACTCGATACGGGCCTCTCGCGAAACGGAGCGGCGCCCGAAGAGTGGGAGCAGCTCTTCTCGGAGGTCGCACGGCTCGAGCGCTCGGGCCTGATCCGCGCGGTAGGCGTGTTCAGCCACCTCGCGAACACGACCCCTGCGGCCAACAGTGAAGCTCTCGCGGTCTTCCTGGACGCGGTCGATCTCGCTGCCTCGTGCGGCGTCGAACCGGACATCCGCCACCTCGCCGCGACGCACGCCACGTTCGAGCTACCGGAGGCGCGCCTCGATGCGGTGCGGCTCGGGGTCGGCATGTACGGGCTCTCCCCGTTTGCGGGTGTGTCGGCGGCGGAACTCGGCCTGAGGCCCGCGATGGCGCTGCGAGCGGGCGTCGCGAAGGTGCGGCGCGTGCCAGCCGGGGCCGGTGTGTCGTACGACCACACCTATCGAACCTCGCGCGAGACGACGCTCGCGCTCGTGCCGCTCGGCTATGCCGACGGGATTCCACGCCACGCCTCAGGGTCGGGTCCTGTGCTGCTCGGGGGCGAACGCTTCACCGTGGCCGGTCGCGTGGCGATGGACCAGTTCGTCATTGACGTGGGGGATACGCCGGTGGCGGAGGGCGACGTCGTCACACTCTTCGGAGACCCGGCAACCGGGGCGCCCTCCGCAGACGACTGGGCGGAGGCAGCGGACACAATCAACTACGAAATCGTGTCGCGGATCGGGCCGCGAGTGCCGCGGGTGCTCCGCCCATCCCGGTAATCGCCCCTGCCTGCCGGTCAGGGCCTCGAATGAGACGGAGCAGCCGCGGAATGAGACGGAGCAGCCGCGGTATGCGCGCTACGTGAGCGGTGTGAGCGGCGCGAAGTTGCGATGCGCGATGTGCTCGGGGCGGGGAGCCGGCGCGGCGTACGGCTCAACGAGCGCGTTCTCCACGCTGTTGAACACCATGAACACGTTCGACCGGGGGAACGGCGTGATGTTGCTCCCGGAGCCGTGCATGATGTTCGAATCGAACCACAGTGCCGATCCGGCTTTGCCGGTGAACTGGTCGATCCCATACCGGTCTGCGAGGAGCGTGATGTCCGCCTCGCTCGGCACACCGACCTCCTGGGCCTGCAGCGACGACTCGTGGTTGTTCTCGGGCGTCTCGCCGACGCTCGAGACGAAGGCGCGGTGAGATCCCGGCATGACCATGAGCCCGCCGTTGAACGGGTAGTTGTCCGTGAGTGCGATCGAGCAGCTCACCGCGCGGGGGATAGGCATGCCGTCTTCAGCGTGCCAGGTTTCGAAGTCCGAGTGCCAGTAGAACCCAGTGCCGCGGAAGCCCGGCATGTAGTTGATACGGGTCTGATGCAGATAGACGTCACTGCCGAGGATCTGGCGGGCACGATCGAGCAGACGCTCGTCGCGAGTCAGCGCATCCATGATGTCGCTGAGCTCCTGCACCGCGAAGATGGAGCGGACGTCACCGGTCGCACGCTCGCGAATCACCCTGGGGTCGTCCTGCAAATCCGGGGCCGACGAGAGTCGCTCGAGTTCTGCCGTGTAGCGCGTTACCTCGTCGCCGGTGATGAAACGGTCGAGCACGGTGAAACCGCGCTCCTCGTGGGCATCCAGTTCGGCCTGACTGAACGGGCCGTCGCCGGCCGTGCCCCACACCGCGGGGTGCGGGCGCTCGAGCGGTGGTCGCGGCTCGGCGAGGCGTGTCGGGTAGAGATCTTGATCGGTGGTCACGGTGGTCATCATTGTTCCTTTCCTGATCACGTGTCTTGATCGATTCGGCCGGGGTGCGATTTACTCCCCGGCCCGGTGTCGTTAGGACACCGTCTCGACGACGAGCGGGTATACCCCGTTCTCGTCGTGCACCTCCCGTCCGGTGACGGGCGGGTTGAAGACGCACACGGTGCGGATGTCGGTGCGCGGGCGCACACGATGCCGGTCGTGATCGTTCAGCAGGTAGAGGGATCCGGGTCGTAGCTGGTGGACCTCCCCGGTTGCGAGATCCTCGATCTCCCCTTCACCCTCGACGACGAACACCGCCTCGATGTGGTTCTCATAGCAGAACTCGGACTCGGTACCCGCATAGAGAGTGGTTTCATGGACGGAGAAGCCGGCGCCCTCCTTCGCGAGGATGATGCGCTTGCTGCGCCAATTCTCCGTACGGATATCCGCATCGGTGTCGGTGATCTCATCGATGGTGCGAACGATCATGGGGTTCCTTTCAGGAGTCGAGGCAGGATCAGAAGGGCGTTTAAACGGCGAGGACTTCGGCGACCGCGGCATCGATGATGTCGAGGCCTCGGCCGAGTTCAGCATCGGTGATGGTGAGCGCGGGGAGCACTTTCATCACCTCGCCGTCGGGGCCGGAGGTCTCCATCAGGAGGCCACGAGCGAAGGCGGCATCGCACACCGCGCCCGCGAGTTTGCCGTTCGGGAACTGCAGTCCGCGCGCGAGGCCGCGTCCCTTCGCGACGAGGCCGGTCGCCTCGTACTGCGCGGCGAGCGCGTTGAAGCGGCTCTCCACGCGCATCCCCTTCTCCACGGTCGACCGGGCGAGCGCGTCGTCGCTCCAGTATTCGCGGATCGCGGCGGTCGCCGTTTCAAATGCGGGTGCGATGCCGCGGAAGGTGCCATTGTGTTCGCCCGGTTCCCAGATGTCGAGATCGGGCCGAATCAGGGTGAGGGCGAGCGGAAGGCCGGATGCGCTGATGGACTTCGACAGGCACACGATGTCGGGCACGATTCCGGCTTCTTCGAAGCTGAAGAACTCGCCCGTGCGACCGCAGCCCATCTGCACGTCGTCCACGATCAGCAGGATCTCGTACTCGCGGCAGAGGTCGGCGAGCGCGCGGAGCCACTCCATGCGCGCGGCGTTGATGCCGCCCTCGCCCTGCACGGTCTCGACAATTACCGCAGCGGGAAGGTTGAGGCCGCTCCCGCTGTCTTCCAACAGTTTCTTGAAGTAGAAGAAGTCGGGCAGGTCCTCTTCGAAGTAGTCGTCGTAGGGCATCGGCGTCGCGTGGACCAGAGGAATACCCGCGCCGCCGCGCTTGAGCGCGTTACCCGTGACGGAGAGGGCCCCGAGCGTCATTCCGTGGAAGGAGTTCGTGAAGTTGATCACGGACTCCCGGCCGGTCGCTTTACGGGCGAGCTTGAGCGCCGCCTCGACCGCGTTCGCGCCACCTGGTCCAGGGAACACGACGCGGTAGTCGAGTCCGCGCGGCTGCAGAATCTGCTCAGAGAACGTGCGCAAGAAGTCGCGTCGCGCGGTCGTGAACATATCGAGGGAGTGGACTACGCGATCGTTCATCAGGTAATCGATCAGTACCTTCTTGAGAACCGGATTGCTGTGGCCATAGTTCAATGCGCCGGCTCCGGAGAAGAAGTCGAGGTACTCATTCCCCGCCTCGTCCCAGATCCGGCTGCCGACGGCTCGATCGAACACGACCGGCCACGAACGTGAATAGCTGCGCACCCTCGACTCGAGTGCGGTAAAAATCTCTGTCGAAGAATCTTCGGCGATGGACATGGTCATCGGTGCCTCCTCAGTGGCTCGCCGCACAATGGCGGCTCATCGATTCCGGAATCGCGAAATCGGATTTGGGGCGTCCGCCCCTCGGATACATCGGTTAGTCGAGCGCGTTCGGGTCGATCGGCCCGATTAGGTGAAGTCGCTCGGTGTCGTGCTCATCAGGAAAGTGCGACTCGTCGAATAGGGCGCGGGTCTTGATCTCGGCACCCCAGCGATCGGCGAGACGGGAAAACAACCTGCGCGACGCGATGTTGTCATCGGTCACCGTGGTCTCGACGGTGCGGATCGGTGCCGACTCGCTCGACGCACTGATGAGATCGTCGAGCATGCGTCGGGCGAGACCCTGGCCGCGGAACTCCTCGTCAACGGCGACCTGCCAGACGAACAGACATCGTGGATCTTCGCTGCGGCGATACGCGAGCACGAAGCCGACAACTTCACCGTCGGCGAGCGCAACACGAGAGGTGTTCGCGAAGTCGCGGGCGAAGAGCAAATACATGTAGGACGAGTTCAGATCGAGCTCGGCGGAGTTCTTCGCGAGACGCCAGATATCACCCCCGTGGGGCAGCTCTGGTGCGACGATGGTGATGCTACTCGGACGTGAACGGGTGGCTTCGGAAACTTCCTGTGTAAAAGACATACCTCCTCGAGGCTAGGTCACTCACGACTTGTTCTCAAGGGCGGATCCCGGTTTGTGATCTTTAGCGAAGTGGCCGCAGCCGGGCTTCTTGCGCGTCGATCGCGAGTTCGGCGGACCGCAACGCCGCCGAACTGTATCGGCCAATCGATCGCTCCTCGAGGAGGAGTTGGCGCTGGGCGTTCAGTACGATTCGGGTCAGTCGCAGGTACGCCTCGGTCGGGGTTTCCGGGGTAACCGTGTTGATCAATCCCGTTTCGGGGAGCGGGGTGGCGACGGGGGCGAGCACCTCGTGGGAGTCGGCGCGAACCCGTTCAATGATCTCCGCTGGAGTGGGAGGGCGCGTAGATTCCTGGGAGTCTATGGCGTCGACCGCTTCCTCGACCGCGTGGTCGAGCGCCGCGTCGCCGACTTCGGAGAGTTCGCGGCCGAGGGCGGCGAGCTCTTCGCGGTTGTCATTTGAACCGGAACCGCTCGGCCACAGTCTGCGAATGAGGGTTGGGAGCGTCAGCCCGTGCAGCAGCAGGGTGATGATCGCGACGAAGAATGCCAGGAGCACGATCTGCGCCCGGTAGGGCACTGAGGTCGGAATGGACTGAGCCGCGGCGAGCGTGACGACTCCGCGCATTCCGCTCCAGGAGAGTGCAACACCCGCCCGCCAGCCAAGGGGCTGGTCCTTCTCGTGCGCGAGGTCGGCGCGTGTTCGCTGCGCGCGCCGCGTTGCACGGCGCAGCTCCTCTGGATCCGCGTCGTGCCGTCCCCGGAGCTCCGCCGCGGCTGCCGAACGGTCGTCGAAGCGGGACCGGTACCTGCGCAGGTTGCTGCGAAGTGAGGCGAGCAGCGGAACCATGAACAGACCGCGCACCACGATGAGGATGACGACGAGTGCGAGCGCGATCAGCGGCAGGTGCGCGAGTTGCGTGGAATCTCGCGTCGCCTCGCCAATGAGGGCGTAGAGTTCGAGCCCCATGATGAGGAACACGCCGTTCTCGATGACGAACTGCAGGGTGCGCCAGTTGATGCGTTCGTTGACCCGGGCGATCGCACTGAATTTCCGCGCGGCCCGGTGACCCGTGTAGAGGCCCGTGACGACGACCGCCAGTACGCCCGAGGCCTGCAGGAGTTCGGCAGGGATGAACGCGAGGAATGGCACGACGAATGAGACGACCGTGTCGTACACGGGGTTCTTGAAGTGCGAACGGATCCACACCGTCACGAATCCGATGAGCAGTCCGACGATGATCGCCGCCACGACCGAATACACGAAGCTACCAACTGAGCCCCAGAACGCGAAACTGCCCGCGACCGCTGCGAGTGCGGTCTTCAGCAGGACGAGCGAGGTCGCGTCGTTGACGAGGCTCTCGCCCTCCAGCACTGACACAACCCGCTCGGGCATGCCGAGACGCTTGCCGATGGAGGTCGCTGCGACGGCGTCGGTGGGGCTGATCACCGCGCCGAGCGCAACCGCGATAGCAAATGGGATGTCTGGGATGAGGAGGTGGAGCAGAGCGCCGATCACGAGCGCGGAGATGATGACGAGCACGACGGAGAGCCCCGCGATTGGCTTAAAGTTTCGTCGGAAATCGATGATCGGCGTGCTGACCGCTGCGGAATAGAGAAGCGGTGGGAGCACGCCGTACAGAATGACGCTGGGGTCGACGCGGACCGCCGGGGTGATCGGGAGGTAGCCGATGCCGATGCCGATGAGCACGAGCAGGAGGGGAGCGGCGATCCCGAGACGGCCGCCAACGATCGAGGTGCCGACGAGGACGACGATCACGATGATCGCGAGAATGCCAATCTCCATGCTTCAAGCGTACGAGACGTCGAGCCCGTGGAAGCGCGCCCAGTGCGCGATCGCCGGGGCGAGCGCCTCCTGGTCGAGCGTGGCCCCGGGGAAAGCGGTGAGCTCGGGTCCGGCATGCTTCCTGGCTCCGCGTCGCCACGTGCCGACCACGCGGCCGCCACGCACGATCGTCGCGAGGAACATGCCGTTGCGGCCGGGAAGCACGCGCTCGAAATCGGCGGGATCGAGCTGAGGATCCCGGAGCGTGTATCCGAGCAGATGCTCGTCGAACGCCGGTAACAGCAGCCAGTCGACCAAGCCTTGCTGTCGCGAACCGCCGATCGGGCCGGAATCGAGGAGTTCCGCGGGCACCCAGAACTCACCCGCCGCATCTGTCGAGCCGGCGAGCCTGACCGGCGTGAGTCGACCTGTCTCGGCAGCGAGCGCGATCCCTCGCCTCGCTTCTCGGACCGGGAGCCCCGTCCACCAGGCGAAGTCCTTCGTGCGCACGGGGCCACGCCCCGCGGCATGCCGAGTTGCGAGTTCGGCGAGTGCGGCGTCGCCGGTGAGCCGTCGCGGTTGCCTGATCCAGGCTTCCGAGAGCACGAGTCGAGGCTCATCACCACCGTCCGTCGGGCCGAACACGGCGATGCCGTTCTGGCACAGCCACCAGATCACGTGATACCGCCAGTTGCCCTGCCATTCGATGCCGGCCTCCGTCCACGCCTCCGACAGGGTGGCTCGGGTCTGCGGAGCGGTGCGCATCGCCTCGATTGAGGTTTCCACCAGCCGGTCGAGTGCCGCGTCGCTCATGCCGAGCACCTCGCGCCGACGCGGAGCGCCCGCGAGCTGGCGTGCGTTCGTCGCCTCCTGCATCCAACCGATATCTGCTGCGGGGACGACGTGCACGGTGCCGCGCATCGGCCACGAACGCACGAGATGTCCCGCATCGAACGCCGCGTGGACGTCGGTGACGGTCGCCCCCGGCGCCCGCAGCCCGAGCGCCCACCTCGACGCGCGCCAATCCTGACCCTGGAGCGCCAACAGACGATCTGCCACGTCGATGACGGTGGCCGCCTGCGGATCGCCCGGTGCGGGATCACGCGGGCTGTCGAGCCCGAGGGCGCGCATGCGCAGCCCGAGCAGTTCGTCAGTCGCGAGCTCAGGAATCGGCGAGGCGCTCATGCGCTTCAGTGTAAACGTGCACGGTGCGGAGGATCCAGGGGTGCGCAGTAGGCTGAGAGACCATGAACCTGGGCCAGATCCTCGACCGCGGCACCGCGGGCGGCAGCGCCGACGAAGTTTTCGCCACATTCGAGGAGTGGGCCTGGGAGGCGCGGGGGCTCCGACTCTATCCGGCGCAGGAGGAAGCGCTGCTCGGCATCGCACTCGGCTCGAACGTGATCCTCGCCACCCCGACCGGCACCGGAAAATCCCTCGTCGCACTCGGCGCCCACGTCATCGCCGTCGCCGAGGGGCGCCGCACCGTCTACACCGCCCCCATCAAGGCGCTCGTCAGCGAGAAGTTCTTCGACCTCGTCGAGGCCTTCGGGGCGGAACGCGTGGGCATGGTCACCGGCGACACCTCCATCAATCCTGACGCGCCGATCCTCTGCTGCACCGCCGAGATCCTCGCGAACCTCGCGATCCGGGACAAAGACGTCGACAATCCCGAAACGGGCGGGATCACGCAGGTGATCATGGACGAGTTCCACTACTACGCAGACCCCGAGCGCGGATGGGCGTGGCAGGTCCCGCTCCTGCTCATGCACGACGCGCAGTTCCTCCTCATGTCGGCGACGCTCGGCGACGTGACCGAGCTCGCCGAGGATCTCAGCGAAGCCACCGGGCGCGACACCGCCCTGGTCACTGGCGTCGAACGTCCGGTACCACTCACGTTCTCGTACGCGGTCGCATCGGCGCACGAGGTGGTGGAGGAGCTGCTCGAAGACCGCAAGGTGCCCGCCTACCTCGTCCACTTCAACCAGTCGCACGCGGTCGAGCAGGCGCAGGCCCTCGCGAGCATCCGCATCGTTGACCGTGCTGGGCGAGACGAGATCGCCTCCGCCATCGGTGAATTCCGGTTCTCCACAGGCTTCGGCCAGTCCCTGTCGCGACTCGTGCGATCAGGGATCGGCGTGCACCACGCAGGCATGCTTCCGCGCTATCGGCGCCTCGTCGAGCAGCTCGCGCAGCGCGGACTGCTGCGCGTGATCTGCGGCACCGACACGCTCGGCGTAGGAATCAACGTGCCGATCCGAACCGTCGTCGTCACTGCGCTCACCAAGTTCGACGGCGAACGCATGCGCCGGCTCACCGCGCGCGAGTTCCACCAGATCGCAGGCCGGGCGGGCCGCGCAGGCTTCGACACCGAGGGTGACGTGATCGCACTCGCGCCCGAACACGAGGTCGAGAACGCCAAGCAGAGCGCAAAAGCACAGGCCAAGGCCGCCGCAGGGAAGAAGGTCGGCAAGGGCCCGAGGAAGAAGACTCCGCCGCAGGGCTTCGTCGGGTGGAGCGAACAGACCCTCGACAAGCTCGTCGCCTCCGAGCCCGAGCCGCTTGTGAGTCGCATGCGCGTCACCCACTCCATGGTGCTCGGCGTCATCGGGCGCGGCGAGGAGTGGGAAGGCGAGGCGCTGAACACGATGCAGATGCTCATCTTCGACAGCCACGAACCACGGGCCGCCCAGTTTCAGCACGCCCGCACCGCGATCGAAATATTCCGTACGCTCCGGGGTGGCGGCATCGTCGAGGTGCACGAGGTCGATGGCCAGCGACTGCTCCGCTTGACGGTCGACCTGCAGTCGAACTTCGCACTCAACCAGCCGTTGTCGCCGTTCGCGCTCGCCGCGATCGAACTGCTCGACCCCGAGTCTGAGACTTACGCGCTCGACGTGATCTCGATCATCGAGTCGACGCTCGAAGAACCTCGAGCGATTCTCCGCGCCCAGGAGCATCGGTCCCGCGGTGAAGCGGTCGCCGCGATGAAGGCGGAGGGCATCGAATACGACGAGCGCATGGAGCTCCTCGAAGAGGTCACTCACCCCAAACCGCTCGACGAGCTCCTCGCGGAGGCGTACGAAGCGTACGCCCGCGAAGTGCCCTGGGCGCGCGACTACGAGGTGAAGCCGAAGTCGGTCGTGCGGGACATGATCGAGCGCGCGTTCGGGTTCCGCGACCTCGTCTCCTTCTACCAGCTCGGCCGAGCCGAGGGCGGTGTGCTTCGGTACCTGAGCGACGCGTATCGCGCGCTCGATCGTACGGTGCCCGAGTCCGCGCGCAACGAAGAGCTCGACGAGCTCATCGACTGGCTCGGAGAGCTCGTCCGACAGGTCGACTCGAGCCTCGTCGACGAGTGGGAGGAGCTCGCGCACCCCGAGACTGCGGGTGAGGCCCTGGCCGAGCACGCCCGCGCCCGGGAGGCGGGCGTGTCGATCGCCCCGCCGACCCGTTCGGTGCTCGCAAACGAGCGTGCCTTCCTCGTCATGGTGCGCAACGCCCTCTTCCGGCGTGTGCAGGCGGCCGCGTTCGAACGACTCGACGAGCTCGGAGAGCTTGACGGCCCGCACGGCTTCGGTGCCGCAGAATGGGGCGACGCGCTCGATGCCTACTTCACGGAGTATGACGCGATCGGCACCGGCCCCGATGCGCGCAGCGCATCGCTTCTCGACCTTGACCGTGGCCCGGATGCCCTCGCGAAACGCACGTGGCGCTTTCGGCAGGTCCTGCTCGACCCCGAGGGTGATCGAGACTGGGCAATCGAGGGAATCATCGACCTTGACGCCTCCGAAGCGAGTGGCGAACCCGAGGTGCGAGTGGTACGGGTGGGCCCTCTGATCGACTGAGGCGAGCTGCAGACTGAGGCGAGCTGCATCACTGAGTAAAGTCGTCATCATGACCGCGCCGCAATCGCCCCTCACCCGCGAGGCGTTCCTCGCTTCTGCCGACCATACGCTCCTCGCACCCGACGCGACCGCTGCAGAGCTTGACGCCTTCATCGCGTCCGCCGCGCAGCTCGGTGTTGCCCGCGTCTGTGTGAGCCCCACGCGTATCCCGAAAGGTTCTCGCGGCCTCGAGATCGTGACGGTGGTCGGATTTCCTACGGGCGTGCACACCGCGGAGACGAAAGCGTTCGAGGCGGGCCGTGCGATCGCGGCGGGAGCGCACGAAATCGACATGGTCATCAATCCGGGGCTCGTCGCCGACGGCGATTGGCCAGCCGTGGAAGCCGAGATTCGCGCCGTCCGGGAGGCGACCGCCGGCCGAGTACTCAAGGTCATTCTCGAGACCGCGGCGCTCGCCGACCAGGAGATTATTGCTGGTTGTCGCGCGGCCGGATTTGCCGGTGCGGACTTCGTGAAGACATCGACCGGGTTTCATGCGGCCGGCGGGGCGACCCTGCATGCGGTTCGCCTGATGGCCGAGACCGTCGGTGACCGGCTCGGCGTCAAAGCATCAGGAGGGATCCGCACAGCCGCCATGGCTCGCGAGATGTGGTCGGCTGGCGCAACACGTTTCGGAGTGTCCGCGACCGAGGCGATCGTTGTCGGGTGGGATTCGTCGGAAGAGGGGACCCATACCGGCTACTGACGTGACAGGCATTCAGTAGCACGGGGCTGAGAACGTCATCTTCTAGGATCGCTCGAGGCTGCCGGGCATCGTCGGAGACTTCTTCGCGACCGAGCGGCGAGGGACCCCTCTAGACTCGACCACATGCGCCTCGGAGTCATCGATGTCGGTTCGAACACGGTTCACCTGCTCGTGGTGGACGCGCACCCGGGCGCGAGCCCCGTTCCGTACCATTCGCAGCGCTCAGTACTCCGGCTCATGCGGTACGTGGACGCCGACGGAGCGATCACCGAGAAGGGCGTGCAGAAGATTGTCGCGGCGGTTCGTGAGATGGTTGCCACCGTTGCCGAGATCGGGGTGGACGACCTCATCACGACCGCGACGAGCGCGATCCGAGAGGCGGCGAACGGAGAGGCCGTGCTCGCGACGATCGAGCGCGAGGCGGGAGTACCCCTCGACGTGCTCTCGGGCGAAGATGAGGCACGCATCACGATGCTCGCGGTGCGCCGCTGGCTCGGCTGGTCGGCGGGGGAGATCCTGCTCTTCGATATCGGCGGCGGCTCCTTTGAACTCGCGCAGGGAGCGGACGAGTACCCCGACGTGCAGGTGTCGCTGCCGCTCGGTGCGGGCCGCTCCACCATCCACTTTCTCGCCGATGACCCACCCCCGCGGGAAGCGGTCTCTCGCCTCCGCGCGCACGCCCGAGCCGAGTTCACCCGCGTGAGAGACGAACTGTTCACCGACCGACCCAAACCCAAGCGCGTGGTCGGCACGTCGAAGACGATCCGATCCCTCGCGAGACTCATCGGCGGACCCGCGGACCCGGAGACCGGAGACCTTGCCCCGCTCCACTACGTCGGACTCAAAGAGTGGGAACCGACGCTCCGGGATATGCCGAGTTCCGTGCGAAAGTACCTGCCCGGGATTACCCCGGAACGTGGATACCAGATCATGGCCGGCGCAATCGTGCTGCGCACCGCAATGAAGGTGTTTGGTGTTGCGACGCTCACGATCTCTCCGTGGGCGCTCCGCGAAGGGATCGTGCTGCGCTACATCGACGCGCTCGACGGCCGAGGCGCGGACCCCGTCTCAGCTCCTGCGGAGGGAACGGCGGTGCTTCCATGATCGACTGGGAAGCGCTGCGGAGCGCCGCATTCGCCGCCACCGCGTACGCCTACGCACCCTATTCGGGGCTTGCCGTCGGGGCTGCGGCATTCGCGGATGACGGCCGCATCATCGCCGGGTGCAATGTAGAGAACGCCTCGTACGGACTCACGCTGTGCGCCGAGTGCGCCGTTGTCTCGGCGCTCCACTCCGGTGGCGGCGGCCGCCTTCGTGCCCTTGTCTGTGTGAATGGCGCGGGGGAGACGCTCATGCCGTGCGGGCGTTGTCGTCAACTGATCGCGGAGCATGCGGCGCCCGGGCTGCTCATCGCCACCGTTGACGGGCCTCGCACGATCGCGGAGATGCTCCCGCTCGCGTTCGGTCCGAGCGACGTCGAGGAGGGGGGCACGTGACTGAGACTCCCTTCGAACCAGCTTCCCGTGAACCCTTCGACGCGATCGATGTCATTCGTGCGAAGCGCGACGGCGGGCGAGTGCCCGAGGCAGAGCTGCGGTGGATGGTCGACGCCTTTACCCGCGGGTACGTGTCCGATCCGCAGATGGCCGCGTTCGCGATGGCGGTGGTGCTGCAGGGCATGGACCGAGACGAGATCAGAGTGCTCACCGAAGCGATGATCGACTCCGGAGAGCGGATGCGCTTCGACCTTGCGAAACCCACGGTCGACAAGCACTCCACCGGCGGGGTGGGAGACAAGATTACGCTGCCGCTCGCGCCGCTCGTCGCGGCCTTTGGCGTCGCCGTGCCGCAGCTTTCCGGGCGCGGTCTCGGCCACACAGGTGGCACGCTCGACAAACTCGAGTCGATCCCTGGCTGGCGGGCGACGCTCACGCCCGCGGAAATCACCGATCAGCTTGCTTCAATAGGTGCGGTGATTTGCGCCGCGGGGCGCGGGCTCGCTCCCGCGGATCGCAAGCTGTATACGCTCCGAGACGTCACGGGAACGGTAGAGAGCATCCCGCTCATCGCGTCTAGCATCATGTCGAAGAAGATCGCTGAGGGGGCGGACGCGCTCGTGCTTGACGTGAAGTTCGGCAGTGGCGCATTCATGCAGGAGTTTGATGACGCGCGTGAACTCGCCCGAACGATGGTGTCCCTCGGCACGGACTCGGGAGTGCGGACGACGGCACTGCTCACGAATATGGACGTGCCACTCGGCCTCGCGATCGGCAACGCCAATGAGGTTCGCGAATCACTCGAGGTGCTCGAGGGCGGTGGTCCCGCAGATGTGCGTGAGCTCGTCGTCGAACTCGGACAGGAGATGCTCGCGCTCGCCGGGCTCCCCGACGTCGATGTTGCATCGGCACTCGACGACGGACGGGCCATGAAGGTGTGGCGACGAATGGTCAGGGCGCAGGGCGGGGATCCCGACGCGGAGCTTCCCGTGGCGAGAGAGTCGCACGTGGTGGTGGCGCCGAGTGCCGGGTTCGTGACACGCATGGATGCGCTGCCCTTCGGGATAGCGGCGTGGCGGCTCGGGGCGGGCCGCGCCCGAACCCAGGACCCCGTCGTGCACGCCGCAGGCATCGACCTCCACGCGAAACCGGGCGATCGCGTCGAGGCGGGTCAGCCGCTCTTCACGCTTTCGGCCGACGAGCCCGAGCGCTTCGGACGATCTCTCGAAGCGCTCGAGGGGGCGTGGGAGGTCGGTGCCTCCCCACCGCCTGCTCGGCCGCTCGTTCGCGAGCGCATCACCGCTTGATGGGCTTCCGCCGCCACCACAGCCAGCGAGGCCGCTGGGTGCGACCCCACTCCGGGTGGACGATCAGGCCCGGATCGTCGAATCCGCGCCAGGGATTGTCCACGTCGCGCTCGTAGTCGCTCGACTGGGTCGAGCCGTCGAGCACGGGGCGGTTGAGCGTCTTACCCGGCGGCCAGGCCCGGTAGGTGCCGTGTCCATTGGGTGCCTCGGTGATGGTGCCCTCGTGCGGCTGCTCCACGTGTGGGAGACGCGCCGCGGTGTACCTCTCTGCATCGGTGTGTTGTTGTGCGTGTCGCATGATGCACCTCCTCGGTGAGGGGTCCTTCCACCATACGCCTGAAGCACCCGCACGGCACGGACTCCGCAGAAACGTCGCGCACCCGTGATTTGAACTTCCCTGCGCGCCGGGGTAAAGTGATCTCTCGGTGCCGAGCTCCTCGGAGGTCGGAATTCAGCCATTGGGATATGGTGTAATTGGCAACACTACGGTTTCTGGTACCGTCATTCTAGGTTCGAGTCCTGGTATCCCAGCCACATTTCAGGGCGCAACTTGCGCGTCTTCCCGCCCTCTCTTTCTAGGGGTATTCTTCTGCTGTCAAGCCCCTCGCTACTCAACGTGAACTCGGGCACGATCGTCGGATGGCGACCAACTCGCGACGATTCCGATGCTCTGCGAAGCAGGTGTTCGCAGTGCTCAGTGATGGCTGGCTCTACCCTTCCTGGGTCGTCGGGGCCTCCCGCATGCGCGACGTCGACGAGACATGGCCGAAGCCGGGGTCACACCTGCACCACTCGGTCGGTGTCTGGCCGTTACTCCTGAACGACAGCACAACCGTTCGCGACTGGGATCCGCCCCGACGCGTGGTGCTGCGCGCCCGCGGTTGGCCCCTCGGTGAGGCGACGGTTCGAATCACCGCCGAGCCATTTGGGGAGGAATGCGTGGTGCGGATCGTCGAAGTTGCGGCGGAGGGACCTGCACGGCTGATGCCACGCTGGTTCACGAACCTGGTGATCGGGTGGCGGAACCGAGAGACTCTCCACCGGCTTGCCTACCTCGCCGAAGGACGGGCGGGCGAGGCGAGTCGTGAGGCGAGTAGCCGGAACGGCCCTGGCCGCTCGACCGCCCAGCCGAGGGGGAGTACCGCGCCAAGTTCCGAGGCGGTGTAACTCCGCCGTATGCTGCGCAGCCCATCCACGCGGAGATACGAGCCGGCCGCAATCGGTGCCGCCCCGACCGCATAACCGACGTAGGCGCCGCGGCCACGAGCGATGTCCGAGTGGAGACTCAAGGATCCGGCGAGCACCTCCGAATCCGCGAACAACCCTGCGAGCCCCACATCATCGAGATGGTGCATGAGATGGTTGGAGATCACCAGATCGTACCGTTCCCCCCGCATGGCGAGATCCCGACTTGTGAGTTCATGAAACGTCACCCCGGACATCGGCGTGCTCTGCGCGACGTGGAGCAGGCGTGCATCGGGGTCGATACCGGTCGCGGAGACGTCGAAACCGTCGCGGCGTGATCGTCTCACGAGCCTCCGCAAAACATCGCCTCCGCCGCAGCCGATATCGAGGATGCGCAGCGGGGTTGCGGGGCCACCCCAGGCACGTCGGCCCTGCGAGAGCTCTGCGAACACCGGCGTAACACGTTGGCGATACACCGCACCCCAGCAGGACACCATCCGGTTCACGATGCTGAACCGTTCGACCGTGCGACGCAGCTTCGCCGGGTCACACCCGGGGTCGTCCATGAACTCGGTGAGTGACGCCGCGCGCTGAGCAAGCCTCACGACCGCGCACCTGTCGTCGGACGACGCACCGTGAAACGGGCGGTTTCGACGGTGAGACCTGGGCCGAAGGCGAGCGCCGCCACGCGATCGCCGTCGAAGAGCGTCGGGTCGCGCAGGATCCCTTGCAGGATGAACAGCACCGTCGCACTCGACATGTTCCCGTATTCGCGCAGAGTCGAGCGCGAGCCCAGCATCACCGCGTCACTCAGACCGAGCCCCGACTGCACGCGGTCGAGCACACTGCGTCCGCCCGGGTGCACCGCCCACGCTTCGACGTCCTGCGGGGAACCCCCGGAGAGCATTCGTGCCACGACCGCAGCGATCTCCCTCCCGACGATTCGCGGCACCTCGGCGGATAAACGCATCTCGAAGCCGGTGTCGCCGATCGACCAATCCATGTCCGACTCGCCGGTGGCAGTGACCGCCGTGGCGAACTCACCGATCTCAAGTGTTGTGCCCTGCAAAGCTTCTGATCCGGACCTGCCGTCCGCGACGATCGCGGCTGCCGCACCGTCACCGAACACTGAGGCTGCAACAATTTGCTCGGGATCGCTCGACGCGCGAACGTGGAGTGAACACAACTCTGTGCATGCGACGAGGACGACGGCATCAGGTTGCGCCGCCACGAAGCGCGCTGCCGTACGCAGCGCCGGGAGCGCTGCCGCACAGCCCATGAATCCCAGGTGGAGGCGTTCCGCGCTGTCCATCACGCCGAGCGCGCGAGCGAGCAGGAATTCGGGGCCCGGCGCGAAGCCGCCGGTACAGGAGACCGTGATCACGTGCGTGATGTCGGCGGCGCTATACCCGGACTCCTCGAGCGCACGTCGTGACGCGGCCTCGAGGAGTGCGGGCGCGGCGCGACGGAACAGGGCGTTGCGTTCACCGGTGGTCGGCGTTCGAAGCGCGTCGTCGGTGCCGAAGAAAAGAGGTTCGCCTCCCGGCCCGCCGATCACCGCATAGCGGAAGTCGATCGCGGACTGATCGAACGCCGCGCCAATGAGCCGCTGCGTGAGCCGCCCCACCCCAGGCTGCCCGGTGAAGAAATCACGCAGTGCGGCCTGCGCAATCGGGAACCCCGGCACCGCAGTGCCGATGGAGACGAGCTGCGCGGTCATCCCTTCATCAAATCAGCCCTCGCTCTCGTGGCGAAGGGGCTTGACACCCGGCCTCGAACACTCGGACACCTCTAGACACACCAGTCGATGCAGCGCAAGCCCGGTGACATCGGCCATGCGGCCAGCTAAACATGGTCCCAAGGGATGGAGCATGGTCGCAATGGTGAGTCAGAGCGATGAGGAAGAGCACGGACATTGAGGAAGAGCACAGAGGGTGAGCAAATTCCCAGAGGGTGAGCAAGTGGGCAGACGGGAGGAGAAGTGGACGCTAACGGTGTCCAGCACGCCATGTCCATGATGCAGTCGGTGGCTGCGATTGTGCCGTACGCGTTGGTCGCGTGCGCGACGTACCTTGCCACCGTTGCAGTGGGGGTCGCTGCCGTCAGAGGGCAGTCAGTGCGGAGGAAATGGCACACGAGACTCTTCACCGTGACCACGATCGTGACGGCGCTCGCCGCCACCCTCGCGCTGCTCCGCGCATCAATTCTGGAGGGGGTCGCGCTGCTCGCGGCCCTCGTTCCGCTCGGACTCCTTCCTTTCGTGAGTGTGCCGGTTTCGACGCACACGCGGAGGCACGCACTGATCGCAGCCTGCGCCGCCCCGTGCTACCTCGCCGCGATTGTTTTTCGTGCCGCCGAGGCCAGCTGAGGAGGCGCCATGGAATTTCTTGACGTCCTGTGGGGGCGCCGCACAACGAACGGTCCGTTCCTCCCCGAACCCGTGAGCGAGGAGCACCAGCGCTTGCTCATGCGCGCTGCCGCCGCCGCTCCGTCACAGTTCAACAGTCAGCCTTGGCGCTTCATCGTGATCGAGGGCCGCGACACCATCGAAACGATCGCACGCATCAGCGGAGAATCGATGGCGAGTGTGATCGCTGAGGGATCCTTCTTCGACCGCTACAAACGACACTTCCGATTCAGCGCCGAGGAGATGGCCGAGCATCGCTCCGGCATGTACTTCGATCGACTGCCGGCGGCGCTGCGGCCGTTTACTCGCGCCGTGTTCACGCCCGCGGGCGCTGCCACGATGCGAATGCTCCGAGTCCCGCACACCCTCGGCGAGGAGAACCGTCGGCTCGTCGCCGGTTCGCCGCTGATCCTCGGGGTGATGCTCGATCGGCGCGAACGTGCTGCGCATCCCCTCGCCGACTTTTACTGTCTCTTCAGCATGGGCGCGGCGATGGAGAATGTCTGGCTGACCACCGTTGAACTCGGTATGGGAATGCAGTTCATCTCATTCCCGATGGAAGCGCCAGGCCAGTGGCAGCGGATCGTCGACCTGCTCGAAGTATCCGACGACCTCGAACTGATGGCGATCTATCGTCTCGGCTACGTACCAGTGCACTCAGAGCGCCCCGCGATCGACTGGTCGAGTCGCGAACGGCGACCCCCGTCGCAGTTCGTCTTCCGCGAGTCTGGTCGCCGAGCACAGGAAGGTTGGGACGACTCAACACCTGATGAAAACCGCGCCGAAGGGAGTGCCTTATGACCCCGATCGAACTGCACCCGCGCGGGCAGTTAAGTGAAGCCGTGCTGGACCGACTTCAGCACGGTGCGGACCACGGGCCGCATGGTGAAGACCTTCTCAGGGTCACCACGCAGCAGGTCGCGGCGAGTTCCGATCTGCTGCGAGACGACGACGTGCAATTTGCGCTCTTTCTGCTCCAGGCGTCGCACTACGGGTCTCTCGAGGGCCTCGATCCGCACCTTGAGTGGGACCCTCTGCTCATCACCGTCCGCCGGCATATAGAGGATGCCTTCGAGGCGCAGCTGCGCCACGAAGTTCGCGTACCTGAACTACCCGCCCCGAATAGCGCTGCCGTCGCGAAGGTACTGTTCGAGATGACGGCACCCGAGGCAGGGCCGAGCCTTGCCCGATACGTTGCGAAGCAGGCGAGCCGAGAGCAGGCCGAGGAACTGTTGAAGCAGCGATCCATTTATACGCTCCGCGAGGCAGACGCACACTCCTGGGCCATTCCACGATTGCGTGGGCGGGCGAAAGCCGCGCTCGTGGAGATTCAATCGGACGAGTACGGTGGCGGTCGGCCAGAACGACTGCACGCCGAGATCTTTGCGGAGACGCTACGTTCTGCCGGCCTCGACGACCGCTACGGAGCCTACGCAGATGCGGTCCCCGCGATCACGCTCGCCTCGTTCACAATGATGACCATGTTCGGCCTCAATCGCCGACTCGTCGGTGCGTCAGTGGGGCACCTCGCGGCGTTCGAGATGACGTCATCGATCCCAAGCCGGTTCATCGCGGATGGCCTCCGACGCCTCGGATACGGCGAGCGCACGACGGCCTACTTCGACGAACACGTCGAAGCCGACGCGGTGCACGAGCAGATCGCCGCGCATGATCTCGCGGGGTCGCTTGCGGAGGATCGGCCAGACCTGCTGCCCGACATTATCTTCGGGGCCGCGGCTTGCTTGACGGTGGACGGCTGGGCTGGGTCTCACCTGCTTGAAACGTGGGAGCGCGGGGCCTCATCGCTTCGCGAGCGTGTGCTGGCATGACCGAACCACACCTCACCATCACCGCCTACCCGGACGGTCCGCTCATCGTTCGAGGGGCACTTGAACTCCGCACGATCGGTGGCGAACCCATTCGGGTGACGCGCCGCACCGTCGCACTGTGTCGATGCGGGCTTTCGACGATCAAGCCCTTCTGCGACGGTACGCACAAGATCTCGGGATTTCGCACTGATGACGCTGGCACTGATGACGCTGGCACTGATGACGCTGGCACTGACGAGACTGGCACTGATGAGACCGGCACTGACGAGACCGGCGTTCACGGGAGGAGTTCACCATGACGGAAGCACCACAGCCGCGTCACTCGGATGACGGGACCCCTCGACCGGATCCGACGAAGATGGCCAACCAGCCGGCGTTGCAGCGATCGCGGGGCACGATCTGGATCGTCATGGGTGGGTTGTTCCTGATCATCTCGCTGGTTCCGCTCGGTGCGTTGATTTTTGCTGGCACCGGTCGTTCGGCGGGTGTCGCGATTGCGGCGGCGCTCGTCATGATCGGCCTGTACGCCGCTCTGCTCGGCGCGAAGTTCGGGATCGGCAAGCAACGCCTGCGCCTGCGCGTGATGGCGGGCTGCATGTTGGCGATGGCGGCGGTCGCGCTCATCGCTCTGTGGGTGTGTGCCCTCATCGAGGGTGCGCCGGTCTCGGCGTGAGGCCCGGTGATGAGCAGCGGCCGTCCGAGCTTTGGCGTGGAGGAAGAGTTCTTGCTCTTGGATGCGACCACCGGTTCGCCGGTGAACTGCGCGGCCGAGGTGGTTCTCGCGATGGCAGGGGAGTGCCCTTCTCCGGATCGCGAGTTCCTTTCGAGTCAGCTTGAGACGGCCACGCCCGTTTGTTTTGACGCCGCGGAGGCGGAGTCCGCGCTGATGGAGTTTCGGAGAGTGGGCTCCGGCGCGGCACGCTCCTGCGGTTGTGTTCTCGCCGGTACCGGGCTGCCACCCGTCGGTGGGGAAACCGAGGCGATGGTCACCCCGAAGCATCGGTACCGACGCATTGCCGAGGAAACGGGCAGGGTCGCCAAACACCAATATTCGACGGGCACCCACGTCCACGTTGCGATCCCGTCGCTCGACGCAGGGGTGGAGGTGCTGGCGCGAATCGCCCGGTGGTCGCCCGTGCTTCTCGCGATGACGGCCAACTCGCCGCTGTGGTCGGGAGAATCGACCGGGTTCGCGAGTTGGCGACACGTTCTGAGTCTCAGCTGGCCGGTCGTCGGATACCCGCAGGGATTCAGGGACGGCGCAGACTACGAACGGTCCGTCACGGGGCTCATCGACTCTGGAATCGTGCCGGACACGGGCATGATTTCGTGGATCGCGCGTCTCTCGGCGAACTACCCGACGATCGAGTTGAGGGTTGCCGATGCTCAACTCGATGCGTGCGACACGGTGGCGTTCGCTGTGCTCGTTCGTGCGCTGGTAGCTCGTGCGCTGAGCGAGGCGGAGTCGGGAGATCCGTCACCCCGATATCAGCCCGGCCTCATCAACAGCGCCAACTGGTTTGCCGCCCGCAACGGGTTGGGGAGCGAACTCGTTGACCCGCTTACGCTCGAGTCGCTTCCCGCGTTTGAATTCGTGGACCACATGCTCGCGTCCGTCGCGGACGAGCTGAGGCGCTTTGGTGACGCTGACCGTGTCGCGCGCTACTCGGAGTGCTTGCGCCGAGTCGGAGTGCTTGCGCCGAGTCGGAGACCCAGCTTCGCGTCAGCTTTCCGCATTCGCCTCCGGGGCAGTCGGTGCCGTGGTCGAACTGTTCATCTGCAGACCAGTGGCGGCTGGTCCCGCGTCAAAAGTCAATGGGCTCTCCTGAGCGTCGGTTCCTCTCTAGTCTCACTGTCATGACCTCCCTCTGGCACCTCACTTCACCGAGAATTCCGAGCGACAGCTTTCGCGATGACGGTTCTCTGAATGACGGTAGTGCGCGCTGCGACACGGTCGTCGTCGGGGCGGGCCTGACCGGGCTTATGACCGCGGTTCTTCTCGCACGCGCCGGACAACACGTCACGGTGCTTGAAGCGCACAGCATCGGCTCGGTTGCGACGGGCAACACTACAGGGAAACTCAGCCTGCTGCAGGGCACGGTGCTCGGATCGCTCAGAAAGTCGGCCGGCGACGAGGTGCTCGCCGCGTACGTCGAGGCGAACCGAGAGGGGCAGGCCTGGCTCGTACGTGAACTCGAATCGTTCGGAGAGCAGGTGGACGTTCGACCGGCCGTCACATACGCGTCGAGCGAGGAGCAGTTGGCCCAGCTTGCACGGGAACGCGACGCGGCCGAGGTCGCCGGCTTGCAACTGCGCGAGACTGAGGACGCGGGGTTGCCCTTCGATGTGTTCGGCGCGCTCACACTGGATAATCAAGTGCAGCTCCAGCCAATGCGAGTGCTCGCGCGTCTCGCCGAGGAGTTGCGCTCGCGCGGCGGACGCATCGTCGAGCGATGCGCGGTCACCGATGTTGAAACGCAATCGGATGGGCTTCACGTCGTGACGGGGCAGGGATCCCTCGTCGCCGAGCGCTGTGTGCTCGCAACCGGCACACCCATCCTCGACCGCGGTCTGTTCTTCGCGAAGCTCGATGTCACGCGATCATTCGTCACGGCGTACCGAATCGCCGCCGCGGACGCGCCTCGGGTGATGGCGGTCGCGGCTGGCTCTCCCTTCCACTCGATCCGCTCGGCGCGGGACGCGGTCGGTGGCGATGTGCTCGTGGTCGGCGGTGCCGCACAGCGCCTCGGCGACTTCGGGGATACTCGCGACGAGCTGCGACAGCTCGATTCCTGGGCTGCCCGCCACTTTCCCAGCGCACAGCGCCTCTCCTGGTGGGCGGCACAGGACTATCGCACGCACTCCGGCGTCCCCTTCGCCGGAGCGATGCCGCGTGGTGGCGGGCGAATCTACACGGCAACGGGCTACAACAAGTGGGGTATGACGAACGCGGTCGCGGCGGCGCTCGCCATCGCGGGGGAGATGCTGGGCGGCAACATGGAGTGGGCGCGCACCCTCCGGGCGCACGTGCTGAGCCTCCCGGCAGCCGTGAACGCACTGCAGACGACCGGTGCGGTCGCGGGGCATCTCGTTTCGGGGTGGGCCGGAGCTGAGCAGCGCTCCGTGGCGGATTGCGTCAATCCGTCCGAGGGGGAAGGATTTGTCGCGCGTGACGGAGTGACGCCCGTCGCCGTATCTCGCGTGGACGACCGGCTGCGCCGAGTCTCGGGCGTCTGCACCCACCTCGGCGGGGTGCTGCGCTGGAACAGCGCCGAACGCTCGTGGGATTGCCCGCTCCACGGCTCCCGATTCGCCGCTGATGGGTCGCGGATCGAGGGGCCTGCGTTACGGGATCTACCGAATGCTGAGCGGGCCGCCGGGGCCTAGCGAGTGGCCGGGGCTTAGCGAGTGGCCGCTGCGAGCTCCCGTGCCCGCCCGCTCGTCGCGAAATCGTCGATCGTCGAGAGCGGCCCGCCGACACGGTACAGGGATCCGCGATGGTCATCGGGCAGGCGGTCACCCGCGCCGAACAGCTTGTTCCGCAGCGTGCCATCGGCGTACTCCGTGGGGTATACGCCGCGACGCTGCAGCTCAGGCACGACGAACTCTACGACGTCTTCGAAGGTGCCAGGCGTCACCGCGTACGCGAGGTTGAACCCGTCGACTCCGGTCTCCGCGACGATCCGCTCGAGTTCGTCGGCGACGGTTTCGGGCGAGCCGACCACGGTGGTGCCAAGACCCGCGATGCCGTTGCGCTCGACCATGTCGCGGATCGTCCACACCCGGCCCTCGTCGTTCTTCTCCTGGAACGCGGCCAGTGTCGACTGGATCGCGTTGCTCTCCACATTGCCGAGCGGCTCGTCGAGGTCGTACTGCGAGAGATCGACGCCCATCCACCCCGACAGGAAGGTCAGCGCACCCTCCGGGCTGACGTACGAGAGATAATCTCGGTGCTTTGCCTGCGCAAGTTCGTCGGTCTCGTCGACGATTACGGTGAGCAGCAGGTAGATTTTCGCCGCGTCCGGTGAGCGACCCTCGTCGACGAGTGCGGAGCGGATCGCCGACACGCTCTTCTTCGCCACGTCGTTGGTCGGCGACGCAATGAAGACCGCTTCGGCGTGACGTGCCGCGAAGCGGATGCCGCGCGGTGACGCGCCCGCCTGGAAAACGAGCGGGGTGCGCTGCGGCGAGGGCTCCGAGAGGTGGATGCCCGGAACGCGGAAGTAGGTGCCCTCGTGACCGATGTGGTGCACCTTCTCGGGATCCGCTAATACGCCGCGTTCGCGATCTCGGAGAACCGCGTCGTCCTCCCAGGATCCCTCGAGCAGCTTATACACGACCTCGAGATACTCGTCCGCGTGATCGTACCGCTGATCGTGTTCGAGCTGGTCGTCGTGGCCTAGATTGCGCGCCGCCGACGGTAGATAACCGGTGACAACGTTCCAGGCCACCCGCCCCTTGGTGAGGTGATCGAGCGTGGAGAGCCGCCGAGCGAACGGTACCGGATGCTCGTACGCTGTACCGGCGGTGATGCCGAAGCTCACGTGCTCGGTGACCGCGGCCATGACGGCGGCGAGCTGCACCGGGTCGTTGACGGGAACCTGCGCGCCGTTGCGGATCGCGGCGAGATCGTTACCCCCGTATACGTCGTAGGTGCCGAGCACATCCGCAATGAATACGCTGTCGAAGAGGCCGCGTTCGGCGACGCGTGCGAGGTGCGTCCAGTACTCGATGTCCTTGTAACGCCAGGCCTGGTCTTCGGGGTGCCGCCAGAGGCCCGAACTCTGGTGCGCCACGCAGTTCATGTCGAACGCATTGAGACGGATCTGCGGTTTGGGTGCGTCGGTCATCGCGGGGCTCCTTCTGCTCTGAATGAGTTCGAAGGTACCCGGCTCGGGGGATCGTCAGAGGGTTTGTTGCGAATGTTTCGCGGTGTGACGAAATGTTGCGCGCCCGGCTCAGCTCTCGGGTTTGAACTCCAGCGCGAGGGAGTTCATGCAGTAGCGGTCGCCGGTGGGTGTGCCGAACCCGTCGGGGAAAACGTGCCCCAGGTGACCGCCACAGCGAGCGCAGCGCACCTCGGTGCGGACCATGCCGTGCGAGGTGTCTTCGAGTAGCTCCACCGCCTCGGGATTGACCGACTCGTAGAAGCTCGGCCAGCCGCAGTTGGAGTCGAACTTCGTGCCGCTCACGAAAAGCTCGTTGCCGCACCCGGCGCACGCGTATAGGCCGGCGCGTTCCTCATCGAGGAGTTCACCGGTCCAGGCCCGCTCCGTTGCGGCCTGCCGCAACACCGCGTACTGCTCGTCTCCGAGCTCAGCGCGCCATTCCTCTTCAGACTTCTTGACCTCGTATGCCATGGTCCGATTCTACGCTTGGCGCCTTGCGGTCCGGTGAGAATCGACGCCTCTGTGACGCCGCATGACAGGGGATGAATCTCACTCCGCGGCGCTGTCCTAGGCTGGCCCTATGACTGACCCGCGCTCGCAATCGACCTATCAAGTTCGTCTCGGTTGGGGGTCGGGGGCGCTCACCCGACTTGCGACGGCCGGCATCGTCATAATCGTCGATGCGATCGGGTCGTCGGAGGACCTAGCGGCGGCGGCCCGCGCGCTGCCGCACGCTCCAACCGTGTACCTGGGGAGCCTCCGCAACGCGACCGCCACCGCCCGTGCCGCATACGAGGAGCAGGTCGCGCGAGGGGGGCGCACCGCGATCAACCTCGTGCTCGCGGGAGACGGGGAGGGGGGCTTCGCAGTCGAGGACTACCTCGCTGCGGGCGCAATTGCCGACGGCCTTGCGGCCCTCGGCATCGACCACTCGGCACCCGATGTCGCGGTCGCCAACGAGGGCTTCCGGCCGCTGAAGCGCGCCGTGAAGCACCTGTTCTCGGCGAGCGCCGCGGGGCTCGCACTGAAGGCTGCGGGGCGCGGCGACGAAGCGAAGGCCGCCGCCGAGCTCGATGCCGAGAGCGAAGCTGTTCTTCGCTGATCCCTCGGCGCCTGATTCCTCAGCGCCTGATCCCTCAGAGCCTCTGCTCGCTGATCCCTTGGCTGGGTGTCCGCTGACCCCTCACCACCCCCGCTCAATGACAAGTACCCCTGTCCAACGACACTGAGCAGGGGTAGCCGTCGAGGAACAGGGGTACCTGCTCCGGTGCGGGGACGGCTCGGTACGGCTAGCGGTGCACGGCCAGTGGTGCACGGACTGCGGTGAGGGATCCCTTGCCAGCCCTACGCGGTGACCTGACGCTTCGACGAGACCACACCAGTGTCAAAGCCGGCGAGGTGCAGTCCACCGTGGAAGCGCGCGTGCTCGATCTTCACGCAGCGATCCATGACGACGTCGAGGCCGCCCTGCTCTGCAATTGCGGCCGCCTCCTCGTTCCATGAGCCGAGCTGCAACCACAGTGTCTTCGCGCCGACAGCGACGGCCTCCCGTGCGACCTCGGGCAGATCATCGTGCCTGCGGAAGACATCGACGATGTCTGGCACGACCGGAAGATCCGCGAGCGAGGCGTAGACCGGCCGCCCCAAGATCTCGTCGGCGCGCGGGTTCACGAAGTACACGTCGTACGGTGAACTCGACAGCAGGTACGTCGACACGAAGTAGCTCGCCCGCGACGGGTTCGTCGAGGCCCCGACGATCGCGATCGACTTCGCGCGACGCAGGATGCCGAGCCGCTGCTGAGGGCTCGGCCCGCGCCAGGTGCGCTCGGGAGTTGGCGAACCCGTTGCAGCGGCCGGGGCAGGCACAGCGCAGGAATCGCCTGCGGGGGTTGGCGTGTGACTCATCGGTTCTCTCCTGTCGCGAGGGTGAGTGCCTGATCCAGGTCCCACAGAATGTCTTCCGGGTCTTCGATGCCGACCGAGATGCGGATGAGGTCGGCGGGCACCCCGGCGGCCTCGAGCTGCTCAGGGGTGAGCTGCTGGTGAGTAGTCGAGCCGGGGTGGATCACGAGCGTGCGAGCGTCGCCGATGTTTGCGAGGTGGCTCGCGAGCTGCAACGACTCGATGAACGTCTCCCCGGTGACACGGGCGGCTTCCAGCCGCTGGCTCTCCGACTCGAATGCGCCCGAGGGGCGCACGCCGAACGCGAAGACCGATCCCGGGCCGAGCGGGAAGTACTTCTGGGCACGCTCCTGGTGCGGGTGACCGTCGAGGCCCGCCCACGTGACGTAGGAGACGCGCGGATCGTCAGCCAACCACTCGGCCACAATGCGGGCATTCGCGACGTGCGCGTCAATCCGCTGCGGCAGCGTTTCGACGCCCTGCAGCAGGTTGAACGCCGACTGCGGGCTCAGCGACGGACCGATATCGCGCAACTGCTCGCTGCGCAGCTTCGTCAGGAACCCGTACTCGCCGAAGTTGTCCCACCAGCTGATGCCGCCATACGACTCGACGGGCTCGGTCATCGTGGGGAACTTGCCGTTGCCCCAGTCGAAGGTGCCGGCCTCGACGACGACGCCACCGAGCGTGGTGCCGTGCCCGCCGATGAACTTCGTGGCCGAGTGAATGACGATGTCCGCACCGTGCTCGATGGGTCGCACGAGGTAGGGCGTGGCGAGCGTGGAATCGACGACGAGAGGGATCCCCGCCTCGTGAGCGACCTTTGCGAGGCCCTCAAGGTCAGAGATCTCACCACCCGGGTTGCCGATCACCTCGACGTAGAGCACCTTCGTGTTCGCCCGGATCGCCTGCTTGAAGTCCTCCGGATCGGAGCTTGAGACGAACGTCGTGTCGACGCCGAAGCGGCGCAGCGTCACGTCGAGCTGCGTCACCGTGCCACCGTACAACTGGGCCGAAGCAACGACGTGGTCGCCGGCGCCGACGAGCGCCGCGAACGTGATGAACTCTGCGGCCATGCCGCTCGCTGTGGCGACCGCACCGATCCCGCCCTCGAGCGACGCGACGCGCTCCTCGAACGCGGCCACCGTCGGATTGCCGATGCGGGAGTAGATGTTGCCGTACTTCTGCAGCGCGAAGAGCGTGGCCGCATCCTTCGCGTCATCGAACACGAACGACGTGGTCTGATAAATCGGCACAGCACGCGCGCCGGTGGTCGCGTCGGGCGTGCCGCCCGCGTGGAGGGCCCGGGTGCGGAACCCGAACTGATGCTCGCTCATGTGGTCTCCTTCATTCGCTCTTGCCGGGCCTGGCGCACGGCCTCTCGTACGCCGTCAACGGCCCAGGGGTTCTGCAAGCTGGTCGTATCGCCGAGCGGTTCATCCTGCCACAGTTGCGCCAGCAGCCGCCGCAGAATCTTCCCAGAGCGGGTCTTCGGAAGCTCGGGAACACGCACGATAATCTTCGGTTTCGCAATCGGTCCGATGTCGCGGGCGACCCGGGCGCGAAGCTCGTCGGCAGAGGCAGTGCCCGCCGCGCCCTCGGTGACGAACGCGGCGACGGCCTGCCCGGTCAAGGGATCCCCGACACCGGTGACGCCTGCCTCGCCGACTGCGGGGTGCGCGACAAGCGACGACTCGATTTCGATGGTCGAGAGTCGATGCCCCGAGACATTCACGACGTCGTCGAGGCGACCGAGTATCCAGACGTAGCCATCGGCATCGACGGTCGCGCCGTCACCCGCCACGTAGTAGGCGCCGTGCTCGCCCTTCCCCGCGTACGGGGCCCAGTACGAGTCGCGGTAGCGTTCGGGGTCGCCCCAGATGGTGCGCGCCATGCCGGGCCACGGTCGACGCGCGACGAGGGTGCCTGAGCGGCCTGGCGCCACGGGTTCACCCGCCTCGTCGACGACTGCCATTTCGATGCCGGGCAGCGGTACGGTTGCCGACCCCGGCTTCAGCGTCGTTACGCCCGGCAGCGGAACGATCATCGCCGCACCCGTTTCAGACTGCCACCAGGTGTCGACCACCGGGGTCTCGTCACGCCCGAAGTTCCGCCGGAACCACACCCACGCCTCGGGGTTGATCGCCTCGCCGACAGTGCCAAGCAGCCGGATCGAGGAGAGATCGTGGGCGCCCACACCGTTGGCGCCAGGCAGATTGTCACCGAACCAGGTCATGAAGGTGCGGATCAGCGTCGGCGCCGTGTAATAGACGGTGACGCCATAGCGCTCGATGATCTCGAGGTGACGCTCGCGGTGCGGTGCGTCGGGTGTGCCCTCGTAAATGACCTGAGTGAGACCGTTCGAAAGCGGACCGTAAATTTCGTAGGTGTGCGCGGTCACCCAGGCGAGATCGGCGGTGCACCAGTGCACGTCTTCGGGTTTCGCATCGAAGTGCGCCCAGTGCGACCAGCTCGCGTGCGTGAGATACCCGCCCGACGTGTGCACGAGACCCTTCGGCTTTCCTGTCGTGCCCGACGTATAAATGATGAAGAGGGGGTGCTCGGCATCGAACGATCCCGGGACGTGGGTGTCGGACTGCTTGTCGACGAGCTCATGCCACCAGACATCGCGCCCCGCGGTCCACGGTACGTCCTGCCCCGTGCGTTGCACGACGAGCACGTGCTCCAGGTCGGGAAGATCCCTCGCCGCGGAGTCGGCCGCCGACTTCACCTCGACCTTGACCCCCCGACGATACTGGCCGTCAGTTGTGACGAGGAGCTTCGCACGCGTATCCTCGAGGCGGAAACGCACGGCGTCGGCCGAAAACCCGCCGAACACGAGCGAGTGCACCGCACCGATCCGGGCACAGGCGAGCGCGATGACGACGGTCTCGACGAGCACGGGCAGGTACACGACGACCCGGTCACCCGGACCGATACCGAGTTCGAGGAGACCGTTCGCCGCCCGCGAGACGCGACGCTGCAACTCGGCATAGCTGACGGCCTCACGATCGCCGGGCTCACCTTCAAAAAACAGAGCGACCTTCTCACCGTTTCCTGCGGCAACGTGGCGGTCGACGCAGTTGACGGCAACGTTCAGGCGACCACCCTCGAACCAGGTCGCCTTCGGCACCGTGAGCTCGGTAGCTCCAGACACCGTGACGGGCGGATCCCAGGTGTGGGCGGTGTGCCACGGCTCGTCCCACTGCAGGCGACGGGCGGCCGCCTCCCAGAACGCGACCGGATCAGTGTTCGCAGTCTCGTAGATCGATGCGTCGACGTTCGCTTGCGCCGCGAAGTCGGGGGAAGGAGCGAACGTGCGTGTCTCAGTGAGGCGCGCCTCGCCACCGGATGACACGCCGGCGTTGTGAGCTGTCGCCATCACATCCACCTCTTCAGCACGGCCTTTTCAAACAGCACGAGGATCGCGTTGGTGATTGTGCCGAGCAGAGCGAGCAGCACGATGGCGAGGAGGATCCGGTCGACGCGTCCGCTCGTCTGCGAGTCGTTGAGCATCCATCCGAGGCCCATCGACGCTGCGATCAGCTCGGCGGCCACGAGGAACAGCCACGCCTGCGCGAGGGCGAGGCGCAGACCCGACACGACCGACGGCACGACCGCGGGAAGCTGCACCGTGCGGAACAGGGACCAGCCGCGCAGGCCAAAGGTTCGGCCAGCCTCGACGAGCTGCGGGTCGACGTGACGCAGGGCGTCGGAGACCGTCGTGTAAACGGGGAAGAATGCGCCGATCGCGATCAGGATGATCTTCGATTCCTCACCGACCTGGAACCACAGGATGAGCAGCGGCACCCAAGCGAGCGAGGGGACCGCGCGCACGGCGACCAGGATCGGAGCGAAGAGCACCGAGCCGACGCGAGAGAGACCCACGACCGCCGCGAACCCGAGCGCGATCACGGCACCGAAGAGAAACCCGATGAAGACGCGCTGCACCGAGATCGCGACGTGGACCCACAGCTCGCCACGTTCCACGAGCTCGGCACCGGCCTCGACCACAGCCCAGGGTCCGGGGAGCCGGTAGGGCGGCACGATCCCTGTCGAGGTGACGTATTGCCAAACCGCGACGATGATGATCGGAACGACGAAGCCGCCTGCGATCTTCACCCACGTACGCGACCACAGGGGCGCACGCTGCGGCGCCGCCCCTGTGGTCGTGACCGCGCTGTCGGGCGCAGCCGTGGTCGTGCTGATGGTCATTCGGTCGCCTTGAGTGCGAATTCGTCGAAAATGATCGTGTCGATGGCCTCGTCGAGGGCTTCCTGCCCGCCCGAGACGTCGCCCGATTCGGCGATGATAGGTGCGATCTTCTTCAGAACCGTGACCTGAGCTTCACCAGGAACGCCGGACACGTCGAGGTTCGAACGCTCGTCGATCACGAGCTGCGCGACGGCGAGGTCGATAGACGCAGCATCGGCGAGCAGCTGTGCGGTTTCCTCAGGGTTTTCGAGAGCCCAGACGCGGGCCTCCTCGTAGGCGTCGACGACGACCTGAGCCACGTCGGGGTGCTCGGTCACGAACTCCTCGGTCGCGTTCAAGAACCCGTAGGTGTTGAAGTCGACATTGCGGTAGATGAGCGTTGCACCCGACTCCACCTCGGCCGCGGCCATGATCGGGTCGAGGCCGCTCCAGGCCTGCACGGAGCCGCCGTCGAGCAGTGCTCGACCGTCCGCGTGCTGCACGTTCTGCACCTCGACGTCATCGACCGTGAGCCCGCCCTCCTCCAATGCCTGGAGCAGGAAGAAGTAGGGGTCGGTGCCCTTGGTTGCGGCAACCGACGTGCCCTTCAACTGCGACACCTCCGTGATGTCACTGTCGGCCCCCACCACGATGGCGGACCACTCCGGCTGTGAGTAAATGTCGATCACCTGGATGGGGGAGCCGTTCGCTCGCGCGAAGAGCGCAGCAGAACCCGCGGTCGAACCGACGTCGATCGAGCCGGAACGCAACAGCTCGTTCGCCTTATTGCTGCCGGCGGACTGGATCCACTCGACCTCAACGGAGTCGCCGAGCGCGTCCTCGATGAGGCCCTGCTCCTTGACGATGAGGCTCAGCGGGTTATACGTTGCCCAGTCGATGGACAGGGTCGAGGTCGACCACTCGCTGCCCTCGGCAGCTTCGGAGCCGCCACCGCTCTCGCCTTGTACGCAGCCGATCATACTGAGCGCCATCGCGCCGGCCACGATGGTCGCGGGGATGATCTTTTTCATGCGTTCTCCTTTGTCGTGAGCTTGTGCACACCGAGCCCCTCGAGAAGGGTGGTGCGGAGGTCGGTGAAGGTGCGGGCCCCGCGGTCGCGGGGGCGCGTGCCGGGAACCGTGATGAGGCGGGCGATCGAGCCCGTCGACGGAACGGCGCCTGTCTCGGCCGAGTGTGAAACATCGGGGGTGGGGGTGGTGCCGAGCGCACCGATACCCGAAGACGAACCGAGCGCGACGATCTTCGCGCGCGGGCGCTCAGGTTCAGCTGCGGCGGTCGTGAGGTTTCTGAGCATGAGGACGTGATCGGCGAGGTAGAGTGCCTCTTCGACGTCGTGAGTGACGAGCACGACCGTGGTCGGCTGCGCGCGGTGAATGTCGAGGAGCAGATCGTGCATCTTGAGCCTCGTGAGGGCGTCGAGCGCCCCGAACGGCTCGTCGAGAAGCAGTACGCGCGGGCTGCGGGCGAGGGCCCGAGCGAGGGAGGCGCGCTGTGCCATGCCGCCGGACACCTCTCGCGGACGCTGATCGGCCGCGTGCGTCAAACCGACGAGGTCGAGCAGCTCGGCGACGCGATCCCTCGCAGGCTTGCCTCGGGTGCCGCGGGGGAGCCCGAGGGCGACGTTCTGGGCGATGGTGCGCCAGGGGAGGAGGCGCGGTTCCTGAAAGGCGATCGCGGTCGAGTCGTCGTGCGCGCGAACCTCTTCAGCGTCGAGGCTGATGCGGCCCGATGTGGGGGTGTCGAGCCCGCCGATGAGGCGTAGCAGGGTGGACTTCCCGCAGCCGGACGGGCCGACGACGGCGATGATCTCCCCGGGCACGACGTCGAGCGTGACGTCGCGGAGCACGGTGCGCGGCCCCTCCTTGGTGGGGAAGGTGCGCTCGACCTCAGCGAGGTGCACCCCACCCGCGGACGCGGTCGGGGGTTCGTGTTCGGGCATGCACTCTAACTTGCCGTGTCATCGCGTCAACGTAAATTCTGCGCGTAACATTGCGACGCAATTCGGTGGAGGTGCGCTGCCAGGTCTGGGGGTCCGGAGTGCTCAGGAACTTCCAGCGTGCGTGCGGTATCGCCCTGTTGCAAGGAAGTTCGCTCGGGGTCCTTTGGATCCGGTGGCTCTGTTGGACCCCGAGCTTCGGATCAGCGGCTGGTGTAGCCCGCGTCAGCGTGAATGGTCGTGCCGGTGAGATACGAGGCCTGATCCGAGATCAGCCACAGGCTCGCCTGGGCGATCTCTTCGGCCTTGCCGAACCGGTTCAAGAGGCTGAGCTGCGGCGCGTAGCTCTCCTCATCGAGCCCGAACTGCTCGAGGGCTCCCCGGAGCATCGGGGTGCCGATCGCGCCGGGCGCGACGGAGTTGACGCGGATGTTGTGCTTGCCGTACTCGAGCGCGGCAACCTTCGTCATGCCGACGACGCCGTGCTTCGCCGCGACATAGGCGATGTTGTCGGGCTGCGGGCGGAAGCCGGACACGGAAGAGATGTTGACGATCGAGCCTCCGTGTCCCTGCTTCAGGAGCTGGCGGATCTCATATTTCATCGACAGCGCGGTGCCCTTGAGATCGACGGCCATCAAGCGATCCCAGTAGTCCTCATCGAACTCGGCGACGGGCTTGTCATCGGGAGTGATCGCCGCGTTGTTGACGGCTCCGTCGAGGCGCCCGTACTTCTCGACAGTGGCTGCGACCATTTGCTTGACATCCGATCCCTTTGAGATGTCGACCTTGACGAAGAAAGCCTCGCCACCGTTCGCAACGATGTCGTCGGTGACGGCGCGGCCCTTCTCCTCGTTGAAATCTGCCACGACGACCTTCGCTCCCGCTTGGGCGAAGAGCCGCGCGGTGGCTTCGCCCATACCCATCGCTGCACCGGTGATGATGGTGACCTCGTCCTGCAGAACCGGAAATACCATTCTTGCTGCCCTCCTGGGTGTTGTTGTGCATATAATCAACATCTGTTGATTATTTTTCGGTAGGGGGTGGCAGGGTGAGGGATCCGAGGCAACTGCGCACGCGGACAGCGCTCACCGAGACACTGCTGCGCCTGCTCGATGAAGAAAGTCTTGAAAACATCAGCATTTCTCGGCTGTGCGCCGCCGCGGGCGTGCACCGTACGACCTTCTACAAGCACGCCAGAAGCATCGAGGAGTTCGCGGTTGGCGTGATTATGGGCGATCTTGATAGCACCGCGCGCCAGCCGCAGCCTGGGGCGGATCCTGTTGAGCACTATCGGCTCGCCATGATCCAAATATTGCGCCACGTCGCGGCCGAGCGCCAGCTCTATCGCCCGCTTCTCGCGTCGAGCCTCGGTGGCGCGCTCCGCTTCGCGATCGACGAGCGCATGCAGCCGCGGGTGCGAAAAGCGCTCGACTACTTCGCCGCGGAAGCTGCGGCGGAGATCCCGGAAGATCGCGACGAAGCCGTTGCCTACATCAGCGGCGGGCTCGTCGGCGCAATCGCTCACTGGGCGCTGTGCGACGACCTTGACGCCGAGTCTCAGGCCGCCCGAATTCACGCGCTCATGCCGCAGTGGTGGCCCGTGCGGTAGCTCGTGTAAGAGTTGGCAGTCGCTTCCTCACGAAAGTCTCACTAGACTCACAGGAGAATCGAGTCTCCTGGCAACCCGGGGATAGAGATTCACGCGGGGCTGCGAAAGGCGGCCGCTCAGAGTTGAGGGGTGAGCAGGGTGGAGCAGCAGCTCGGTCCGGGCTCGGCGCAGGCCAATCAGTCGCGCGAGCAGTATGCACAGGGATCCCGAGAGGGGCGTGGGTTCGCCCCACCGAGCGGTTTCGCCCGTGCCGCACTGATCCTCGGAATCTTCGCACTCATCCTCGCTGCGATGCCCGTCATTGGTATCGTGCTCGGGGTTCTCGCCGTCATTTTCGGCGTGGTGGCGCTCGTCAAGCGACAGCCTCGAACGATGTCAACCATTGGGCTCGTTCTCGGGGGCATCGGGGCGATCATCTCCCTCACACTGACGATCACCTTTGCCTCCTTCACCGGGCAGTTTCTTGAGAGTTTCCAGGAGACGGCGCAGTCCGGCAGTGAGTCTTCTCCGGGTGTCGCAGACGGTAGCGTCGGTAGCGGCACTGGTCAAGGCGGCACTGATCGTGGCGGTGCTGATCACGGCGGCGCTGATGGCGGAGCGGGCGGCGCAGAGACAGGGGGTGCAGATGCTTCTGCGTGGGCACCCGACCAGCACATCGACTGGTTCGACGTGGACCCGGCAGGCTGGCCCGAGTCGGCGCACGCTGGAACTGCGGAGGATCCGCATCCCGTCGGCACGCGCTTCGCGATCGAGGGGTGGGACGTGATCGTCAACTTCATCGACCCCGACGCTGAAGACAGTATTCGAGCACTCGCGCCCCGAAACCCCGCGGCAGCTGAGGGAGAACGATACGTGCTGATGAACGTGACCATGAAAAATCCCACTGACGAACCGCGCAGCCTCACGTCGCTGCAGATCCATTACGACACGCCAAAGCAATTGTACTCCGCGAATCCGAGCAACGGCTATCGAGTAGTGACTCCTGAGCCGGCGCTCCAGCTCGAGGATCGGCTGGTCACGGGTGCGTATTCCGGGTACATCGCAATCGTCACCGACGATGTCGACGGCGAGTTGCTACGCTTCCGCAGCAGCGACCGAATTGAGGAGATCTACGTCGCCGTCGAGTGATTCGGAGAGGTCTCGAGATCAATCCCGAACACGTCGTCGGTGCACGCCACGTCACCCACGGTGAACTCGCGCTGACCCATGACGGTGAGCCCAGATTTCGCGTAAAAGGCGCGGGCGCGCCCGTTCTCACCGTTCACTCCGAGCCACAGCCCTGTGCACCCGTCATCACGCGCAGCCTCGATCGCGGTGCGGATGAGAGTGGCGGCGAGGCCGGATCCTTGCTGATCGCGGTCCACATAGAGCTTCGAAAGGTAGGCGGTTCGCCTTGCGCGCCACGCCGGCGGACCCTCGTCGGCATGAACTCCATGGAGCACCGCCGCATACCCGACATAGCCGCCGGGAGCGGGAGATTCGGGGTTCCGGGCGACGAATACGCGGACCTCGGGGTCGGCGAGCCAGCGCTCGAAGCAACTGCGGGAGAGATTCTCAGCGATGAAGTCTTCGATGTCTTCTTGCCGCATCCAGTCGGGGCAGGCGTCAGGAAATGTGCGCGCTGCAAGTGCCGCGAGAGCACCGGCGTCGAGGGTGCTGTTTTCGAACGTGCCACTTTCAAATGTGCCACTTTCAAGCGCGCCATCTCCGAACGCCCCGTTCTCAAACGCGCCCACTTCAGTGGAGTCGGGAATGATCGAGAGTGGTCCTGGCACGCACTCATCGTAGTGGCTTTAGTGGCTTTAGTGGCTGCTGTGGCTGCTGTGGTTCGGTGCGGTTTGACGGGGCTGCCGTTCGTGTAGTGGTGACGCGGGATTTGTGCGTGTGCGCCTCGGGGCGGTCGCATCTGCCGCTAGGATCGGGGCCGATGGCTACCGTCAGTGTTGTGATTCCGTCGCTCAATGATGCGCGCATGCTTCGATACTGCCTTGCAGCGCTCGCGGTGCAGACGCGCCAGCCGGACGAAATCGTTGTCGTAGATAACGGCTCGAGCGACGACACAGCGAAGGTCGCCCGGGCCGCAGGCGCGCGCGTGATAACGGAGCCGGTGCGCGGGGTGCTGCGAGCGACCGCCGCGGGCTTTGATGCCGCGTCTGGGGAGATTCTGGGGCGGCTCGATGCTGATTCACGGCCCGCTCCCGACTGGCTCGAGCGCGTCGAACGGCGGTTCGCGGCGGATCCCACGCTCGCTGGAGTGACCGGACCGGGAATTTTTTACGGTCGAGGGCCGGTTTCGCGTTTTGTCGGTCAGTACATCTACATCGGTGGGTACTTCTGGTTCATGAAGCTGTTCCTCGGACAGGTCCCCGTGTTTGGGTCGAACATGGCGCTGCGTCGCGAGGCGTGGCTCGACGCGCGCGAACGGATTCACCTGCAAGACCCGCGCATGCACGACGATCTCGATATTAGTTTTGCGTTGGCGCCCGAGATGTTCGTGGAGCTTGATCGGTCGCTGCGCGTGAAGGTGTCGGCAAGACCGTTCGATGATGTCTCGGGATTGAAACGCCGGGTGGGTTGGGCGTTTTACAGCATGCGACTGTATTTCGGTGAGGTGAGCTGGTGGCGGCGACGTCGGCTTCGTGCAGCAGCGAGGCGGAATCGTAGTTCTCGGGCTTTTCGGGACTGACGCGGGGGACAAGGAAGTGTCGGGCGTCGGGTTGTCGGATTGCTGACTTAGCCGCGCATCAGGTCGAGCATTGCCTCTGTGAGTTGGTGCGGGGTGGTTTCGCAGGGGCTGTGCCCGGTGTTGAGGAGGAGGAAGCGTGCGCCGAGTCGGTGCGCGTATTCGCGGTGTAGCCGGTCTGGCCACACGTCGCCGGTTCCGGCGGCGAGGAGGAGGGGGAGGCCGGTTTCGCTGAGTGATGAGAAATCGGGTGTGCGTTGCATGAGTGCGAGCACGTCGCCGACACTTGAGGGGCGTGTGGACTCGAGGCGCATGCTGACGAACCCGGCACGGTGCGCGGGCGCCCGGTGGACGTTGTATCGGAGCGCGGAGATGAAGAGGGGTCCGAGGGTGCGGCCGGATATGAACCGGCTGAGCGCGCCGATCTTCTTGAAGCTTCGGAGTGAGTCTCCTGGACCGGGTGGTGCGGAGAGAAAGGTGAGGCTGCGGAAGAGCGAGGGATCCGCGACCGCCACCGCGGCGGCGACGCTGCCGGCGAAGGAATAGCCGAGCACGTGCGCTGGGGCGCGGCCCGCCGACAGCACCGTGTGCAGGTCGTCGGCGAAGAGTTGGAGCGTATACCGGTTACTCGGTGGGTTCAGCTGTTCCGGTCCGGCTGCGGCGGATTCGTACTGGCCCGCAAGGTCGTACGCCTCCACACGGTATCCCTCGGCTGCGAAAAGCGGCATCATGAGGATGAAATCTTCCTTCGACCCGGTGACGCCCGGGACGAGGAGGACTCGTTCACCGTCTGTCGGTCCGAGTGAGATGCGTGCGAGTTGTCCGCTGGGAACGTCGACCTGGTCTTTCATGGTGCCGTCGGGAAGCTTGGTCCAATCGACGGGGCCAAGTGCGGCGTCGAGCTGCCTTGCAGTTTGGTGACGTCGTGAAGCCTCGGACTGTTGTGCGCCATTGAATTGCTGTGGAATTCGCTGCGGAAACTGCTGTGCGAACTGCTGTGCGTCGTGAAGGCTCTTGGTGGCCTCATCTTCGGGGCTGACCATATGGGTATCTTACGATCACGACGGGGAGATGCCGCGGAACGCGAGCGGGCCGGTGGGTCGTGCAAACGGTTTCGGTCGTGAGTCATGTAGTCAGGTGTTCCAGGTGCCGTGGGTCGGCCCGGTGGCGCGGGTCGCGGGGAACCGATGCCGGGAGATACGGGGCTCCGCGCTCCGGCGGCAGCGTTATGGACGGCTTCCCGTCTGGCGGATGGATGATGAAGGGCCCGAGACCTCGACGGGAAATCCTCCAGCGGTTGTTATGAAGTTGCATGTGGTGGAACCGGCACAGGAGAATTCCGCGGTCGATGTCGGTTCTCCCTCCTTCATCCCAGGGGTCGATGTGGTGTGCTTCGCAGTAGGAAGCCGGCCGGTCACAGCCGAGCCACCGGCAGCCACCGTCACGGGTTGCGAGCGCGATCCGTTGTCGTGAAGTGTACGTGCGTTGTTCCCGCCCAACATCGAGCGGGTTGCCTTGACGATCCACCGTCACGGTGACGATGCCTGTGTTGCAGCGCCGGGACGCGAGAAGCGAGGTTGGGATGGAGACACCGTCGTCTTCGAACCGGGAAACCGGCGCGAGGAGATCCACTGCCGCCTGAGTTTCTCCCTGGGTCCCCTCTAACCCCTCTGGCTCCTCTAAAGCATCTGAAACCTCTGATGCATCTGGATCCTCTGTTGCATCTGAATCTTCTGTAGCCACCTCCGTTTTCGGATTTACATTGGCTTTTACTTCTGCGACTTCTTTCGCTTCTGCGAGGGCTTCCGCTTCTGCAAGCGCTTCCGCCTTTGCAAGCGCTTCCACTTCTCGTGCACGGAGTGCAGAGAGATATTCGCTCCGATCGACCACCTGGACCAGGCGCACACCCGCTTGTCGAGTTCCAAATACTGCCTCTGGTTTGGCGTTGATGCCAGCGTTGATGAGTTCAAGCATCGCATCGTGGGCGAGCTGTGCATTAGTTCGCGGGTCGGACCGAAGCTGTTGGTCGCGGGCGCGATCTTCGTCGGACATGAACCGTGGACCTCCGGTGCGAGGCCGCAGGTATGCGCCAAGTGCGGTCCGGATGGTTCTCGCGGCGTCATCATCGAAAACGAATTTCCCGTGGGAGAGGCCGTCGCGGTCCGTCCATGTCGAGAAAGACCTCTTCTCGTATCGCTCTCTGAAGCGTAGTTCCGCTCCCTCGGGGTCGAGCAGGTCGCGGACCGCGCGGGCCCGCTTCCCAAGCTCCTCCACCGGAGACCATTCGGCCTCGGCGATCAGCCCATCGAGGGCGGTTTGCCAGCGGGACGTGAGTGCTTCGGCTTCCGCTTCGGTGTGCAACTCGGGGGAAGGTGGAGCGCCGAGGCCGCGCATGATCGCGTCGTGCTGGCCGGAAGAGATGCTCCCTGTCCGAAGTGCCTGGTCAAGCGGAGCATGCCAGGCCTCTGCCTCTCTCCGGGGAATATCTCGGGTTTGAGATCCAGCCACCGGAAGTTCCGAGGACTCGTGAGTTGGAGCTCCTTGAGCGGATTCGATGTGCGACTCCACGAGTGCGGCGCCGACGCGGACCTGACGCGCAGCCTCAGCCCGGGTCACGCCGGAAACATTTCGGATGAACTCCGTGGCGTCCCGATATCCGTTCTTCTGCGCCGTTCCAGACTGTCCCCGTTCGCGGGAAGAGCGCGTCGTGATGATTCCGGTACTCACGAGCGAAACCTGCTCCAGCATTCTCGTGATCTTCGAGACCTGTTCGACGAGCTCTACTACTCGATCAGAGTCGAGACGATTGACGGCTGCAGGGAGGCTCTCCGCATCAATTTCACGACCGAGATAGCTGTCGAGTGCAGCCACTTCGGTGGAGAGTTCAGTGAGGAAAGCCATGCTCTATTATCTCATAGAAAACGCATAGAGTCGAATGAGTGTTCCAAATAAACGTTCTACAAGTACTGGTGTGGGCATGTCTCGCTGCCTCAGAATCGTCACCCTGACGCATCGGTCGGCTTGGCAGGTGGCTCAGGGCACGCTCAGGATGAGGGGCGTGCAACCCGGGTCGTCGTCAATGCGAGCAGAAGTTAATACGAGTAGAGGGCAACCCGAGCGGAGCGCTGCCCGACCCGCGCGCAACGCGAGTGGAGCCTCGAGCAAACGTCGACACGTGCGGCGGTGGGATCCCTCGAGTCCGATAGGGTGAGGAACATGATGCCGGAGATCATGGTTGGCGCCATTCATGTGATCGTGGTGGTCCTGGAAAGCGTTGGCGTGCTCGCTATGGTGCTCGGGATCTCCATCGCGGTTATCTTCGCTATTCGCGCTCTGGCGCGGGGTCGTGGGGGCGCGAGCGCGTTCCAACTGCTGCGCAACATGATTGGGTCAGCGATTTTGCTGGGGCTCGAGATCCTCGTCGCTGCGGACCTCATCCGCACTCTCCTCGGGCCGACGCTCGAGGATGCCGTCGTGCTCGGGATCATCGTCGTAATTAGGACGATTCTGAGCTTCACGATTCAGATCGAGATCGAGGGCACGCTGCCGTGGCGGCGGGCGCTGTTGACGAGCGGCGGAACGCTCATGGCCGACGCGATCCAGCGTGCGAGGGCCGGTGAGGGTCGCGAATCAACCGGTTCAGGCCGCGAGGGGTGAAGCGATGGCCGTCGCACGATCATGACCTAGTTGTAGTTCCTCGGGACGTTGTGAACGCTCGAGATAGATGAAGACCTCCGGAAGGATGGGGTTTATCACAACTCTCACCCTCACACGGAGGTCTTCATGTCTCACGCTAACGCACCCCTCACCCCAATCGGTAGAACTCGCCTCGCCGCATTGATCGTTGACCAAGGATGGCCAGTTCGGCGCGCTGCGGAACGATTTCAAGTCTCACCCGCAACGGCATCGAAATGGGCAGCAAGGTATCGCGCCGGTGAGCCCTTGACCGATCGTTCGTCGCGCCCGCATCATTCACCCGCGAGGCTGTCGAAGCGGCGCGAGCATCGCATCATTAGTCTCCGTTTCACCCGCCGCTGGGGCCCACACCGGATCAGTTATCACCTGGGTATCCCGCGGTCCACGATCGAGCGCGTGATCACACGCTACCGAATGCCTCTCCTCGCACATCTCGATCAAGCGACCGGCCTGCCAATCCGAAAACCTCGGCCATTCGCTACGAGAAACAGGCTCCGGGTGAGTTGGTGCATGTGGACATTAAGAAGCTCGGCCGTATCCCTGATGGCGGAGGATGGCGAGTTCATGGGCGAGGGTCAGACCAGCAACGGCGCACGTTGCAAGTCACGAATCGAGCAGCGCGTGCAGGCGGGAAACCTTCGCGCGGCTACGTGTACCTCCATCACGCCGTCGATGACCATTCACGCCTCGCGTATTCAGAGATCCTCGCTGACGAGAAGAAGGAGAGCGCAGCCTCGTTCTGGGAGCGAGCCCGCGCGTTCTTCACCGACGCCGGAGTGACTATCACCGGAGTGATGACAGACAACGGGCCCTGCTATCGGTCGCACGCGTTTGCGGAAGCGCTGGGACCGACCGTGAAGCACCGATTCACTCGCCCCTACCGGCCGCAAACCAACGGAAAGGTGGAGCGTTTCAATCGCACCCTCGCGCAGGAATGGGCGTACGCGGTCGCTTATGAAAGCGAAGAAGCCAGGGCCGAAAGTTATGGCACCTGGCTTCATCACTACAATCATCATCGACCCCATACCGGGATCGGCGGTCTCACTCCATCAGATCGTGTTCACAACCTCACTGGGAACTACACCTAGTGACCTAGTGACCTAGTGACCTAGTGACCTGGTGACCTGGTGACCTGGTGACCTGGTGACCTGGTGACCTGGTGACCCGGTGGGCCGTGATGGATGGGGCGTGGGCCTGGCGCCCGGGTGTGACCGACCGCGCGGGCTCAGCTCAGGCCGCGGCGGGCGGGTGCCCGCCGGCTGGCACCGGTCTTCCGATAAATGCGGGTGATGTGACCCTCGACGGTGACGAGCGAGAGCTTGAGTCGATCCGCGATCTCCGCGTTCGTGAGTCCGGCCTCGATGAGAGCGGACACCTCGCGTTCGCGCGGTGTGAGCCGCGAAACATGCGATGCGGTGTGCGGGATGCGCAGGAGCGGGTGCCCGATCAGGGCAGAAGGGGGCTGCTCAGAGAGGTATCCAGCGACGCGCCGTGTTGCGCGATCACGCAGTGACCCGGGGATATCTGTGGTGCGTAGGACGGTTGCCGCGACCTCGGCGGCATAGAGGCACAACCCGGCAGCATGCAGTTCCTCGGCGACGGTGTACATGGCGACGGGGTCGGCGTCGAGCAGTGCACGCGCATGCTCGACACGCATGCGATGCAGGTCGCCGTCGAGGTGATCAGCCAGCGCATACAGGTCGGCCGCGGCTCGGCGTCGCCCGAACCGCACGCCCGCGTACAGGGTCTCGGCAGCGAACCCGAGCTGCCCTTCTTGGTGGAACCGTGCTGCGGCCCTGCGCAAAGCCTCACCCGCATGCGGGGTGCGGAGCAGCAGCTGCGTCGCCGCACGGTGCGCCTGCACCGTTCCAGCGATGATCCCTGAAGCACGCGGGGGTTCTTGCTCGAGCTGATCCACATACGCGGTTGCTGAGGCATGGTCGCCACCAAGCGCCGATGTTTCCGCAAGAGTGGCAATGGCGGCAGCGCGGATTCCCGAGGGATCGACGGTGTCGGTCGCATCAAGCGCGAGCGATGCGGTGCGGTGAGCGTCGGCGACATCACCGCGAAAGAACTGCCAGGCGGCGCGTTGCGCGTAGAGGCGGCCAAGGTCGACTCCGGGATCCCTGGTTGAGAGGAACCGGCGTTCGAGCGTGTTGAATGTGTTGGGCCCTCCGGATTGGAGCGCCGCGGTGACGGTGCCAGCGCGAATAGAGTCGGCTCGCAGTTGTGCGCCGTTCATTTCTGGCGGTCGGTTGCCCGCGAGCCGGGTGAGGTCCCGCAGCGCGTGAGCTGGCTTGCCCGAGGCGATACGCAGCAGTGCCGACGCAACGGCGATTCGTTCTCGGAGCTCGGGTCGCGTGCGGATGGAATCGGGGGCGCCACCCCGAAATCTATCGATGTCGTTGACGTGTCGACGACCGGAGTCGCGGTCAGAGCGTCTGAGGATCTGCTTGGCATCGCGGTGTCGTCCACCGAGAACGAGGTGGATCGCCGCCTCGCCGAGAATCTCGGGGTCGTCCGAGTAGACCGGTAGGAGCGCCTCTTCAGACTCCACACCTCGAACGGGTGTGCTTGCAGACGGGCCTGCGGGCGTGTCCGTGGAGGTGCGATCTGCTGACCTATCCCCGCTGAGCACAGCGAGCGCTCCCTCGAGGTTTCCGTGGCGGAGGTGCAACACTTCAGCGCGCACGACGCGCTGAAAGCGGCGGAGTTCCTCTGCTTCCAGCGGGCTCATGTCGGGGCGTACGAGCAGCCGCTCGGCGCGATCCAGTGCGTTCTCGGGCGTTTCGATGTGCGCAACGTGAATGAGGGCCCGTGCCGACCAGAGTTGAATACGACAGCGCAGTGCCGACGGACTTGAGGCTCCCGGTTCGGTGCGACCGTCGGCATGTTCGCGATCGAGCCGGTCGGCGTGTTCCTCCGTGTAGTCCGCGAGATCGATGAGGGATCGCCAGTCCTCGGCCGCGGCGGCCCGATCGGCCAAGCGCTCAAAGGCTCGGGGTGTGAGGGCGAGGCCGTGCCGAACCGCCCGCTCAAGTTCGGCCGGTGATCCCTCGTCGTCCCGGAACGCTGCAGTACTTGCGCGGCGTTGCTCCTCCGGCGGGGCGAGGATCCGAAGCGCGGCGGCGGCGGCCGGGGCAAGAAACCCGATCATGCCGTCGCTGCGCTGCTCGAGTTCGCCGTCCCGCAGGAGTTGTACTGCTGTTTCGCGTTCGACCTCGCCGAGGGCGTTAAGTGTGAACGGCTCGGTGAGTGCGAGGTTGCACATGACTCGTGCGTAGTCCGGGCTGACGCTCGCCAACTGCGCACGCACGTAAGGGACGAGCGCGAGGTGCACCGGGTCTCCGAGAAGCCGCCATCTGCCGTCGACCCGTTCCAAAGCTCCAGCACTTCGGGATTCCGCGGTGATGATGGCGAGCGGTAGCGGGGCGAAGCCCGCGAGGTCCGCGAGTGTTGCCGCGGATCTTGCGTCCACGGAGTCGCCGAGCCGTGCTTCGATGAAGTCGTGCGCTTCGAACAGTGAGAGTGGCCCGATCGGAAGGGTGCGCACGTACGGGGTCGTTCCACTCGTGGCCCATGCCGGAAGTGCATCGATGTCGGTGCACGCCACGAGGAGAACCCGCGGAGCGGCCTTCGAAGCCGGTGGGGTCGTCGGCACGTCCTGCTCGGAGAGGCAGTAGCCGATCTCAGCGTCAACAGGCCAGGCACCTTCGACGGCTGCCGGTCGCCGAGCGGCATCAGGGGCTCGGGACGCGAGCCGGGGAACGACTCCCTGCGCGAGGAGCGTGGCGATGCCGAGAGCGGGGGAACCGGTGAGCAGCGCGAGCGTGAACCGCCTGACAGGATCCGCAAGAGTGTCAGTCACGTAATCGACAATGTCGGTTTCGACGGCCCTGTGAGTATACAAGCCGCCACTGTCATACATACTTCGGCAGTGTATCGAGAACCGAAGCGAGTAGGGAGCATCGGCGGGCGAGTGATCCCTCACCCACCCTCGAAATCGGTCGTGAACAGTGCGTCGTTGATGACGCACTGCCCCGGTCAGCG